>DASWPQ010000039.1:0-49406 GCA_036398375.1 Gryllotalpicola sp.
GCCAACAAAGGCATCGGCAAAGAAACCGCCCGCCAACTCATCGCCGCCGGACACACCGTCTACCTCGGCGCCCGCAACGAACAACACGGACAAACCACCGCCAAAGAACTCGGCGCCCACTACATCCACCTCGACGTCACCGACGACACCTCCATCACCACCGCCCTCACCCACATCACCACCACCAACGGCGGACTCGACATCCTCATCAACAACGCCGGCATCGGTCTGAACGGTCTGAACGGCCCCGAGGCCCTGCAGCTGTTCGACACGAACGTGGTCGGGATCATCCGCACGACCGAGGCCGCGCTGCCCCTGCTGCGGAGGTCGGAGAACCCGGTCGTGGTGAACGTCTCGAGCGCCCTCGGCTCGTTCTGGGCCGTCACGAACCCCGAGCGCCCCGCGTTCCACGTGCCCGCGATCGCCTACGGCGCGAGCAAGGCCGCCGTCTCGATGCTCACCCTCCAGTACGCGAAGGCCGTGCCCGAGGTGAAGTTCAACGCCGTCGAGCCCGGCTACACCGCGACGGAGCTCGGCGGGACGGACCCCGCCACCAGCGCCGGGCGCCCTGCCGAGGTCAGCGCCCGGGTCGTCGTACGCCTGGCCTGCATCGGCGCGGACGGCCCGACCGGGACCTTCCAGGAGGACGACGGCGTGCTGGGCTGGTAGGCCGCGGCGCTCACCACAGCGCTCTCACCACAGCGCCGGCTGCAGGGTCGTGCCCGCCTGCGGGCCAGGGCCGCCGAGCCGCCTCTGCAGCCGGATCGCGTCGTAGGGCGAACGGGTCCCTGCGTAGCCGGAGTGGTCGAAGTACGCGAAGACGTCGCGACCGTTCCCATCCGCGCTGGCCGCCCCGGTCCGCCACGCCGTGATCCGTTCGGCCCACCAGTCGAGCGTCTCGTCGTCATAGCCGTCGGGGAACTGCGTCATGTCCGCGTGAAGTCGCACATAGACGAAGCCGGCTGCGGTGACGGCGTCGATCCGCGGCCATGTGTCCGAGTTGGTGATGACGGCGGCGACATCATGGCGCCGCAGTAGTTCGAGGAACCTCGGATTGTTTCCGAAGCTGTGGTGACGCGCTTCCAGTGCGTGGCGGAGGCCGCCGTCCGCCACGTCCTCGTGCATCGGGGCGACGATCCCCTGCTGGGCGACGAACCGCCGCGCCTCGTCGACGGAGCGCGGCAGCAGGCCGAGGAAGGCGTCGATCTTCGCCGGCTGGAAGGGAAGCGACGGCGGCAGCTGCCAGAGAATCGGTCCCAGTTTCTCCCCGAGGAGAAGCACGCCGGAGGCGAGGAACTCGGCGACGTTCCGCGCGACGCTCTCGAGCCGGCGCTCGTGGGTGACCGTCCCGATCCCCTTGACGGAGAACACGAAATCCTGCGGGACCTGATCGCGCCACTTCGTGAACGCCCCGGGCGACTGCAGCCCGTAGAACGTCGTGTCGATCTCCAGGGTGCGCATCCGCCCGGCGAGGTAGCGCAGTTCCTCGGCCTGGGGCAGACCCGGCGGGTAGAAATCCCCGCGCCACTGCGGCTTCCGCCACGACACCGCGCCGATCCGCGCCTGAGGGTCCGTCACCGTCATCGTCTTTCCGCCCCGACCTCGCCGAGCGCTGGGAGTGCGCTTTCGCGCGCACGAACTGTTTCGATTATCCGTGGAGTCCGCTGCTTAGGCTGTCGCTATGCCCACCGTCATCCTCGTCCGACACGGTCGCACCGCCGCGAACGCGAAGGGGCTGCTGGCCGGCCGAGCCGCGGGGGTCGGGCTGGACGAGATCGGCCGGGGCCAGGCCGCCCGCACGGCCGAGCGGCTGGCGGTCGTGCCGCTGGCCGGGGTGGTCTCCAGCCCTCTGATGCGCTGCCGGCAGACCGCCCGCCTCATCCTGGACCACCAGTCCGGGGAGCCGGCCGCACCGATCGACCGCGGGCTCACCGAGTGCGACTACGGGGACTGGCAGGGCCGCACCCTCAGCGAGCTCACCCGCGAGAAGCTGTGGTCGGTCGTGCAGTCGCAGCCGTCCGCGGCCACCTTCCCCGGCGGGGAGTCGATGGCGGAGATGCAGACCCGCTCGGTCGCCGCGATCCGACGACACGATGAGAGCTTCGCCGCCGAGCACGGACCGAACGCCGTGTGGGCCGCCGTGAGCCACGGTGACATCATCAAGGCCGTCCTCGCCGACGCCCTGGGCATGCACCTGGATCTCTTCCAGCGCATCACCGTGGGACCGGCATCCGTCTCGATCGTGCGCTACGGCGGCGGCGGGGCCGAGGTCATCGCCACCAACACCGAGTCGGGCAGCCTGTCCTGGCTGCGGGCGGATGCCTCGGCCGAGCCGCGCCTCGGGGGCGGGAACGGCCACTGATGACCGGGCCGGCCGAACTCCGCACGGGCGAGCTGCGGCTCCTGAGCAGGATCTCGTCCGCGTCGAACCTCGTCTTCTACGGCACGATCGGCGACACCCCGGTCGTCTACAAGCCCACCGCGGGTGAGAAGCCGCTGTGGGACTTCCCCGACGGCGATCTCGCGCAGCGCGAGGTCGCGGCCTACCTGGTCTCCGAGGCGATCGGCTGGGACATCGTGCCGCGCACCTGGCTGCGCGACGGGCCCTTCGGCGAAGGGATGGTGCAGCTGTGGCGGGAGCCCGATCGCGAGCAGCACGCCGTCGAGCTCACCGCCCCGGAGCTTGCGACGTCCGCGGGGTGGTGCCGCGTCTTCGAGGCGATCGGCGAGCCGGACTTCCCCGTCGCGATCGTGCACGAGGACTCCGCCGCCCTGCGCCGCATCGCCGTGTTCGACGTCATCGTCAACAACGCCGACCGCAAGGGCGGGCACATCCTCGAGATGGCGGACGGCCACCGGCACGGGATCGACCACGGCCTCACCTTCCACGCCGACGACAAGCTGCGGACCGTGCTGTGGGGCTGGGTCGACTCCCCGCTGCGGGACGACGAGCTCGCCGGGGTCGCCCGGGTGCGCGACGAGCTCGCCAGCGCACTGGGCCGGAGCCTGACCGGGCTGCTCAGCCCCTTCGAGGTCGAGATGCTGGAGTGGCGGTGCGAGCTGCTCCTCGCGGAGGGGCGGTTCCCCGCCCCGCAGAACGGCTGGCACGTCGTGCCGTGGCCGCTGTTCTGAGCGGGCGCTTCGAGCAGCTCCTCTGACGACCGCCGTGACTGTGCGAACAGGACGCGCACAACATCGCGTGGTGGGCTGGTCCCATGCGCCTGCGTTCCCCCGTCCTGGCCGTACTCGCTCTGTCGTCGGCGATGCTCCTGATCGGCTGCACCTCCAGCACGAGCCCGGGCGCTGAGAAGTCGGACAGCGGGAAGTCCAGCAGCGAGGACCCGGGCGCTCCGAGCGCAACCGCACCGGCCGCGGAGATCGTCCCGGCGGGCCCTCTCGCCTCTGCACCGGCGACCACGCAGCATCCGCTCACCACCGTCCCCGATGACTCCGGCATCCCCGGAGTGATCGCATGGTCGACGACCGTCGATGCGAACGGCGAGGGCGTCAGCGGCGCCGAGGAGCACACGCACGTGACCGGAGCGGTGACGTATGCGACCGCTCCGCCGGCGGGCGGCCCGCACGACCCCGTGTGGATGAACGCGGGCGTCTACGACAAGCCGGTGCCGAGCGAACGCGCCGTGCACAACCTCGAGCACGGCGCGATCTGGATCACCTACCGCCCCTCGCTGCCGGCCGCCCAGGTGCAGCAGCTCGTCGACTTCGTCGGAAAGCAGTCCCTGATCGCCGAGCAGATCCAGGGCCTGAGCGGGCAGTCCAACCGCTACCTCGACCTCACCCCGTGGACCGACGACAGCCTGCCCAGCCCCATCGTCGTGTCCGCGTGGGGGCATCAGCTGCGACTCACCGACCCGGGCGACGCGCGGCTGCAGCGCTTCGTGGATGCCTTCCGACACAGCGCGAAGTACACGCCCGAGCTGGGCGCCCCGGTGGACGGCGTCCCCGTGCAGACCGGGGGCGTGGCGGCCCGCTACGGCGGAACCGTTCCGAACCCGGCCGGCCGCGTGGACGAGACCGCCGGGAACTGAGCGCCTCGAAGGAACGGCCGATGGGCCGCACGGGTGCGGCGCCCCGCGGCGATCTGCGCGCGATCTGCGCGCCGGTGATCGATCGGAACGCCACTTCCGCCACAGGATGCCATTTCTGCCACAGGATAGAGACATGGCCACCGTCGCATTGACCAACGACAGCTTCGAGCAGACCGTGCTCGGCGAGGGCATCGTCCTCGTCGATTTCTGGGCCGACTGGTGCGGCCCCTGCCACGCCTTCGCCCCCATCTACGATGCCAGCTCTGACGACAACCCCGACATCGTCCACGGCAAGCTCGACACCGAGGCGGAGGCCGGTCTGGCCGCCGCGCTCGACATCCAGGCCATCCCGACGCTGATGGTGTTCCGCGACGGCATCGGGATCTACCGTCAGGCCGGCGCACTCCCCCGCCCGGCCCTGGACGACATCATCCGGCAGACCCGCGAGCTCGACATGGACGCGGTGCGCGCCCAGATCGCGGCGTCGGAGCGTGAGCAGTCCGCTTCCGACCCTCAGTGACGGACCCTCCCGTGACCGAGCTCTTCCCCTGCCGTGCCGTGCTCTTCGACTCGGACGGCGTGCTCGTGGACTCCAAGGCCGCCGGCGAGGCCGCGTGGATCGAGTGGTCGCATCGGCACGCCCTGCGCCCGGAGACGGTGCTCGAGGGGATGCACGGCCGGCGCTCCCGCGAGACCGTTGCGCTCTACCTCGCACCGGACGAGGTGGACGCAGGCACCGCGGACATCGACCGGCTCGAGCTGGACACGGCCGGAGAGACGGTCGAGATCCCGGGCGCGGCCGCCCTGCTCGGGTCGATACCGGATTCCTCGCGTGCCGTGGTGACCTCGGCGGGTGGCGCGCTGGCCGCGGCGCGGCTCACCGCCGCCGGCGTGCCGCGCCCCACGACGATCGTCTCGGCCGAGCTCGTCGCGCAGGGGAAGCCCGCACCGGATCCTTATCTCGCGGCGGCCGCAGCGCTCGGCATCCCGATCGGCGACTGCCTGATCTTCGAGGACAGCGAGAACGGCATCCGCTCCGCCCGGGCCGCCGGCGTCGGCGTCCTCATCGGCGTCGGTCCCACCGCGCTCGACCTCGGCTGCGAGGCCGTTGTGCCCGATCTGTCCGCCGCGCGGTGGGCCGGGAACGGAATCGAGATCAGCCGTCGGCTCGACGGCTAGGAGACGACGCGCGCCGTCGCCGACCGGTAGCGGGTCGTCATCGCGTAGTCCTTCTGCGGGCCGGTGACCAGCCACCGCACCGACCACGACGCGTCCGCCGCCTCGCCGAGAGGCGGAGCGACCTCGCCGAGGTAGGTGTCGAGACCGCAGAGATGCTCCACCGCACCGGGCTGCCAGCTGTGGAAGAAGCGCCCGTCCTCGAAGAGGACCCGCCACGCCGCCTCCCCCGGCCGGCCGGGCTCGAGCAGGAGCGTGCGCCGGATCGGCGTGCTCACGCCCTCCCCGTGCAGCATCCCGGTCTCGGACCAGCGGATGCCGCCGCCTTCCGCGCGGGTGAACACCGCCTCACCCTCCACCGTGTAGTCGCGGCGGCCCTGACCGTCGGCGATCCGGCGGTCGAAGCGCCACACGCCGATCAGTCGCAGAGGGTCCACCCTGGGAGCGTAACCCGCGGCCGGTCTCACGGCCGGGGCCCGACCCGCCGTGGCGGAATCGGGACGCACGGGGCGGCGGGATGCCCACGTCCCGGTCGGAGGCTAGCGCCGGGACGGCCTCATACCGGTCAGAGCCCACACCCCGATGCCGATGACCGCCAGCAGCACGGCGGTGACCAGCATCGCGACCGCGAGACCGGCCGAGAAGCCGGGTCGGCTCCCGATGACGGCGCCGAGGGCGGCCACACCGAGCGTGGATCCGATCTGCCGACACATATTGTGCACGGCCGAGGCGGTGCTGGAGTGCTGGCGCTCGACGCTGGACACCGCGAGGTTGCTCATCGGCGAGGACATGAAGCCGGCGCCGATGCCGAAGACCAGCAGGCGCCATTCGGTGTCGAGCGCGGACGCGTCGGGGCCGAGAAGGGCCAGCAGCGCACATCCCGCGGCGGCGACGAGCAGCCCTCCGCCGAGGATGCGGGCAGAGCCGAACCGCGCGCTGAGCCGCCCCGCGACCGGGCCGAGGAACGCCATGACGATCATCATGGGCAGGAAGGCGATCCCGGTGGCCAGCGGCGTGAACCCGCGCTGCTGCTGGAGGTCGATGCTGAAGAAGTAGAGGATGCCGAAGAAGGCGAAGAAGTAGCCGAGCCCGGCCAGGTTCGCGGCGACGAGGCGGCGGCTCTTCCAGATCTGCAGGGGCATGATCGGATGCCTGCCGCGTGTGCCGAGCAGGTGCTCGACCGCCAGGAACCCGGCGACGGCCATGGCGGCGACGACGAAGGCCGCGATGATCGCCGGGGCGTCCCAGCCGAGGTTGCCGGCTTCGATGAGGCCGAAGGCCAGGGCGACGAGGGCGACGACGGACAGGCCGGTTCCGGCGGGGTCGGACGAGGGGGCGCCGGATGCGCGACCGTGACGCGCCGCGGGGACCGCGGCGTACGCCAGGGCGAGGGCGCCGACGCCGAGGATTGCGCTGAGCACGAATCCCCAGCGCCACGAGCCGACGCTCACGATGACGCCGCCGAGGATGGGGCCGGCCGCGAGCCCCAGGCTCGCCCCGCCCGCCCAGATGCCGACCGCGCGCGATCGGGCCGCGGGGTCGTCGTACTCGTTCACGAGGATCGCCAGGGTCTGCGGCAGCATGATCGCGGCACCGACGGCCTGCGCCACCCGCGCCGCCAGCAGCAGCGGCAGCGTCGGCGCGAGCGCACAGCCCAGGGAGCCGACGACGAAGACCCCGACCCCGACCAGGAACGACGCGCGCCGGCCGAGCCGGTTGCCGAGCGCGCCGCCGGGAAGCAGGGTCGCGGCGTAGCAGAGCGTGTAGACAGCGGACACCCATTGGAGCTCCGTGGGCGAGGCGTGCAGCGAGTCGGCGATGGCCGGAAGCGTGACGTTGACCTGCGTCGAGTTGAACATCGACAGCATCAGGCCCAGGCACATCGCCGCGAGCACCAGAGGTGCACCGCGTCGCGCCTCGACGCGCGGTTCCGTGTGCTCGCTCACCTTCGGGCGCACCCCGCCGCGGGGACGGGTTCCGTTCCGCGCCCACGGCGCGTGGGCGGAACCCGTCCTGGGGAGGCGGAGCCGAGGATCAGATCCAACCGTCGAGGCTGCGCAGGGTGTCCTCGACGCTCTCGAGCTGCAGGTTGTGGCCGGCGCCCGCCTGGATCCGGACCTCCCAGCCCAGCCCACGGAGCCTCTCGACCGTGGCGTCGCTGACGAGCGGGCTGTCGCCGGACTTGACGACGAGCGAGGGCACGACGGGCGGGGCGCTCGGGTGCGGCGCGTCGGCGACGGCGGCCATGAGCTGCTCGTACATGGAGTCGTCCCACCGCTCGTGGGCGTGCATGACGCGGGCGATGTTCGCCTCGCCCCAGGCCGGCAGGAACGGTGCGAAGTCCTCGGCGGTGTAGAGGCTTCCGTCGGAGTGCTGCCCGACGTTGCTGCGGTCGCTCGAGTCGACGCGATGCTCGATGGCGAAGGCGGGGTCCAGGTAGACGGCGCGCGCCGGCAGCAGACGCTCGACCGCGTCGAGGAGCACCCGGCCGCCGAGCGAGTGGCCGATGACCACCTCCGCCCCGGCGGGGACCGACTCGACGACGTCGTCGGAGAACGCGGCGAGCGGGTAGTCGTCGGCGCGCGGCGACTCCCCGTGGCCGCGGAGGTCGACGGCGAGGACCGTGTAGCCGTAGTCCTGCGCGAGGCGGTCGGTGAAGTCCGCGAAGAGGGCGGCGTCGGCGCTGATGCCGTGGATCACGACGGCGGTCCTCGAGCCGGTTCCGGTGGTGTGGACGTTCAGTTTCATCAGATGAGTATCTCCAGATCGAAGGGTGAGTCGGCTTAGAGCGTGGTGTCGGACTGCAGCTCGGCCCCGATGTCCTGATGCACGCCGGCCAGGGTCCGGGCGTTGCCGGGCAGCCGCATGAAGAACATCAGGAAGAACGCCACGGCGTAGAGCCCCGCGAACACCCAGACGACACCGCCGACGCCGAGCGGCACGAGGAAGGCCGCGACGATCGCCGGGCCGACGAAGGCGGCCAGGCCGGAGCCGAGGTTCACGATCGAGAGCGCCGCACCGGTCTCGTTCGGCGCCAGGCCGGACATGAGGGCCGTGATCGGGACGAACGCCGACAGACCCGCACCGAAGATGATGCCGCCGAGGTCGATCAGCAGGTAGTTCGCGCCGGCGAACTGCGGCACGTAGTAGAGGTAGAGCACCGCGATGAAGCACAGGGTGGGGGCGAACCACTGGACGGTGTTGCGCCAGCCGAGCCGGTCGGCGAGGAATCCCCAGCCGAGTGCGCCGATGACGGCGAGGATGCCGACGAAGGTGAACATCAGCACCGCCCCCGGGACGGAGGCGTGGACCGTCTGGACGAGGTAGGACACGTAGAAGACGCTGAATCCGGTGACCCCGCCGATGTTGATGATCTTGACGATGCCGCCGACGCCGATGGCGGGAACGCGGTAGGAGATCGAGAGGCCGGAGACGAGCGAGGAGAGCACCGAGACCTTCTCGCTGCCCTGAGGCGGAGTGAACTTCTCACGGATCAGCAGCAGACCGCCGATGCCGCCGATCGCGGCCATGGCGAAGCCGATCCATAGCGTACCGACCTCGCCGATGCGCGGCAGGAACAGGCTGGAGACGTAGGAGCCGAGCACCTGGAGGCCGAGCGAGAACGCGAACCAGAACCAGCCGGCCGCCGAGCCCTTCTTGGCCGGATCCGCCTTGTACATGATCCAGGTGAGGAAGCCGTAGCCGAACAGGGGGTAGCCCAGCCCGCGCAGCGGATAGATGACGAGGAGGAGCGCGAGGTTGTGACTCGGAATCGCCACGGTGATGAACAGCAGGTCGAACACCAGGAAGGTGATGACGCCGATCAGCATGACCCGGCGCGGCCCGAGGGATTCCGCCAGGGCGCCGGAGAGGAAGGAGCCGACGGCGACGACGATCCCGTAGATGGTGACGACCAGCGCGGCCTCAGAGAGCGCGATGCCGTCGTTGCTCGCCAGGTAGTTGCTGATCCAGGTGGTCTCGATGCCGTCGCCGATCAGGAAGACGATGACGGCGAGGAGACCCCAGCCGAGCCCGCGGGGGAAGCCGACGCGGTCGAGCAGCGGCTCGCGCGCCGGGGCGGGCGCGGTGCCGGTGGGAATGGTGGACATGATGGCCTTTCCTACTTCGTTGTGGGAGGAACGGATGCCGGGCTCGGGGACGCCGGCAGGGACTTCATCGGCGCGATGCCGATGGAGGGGGGTGGGCGACGGCTCAGACCGTGGTGCGTCCGCCGTCGATGACGACGTTCTCGCCGGTGATCATGGCGGCGTCGGGGCTCGCGAGGTAGGCGATCAGGGCAGCGATCTCCTCGGGCTGCGCGAAGCGGCCGACCGGGATCTCGGCCTTGGCTCTCTCGCCCTTCTCGCCCGCCCACGCGGCCTTGCCGAGCGGGGTCTCCACCACGGTCGGCGAGACGCAGTTGACGGTCACGCCGTGCGGGGCCCACTCCTTCGAGAGCACCTTCGTCAGGCCGACGAGGGCCGCCTTGCTCGCGGCGTAAGCGGCATGCTGGTCGAGGCCGATGATGGCCGCCTGCGAGGCGAGGCTGACGATCCGGCCGTAGTGCGCGCCGACCATCAGACGACCGACCGCCTGGGCCATATAGAAGCTCGCACTGAGGTTGACGTCGAGCGTGGCCTGCCAGCGTGCGGCGGGCACGTCCAGTGCGGGGTCGAGGAGGGCGACGCCGGCCGAGTTGACGAGCACGGTGGGGGTGCCGACGGCGTCGGCGGCCTGAGCGACGACCTCGCCCGCCGCCGCCGGGTCGGTGAGGTCCCGGGCGATCCCGAGGTGCGGCCCGCCGGGGAGCTCCGCCATCCGCTCGGCGACGCTCGCACTGAGGTCGACGCCGACGACACGGGCGCCATGGGCCGCGAAATGCTGGGCGACGCTCAGGCCGATGCCGCTCGCGGCGCCCGTGACGATGACGACGTCGGCGCTCATGCCTTCCCCTCGTAGTCCTTGATGGCCTGCACCTTCGCGTCGGACGGGCTGGCGGGGTCGAAGCGGTAGTCGAGCCACTCCTTCGCCAGTCGGCGGGCGAGCTCGAGGCCGATCACGCGCTGGCCCATGCACAGCACCTGGGCGTCGTTGGACTTGACGCCACGCTCGACGGAGTACGAGTCGTGCGCCGTCACCGCCCGGATGCCGGGCACCTTGTTGGCCGAGATGGCGACGCCGAGGCCGGTGCCGCAGAACAGCAGAGCGCGGTCGGCCTTGCCGTCGGCGATCAGCTGGGCCGCCTCGATCGCCACGTGCGGATAGGCGGTGTGCTCCGCGCCGGTCACGCCGACATCCACGATGGATGCCACACGCGGGTCCGCCTCGAGGTCGGCCTTCAGCGCCTCTTTGTAGTCGACTCCGGCGTCGTCGCTGCCGATGACGATGCGCCAGGGGGTCTCAGACATGATGTCTCCTTCTTGTTCCAGTGGTGTGCGCGTCAGCCGACGAGCGATCCGTCCAGCGCGCTGACGATGAGGCTGAATGAGGTGGCGCCCGCGTCGGGGGTGCCGACGCTCTTCTCCGCGAGCGGGCGGGCGCGGCCCTTCCTCGGCGTCAGCAGCGCGGTCGCCTCGGCGGCCGTGACCGCCGCGGAGGCCGCAGCCCGCCACGCGGACGACAGCGTGGCGCCGTCGGCGAGCGCGGCGCGCAGCGCGTCGGAGAACGGGATGAGGGCGTCGACGATGGTCTTGTCGCCGATCTCGGCGCGGCCGAGTCCGATGATCGCCTCGCGGAAGGCGTCGACCGCGGCGACGGCATCAGCGGGGACGTACTCGGCATGGTCGTCGCCGAGCGCCCGGCCCGCCGCTTCGAGCCCGGCTCCCCAGAGCACGCCGGAGGTGCCGCCGGCGGCCGCCGCCCAGGCCAGACCCGCACGGGTGAGCAGCCAGGCGGGTCCAGCGCCCTCGCGTCCGCGAACGGCCCCGGCTGCGGCATCCGCCCCCTTGACCATGCCGCGCCCGTGATCGCCGTCGCCGGCGACCGCGTCGATGCGGCCGAGCTCCTCCTCGTGGATGCGTACGGTGCGGGCGAGCTCCTGCAGCCCGGCGATCACGGCGCCGCCGAGCGCCGCGGCCGCGGCGGAGGCCGGCGTCGGCGCCGCCTCGTACTCGGCGTCGCCGACGGTGGCGACCGGGCGCAGCTTGCTGAGCGCACGCGCCTGCTTGCGGTAGGCGGGCGTGTAGGCGTCGGCCGTCCACACGCGTTCGAGTTCGTCGTCGAGCCACATCGCGGTCAGCGAGCAGCCGCCCATGTCCAGGCTCGTGACGAGCTCCCCGACCTCGGGCTCGACCAGTTCCAGTCCGGCGTCGCGCAGCAGCGGCGCGATCTCCGACCACAGCAGGAAGAGCTCCTCGTACTTGGTCGTGCCGAGGCCGTTCACGATCACGGCGGCGCGGGTCGCGCCCGCCGGGCGCTCCGCCAGCACCGGCTCGACGAGAAGTCGCGCCAGCTCGGACGCGGTCGCGATCGGCGCGTCATGGATGCCCGGCTCGCCGTGGATGCCGAGGCCGACGCCCATCTTCCCGTCCGGCACCGTGAACAGCGGGGTGGAGGCACCGGGCATGGAGCATCCGCTGAACGCCACGCCCATGCTGCGGGTCGCGTCGTTGGCCGCGCGGCCGATGCGCTCCACCTCGTCCAGCTCGAGTCCGGCCGCCGCGGCGGCGCCGAGCGCCTTGAACACCGTGAAGTCGCCCGCGATGCCGCGGCGCAACTGGGGCTCCGTCGCCGAGGCGACGTCATCGGTGACCACCACGATCCGCGTGTCGATGCCCTCGGCACGCAGCCGCTCGGCGGCGATCCCGAAGTTCAGCACGTCGCCCGCGTAGTTGCCGAAGGTCAGGACCACGCCCCGACCCTGATCGGCGGCCTTCGCGACCGAGTACACCTGGGCGGCCGACGGAGAGGTGAAGATGTTCCCCACCACGGCGCCCGAGGCGAAGCCTGGGCCCACCAGCCCGCAGAACGCCGGGTAGTGCCCGGAGCCACCGCCCACGACGACCGCCACGATGGGCTCGACTCCGCGGTGCGACACCGCCCCGCCGGGGACGCTGCGCAGCCGGTCGGAGTAGAGGTCCAGAAAGCCGGCGAACTGGTCGTCGGCGAAATCCTCCGGGTCGTTGTAGACGAAGGTCATGGGGCTCCTTTGCTGCGTTCGCGGCCGCAGTGCCGCAAACGCCGACAAGTAGAACAAGTTGTGCTCAGTCGTGCAAGGTGATTGCTCATCTGAGTAGTGGCATGATTTCACTGACGGCAATGCTCAGATGAGCGGGGAGGATGCGATGGCGCAGCAGCAGCTCGGGCCGCTTCGGCAGGTTCAGATCGCCCAGATCGCGACCGAGTTCTACCTGCACGGCAAGACCCGGATCGAGATCGCGGAGGAGACCGGGCTCAGCCGGTTCAAGATCGGCCGACTGCTCGAGGAGGCGGTCGCGACCGGTATCGTCCGCTTCGAGATCGCCAGCACGACCGGCGTCGACCTCGGGCTGTCGATCCGCCTGAAGGAGCGCTTCGGGCTGCACCACTCGGTCGTGGCCTCCGTGCCCGTGGAGAGCGAGGAGGCCATGCAGGAGGCACTCGGCGCGACGGCAGGGACGCTCCTCCTGGAGGTCCTCGGTGAGACCGATGTGCTCGGCCTCACCTCCGGCCGCACGCTCAACGCGATGGCGCGCTCCATGCAGGAGCTCCCGTGCCGGAGCGTCGTGCAGCTCGCCGGCGTGGCCGGCCCCATCCATCAGAGCGGCCTCGAGGTGATCCGCCGCATGAGCGCCCTCGACGGCGTCCGCCCCTGGCCCATCTACGCCTCCCTCGTGATGAGCGACGACCAGGCCGCCGCCGGGCTGCGCCGCCAGCCGGATGTGCGGCAGGCCTTCGAGCAGTTCAAGCGCATCACCGTCGCGGTCGGTGCGATCGGGGCGTGGCCGCACAATTCGCTGATGTTCGAGAACCCCGCCCTCAGCGAGCAGGACCGCGCGCTGCTGCTCTCACGCGGGGTCGTCGCCGAGTTCGCCGCGACACTCGTCACCGACGCCGGCGAGGTGGTCCACGATCTGGACTCCCGCTGCCTCGCGATCGCCGAGGCCCAGATCCGGGCGATCCCCACCCGCATCGCCGTCGCCGGCGGCACGAGCAAGACCCGCGCGATCCGCGCGATCCTCACCTCCGGACTCGTCAACGGGCTCGTCACCGACGCCGCGACGGCCGAGCGTCTCCTGGCCGCCTGAGGCGATCGGCGCGGAAGGGCGCCGGCAACGAGATCGAGCGGCCCGAGAGTCGATCACGCCGCGGGTCCGGCCCGGGAGCTACCGTTGGGGGATGACCACTCAGGACACAGCGCAGAACGAGGCCGACGAGGCCCGCGAGGCGAACACGGCCCGCGAGGCCGTTACGACGTTCTCTGAGCTCGGTCTCAGCGACGCCGTGCTCAAGGGGCTCAAGGACGTCGGCTACGAGACCCCCTCGGCCATCCAGGCCGCAACCATTCCGCTGCTGCTCGCGGGGCGCGACGTCGTCGGGCTCGCGCAGACCGGAACGGGCAAGACGGCTGCCTTCGCCCTGCCGATCCTCTCCCGCCTCGACGTCGCGCAGAAGAATCCGCAGGCACTCGTCCTCTCCCCCACCCGCGAGCTCGCGCTGCAGGTCTGCGAGGCCTTCGAGAGCTACGCGGCGCACCTGCGCGGCGTCCACGTCCTGCCCGTCTACGGCGGTCAGGGCTACGGCGTGCAGCTGTCGGCGCTGCGCCGCGGAGTGCACGTCGTCGTCGGCACGCCCGGCCGCATCATGGACCACCTCGACAAGGGCACCCTCGACCTCTCGGATCTCAAGTACCTCGTGCTCGACGAAGCCGACGAGATGCTGAAGATGGGCTTCGCCGAGGACGTCGAGACGATCCTCGCCGAGACGCCGGCCGAGAAGCAGGTCGCGCTGTTCTCGGCCACGATGCCGGCGCAGATCCGCCGCATCTCCAAGAACTACCTGCGCGACCCGCAGGAGGTCACGGTCAAGACCAAGACCACGACGTCGGCGAACACCACCCAGCGGTACCTGGTGGTGTCGTACCCGCAGAAGGTCGACGCCCTCACCCGCATCCTCGAGGTCGAGAACTTCGAGGGGATGATCGTGTTCGTCCGCACCAAGAACGAGACGGAGACGCTCGCCGAGAAGCTGCGCGCCCGCGGCTACACAGCGGCGGCGATCAGCGGCGACGTGGCGCAGGCGCAGCGCGAGCGCACCGTCGAGCAGCTCAAGTCGGGCAAGCTCGACATCCTGGTGGCGACGGATGTCGCGGCCCGCGGTCTCGACGTCGAGCGGATCAGCCACGTGGTCAACTACGACCTCCCGATCGACACGGAGTCGTACGTGCACCGCATCGGCCGCACCGGCCGGGCGGGGCGCAGCGGCGCCGCGATCAGCTTCGTCACGCCCCGCGAGCGCCGCATGCTGGGCACCATCGAGAAGGCGACGCGTCAGCCGCTCACCCAGATGCAGCTCCCCACCGTCGAAGACGTGAACGCCACCCGGCTGTCGCGCTTCGACGACGCGATCACCACGGCGCTGGAGCAGGAGGACCGCATCTCGGTGTTCCGCGACATCATCGGGCACTACGTCGAGCACCACGATGTGCCCGAGGCGGATGTCGCCGCCGCGCTCGCCATGGTGGCGCAGGGCGACGAGCCGCTGCTGCTCTCCGCCGAGGACGCCCTCACGCGGCAGCTCGACCGGGACGACCGCTCCAGGGACGACCGGCCGGGCCGGGCCGATCGGGGCGGGCGCGACGACCGAGGCGGGCGCGCCGGGCGGCCGGAACGCCGGGTCCGGACCGGCGGCAGCGCGCTGGCGCCCTACCGGATCGAGGTCGGTAAGCGCCAGCACGTCGAACCCCGCCAGATCGTCGGGGCGCTCGCCAATGAGGGCGGTCTGAGCCGGGAGGACTTCGGCGCGATCAAGATCTTCCCCGACTTCTCCATCGTCGAGCTGCCCGCCGAGCTCTCTGACGCCTCTCTCGGCAAGCTGGCGAGTACGCGCATCAGCGGCAAGCTCATCGAGCTGCGGCCCGACCGCGGGCGCCGCACGGACCGGCCCCGCGCGCGCTGACCGCGTCGCCTCAGTCGGCGGGCGTCCCCTCGCGGTCCTCCAGGGACTGCCGGATCTTCGCCACCGCGCGCAGGTAGACGCGCTGCTCCTCGGAGCTCAGCTCGGAGGTCGCCAGCTCCTCGAGGCCCCGCCAGACGGCGATGACCTTGTCATGCAGCGCGCGGCCGGCCGGGGTGAGGAAGACCAGGCTGATGCGCCGGTCGAGCTCCGAGGCCCGGCGCTCCACCAGCCCGGACCGCTCCAGGCGCGCGACCGTCTTCGCGACGGTGGCATGGCTCACCCGGAGCGTCTGGGCGAGCGTCTTCTGAGAGAGCCCGTCCGATGCGGCGAGCTGGATCAGGGTGATCTCCTGATTGGCGAACAGCCCGAGTTTGGCGAGTCCGGCCGCCGCGATGGCACGATGCGACCGCGCCATCGCGAAGATCGAGTAGCTGACCGGGAACGCGTCCTCGAGCTCGGTCGCTTCCGCGGGAGGATGTCGGTCGTCGCTCATGGGATGCTCCGGTGCGTGGTCAGGGTGTGAGGCGGAAGATCGGGAGGCGCCGGCCGGCGGCGCGTTCCCGATACTGCCGGAAGGCCGGCAATGAGGCGTCGAAGCGCGCCCACGTTCGTCGGACCGCTCAGCGCCGTGCCCCCGAGACGAGCTCGCGCAGGTAGTCCGGCACGCTGGTCGCCGGGCGCCCGAGGATCGCGTCGAGCACAAGCGAGCTGCCGCCGCGCAGGCCGACGCTGTCGTAGTGGTGGAACATGCGCTGCAGCCCGTCGCGCAGCGGCACGGGCATCCGCGGGTCCAGTTCGGCGGGCTCGGCGCCTTCGGCGCGCACGGGGCGCCCGAGCAGGGTCGCCAGCTCGTGGGCGACGTCGTGGCGGGAGTACTCGCCTGGACCGGCGAGCTCGAAGGTGCCGCCGAGCAGGCGGTCGGTGGTGAGCGCGAGCGCGGCCGCCTCGGCGACGTCGCGATAGTCGACGTAGGCCATTTTCGACTTCGGCGAATACGGCCCCGTGATCATGCCCTGTTCGCGGGCGCTCGCGAAATAGTCGCCGAGCTGCGCCATGAACATGGCCGGCTGCAGGATGGTGAACTCCAGCTCGGAGTCGTAGATCGCCTGCTCGACCGGCTGCTTGTCGCGATGGTTCGACAGCTCGATCAGTGACGGGTGGTAGACGCTCGAGAACACGATCCGGCGGATGCCTGCCGCCACGGCCGCCTCGACCATCACGAGTCCGGTGGCCACCTCGTCGGGAACGAAAGCCGGCACGATGTGGAAGACGGCGTCGACCCCCTCGAGGGCGCGCCCGAGGGCCGCCGCGTCGTTGAGGTCGGCGACCGCCGTCTCGCTCGCGCCGTTCCTCCGCGCAGCGTCGGCACGGGCGTCGGACTGCACGAGCCCGCGCACCTCGACATCGCGTGCGGCGAGCGCCCGCGTCACCAGACCCGCCGACTCCCCCGCGGCGCCCACTGTCAGAACCTTCATCGCTTTCCCCTTCCATCCGCCGACATGTTGCCGGCTACATGAATATAGCAGATTAGGTAGCCGGCAACACGATTTCGGCAGGAGCGGCGCCCGCGGCAAGCCTGCCGCTCGGAGCACCCATGGGCCCGGCCTTCGAGCTCACGGCCGCCGCCGCCCTCCTCGGAGCCGGCGGCGTCGGCATCCGCACCCTGATGCACCGAGCCGCGCGACGGCCGCCACGATGTCGCCCGCTCGTAAGGGAGGCGCCCCGCGCCTCTCACCTCTCGTCGCCGATCCCGCTAACCCCCAGAGCCCTGAGTGCCGCCGCCGCCGTGCCGCCGCGGGCATAGTCTGGCCATGTTGCTCCGGCCCCTTGGCCGCGCAGTGCCCGCGCACTCTCGCAGGAAGTCATGAGGAGCATCACGAAGAGCATCAAGAAGCTCGGTCAACGCCCGCTCGTCGGGCTGCTGCCGCTTGTGCTCCTGATCGGGATCGTCTTCCTTCTCCTGCACACCTCGCACACGAACACCGTCTCCACCGAAGACGGTCTGGCGCTCCTGAGCGAGGGGAAGGCGACGAGCGCGACGATCGACAGCGGCAGCCAGAGCGTCGCCCTCACGCTGAAGAAGGCGGACGGACGTCTCGGCACCGACGTCACCTTCTCCTACGTGACGCCGCGCGGCCCGGAGATCGTGCAAGCCGTCGACGACGCCAAGCTCTCCAAGGGCTACAACGACAAGGTGCCCCAGCCGAGCATCTGGGGCTCCATCCTGAGCTTCCTGCTGCCCGCGCTCCTGGTCGGCGCCCTGATCTGGTTCATGCTCGCCAGAGGGCGCAGCGGCGGCGACAAGATCATGCAGTTCGGCAAGTCCCGCGCGAAGCTCGTCTCGAAGGAGAGCCCGAAGGTCACCTTCGACGACGTCGCCGGCGCCGACGAGGCCATCGAAGAGCTCGAAGAGATCAAGGACTTCCTGCAGCGCCCGGCGCGGTTCCAGGCGGTCGGCGCCCGCATCCCGCGAGGTGTGCTGCTGTACGGCCCTCCCGGAACCGGCAAGACGCTGCTCGCTCGGGCCGTCGCGGGTGAGGCGGGCGTGCCGTTCTACTCCATCTCCGGCTCGGACTTCGTCGAGATGTTCGTCGGCGTCGGTGCCAGTCGCGTCCGCGACCTGTTCAAAGAGGCCAAGGAGAACGCGCCGGCGATCATCTTCGTCGACGAGATCGACGCCGTCGGCCGGCGCCGCGGCGCGGGTGTCGGCGGGGGGAACGACGAGCGCGAGCAGACCCTGAACCAGCTGCTCGTGGAGATGGACGGCTTCGACGTCAAGACGAACGTCATCCTCATCGCGGCGACCAACCGCCCCGACATCCTCGACCCCGCCCTGCTGCGCCCGGGCCGCTTCGACCGCCAGGTCCGCGTGGATGCACCGGACATGCGCGGCCGCCGGCGGATCCTGGAGATCCACGGCCGCGGCAAGCCGCTCGCGGCATCCGTCGATCTGGACGTCGTGGCCCGCAAGACGCCCGGCTTCACCGGTGCCGACCTGGCGAATGTGCTGAACGAGGCGGCCCTGCTGACCGCCCGCTCGAACGCGCAGCGGATCGACAACCGGGCGCTCGACGAGGCGGTGGACCGCGTCATCGCCGGCCCGCGGCGGCGCAGCCGGGTGATCCGGGATCAGGAGAAGCTCATCACGGCCTACCACGAGGGCGGCCACGCCCTGACGGCCGCCGCTCTGCGCCACACCGACCCGGTGACGAAGGTCACGATCCTGCCGCGCGGGCGCGCACTCGGCTACACGATGGTGCTGCCGCTCGAGGACAAGTACTCGACGACGCGCAACGAGCTGCTCGACCAGCTCGCCTACCTGATGGGCGGACGGGCCGCGGAGGAGATCGTGCTCCACGATGCCACGGCGGGGGCATCCGATGACATCGACAAGGCGACCGCGATCGCGCGGAGCATGGTCACCGAGTACGGCATGAGCGCGAACATCGGATTCGTGAAGCTCGGCCAGCCCAGCGGCGAGATGTTCCTCGGGCACGACGTCGGGCACGAGCGCGACTACTCGGAAGACGTCGCCGAACGCGTGGACGCCGAGATCCACCTGCTCATCGAGAACGCCCACGACGAGGCGTGGCAGCTGCTGAACCAGAACCGCGCGGTCCTCGACCGCCTGGCATCCGAGCTCCTGGAGCACGAGACCCTCGACCACCAGCAGCTCGCCGAGATCTTCGCCGGCGTCACGCGGCTTCCCGAGCGCACGCCCTGGCTGCCGGTCGTCCGTCCCCTCGTATGAACGCCGTTCCGTCCGAGCCCGACCCGCCTGGGCCCGACCCGCGTGAGTCTGACCCACAGAAGCCCGGCCGGCGTGAGTTCCTGACCGTCAATCCGCTGTTCGCGCAGCCCGGCGAGGACACGGTCGCGTTGAAGCACCGGCTCGGTGACGGCCAGATGCCGCCGGAGACGGCGTACCAGATCGTGCACGACGAGGCGATGCTCGACGGCAACGCCCGGCTGAACCTCGCCACCTTCGTCGGCACCTGGATGGACGATCACGCGAACCGGCTCTACACCGAGACCTTCGACAAGAACATGATCGACAAGGACGAGTACCCCCAGACCGCCGCGATCGAGGAGAACTGCTGGCGCATCCTCGCCGGCCTGTGGAACGCCCCCGACCCGGCGCAGGCGATCGGGACCTCCACCGCGGGGTCCTCCGAGGCGTGCATGCTGGGCGGGCTCGCGCTGAAGCGCCGCTGGCAGAACGCGCGCCGGGCCGCGGGCGCGCCGACCGACCGGCCCAATCTGGTCATGAGCTCGGCCGTGCAGGTGTGCTGGGAGAAGTTCTGCAACTACTGGGACGTCCAACCCCGCTACGTCCCGATCAGCGAGGATCACAAGACCCTCGACGGGCACCAGCTCAACCGCTACGTGGACGAGAACACCATCGGGGTCGTCGCGATCCTCGGGGTGACCTACACCGGCAGGTACGAGCCGGTCGCACAGATCGCCGCGGCGCTCGACGCGATCCAGGACGCGACCGGGCTGGACGTCCCGATCCACGTCGACGCCGCCTCGGGCGGAATGGTCGCGCCGTTCCTGCAGCCCGAGCTCGAGTGGGACTTCCGGCTGGAGCGCGTGCACTCCATCAACACCTCGGGCCACAAGTACGGGCTGGTCTACCCTGGCCTGGGCTGGGTGATCTGGCGCAGCCGCGAGCTGCTGCCGGAGGACCTCGTCTTCTCGGTCAGCTATCTCGGCGGGAACATGCCCACCTTCGCCCTGAACTTCTCGCGGCCGGCATCCCAGGTGCTGCTGCAGTACTACCTGTTCCTGCGTCTGGGCCGCGAAGGCTACACCCAGGTGCAGCAGGCCGCGCAGGATGTGGCGAGATACCTCGCCGCCGGAATCGCCGCGCTCGGGCCGTTCGAGCTGTGGAACGACGGCTCGGAGATCCCGGTCTTCGCCTGGCGGCTCACCGCCGGGCACACCCGCAACTGGAACCTGTACCACCTCTCCGATCGGCTGCGCACCGAGGGCTGGCTCGTCCCCGCCTACCCGATGCCCGCCGATCTGACCGAGATCACAGTGCAGCGCATCGTCGTCCGCAACGGATTCAGCATGGACCTCGCCGACAAGTTCCTCGTCGACCTGGCCGAACAGACCGACTACCTCGACCGGCTGGAGAGCCCCATGCCCGTTGAAGGCCTCACTGCAGGCTTCCACCACTGATGGGATGACGCGGATCGTGACCGCCGCCGTGCCCTCACGAGGAGTTTCGAAAGCGGGTCTCGCCACGCCTCGGTATTTGTGTGCTTAGCTAGACAACTTCCGTTCACTTCCGCGGCACCCCCGGCACCTAGTGTGGGCGCCGCCGGATGACGCGAGAGGACTCACGATGACGACCAAGCTGCCCGAGGCCGGGCGTGTGCACGATGACTCGACGGTGGTCGACAGCATGCTCGGCCGCTACACGGAGGTCGGGCGGGGCTCGCGCCTCGACGCGGTGGAGCTCGGCGACTACAGCTACTGCGACCGGCTCTGCGACATCGCCAACACGACCGTGGGCCGATTCGCCAACATCGCGAGCCTCGTGCGGATCGGCGCCACGGACCATCCCCTCGACCGCGCCAGCCTGCATCACTTCATGTACCGGTCCGCGAAGTACTGGGACGAGCAGCAGGACGACGCCGAATGGTTTGCGAAGCGCCGCTCCCGCCGCACCACCGTCGGGCACGACACCTGGATCGGACACGGCGCGCAGATCAAGCCCGACGTCGTCGTCGGAAACGGGGCCGTGATCGCTTCGGGGGCGATCGTGACGAAGGACGTTCCCCCCTACGCCATCGTCGCCGGCGTGCCGGCGCGCGTCATCCGGTTCCGCCAGCCGCCGGAGATCGTCGCACGCCTCGAGCGGCTCGCCTGGTGGGACTGGGACCACACCACCCTCGGCGAGCGCCTCCCCGACTTCCGCTCGCTCAGCGCTGAGGCGTTCCTGGACCGATACGAGGCGTAGACCCGGCCGGCGGGCGGTCTCTCACCGCTTCGCGTCGAACGCCGCGAAGAACCGGTCCCGGAACGCGCTCATCGGCCACAGGGGCGCATCGGATTTCGGCAGGACGCCGTTCTGCCAGTGCCACCCGGCGATCGACCGGAACACGCTCGAGTCCTTCGAGATGATGCTGATCGGCACCTCGTGGTTCGCGCCCTTCCCGCTCACGATGGTCGCCGGCTGGTGGTCGCCGAGCACAACGAGCACGAGGTTCGGATCGTCGGAGTTGTGCAGGAACGAGAACATCGCACCGAGCGAATAGCGGATGGACTGGGCGTAGGCCTGCTGCACCTTCTTCGGGTCCTGCCAGACGACGCTCGCGGGCTGCCCCTGCGCCGGCTGCCGGTCGTAGACGTGGCCGTCGCCCGCCTGCGACCACGGCACCAGCTGCGGCAACGGCGCCCACGGAGTGTGCGAGGAGACGAGGTCGAGCTCCGCCATGACCGGCTGATGCGGGCCCGCGAGCTCCTGGTCAGCGAAGTGCTTCCAAGTGTACTCGTCCGGGATCTGCGCGTAGCCAAAGGACGGCCCCTGGTAGCCGACGTTGTTCGCGTTGAAGAGGGCGTCGAAATGGTAGAACGAGGTGCCGAAGGGCCACGGCTGCGTGTCGGATGGCACATCGCTGACGGTCCGCCACCCGGCCTCGCCGAACGCGTCGCTCAGCGTGAAGCGATCGCTGCGGATCACCTTGCTGTAGATCGGCTGCTGGTCGACCCAGAGCCCCGTCTGCAGGGTCGAGTGCGCGAGCCAGCTGAGACCGCCGAAGGTCGGGGAGGTGAGGAAGGCGCTCTGGGATGCGTAGCCGTCCGCAGTCAGCTGGGCCTCGCCGTCCTGCAGCACCTTGTCCACCCCTCCGGAGAAGGTGGAGCCCTGCACGGCGACCTGTCCGTAGCTCTCGACGAAGGCGAAGACGACGTCCTTGCCCGTGAGCGACGTCAGCAGCTGGGAGGGCGGCGTGCTGCGGTAGGAATCCGTCGCGATCTCGTGCGGCAGGTTCGACTGCGCCGCGAGCCCCGCGCCGGCACGGGACGCTGTGGCGCCGATGGCGCCGAGCGACGCGGACGCGGCGGCGGGCTGACCGGCCACCAGCTGGGCGCCGGTCAGCGCGGACACGATCCAGACGGCGCTGAAGGCCGAGGTCACGAGCGCCCCGCGGGGGCGAGCGGCCCGGGTGGCGGCGTCCGTGCGCAGGGCGGCCCACGCGAGGCCGACCACCAGCCCGACCGCGACGACCGCGAGGAGGGCGAGCAGCGCGGACGCGGCGAGCGCGCCCACCGAATCCCGGAAGACCCCGAACGCGTCGCCGAGCTGCTGCCAGTCGAGCGGGTCGAAGTGGATGTCGAGCGCCGATTCAAAGCTGGCGTCGATCCCGGCGAGCAGCAGCCCGACGACGACGAGGAAGCCGAAGACGGCCGAGATGACGACACGCGCCGGGCGCCAAGGGGTCACGGCGAGCAGCAGCAGCGCCACGAGCGACTCCGCGGGCAGCCGGATGAGCGCCGCCGGGCTGCCGCCGCCCAGGACACCCGGTACGAGCGGCACCGCCACCAGCGCGGCCACCGCGATCACGAGCGAGATGCGCGCACGCACCCGAACCGGTTCCGTCTCCACCGTTACAGCCACACAGGTGCAACGGGGCAGGACGCGCGGCGGTTCACCGCCTGGGCGAACTCGGCGTCGATTGAACCCAGAGCGCCGCCCGCTCGTGTCTGGAACGAGGGCCTCCTTCCGCGGAGGCCGTAATCGGAAAAGAGTGCTCACATGAGTGGAAGCGGCCACATCGCTCTGCGGGTGATGCGAATCCTCAGTGCGGTCTTCCTTCTCGCGATCGGCGGGATGCATCTGTTCCTGGTCTTCGACGGAGTCGGGGGCTCGCTCGGCGTCTCCTTCGTGCTCAACGCCGTCGCCGGCATCGTGCTGGCGATCGCCATGCTCTTCGCGCGCGGCTGGCTCCTGAAGCTCGCGACGGTGCTGAGCCTGCTGTTCATCATCGCGAGCCTTCTCGCGCTCGTCCTCGCGCTGACGGTCGGTCTGTTCGGCATCACCGAGGTGTGGACCTTCACCCTCGTGCCGGAGACGGTCATCGTCGAGGCGATCGGCATCGTTGTGCTCGCGGTCGCCTCCGCCCTGGTGCTGCGCGCGCCCCGGGGTGCGCAGCTGAAGACGGCGTAGCCGGGAGACGTCGGGCGACGTCGGCAGTGCGCCGGGCAGCGCGCTGTCCACGTCTCGCCGGCGCCCCACCCGCGCGACGTCGGCGGATCACACGCGTGCGGTGGCCCGCTTCCGGGCCGGGCGCCGTACGGCCAGCCACACCACGTCCCGGCCGAACGACTCGACGAGCAGCGCGAGGGCGACCCCGACGAGCAAGGCGTCCAGCGGCTGGGCCAGTCCGGCCGCCGCGCCGGCCAGAGCGATCCCCTGGACCGCCGTCACCACCTTGCGCCAGTAGCGGGGCGGGAGCCGCCCGCGCAGCCACGGGAGCGCCCATCCCGCGGCGACGAAGGCGTAGCGCATCAGACCGATGGCCAGCACCCAGAGGCCCAGTGCCTGCGCGACGTAGGTGCTGAGCACCAGCAGCAGGAACGCGTCGACCTCCATGTCGAAGCGGGCGCCGAGCTCCGTCGCCGTCCCGGTGCGCCGGGCTACCCACCCGTCCACGGCGTCCAGGGCGAGGGCCGGAGCGATGAGCCCCAGCAGCAGAGGCACCGAGATCGGGGCGAGGAACGAGACGACGACCAGCCCGGTGATGATCGCGACCAGTGCCGACCTCGTCGCCGTGACGAGGTTCGCCCAGCCGAAGCGCCGGGCACGCCTGCGGTGCAGGGCCGTCAGCAGTAGGACGTTGCAGACCGCCAGGTACGCCAAGGCGGCCGTCCAGCCGATCAGCGGCAACCCCGAGCCGAGCCAGATGCCGGTCACGGCCGCCGCACAGAGAACGGCCACGGCGAGGGGCGCGAGGTGAACCTTCGCCATGGATTTCACGTGTCTCTGTGAAGGAGCGTCTTTACGGAGCATATTCAGTACACGTAGAGCGCACACCGAGTCGTTCACCCGAGGAGACGCACACGTGCTTGAGGCCATGGCTTTCTGGATCGACGCGCCCGGCGTCGGCGCCCTGCGTCGGCACGCGATTGCCGTTCCCCGCGACGGGGAGGTCCTCGTGCGCACGGCCTGCACGGGCATCAGCCGCGGCACGGAGTCCTCCGTGTTCCTCGGCCACGTGCCGGTCAGCGAGCGCGCGCGCATGCGCGCGCCGTTCCAGGACGGTGAGTTCCCGGGCCCCGTGAAGTACGGCTACCTCAACGTCGGCGTCGTCGAGCAGGGCCCGGCCACGCTGCGCGGTCGACGCGTCTTCACCCTGTTCCCGCACCAGTCGGCCTTCGTCGTCCCGGCCGAGGCCGTCGTCCCCGTGCCGGAGGGCGTGCCCACCCGCCGCGCCGTGCTCGCCGGCGCGGTCGAGACCGCGGTGAACGTGCTGTGGGACGCCGGCCCGCTGATCGGCGACCGGATCACGATCGTGGGAGCGGGCATGATCGGATGCTGCGTCGCCCGGCTCGCCCGCGGCATCCCCGGCCTCGACGTCGTGCTCGTCGACGTGGACCCCGCACGCCGCGAGATCGCCGCTCGGCTCGGCGTCCGGTTCGCCGACGCGAATGACGCGCCAGGCGATCGCGATCTGGTCATCAACACGAGCGGCTCGGATGCCGGGCTGCAGCTCGCGCTCGAGACCGTCGTCACCGACGGCGAGGTGATCGAGGCGAGCTGGTACGGCGACCGGCCGGTGACCCTCCGGCTCGGTGCCGACTTCCACTCGCGGCGGCTCGCCATCCGTTCCAGCCAGGTGGGCGCCGTCGCCGCGCGCCGGCGCGGCGCGCGCACGACGCACGAACGGCTGGCGCTCGCCCTCGAGCTCCTGCACGACCCGGCCTTCGACCTCCTGCTCACGGGCGCCTCCTCCTGGCGCGAGCTGCCCGCGGTCATGGCGGCGCTCGCGGCGGGGTCGAGCGGGGAACTCTGCCACACGATCGATTGGGAGGACGCGGCGTGAGCTACAGCGTGACGGTACGGGACCACATGATGATCGCCCACAGCTTCTCGGGCGAGGGCTTCGGCCCGGCGCAGCGCCTGCACGGCGCGACGTTCATCGTCGACGCGTCGTTCGGGGCAGCGGAGCTGGACGCCGACGGCGTGGTCGTCGACATCGGCCGCGCGGCCGCCGCCCTGGGCGAGATCACGGGCGGGCTGAGCTATCGCAACCTCGATGACGAGCCGGAGTTCGCCGGGGTGAACACCACGACGGAGCGGCTGTGCCAGGTGATCGCCGACCGCCTCGCGGAGCGTGTGGCCGACGGACGGCTCGGACCGACCGGTGGGCGGCTGTCGTCTATCGTGGTCACGCTGCACGAGTCGCACATCGCCTGGGCGAGCTACGAGAGGACGCTGTAGGAGCGATGGCCGACTCGACCGTGTACTTCGTGGTGCCCGACGGCATCGACGACGCCGAGCGCGTCAGCGGCGGCAACGTCTACGACCGTCGCATCCGCGACGAGTTGCGGGCCCGGGGGCGGGACGTGCGGATGGTGCTCGTCCCCGAGGACCGGGCGCACGAGCTGACGGACACGATGTCCGCCCTCCCCGAGGGGGCGCTGGTGCTGATCGACGGGCTGATCGCCGTCGCCGCACCGGAGGCGCTCGGCGCGCACACGGCGCGTCTCCGGATCGTCGTGCTGGCGCACATGGTCGCCGGCGCCCTGGCGGGTGCCCGCGAAGGCGGCGACACCGCCGAGCGCGAGCGCATCGCCCTCCGCGCCGCCCAGCGCGTGATCGCCACCAGCGAGTGGACCCGCTCGGAGCTCCTCGGACGCGGCCTGAGCGAAGCCGACCGGGTCGCGGTGGCGCACCCGGGCACGGACGCCGCGCCGGCGGCGACCGGGTCCGAAGCGGGGCTCCACCTGCTCTGCGTCGGGGCCGTCGCCGCACACAAGGGACAGGACGTGCTGGTCGAGGCACTGGCCGGCCTGGTGGAGCTGCCCGGCTGGAGCTGCTCGATCGTGGGATCGATGGACGTCGAGCCCGACTTCGTGGACCGGATGTCAGCGGCGATCGGCTCGGCCGGGCTCAGCGAGCGCATCGCCCTCACGGGTGTGCTCACCGCTCGGCCGTTGACGGATGCCTACGACACCGCCGACCTCGTCGTCGCGCCCTCGCGGGCGGAGAGCTACGGCATGGTCGTCGCCGAGGCGCTCGCGCGCGGCATCCCGGTCGTCGCCACCCGCGTCGGCGGACTGCCGGAGGCGATCGCCGGCAACAGCGCCGGCACCCTCGTCCCGCCGGACGACCCATGGGCGCTGCGCATGGTGCTGCGGCAGTGGTGCGCGGACCCCGCGCGGCGCACCGCGCTCACGGCCGAGGCGCGGGCGAACGCGCGGGCGACGACACGGAGCTGGGGCGAGGCGGCGGAGACCGTCGCGGCGGTGCTGGACGGATGCCGCGCGGCCGGAGAGCGCGCCATCCCCGCACTCGGACGGCGGAGCGCCGGATGAGCGAGATCATCGAGGTCAGCGGCGACTGGTTGGCGCTGCGGGAGGCGGAGGACGCCCGGGCGCGTTCCCGCGCGCTCGCTGTCGCCGCAGCCCACGAGCTCGGACCGGGGCCGGTCGCCGTCCACGACCTGGGCAGCGGAACGGGCTCGATGATGCGCTGGCTCGCCCCGATGCTGCCGGGGCCGCAGACCTGGGTGCTGCACGACTGGAACCCGGACCTCACCGCGCGGGCGACGGACGGGGCGGCCCCGCGCGACCGTGACGGACGGCCGGTCTCGATCACCACGCGGGGCGGCGAACTGGCGCGGCTGGGGCCCGACGACCTCGATGGCGCATCCCTCGTGACCGCCTCGGCCCTGCTCGACGTGCTGACTTCGGAGGAGCTTCACGCCGTCGCCGCGGCCTGCATCGCCGTCGGACGCCCCGTGCTGCTGAGCCTGAGCGTGACGGGCGCGGTGCGCCTCCGCCCCGAGGACCCGCGCGACCGCGCCGTCGAGGCCGCATTCAACGCGCACCAGCGGCGGATCGTGAACGGACGCCGGCTGCTCGGGCGCTACGGCGCCGCGATCGCCCGGGGCCTCTTCCTCCAGGCCGGCTGGAACGTCCGACCGGCCGACACGCTGTGGCGCCTGGACGGCCGCGACCCCCGCCTTCTCCGCGAGTGGTTCGAGGGCTGGGTCGACGCGGCGGCGGAGCAGCGCCCGGAGCTCGAGCTGGAGCTCTCGCCCGCGGGCGGCGGCTACCGGGAGCTGCGCTCCGCGCAGCTGAGTCGCGGGGGGCTCGCGGCGATCATCGTGCACACCGATCTGCTGGCATGGCCGCGATGAGCGGGTGGACGTTCCCGCGCCGAGCGCGTGAGGTCATCGCCTCGCGGTGGCTCCGCCTCACCACCCGGGTGGTCGCGGGGGTCGGTGTGCTGACCGCGGTCGTCGCGCACGTCGGCGCCGGCCCCTTCCTGCACGGCGTGCTCAGCATCGACGTCCGGGCGATCGGCGCGGCGCTCGTGCTCTCCGCCATCGCCACCGTGGCGGCGGCGTGGCGATGGCGTGTCATCGCCGGACAGCTCGGGACGGACATCCCCCTGCGCACGGCCATCGGCAGCTACTACCAGTCGCAATTCCTCAACACGGTGCTGCCGGGCGGGGTGATCGGCGACGTGCAGCGCGCCCTCACCCAGGGCCGCAGCGCCGGCGGCATCGCGCAGGCCACTCGGGCCGTCGTCATCGAGCGCACCGTGGGGCAGCTGGTCCAGATCGTGCTCGCGATCGTCGTGCTCGCGTTCTTCGGCCTGGAGTTCGAGGGCTACCTGCTCGCGGCACTCGGCATCGGCCTCGCGCTGCTGGCCGCCGCCGCGCTCGTCGCGGCCGCGGCGAGCGCGCGGGTCAGAGGCGCCCTGAGGCGCGAGCTCGACGAGCTCGCCGCCGGCGTGGGCTCCCCCGGCGCCTTCGTCCAGGTCGTCGCCGCCTCGATCGTGGTCGTCGTCTGCCACGTCGTGACCTTCGAGGTCGCCGCTACGGCGGTCGGGGCGGGCATGCCGCCGCTGCGCCTGGCCGCCATCGCCCTGGTGGTGCTCCTGGCCGCCTCCATCCCGCTGAACGTCGGCGGCTGGGGCCCGCGCGAGGGGATCGCCGGCTGGACCTTCGCCGTCGCCGGCTTCGGCGCCTCGGCCGGGGTCGCGGCCTCCACCCTGTTCGGCGTCCTCGCCTTCATCGCGGTGGCGCCCGGGCTCGTCCTCGCCGCGGTGTCCGCCGTGCGCCGCAGTCGCCCGCCCGCGCCGGCACGTGCCCTCGTGCTGGCCGGCACCCACGGAAGGGGAAGCCCGTGATCGACGGACCGTACGTGATCCTGAGCGCCGCCATCTCCATCGACGGCTACCTCGACACCGCCCGCCCGCCCCGCCTCGCCCTCTCGAACCCGGCGGATCTCGACCGGGTGGACGAGGTCCGGGCGCGCAGCGACGCCATCCTGGTCGGAGCGCGCACGGTGCGCCTCGACAACCCGCGGCTGCAGGTACGCGATGAGGAGCGGCGTGGCCGACGCCTGGCCGACGGCCGCTCGCCGTCGCCGTGGAAGGTGACCGTGACGGCGAGCGGCGAGCTCGACCCGCGGTCGGCGTTCTTCACCTCGGGGGATGCCACGAAGCTGGTCTTCTGTCCGCGCTCGGAAGCCGGGCGCATCCGCACCCGCGTCGGCGAGCTCGCCACTGTGGTCGGGTTGGGCGAGGAGGTGACCATGGCCGCTCTCGTCGGCGAGCTGGGCGACCGGGGCGTGCGCACCCTGCTGGTCGAGGGCGGCGGCGGCGTGCTCACGCAGTTCCTGGCCGCCGACCTCGTCGACGAGCTCCAGCTGGCCATCGCCCCGTTCTTCATCGGTGACCGGGGGGCGCCGCGTCTGGTCGGCGACGGCGACTTCCCGTGGACGCCCGAGCGGCACGCCTCCCTGGCCGAGAGCCGCCGGATCGGGGACATGGTCCTGCTGAGGTACGCGCTGTCCGAGCGCTGCGCCACGGATGGCGGCACGAGCGAGCGCGACAGCCACGACGTTTCGATCCCATCGGGGATCGCCTGAACCGCGATGCAGGAAGTCAGACGAGAATGATTGACCGACTGGGCCACACTCGTTTCTCACCGCGGAGCCGCCATGATCGACCCTCGCAACTGTGCCGTGCTGATTCGTCACTCCGCCACCGGCGAATTCGAAGATCAGACCGCTGAGATCTCGGACGTCAGCAGCTCGCCGCAGCAGATCGCCGTGCGCTACCTCAGGCACGGGCCGCACGGGAAGACCTATCCCTACGGTCCCGCTCGCGCCGTTGTGGTGACGGATCTTCAGCGAGTCCCGGTCCCAGAAGGCAGCCTCATCGAAGTACGCGGCGAAGTCTGGAAGAACGCGACGGAGGCATGGCGCTTCGCAGCGCCCGACGGCTCCTGGGTTCGCGTGTTCTACGTGGTGAAGGATGGCGAGGAACGGTTCAGCCGTTTCCGCGAAGATCAGGTCCGCGTCATCCGCGATGGGGCCGGCGGCCCGCGCGCCCGGGACGTCCTGTCCTACCTTCGCCGCGTTGTGGACGGCCTTGGGGAGGACGACCCGCTGCGCCCGGTGTACCGATCACTGGATTTTGTCCACCCGGAGAGCGCGCTGGCCCGGTATCTTCAGGCGGCCCCGCCGACCGAGAGCGCACCACCTGGGTCGTCTCTGCTCCCGTTCTCGTCGAACCTCAGTCAACGGCACGCGCTCGCGCTGGCGCTCGAACATCCGATCTGCGTCATCGAAGGTCCGCCCGGAACGGGGAAAACCCAGACGATCCTCAACATCATCGCCACGCTTGTCGGCGCCGCTGAGCCGAGTGTCGCGATCGTCTCTTCCAACAACGCGGCCGTCGACAATGTGCGCGACAAGCTGACCGCAGCGGGCTTCGGATTCGTCGCCGCCGGTCTTGGGCGCAAAGAGAGGCGAGCGGAGTTCTTCGCTGCCCAAGCCGAGCGCAACGCCGCTGTCGACCTATTTCGTGCGGGCGCGAGGGAAGCATCCGAGCCAACGCAAGACATCGATGAGCTCACCGCCCGCTTGGACGAGGTCCAGCAGACGCAGCGGCAGCTCGCGCAGGCCCAGCACGAGCTCGCCGCGCACATGCACGAGCAGCAGCGCTTCCTGCAGAGCCTGGAAGACGGTCATGTCGCCGAGATGGCCGAGATCCCGCTTATGCGGCGCCCCTCACAACGAATCCTCGACTACCTGGCAGAGACCCAGTTCCGGCCGCGCCCGGAAGGACTGCTCGCTCGACCGTTCAGCGCCGTCCGACGATTCCTGCGCTACGGCCCTCTTCGAGGCGTCGACGCGAGCGATTCAGACGCCGCGCTGCGCCTGCAGGAGGCGTACTACGTTCGACGGATCGCCGAGCTCACTGCCGAGATCGACCGGTTCACGGCTCTCCTGAGCCCCTCAGACCCCGACGCTCTCGTCGAGGAGCACCGACGCCTCTCCTCCGCCGCTTTCACCGAGAGCCTGCATCAGCGGTACGCCGCGAGAGTTCCACGCGAGTACACGCCCGAGTCCTACCGTCAGCGGTTCGGCGAGTTCATCCACGACTACCCGGTCATCCTCAGCACGTGCCACTCTCTGCGGCGCAGCATTCCAGACGGTCATCTGATGGACTACCTCGTCATCGACGAGGCATCCCAGGTAGATCTCCCCACGGCCGCTGCCGCCATGGCCTGCTGTCGTAACCTCATCGTCGTCGGCGATGTCAAGCAGCTCGGCCATATCGTCGACGAGCACGCGGCGGAAAGCGCCGGCCCGGCGCCGGATCCGGCGTATGACTACCGGGAGCACAGCATCCTCTCCTCGCTGATCCAGCTGTACGGGCCTGCTCTGCCGCGCACGATGCTGCGTGAGCACTATCGTTGCGACCCGGAGATCATCGGCTTCTGCAACGAGAAGTTCTACGACGGCCAGCTGATCCCCTTCACTCACCCCTCACCCGGGTCCCGTCCTCTCATCCTGTTCCGCGCTCCGGAGGGCAGCCACATGCGCACCCACCTCGGTGGCGGCCGTACGAACGAGCGCGAAAGGGACATCGTCATCGATGAGGTCATCCCGGAGTACTGCGCCGATCTCGCTCCGGAAGACATCGGGATCACAAGCCCCTATCGCAGACAGGTCGGCAAATTGCTCGACCGCCTCGACGACGGCTTCGAAGCGGATACCGTGCACCGCTTCCAAGGACGCCAGAAGAAGGCCGTCATCATGTCGACCGTCGTCGACGACACCTGGCGCGGACGTAGCGGGATCCCCTTCGTCGACGACCCGCGCATGGTCAACGTCGCCGTCTCCCGCGCCGTCGAGCGCTTCGTGCTCGTCACGGACCACAACATGCTGCCCACCAGTCGCCACTTGCGCGACCTCATGGGCTATGTCGCCTATCACGATCCCGAGCACGATGTCATCGACAGCCAGGTCGTGTCCATCTTCGACCTGCTCTACCGCCACTACTCCAAACGGCTCGATGCTCTCGCCGGGCGCGTCCGCAACCGCTCGCGCTACCCGTCCGAGAACATCGCACGCGCGGCGATCGAAGACATCCTCGCCGACCCACGATATGACGGGCTGCATCTGGCCTCGCAGGTACTGCTGCGCAATCTCCTGCCCGACCTGGACGATCTCACTCCCGAGCAGGAACAGTACGTCCGGCACCGCGCCTCGGTGGATTTCGTCGTCGTCAACTCCGTCACCAGACGACCGCTCCTCGCGATCGAGGTCGATGGTTTCGCCTTCCACGAGAACGATCCCGCCCAAACCGCGCGAGACCGGATCAAAGATGCGATCCTTGCGGCGCACCGCCTGCCGCTCCTCCGACTGGCAACCACCGGCAGCGGCGAGGACCAGCGCATCAGGGCCGAACTCGACCGGCGGCTTTCCGCCGGGGGCGCCATCCCTCCGATCGGCTAAGCGGAAGCGAACGCCGCCGCGATGCCGTCGCGCCCGGCCCCGGAGGCGAGGAGGACGGAGAGCAGCAGCCGAGCCTTGAGCCCCTCCCGCCATCCGGCGGAGATGATGCCGGAGTCGAGCAGGTCGCGCTCCGAGCCGGGGAAGACCGCGCTCTCCCGGTAGAGCTCCCCCGCACCCGTTCGCGAGGCGAAGACGACCGGTACGGCGGCGGATGCCCGCCTCATCGCGTCTCGTGCGGGAACCGGCACGTGTCCCGCGCCGAACACCTCGACGACGAGGCCGGCGTAGCCGGCGGAGGCCGCGGCATCCACGAGTCGTCCGTCATCCCCCATCGTCAGCCGCACCAGGCCGACCTCCGGCAGCGGGACCCCGACCGGGACGGCGGGATGGGGACTCGCCGAACGTGGGGCGAGCGGGATGCTCACCCGCCCTTCGGTGATCCAGCCGAGCGGGCCCAGCTGCGGCGAGCGGAAGGTCGCCGGTGACGAGCTGTGCGTCTTGCGGACGAAGCGGGCGGCGTGCACCTCATCGTTCATCACGACGAGCACGCCGAGGCCACGAGCGGCCTCGGACGCGGCGACCTGCACGGATGCCAGCAGATTGGCCGGACCGTCCGCCCCCGGGAGCCCCGAGTTGCGCATCGCACCGGTCACGACGACCGGGGCCCCGGGGGGCAACAGCAGATCGAGCAGATAGGCCGTCTCCTCCAGCGTGTCGGTGCCCTGAGTGACGACGGCACCTGCGGCTCCTGTCTCCAGCTCACCGACGATCAGGGCGGCGAGCTCGGCGATGTCATCGGGGCGCAGAGCGGCCGACGGCCCCTGCCGGAAGTCGAGCTGGCGCAGCCGTGCCGCCTCCGCCAGCCGCGGGACGGCCTCGATCAGCTGCTCGACCCCGAGGGTCATCGTGGCGTTGCGCCCCGATGAGTCGGGGACGGCGGCGATGGTTCCGCCCAGGGCGGCGAGGGCGATCTCGGGCAGCACGGTCCTAGGCGATCCCACGGTCGAAGGGGTACTGCGAGTCCGTCTCGAAGGGGAAGCGAGCACGGAAGTCGTCCGCGACGCTCTCGCAGGTCTCGAAGCTGACGCCCTCGTGGCCCGCCATGTACTCGAAGAGCCGCTCCAGCATCAGGAGCACCTGCGGACGAGCGGACACGTCGGGGTGGATGCACATCGGGAAGACCGCGTACTCGTACTCCCGGTAGACCCAGTCGAACTGGTCGCGCCACAGCTCCTCGATCTGGCGGGGGTTGGCGAAGCCATAGCTGTTCGGGCTGCTCTTGACGAACATCATGGGCGGCAGGTCGTCGAGGTACCAGTTGAAGGCGAGGGAGACCAGGTCGATCTCCTTCCCGCGCACGAGAGGCCGCATCCACTTGTCGGCGGACTTGGAGTAGTCGATCTTCGTCCAGCTGTCGCCCGTGCGGGCGTAGAACGGCTGGAAGTCGTGCAGCACCTGGGTGCGGTCGTAGCTGAAACCGTTCTTCAACAGCAGATCGGCCGTGATCGTGGTCATCTCGCCCCACGGCGCGATGTAGCCGCGGGGCTTACGGCCGGACACCTTCTCGATGAGCTCGATCGAGCGATCGAGCACGGCCTCCTCCTGCTCCGGGCTCATGTCGCGCGGATTCTCGTGCGAGTAGCCGTGCGCACCGAGCTCGTGACCGGCCGCGACCACCTGGTCGATCTGCCGCGGGAAGGTCTCAATCGAGTGGCCAGGAGCGAAGAAGGTCGCCTTCATCCCGAACTTGTCGAACAGCTTGACCAGGCGCGGGATGCCGATCTCGCCGGCCCACATGCCGCGCTGGATGTCCTGCAGGCTGTCCTCGCCGCCGTACGAGCCGAGCCAGCCCGCGACCGCATCGACATCCACGCCGACGCTGACCTTGATCTCCTTCATTGCTCCCTCTTTCTCTGCGGTGCGGTGGTCCCCGGCTGCTCGCCGGGGAAGATCATGGCGTCGAGCAACGCCTGACGGCTCGAGCTCACGTGCTCGCGCATGACCCGCTCGGCGGTGCCGCCGTCCTTGGCGGCGATCATGTCGGCCACCCGGTGGTGCTCGGCCTCCGACTCGCCGAGCCGTCCGGGGCGGGAGAGCGAGGTGTGCACGAAGCGGGAGAACGCGAGCTGATTCATCAGCATCCGGTAGTGGAATGCGAGCTTCTGGTTGCCGGAGCCGGCGATGATGAGCCGGTGGAACTCGTCGACGAGCTCCGCATAGCCGTCAACGTCCCCCGCGAGCACCGCCGCGTCGGCCGCGGCGACGTTCTCCCGCAGCGCGGCGAGCTCGGGCACCTCACCGCGCGCCGCCATGAGCCGGGCCGCGGCGCCCTCCAGGATCTCCTTCATCTCGAAGAGCTCGTTGATCTCGAGACGATTCGGGGCGCTGACGAACGTGCCCACCCGGGGGCGGATCTCCACGAGGCCCTCGGTCTCGAGTTGTTTGAGCGCCTCACGGACGGGAGTGCGGCTGACGCCGAACTCCTCGGCAAGCGTGACCTCGGACAGGCTGGCGCCCGATTCGAGCTCGCCGCCCGTGATCTTCGTGCGGAGGCCGTCGGCCACCTTGGCCTGGATGCTTTGCCGTTCCTCGCGCTTACCTTGCATGGCACAGAATCTATGATTCCCTCTTCCGGCTGTCAAGCAAGCCTAATCTTGCATGCCACAGGAACGCGAAATATGCCGGAAACACCGGAGTAATGCGACAAATTCGCGACATTTCTCCCGCAGTTGACATGCCAGAGGTTGCTGTTCATAATTTCTGTACCATGCAACAAGTCGCAGAACGGAGGTCCGAATAGTGACCGCGACCAGAGCCCTTATCCCCTCGCAACCGCGCATCGCCTACCTCACGGCCGGGTCCGGCACCGAGGTCGTCGTGCTGCTGCACGGGGTCGGGAGCTCCGCATCCACCTGGCATCTGCTCATCCCCGCGCTGCCGCAGGAGCTACGGGTGGTCGCGCCGGACTTCCGCGGGCACGGCGCCTCCGACGCACCGCCCGGGCCGTACCGTCTCGACGACTTCGTCGACGACCTCGTGCGGCTGCTGGACGAGCTCAGCCTGGCCAAGGTGCATCTGGTCGGCTTCTCCCTCGGCGCGATCATCGCCGAGGCCGCGGCCATCGCACATCCCGAGCGGGTCGCCAGCCTCATCCTGCTCAACAGCATCGCCGACCGGCTGCCCGCAGAGCGCGAACGCGCCCTCGCGCGACTCGAGGCCGTGCGCTCGACCCCGCCGGCCGAGCTCGCGCAGGCGAGTGCCAGCCGGTGGTTCACCCCGGACTTCATCGCCCAGCGACCCGAGCTGGTCGGCGAGGAGGTCCGCATCGTCTCGCAGACCAAGCCGGAGCCCTATGCGGCGGCCTACGAGGTGCTGGCCCGCGCCGAGATCATCGACGAGGTCGGGGCGATCACCGCACCGACCCTCATCGTGACCGGCGAGAACGATGTCGGCTCGACCCCGCGGATGTCGCGCGAGCTCCATACGCGCATCCCGGGATCCGAGCTGCACATCGTCCCAGGGCTCCAGCACTACCTGCACGCCGAGGCGGCCGCGGTCATCGCCGAGTTGATCGGAAGGTTCATCGCGGACCACCGTCTCGAACCCTGACACACCACCCCATTCCCAAGGAGCAATCACCATGAACCGGAAACGGATCATTCCTGTGGCGGCTGTGGCCGCCCTCACGATCGCGGCGCTGACCGCGTGCAGCTCAGGCTCGAACTCGTCCTCCGGCTCGACGTCGGGCTCGACGAAGGCCCCCTCCAATCTCACGAGCATCTCCGCTCCGCTGAGCGGCCAGCTCGGCGACAAGAGCTTCATGGACTCCGCCAACGACGGATTCCAGCGCGCCGACAAGGATCTGGGCGTGAACATCAAGGTCGTGCAGGCGGGCGCGAGCGACGCCCCCGCCTGGGAGCGCAACCTGACCCAGGCGTCGGCGAGCGGCTCCTACGGCCTCATCGTCACGGGCGGCACCGTCATGGCCTCCACCCTGGAGAAGGTCGCCAAACAGTTCCCGAAGCAGAAGTACCTCATCTTCGACTCGCCGAGCGTCGGCTCGAACGTCACGGGCATCAGCTACAAGCAGAACGAGAGCGCTTTCATGGCCGGCGCCCTCGCCGCCCTCGTGACCGACAACCCCGCGGAGTTCCCGCGGGCCAAGGGCACGAAGAAGGTCGGCATCGCCGGCGGCCAGGACATCCCCGTGATCCGCGACTACATCGACGGCTACACGCAGGGCGCAAAGGCCGTCGACCCCAGCATCACGGTGGATGTCCGCTTCATCAACGACTTCTCGAGCTCCCAGAAGGGCTACGACCTCGCGACGTCGATGTACGACTCCGGCGACGACGTCGTCTACCAGGCGGCGGGCGCGGCAGGCCTCGGCGTGCTCCAGGCGGGCCAGGCCGCCGGCCGCTACTCGATCGGCACCGACTCCAACCAGAACTATCTGCACCCCGACTCCGTCCTGGGCAGCGCGCTGAAGCAGGTCGGCAACACGGTGTACTCCGGCATCCAGAGCTACCTGAAGGGCGATCTCAAGGCTGGCGCGACCATCGAGGGCAACATCGCCAACCAGGGCGTGGGAATCGCCTACAACGACAAGCTGGTGCCCAGCGACATCACGGCCAAGCTCGACGGCTATCAGAAGCAGATCGAGTCCGGCGCCATCAAAGTCAACACCGCACTGCAGTAGAAGAAGACATGTCGAACAGCCCCGTTCTCCCCGAAGCCTCCAGTGATCCACCCGCATCGGGCACCCCACTGCTCCAACTCCGTGGGATCGTCAAACGCTTCGGCTCCATGACCGCCGTCGACCACGTCGACCTCGAAGTGCGGGCCGGTGAGATCCACTCCCTCCTCGGAGAGAACGGGGCCGGCAAGTCGACTCTCATGAACTGCCTCTTCGGCCTCCTGCAGCCCGAAGAGGGCGAGATCCTCATCGACGGTCGTCCCGTCGAGATCAGCTCGCCCAAGCGGGCCCTCGAACTGGGCATCGGGATGGTGCACCAGCATTTCAAGCTGGTGCCCTCCTTGACCGTCGCCCAGAACGTCTTCCTCGGACGCGAACCCCACTCCGGCCCCTTCGTCCGCACGGCCGATGCCGAGCGCGAGGTCGCCAGGCTGTCGGAGCAGTACGGTCTGGAGGTCCGCCCCCGCGACAAAGTCCGCTCGCTCTCGGTCGGTGCGCAGCAGCGCGTCGAGATCCTCCGCGCGCTCGCCCAGAACGTGCGCGTGCTGGTCCTGGACGAGCCCACGGCCGTGCTCACCCCGGCCGAGACCGACAGGTTCTTCGAGGTCATCCACGGCTTCGCGGCGCAGGGGCTGGCGGTCATCCTGATCAGTCACCACCTCGACGAGGTGCGACAGGCCGCCGACGTCGTGACGGTCCTGCGCCGCGGACGGCGGGTGGCACATCAGCCGATCGGCTCGGTCACCAACCGCGAGCTCGCCACCCTCATCATCGGCGAGGAGCGCCCGGTCGCCAGCGAGGTCTCCTTCGGTCACCCTGGTGAGGTCCGCCTCCAGGTGGACGATCTGAGGGTGCGCGACGGGCACGGCGTCGAGGTCGTCCACGGCGTCTCGCTCGCGGTGCATGCCGGAGAGATCGTCGGCGTCCTCGGCATCGCAGGGAACGGGCAGACCGAACTGGTCGAGGCGCTCACCGGCATCCGACGCCCGGCGGGCGGCAACGTCCGTATCGGCGGCGCGGAGCTCACGGGCGCCCACGCATCCGCCCTGAGGAACGCGGGCCTCGCGCACGTCCCCGAAGACCGCAACGGACGCGGCCTCGCCGCCTACTGGTCGGTTCAGAACAACATCGACGTCGGCTACCTCGACACCGAGGAGGTCGGCGGCAGACTGCTGAGCGCTCAACGCATGGGAATCCTCGCGCGGCGCCTGATGAAGGAGTACGACGTGCGCGCGAGTTCGCCCCGTCAGCTCGCCCGGCGCCTGTCGGGCGGCAACGCCCAGAAGATGGTGCTGTCCCGCGAGCTGTCCAGAGACCCCGGGATCGTCGTGTGCGCCGAGCCCACCCGTGGACTCGACATCGCCGCGACGGAGTTCGTGCGCGAACGCCTCGTCGAACAGCGGGACCGCGGCGCCGGAGTCCTGCTCGTGTCCAGCGAGATCGAGGAGGTCATCCGGATGGCCGACCGCGTGCTCGTCATCTCCTCCGGTCGCATCGTCCGCGAGTTCGCGGGCGAACGTCCCACCGAGGCCGAGGTCGGCCGCGCGATGCTGGAGGGCCGCGATGACGAGCGCTGAGCGCGAGGCGCCGCGTCGGCGCAGCGTCCCGCTGATCGTCGTGGACGGTGTGCGCCGCATCGTGCCGATGGGCCTCTGGCAGTCGGCATTGGCCGTCATCGCCGGCCTGATCATCTGCTTCTTCATCATCCTCGCCGTCGGAGGCACGCCCCTCGTCGCGTTCAAGGCGTTCACGCTCGGGACCTTCCAGAACGCCTATTCCTTCGGCAGCATGATCGCGATCGCGACGGTCCTCGCGGTCACGGGCTTCTCATCGACCGTCGCGTTCCGAGCCGGCGCCTTCAACATCGGCAGCGAGGGCCAGCTCGTTATGGCGGGGCTCGTCACGGCCGTCGTCGCCCAGCACCTGCCCGGGCCGGGTGGGGTCGTGCAGATCGTCGCCCTCCTGGCGGCGGCGGCGACGGGCATGCTCTGGATCGCCGTGCCCACCTATCTACGGGTGCGGTTCCGTATCAACGAGATCCTCACGACGCTGATGATGAACTACATCGCCGCCGATCTCAGCCTCTTCCTCGTCAACAGCTACTTCCGCGACAAGACCTCGGGCGCGGTGGAGACGCCGCCGCTCGCCCCGTCCCGCTGGCTCGCGGGCTTCCTCGCTCCGTCGGCCGCCAACATCGGCGCCTTCGTCGCCCTCGCGATCGGTCTCGTGCTGTGGTTCGTCTTCACGAAGACCCGCGTCGGCATGCGCATGGAGGTCGCGGGGCTCCAGCCCGCCTTCGCCGACTACCTCGGCATCCGCTCGGTCAGATATCTGTGGAACTCCATGCTCGGCAGCGGCGGCCTGGCCGGGCTCGCGGGCGGCCTGGCGATCCTCGGCATCTCGCACGAGTACATCGACGGATTCTCGCCGCAGTACGGCTTCCTCGGCATCACCGTCGCCCTCATCGGTCGGCTGCGCCCCCTCGGGGTCCTGGTGGCGGCGGCCCTGTACGCGTGCCTCATCACCGGGGCCACGGCCATGCAGGCCGTCTCGAACGTGCCCTATTCGCTCGTGTTCATCCTGCAAGGCATCCTCATCCTTCTCATCACCAGCCAGGGCCTGTTCCGCGGGAGGGCAGCATGAACGCATTCGGGGACTTCCTCTCGCTCACACTGTCGAGCCTCATCCCCATCCTCGTGACCTCGATCGGGGGCATGTTCGCCGAGCGGGCGCGGGCGACCAACATCGCGCTCGACGGCTGCATGCTGGTCTCCGCTCTCGCGGCGCTCGCCATCGGCGCGCTGCTGCACAATCCGTGGCTGGGCCTGCTTGCCGGAGTCCTCGCCGGCGCGCTCTACGCCGCGCTGCTCGCCTTCGCCGCCTTCGTGCTGAAGTGCGATCTCATCATCGCCGGCATCGCGGCGAACCTGCTCGCGACCGGCCTGACCCTGCTCATCGTCCAGAACGTCCTCGACTCCCCCGGAACCTATGCCCCGCAGGGCACTCGGCTGATCCCGCGGGTACCGATCGGCCCGCTCGCCGACATCCCGGTCATCGGTCGCGCGCTGGCCTCGCAGAGCATGCTCTTCTACCTGACCGTCGCCGCGACGATCGTGGCCGCCATCGTCATCAACCGCACCCGCTTCGGCGTGCGCCTCAAGGCGGTCGGCGAGTCGGACGAGGCCGCCGAGGCCGCCGGCATCCGCCCGGTGGCCGTCCGGACCGTCGCACTGCTTCTCAGCGGCGTCGGCGCCGGAGTCGGCGGCGCCTACCTCTCCCTCAGCTCGGTGGCCTCCTTCAACTCGGATCTGACGGGCGGCATCGGCTTCATCGCCTTCGCGGCCGTCATCTTCGGCCGGGCCACGCCGTTCGGCACGATCGTCGCCTCCGCGCTCTTCGCGCTCGCGACGGCCGCCTCGATCCAGCTGCAGGGCGCGGGGATCATCGACCCCCAGCTGCTGCAGATCCTCCCCTACGTCGCCACGATCCTCGCGCTCTTCCTCCAGGCGCTGCGCGACCGCAGGCGCGACCGCTTCGACGCCTCAGAGACCTCGTACCTCCCGGCGATCATCCCCCGCGGATAGACGCGCCCGGCGCGTGACCGACCGCCCCCACTTCGGAAAGGAATCCCCATGACCGGCCGCACCCCCGTGCTCGTCGACTGCGACACCGGCGTCGACGACGCCATGGCCCTGCTCTACCTGCTCGGACGCGAGGACATCGATGTGGTCGGCGTGACCACGGTCTTCGGCAACAACACCGCCGAGCGCTGCGCGCACAACACCCTGCGTGTGCTCGAGCTCGTCGGCCGCCCGGACATCCCGGTCGCGATCGGCGCCGAGAAGCCGCTCGTCGGCGAGGTCACCTACCTCGCCACGCACGTCCACGGCGCCGACGGCCTCGGCGACTCCGGCCTCCCGATGGAGGTCAGCACCCCCGTCAGCGAGTCCAGTGCGCTCGAGCTCATCGACCGGCTGACCGCCGAGCACGCGGGAAGCATCCGCATCCTCGCCCTCGCACCGCTCACCAACCTCGCCCTCGCCCTCGACGCGCTCCCGGGGCTGGAAGAACGTGTCAGGGACGTCGTCATCATGGGCGGCGCGGCGGATGCCCCGGGCAACCAGTCCCCCGCCGCCGAGGCCAACATCATCCACGATCCGGAGGCCGCTCAGCGCGTGATCTCGGCCGGCTGGGAGGCCACGCTCGTCCCGCTCGACGTGACCATGATCGAAGTGCTCACCGAGGAGCACCGCACAGCGCTGATCGCGGCGGACTCGGCGGTGAGCCGCTTCGTCGCCGCGACGACCGACTTCTACTTCGACCGCTATGGGCAGGACTCCTACGGCCGCCGCTGCTCACCGTGCCACGATGCGCTCGCAGCCGCCGTCCTGACGGGAGAGGTCGTGCCGCAGGTGTTCCCCGTCATCGATGTGCAGGTCGACTGCACGGACGGCCCGGGCCGCGGCGCCACCATCTGTGACACCCGCGGTCGCTATCGCGGCTTCGACCCCGAGCCGGGCGGCAACTGCCGGGTCGCGCTGCTGACCGACGGGACCTTCCCCGAGGTGCTGGTGCGCTCGCTCATCGACTACGGCAACGCTCTCGAGAACCGCTAGAGCGAGAGACAGGAAAGGACACAGCTGATGACGCTGGATGGATACGAGGTCCGCAAGTGGATCGGATACCGCGAGGAGATCCTCCATGGGGGCGGCTCGCCGCTGGAGGTCCCGCTCCGCAAAGCGGTCGTGGGCGTTGTGGTCGCCAATCCCTTCGCCGGTCGTTTCGCGGCCGATCTCGATGCCCTGATCGCCCCGAGCCCGGCGCTCGGCACGGAACTCGGCCGACGTCTCGTCGAACTGCTCGGCGCCCCCGTCGAGAGCTACGGCAAGGGCGGCATCGCCGGGGTCGGCGGCGAACAGGAGCATGTCGTCGCCTGCGTGACCACCGTCTTCGGCGATGCGCTGCGCGAGGCCGTCGGGGGCGGTGCCGCCTGGATCTCCTCGGCGACCAAGACGGCATCCGCGGGCACCGCGCTCGACATCCCCCTCGCGCACAAGGACGCCCTCTATGTGCGCAGCCACTACGACGCGATCACGGTGGTCGTGCCCGACTCGCCGCGCCCCGACGAACTGCTCATCGTCGTGGCGGCCGCGAGCGGGCCGCGGCCGCACTCGCGCGTGGGCGGTCTGGCGGCCGCGGACATCGTCGGCGACGGTCTGCGATGAGGCTGCAGGGCCGCACCGCGCTCGTCACGGGCTCGTCCTCCGGGCTCGGCCGGGCGATCGCGCTGCGCTTCGCCCGTGAGGGAGCCCATGTCGTGCTGTGCGATCTGCAGGACGGCCCGCGGCCGGGCGAGCCGGACGTCACGCCCACGGCCGAGCTCATCCGTGCGGAGGGCGGCAGCGCTCGCTTCACCGCCGCGGACGTGCGGGATGTCTCAGCCGTCGACGCGCTCGTTCGGGACGCGGTCTCCGACACGGGCCGCCTCGACATCGTGGTCAACAACGCCGGACTCTTCGGCGGATCGGCAGCGGCAGAGACGTCCGATGAGGAATGGGAGGGCATGCTCGCGCTCAACCTGACGAGCCAGTTCCTCGTCAGCCGCGCGGCGGTGCGTGTCATGCTCGACCAGGAGCCGCTGACCGAGGTGCGCGGACGCATCGTGAACATGGCGTCGCAACTGGGGATCACCGCGCCGCCGGGGAAGCTCGTCTACTCGGTCGCCAAGGCGGGTGTGGCTCAGCTCACCCGCCAGCTCGCCGTCGACTACGGCCGGCACGGCGTCATCGTCAACGCGATCGCCCCTGGCCGCATCATCACGGGGACGAGCCCGGGCGAGCCCGAATACCTCGCCGACGGCACCGTCAACGACGCGACGGCGTACTCTCTCTCCCGCACTCCGTTCTCCCGGCTCGGCCGCCCTGAAGACATCGCCGGGGCCGCACTGTTCCTGTCCTCCGACGACTGCACCTTCGTGTCCGGCCACGTGCTGGCCGTCGACGGCGGCTGGCTCGCCTACTGAACAACGCCCAACTCCCCTCCTGCAGAAAGGCATCCACCCATGTTCGAGCTGACCGACCGCGTCGCCATCGTCACCGGCGCGGCCTCCGGCATCGGTGCCGCGACGGCGCGGCGCTTCGCTCTCGCCGGCGCCGACCTCGTGCTGGCCGACTACAGCCCCGACGGGCATGACATCGCCGCCGTCGCCGAGGATGTCCGGGCGATGGGACGCCGTGCGCAGGTCGTGCCCGTCGACGTCCGCAGCGCCGAGCAGGTCGACGCGCTGATCGCGACCGCGGCGGAGGAGTTCGGCCGCATCGACATCGTGGTCGCCAACGCGGCCATCGCGCGTCGCCGGGCCGCGGCCGAGCTCAGCGACGAGGAGTGGCGGGACACCCTCGACGTCGACCTCAACGGCGTCTGGCGCACCTTCCGCGCCGCCATCCCGAAGCTCGTCGCGGGCGGGGGCGGTCGCCTGCTCGCCACGAGCTCCACCGTCGGCACGTTCGAGGCGTGGACCGAGCACGCCCACTACTCCGCGGCGAAGGCCGGGATCGCCGGGATGGTCAGGTCGCTCGCCGCCGAGCTCGGGCCCGCCGGCATCACCGTCAATGCGATCGCGCCGGGCATCATCAAGACGCCGCAGACCCTGGACGGCGTGAACTCGCTCGGCGAGGCGGGCGTGGAGCTCACTGCCTCCCGCCAGCCCATCCGCCGGGTGGGTCGCCCCGACGACATCGCAGCGAGCTATGCCTTCCTCGCCAGCGACGAGGCGTCGTTCATCACCGGCCAGCTCATCGTGGTCGACGGCGGACGGACGCTCCTGCATGGCTGAGACCCCGCTCATCGCCGTGGTCGGCACCGCGAACCTCGACCTCATCGCGACCGTCGATGAGCTGCCCGAGGCGGGGCAGACGGTGCTCGCCACTGCCTACGAGGAGCTCCCCGGGGGTAAGGGGCTCAACCAGGCCCGGGCCGCCGCGCGGGCCGGTTCCGCCGCACTCGTCGCCGCGATCGGAACGGATGCCGCGGGCGAGGCCCTGCTCGACGCCGCGCGCCGTGCCGCCGTGGACGTCTCTCATGCGCCGCGCCTCGTCGGAGCATCCGGCCGTGCGCTGATCGCGGTCGACACGCACGCCGAGAACTCGATCGTCGTCTTCGCCGGGGTCGGGGCCGAGCTCGACGGTCCGGCGGTCACCGCCGCCCTGGACTCCCTCTCCCCCCGCACCGTGCTGGCCCAGTGCGAGGTCTCCGCCGACGCACAGATCGCGGCGGCGGCGTGGGCGCGCGCGCATGCGGCGCGGTTCGTCTGGAACTGCTCCCCCGTTGCCGACGGCGCGCTCGAGGTGCTGGCCGACGCCGATCCGGTGATCGTCAACCGCGGCGAGGCCCGGGAACTGCTTCTCCGGCTTGCGCGCGAGGGCGCCCTGCCTGCGGAGGCCACGCACGAGGACGCGTGGCCCGAGAACGAGCTCCCCCGCGCACTGGCTGGCTTCGCACGCTCGGTCGTCGTCACCCTCGGCAGTCGGGGCGCGCTGTGGCGGGACAGCAGCGGTGCGGATGGAACGGTCTCGGCCGTCCCGGTCGCTCACGTGGTCGACACGACCGGCGCCGGGGACGAGTTCGCGGGGGCGTTCACCGCCGCTCTCGCCTCCGGGGCGACATTCGGCGAAGCATCCGCTCGCGCCGCCGCCGCCGGTGCGCACGCCGTCGCCACGCCACGCGCGCTGCGCTGACGCGGCGCGAAGGCGGTCGTCGGCTTCGGCCGCCCTCACCGTGCGGCGAGCGCCGCCCTGCTCCCCCGTGGCGACACGACGCGGGCCGCCCGGTCGCCGAAGCCGACCACGCGTTTGAGCGCCTCGTTGCCGAGCCCGTAAGCGATCACGATGACGATGAGAACACCGAGCAGCGGCAGCGGGAGGGGGACGAAGCCGAACAGGGGCCCGAGAGGCGAGTAGACGATGAAGCCGGTCAGGACGGCGACCGCGGCGCTGGCGGCGAAGAACCAGCGATCGGGTCGGCTGGCCCACGCCGCTCGGGCGGTCCGCAGGGTCAGCATGGCGACGAACTGCGTCAGTGCCGATTCGAGGAACCATCCGCTGTGGAAGAGCTCACTGCCGCTGTGGAAGAACCAGATGAGCACGGCGAAGGTCACCAGGTCGAAGACCGTGCTGAGCGCGCCGAAGGCGATCATGAACCGCGTGACCGCCCGCATGTCCCACGTTCCGGCCCGTCGCAGCAGCTCGGGGTCGACCCGGTCTCGGGAGACAAGCGTGTTGGGGATGTCGGACATGAAGTTCATCAGCAGGATCTGCGCGGGCAGCATTGGCAGGAAGGGCAGGAGGGCCGCGGCGACGACCATGCTGAGGATGTTGCCGAAGTTCGCGCTCGCGGCCACGCGCACGTACTTGAGCGTGTTCGCGAAGGTGTGCCGCCCGAGGCGCACCCCGGTGGCGATCACGGCGAGGTCCTTCTCCAGCAGCACGATCGCGGCCGCCTCCTTCGCGACGTTCACGGCGGAGTCCACCGAGATCCCGACGTCGGCCGCATGCAGGGCCGCCGCGTCGTTGATGCCGTCGCCGAGGAATCCGACGGTCTCGCCCGCCTTCTTCAGGGCCGTGACGATCGCGACCTTGTGCATCGGCTCGACCTCCGCGAACAGCTCGTGCCCCATGACCAGCTCGTGGAGCCGGGCGGCGTCGGCGGCCTCGATCTGCGCGCCGGTCACCACCTCGGCCCGGAGGTCGAGCGCCACCGCCAGCGAGCCGGTCACGTCCCGGCTGTCGCCGCTGATGACCTTGACCGTCACGTTCAAGCCGGCCAGCTCGTCGATGGACGTGCGGGCATCCGGCTTGACCGGGTCGTGGAAGACCAGGAGCCCGGCGAAGCTCAACTCGCGTTCATCGTCGGCGGTCAGCGCCGCGGTCTTCGCGGGGAGCGGACGGGAGGCCACGGCGATGACCCGGAAGCCGCCGAGGCCGAGGCTGTGGACGCGTTCGCGGAGCTCGTCGGCGATCGAGTCGAGAGGGACGGTGCCGGTCGCGGCATCCGCGCTCGTGCAGCAGGAGAGCACGGAGGCGAACGCCCCCTTCGTGATCAGCGTCGCCCTGCCGTCGACGACCGTCGCGACCGACAGGCGCTTGCGCTCGAAGTCGTACGGGATCTCCCCCAGCGCCTGCGCCGAGGGCGGCAGAGGGCTGCGTGTCAGGATCGCCGCGTCGAGCGGGTTCGGGTAGCCCGTCTGCAGGCCGGAGTTGAGCGTCGCCAGCCGCAGCACCCGCGGGCTGTCGGCGCCGGATGCGTCGATGACGCTGTCCACGCCGACCGTTCCCGCGGTGATCGTCCCGGTCTTGTCGGAGCAGAGCACCGTCATCACCCCCAGGTCCTCGATCACGTCCAGGCGTTTGACGACGACCTTGTTGCGGGCCATCCGCCGGGCGCCGGCTGCGAGGCTCACGGTGACGACGACGGGAAGCATCTGGGGCGTGATCCCCACCGCCAGCGCCAGCGCGAAGAGCAGCGAGTCGGCCAGCGGGCGGTGCAGCAGCAGGTTGATGATCAGGATCACCGCGACCAGGATCAGCATGACGCGCAACAGCAGAAGCCCGAATCGGCGCACTCCCTCCTCGAAGCTCGTCGGGGTCGGCTTGCGATTCAGCGACGCGGTCACATGGCCGAAGGTGGTTCGTGTGCCCGTCAGCACGACGAGTGCGGTGCCCGTGCCGCTGACCACGTGCGTGCCCGCGAACAGCGAGTTCGTGCGCCGTGCCAGCGGCGTCGACGCCCCGAGGACCGCGCCGGACTGCTTCGTCACGGGGAAGGCCTCGCCCGTCAGCGCCGACTCGTCGACCGTGAGGCCGTTGGCGGCCAGAAGGATGCAGTCCCCCGGCACGACGTCGCCCGCGGCCAGGGTCAGCTCGTCGCCCGGCTCGACCTCGCCGGTGGGGACCTCGAGCGCGCGCCCGTCCTGTCCGCCGCGCCGGACGCGCACCACAACCGCCACCTGCTTCAGCAGCTCCGCGACGGCATCCGCGGCATGTCCTTCCTGCCACGCCCCGAGCAGCGCGCTGCACACGACGATGCCGAGGATGATCGAGCCGTCGACGCCGTCCCCCGTCGCCGTCGCGATCAGCGCGGCGACGATCAGGATCAGCATGATCGGGCTGACGAACTGCCGGCCGATGACCCGCAGCCAGTTCAGCAGCCGGACGGCGGCCGGGCTCCGCGGGCGCCGGGAGGCACGCGCCGACGGAGCCGAGCCCGCGTCCGCCAACCGCCGGATGTCCTCGATCGGCATGCTCCAGAAGGGCGGGGTCGTCGTCGCCGACTGGTGCCGCCGCGCCCCGCTCACCACCGTCATGGATGCCTCTCGCACCGTGTGCGGCAGGAGACGGGTCCGTCGTGCGCGCACAGGAGCACATCGTCAGGCTCCCAGACAGCGGCGGGACGCGGACCGGGACCTTCGTCCGAGGCATCCGGGCCCGATCGTCGTGCTCAGCTGCCCGGCTCGGCCCGGAGGCGCTGGCAGAGGAACAGCGCCGCACGATCGAGCGCCTGGTCGGCCTCAGCGAGCTGACCGAGGAAGGACTGGAAGACGTGCGGCACCTCGGCGGTCACGTCCAGGATGACGTCGACCTCGGCGTCCCGCGCGCGCTCGGCGAGACGGACCGAGTCGTCGAGCAGCAGTTCGTTGGTGCCGAGCTGCAGCAGGATCGGCGGGAAGCCGGTCAGGTCGGCCAGCACCGCGGGGAGGCGAGCTCCTGCTGCGCGTCCTGGCCCGCCAGATACATCTCGCCGGTGTGCTGCATGCCCCCACGGGTGAAGAAGGGGTCGATGCCTGCCTCGGTGTCCATCGTCGTGCCGCTGCGGGTGTGGTCGAGGCCGGGCGAGAACGCGACGACCGCCCCCGGCAGGGGCAGCCCGGCGTCGCGGGCGGCGAGGGCCGTGGTCACGGTCAGTCCGCCGCCGGCCGAGTCGCCCGCGAAGGCGATCGACTCCGGCGCTATGCCGCCGGCGAGCAGCTCGCGATAGGCGGCCACGCCGTCCTGGAAGCCTGCGGGGGACGGATGCTCGGGCGCGAGCCGGTAGTCGAGCGAGACCGCGGGGAACCCCGTCCGCATGACGAGGCTGGCGGTCAGCTCGCCGCCGCCCTCGCCCTTCTGCGCGCGGCGCTCGAAGCGGCGAACATCGGCACACCGGCCGGCCGACGCGCGGTCGGACCGCTACGAGTGCTGCAGACCAGCCACGATCAGGTCGAAGAGTCGGTCGGCACGCGGTCGCCAGTCCGAATCCGGGTCGAGGTTGTAGATCCCGTCCATCGCCAGCAATACGTCGTCGGGCGTTGCGCCGTGGCGAATCGTCCCGGCGGCCTCGTTGGCATCGATGAGCCGCTGGATGGCGTGGGCGACCGGGCCGTAGGCCTCCTGCGCGAATTGGCCATGGGTCGCACCGGAACGGAGCGCGCCGAGCAGGCCCGCCTTCGCCATCACGAAGTCGGCGTACGCGTCCAGCCAGAGACGGAGCGCCTCACGGGCCGGCCGGGTGGCGAGCAGCTCCCGTGCGCCATCCGCCAATTCCGTCACCTCGTGGCGGTAGAGCTCGAAGACGAGGTCCTCACGGGTCGGGAAGTGACGGTAGAGCGTGCCGATGCCGACACCCGCCGCCGCGGCGATCGCGCTCAGGGACGCCGCCGGCTCGGCAGCGAACGTCGCCTGGGCGACCTCCACGATCCTCGCGCGCGTGCGCTCACCCTGCTCCTGAAGCTGCTGCACTCGCTTGCTGGTCATCGCGATGGAAATCCTCGGCTGGACGGACTGACTTTGCGTGACGGAGGATCCTCCGTTACATTCGACATACGTGACGGAGCCATCTCCGTCACAAACTTCACCCTATGCCATCCTGCCGCGTCCGCGGCGGTCGGCCACGCAATCGAAAGGGACCCCCGTGCCCGCATTCAATCCCCACCAGCACCCGATGGATTCCGGTTTCACTGCCTCGAGCACGGCCCTCGAAGTCATCGACGGCATCGATCTGAGCGGCAAGACCGCAATCGTCACCGGCGGCCACTCCGGTGTCGGCGTGGAGACCACCCGTGCGCTGCGTGCCACCGGCGCCCACGTCATCGTCCCCGTCCGGGACGTCGCGAAGGGCCGTGACCGCGTCGCGGGCATCGAAGGAGTCGAGGTCGAGCAGCTCGATCTCGCCGACCCGGCATCCGTCGACGCCTTCGCTGGGCGCTTCCTCGCCTCGGCCCGCCCACTCCACATCCTGGTGAACAGCGCCGGGATCATGGGCGTGCCACTCACCCGCGACGCCCGCGGCAACGAGCTCCACTTCGCCACCAACCACCTCGGCCACTTCCAGCTCGTGCAGCGGCTGTGGCCGGCGCTCCA
>DASWPQ010000040.1:0-2056 GCA_036398375.1 Gryllotalpicola sp.
GCGCACGTTGTGCCGGAAGTCGATGATCGACGTCCGGATCGCCGCCGAGTAGAGCAGCGGCGGCAGGAACCCGAGCAGCACGACCTCGCTGGTCAGCACCGGCTCGTGGATGAACGGGATGTACGACGCGCCCACCCCGAACAGGAGCAGCAGCAGCGGCGCGGACACCTTGATGCGCTCGGCGGCTCCGCTCACCGCGACCACGACGGCCGCGATGCCGAGCACCTCCAGAGCGATCTCCACGCGCACATGCTGTCAGGGGGGACAAACGCGGGGGTCCGGTCGCGGTGGGACCATGCTGGGATGAGCGGACAGACGGAGTCGGGCACCCCGTTCGCCGACGTGTACGGACCCGGTGAGCCGGCGGCCTTCGACCCGGCCGCCGCGCTGGCCGCACCCGGCGCGTACCCCTTCACCCGCGGCGTCCACCCGGGGATGTACACGACGCGGCCCTGGACCATGCGGCAGTACGCGGGCTTCGGCACGGCCGCGGAGTCGAACGCCCGCTACCTCGAGCTGATCGCCCACGGCAGCGCCGGGCTCTCCGTCGCGTTCGACCTGCCGACGCAGATGGGGATGGACTCCGACGCCGCGCTGGCCGCGGGCGAGGTGGGCAAGGTCGGCGTGGCGATCGACTCGGTCGACGACATGCGGGTGCTGTTCGCGGGGATCGACCTGGCTCGGGTGTCCACGTCGATGACGATCAACGCGCCGGCTGCCGTGCTGCTGCTGCTCTACCAGCTGGTGGCCGAGGAGAACGGGATCGACCCCGCGATGCTCAACGGCACGATCCAGAACGACGTGCTCAAGGAGTACATCGCCCGCGGCACCTACATCTACCCGCCGCAGGCGTCGTTGCGGCTGGTGGGGGACACGTTCGCCTACTGCGCGCAGGCGCTGCCGCGGTGGAACACGATCTCGATCTCGGGGTACCACATGGCCGAGGCCGGGGCGACGCCCGCGCAGGAGATCGCCTTCACCCTCGCGAACGGGATCGCCTACGTCGAGGCCGCGCTGGCCGCCGGGCTCGAGGTCGACCAGTTCGCGCCGCGGCTCTCGTTCTTCTTCGTGTCCCGGACGACCGTGCTCGAGGAGGTCGCCAAGTTCCGGGCGGCGCGGCGGATCTGGGCGCACGTCATGAGGGAACGCTTCGGCGCGACGAACCCGAAGTCGCAGATGCTGCGCTTCCACACCCAGACCGCCGGGGTGCAGCTGACCGCGCAGCAGCCCGAGCTCAACCTCGTCCGCGTCGCCGTGCAGGCGATGGCCGCCGTCCTGGGCGGCACGCAGTCGCTGCACACGAACTCGTTCGACGAGGCGCTCGCGCTGCCGACGCCGAAGGCCGCGCGGCTCGCGCTGCGCACGCAGCAGGTGCTGGCCTACGAGACCGACCTGACCCGGACGGTCGACCCGTTCGCCGGTTCGTACGTGGTGGAGTCGCTGACCGACGACGTCGAGGCGGCCGCGCTCGCGCTGATGGCGGCGGTCGAGGAGCGGGGCGGGGCGGTGGCCGCGATCGAGCAGGGCTACCAGAAGGGCGAGATCGAGACGTCCGCGTACGCGATCGCGCGCGAGATCGACGACGGCGAGCGGGTCGTCGTCGGCGTGAACCGGTTCGCCCTCGACGAGGAGGAGCCGTACGACCCCGTGCGGATGGACCCGGCGCTCGAGGCCGCGCAGGCAGCTCGTGTGGCCCGCATCCGGGCCGGCCGCGACAACGTCCGCGTCCATGCGGCGCTCGAACAGCTCCGGGCCGCGGCGCGAGGTTCGGCGAACGTCCTCCCGCCGATGAAGCAGGCCCTGTCGCTGCGCGCCACGGTTGGCGAGGTCAGCGACGCCCTCCGCGACGTCTGGGGCGTGTACCGCCCGTCGGAAAGGTTCTGAGGGCGGCGAGAACGTTCCCTGAGTTTGTCGTAGGGCCCCGGAGGGGTTGGCGTTCTGCGGGTTGAACGTTCCCTGAGCTTGTCGAAGGGCCCCGGAGGAGTTGGCGTTCTGCGGGAGCGGGCGGCGCGAGGTGCCGACCTCTTCGAGGCCCTTCGACCAGCTCAGGGGGCGT
>DASWPQ010000041.1:0-10740 GCA_036398375.1 Gryllotalpicola sp.
CAGCAGCCGCAGCTTCGGCTCGCGGCGCCCGTTCTCGATGAGCGAGAGCTGCGAGGGGGCGGCCGCCACCCGCTCCCCCAGCTGGTCGAGGGTCATCCCCCGCTGGACCCGGTAGTGACGGATGCGCCGCCCCACGGTCACCAGATCGCCGTCGCCCTGAATCATGTTTTTCACGTTAGCTCAAGATCGGGGGAAATTAACACGGATGTTCCCGGTTCAGCGCGCCACGGCTCACTCATGATGGCAACACGAAGCGATATTTCGCCCCGAGCTCGCAGCCCCGCTCCCCGCTCGGGCGGAACCATCGCCACACCCGGCTACACCCCGCGACACCCCCGACGGAGAGAGGACGCACCATGACGCTCATCGAGCACTCCCGCGCCAACGAGGCCGCCGCCCACCGCCACTCGACGGCGGAGGACGCCTCGCCCTACATGCGCGAGCTCAACGCCTGGGTCGCCGAGATCGAACAGCTGGCGCAGCCCGACAGCGTCGTGTGGATCGACGGCAGTCGCCGCGAGCGCCACGAGCTCACCCAGCAGCTCGTCGCCGAAGGCAAGCTCATCCGCCTGAACTCCGAGTACCGCCCCGGCTCCTACCTCGCGCGCAGCGAGCCGAGCGACGTGGCGCGCGTCGAGAGCCGCACCTTCATCTCGTCGCGGAACGAGTCGGACGCCGGCCCGACCAACAACTGGGTCCCGCCCGAGCAGATGAAGTCCGAGCTGCTGAACGTGTTCTCCGGCTCGATGCGCGGTCGCACGATGTACGTCGTGCCGTTCTCGATGGGCCCCGTCGGCGGCCGGCTCTCCAAGCTCGGCGTGCAGATCACCGACAGCGCCTACGTCGTGCTCTCGATGCAGATCATGACCCGTGCCGGCTACACCGCCCTCGAGAAGATCGCCGACGGCGAGCCGTGGGTGAGGGCGGTCCACTCCGTCGGCGCGCCGCTCGTCGACGAGTACGGCGTGCGCAGCGAGGACGTGACCTGGCCGTGCAACGACACCAAGTACATCTCGCACTTCCCCGAGACCCGCGAGATCTGGTCGTACGGCTCCGGCTACGGCGGCAACGCGCTGCTCGGGAAGAAGTCCTTCGCGCTCCGGATCGCCTCGGTGATCGCCCGCGACGAGGGCTGGCTCGCCGAGCACATGCTGATCGTCAAGATCACGAATCCGGCCGGCCGCACCTTCCACCTCGCCGCCGCGTTCCCGAGCGCCTGCGGCAAGACGAACCTCGCCATGCTGCGCTCCCCGCTGCCCGGCTGGACGGTCGAGACGATCGGCGATGACATCGCCTGGCTGCGGCAGGGTGAGGACGGCCGCCTATGGGCGATCAACCCCGAGGCCGGGTTCTTCGGCGTGGCCCCCGGCACGGGCGAGTCCACCAACCCCAACGCCATGGGCACGATCTGGGGCAACACGATCTTCACCAACACAGCGCTGACCGACGACGGCGACGTGTGGTGGGAGGGCATGACGGACACCCCGCCCGCACACCTCGTCGACTGGCAGGGCCGGGACTGGTACCCCGGCCAGGGGCGCCCCGCGGCGCATCCGAACGCCCGCTTCACCGTGCCCGCCGACCAGTGCCCCTCCATCGCCGACGACTGGGAGGCGCAGGACGGCATCCCCATCGACGCCATCGTCTTCGGCGGCCGCCGCGCCACGAACGTGCCGCTCGTGCTGGAGGCCCGCGACTGGGCCCACGGCGTCTTCCTCGGCGCGACGGTGTCGAGCGAGCAGACCGCCGCGGCCGAGGGCACGGTCGGCGAGCTGCGCCGCGACCCGTTCGCGATGCTGCCGTTCTGCGGCTACAACATGGCCGACTACTGGGCGCACTGGCTCGAGGTCGGCGCACAGCTCGGCTCGAAAGCGCCGAAGATCTTCAACGTCAACTGGTTCCGGAAGAGCCCGGAGGGGGTGTACCTCTGGCCCGGCTTCGGCGAGAACATGCGGGTGCTGCAGTGGATCGCCGAGCGCTGCGCGGGCACGGCCGACGCGATCGACGGCGAACTGGGTCTGATCCCCGAGCCCGCCGACATCGACACCGCGGGGCTGGCGTTGACGGATGCCGAGTTCACGGCGCTCCTCGACGTCGACCTCCCCGCCTGGCAACACGAGGCCGACCTCACCGAGGCGTTCTTCGATCGTTTCGGCGACAAGGTCCCGGGCGTGCTCCGCGGCGAGCTGCAGAAGCTGCGCAACAGACTCAGCGAGGATTAGCTCCCCTCGCTGTCGGGTACGGAGTGTTCTTGGCCACTCCCCCCGAGCCGAGAGCCCCGGCCGTGTCCTCCGGCCGGGGCTCTCATGTTCAAAGCTGCGCCCCGGCCGTGTCCTCCGGCCGGGGCTCTCATTCCTTCCCGTCCTTCCCGGCCTTCCCGCGCCTCAGCGCAGCCCGGCGGCCTCATAGGCCTTGGCCGGGAGCTGCGTGGCGAGCTTGCCGCCGCTCACGTCGATCAGCGTCCCGGTGATGTAGGAGGCCGCGTCGCTCGCGAGGAAGACGAGGAGCCGGGCGACGTCGTCCGGCTCCTCCCAGCGCCGCAGGGTGAGGGTGTCGAGCAGGCGGTCCTGCGCGGCGGGCTCCATCCCGGCGAAGTCGTTGATGCCCGTGGGGACCATGCCCGGCGCGTAGCAGTTCACCGTGATGCCCCACGGCCCCAGCTCGCCGGCGAGCACGCGGGTGAGCTGCACGACCGCGGCCTTCGAGGCCGCATAGGCGGCGCTGCCGAAGGACGGCACGATCGCCGCGAAGCTCGCGGCGTTGATGATGCGGCCGGAGCGCTGCTCCTTCATGGTCGGGGCGACGGCCTGTGCCAGGAGGAAGGTGCCGGTGACGTTCACGTCCATCACCGCCCGGAACCGCTCGGGCGCGATCTGCTCGAACGGGGCGTCGGCGTTGATGCCGGCGTTGTTGACGAGCACGTCGATGCGCCCGAAGCGGGTGCGCACCGCCGCGACGGCAGCCGCCACGGAGGCGGCATCCGTCACATCGCACTCGAACAGGGCGAGACGGTCGGATGCCTGCGCGGTGACCTCCTCGTCGAAGGAGACGTCGAGCGCGGCGACGCGCGACCCCTCGGCCAGGAAGCGGTCGACGATGCCACGGCCGATTCCGCGCGCACCCCCGGTGACGATGACGACGCGGTCGGCGAGTTGGAGCTCCATTGCTTCCTCCCGGAAGGAATAAACATACTATTCGTTGGGGTCGACGATAGCCCCGTCGGGACGGAGGGTCCATGGATACGCAGAAGGTCGTCTGGATCACGGGCGCAGGCAGCGGCATGGGGCGCGCAGCGGCACTCGCCGCCGCGGCGGCCGGGTGGCGCATCGCGCTCAGCGGACGCCGCGAGGACGCGCTGCGCGAGACGGCCGAGTCCGCCGGCGGCGGCCTGGTGCTGCCCGGCGATGTGACGGACGCGGGATTCGTCGCCGCCGCGGCCGCGGCGGCGACCGCCGAGCTCGGCCGCCTCGACGCCCTCGTGCTCGCGGCGGGGCTCAACACGAAGCAGCGGTTCTGGCCGGAGCTGGACCTGGCCGCCTTCGACGCCATCGTCGCCACAAACCTCACCGCCGTCGCCCACACGGTGCACGCGGCGCTGCCGGCCCTACGGGCGTCCCACGGCACCGTCGTGGTGGTCTCCTCCTACTCGGCGTGGTCGTTCTCCCCCGGGGCCGGGGTCGCCTACAGCGCGAGCAAAACGGCCCTCGCGGCGCTGTGCCGCACCCTGAACGCACAGGAGGCGGCGGCCGGCGTGCGCGCCACGCACCTGTGCCCCGGTGACGTCGCCACCGACTTCCTGACGCAGCGGCCGATCGTGCCCGACGCCGACGCGCGCGCCCGGATGCTCACCTCGGAGGACATCGGCCGGGCCGTGCAGTTCGTGCTGGACTCCCCCGCCCACGTCCGCGTCGACGAGCTGGTGATCTCGCCGGTCTCCCAGGCATGACCGGCCGCGGGGCGTTCGACGGCGTGCTGGACGGGCTCGGTGCCGCGATCGTCTCGGGACGCGTGCCGGCCGGGCACGTCGAGTCGGTGGAGGCGATCGTCGCCCGCACCGGGGTGTCGCGCAGCATCGTCCGCGAGGCGGTGCGGGTGCTCGTGGCCGCAGGGCTCCTCTCCGCCGGGCGCCGGGTCGGGCTGCGGGTGCTGCCCGACACCTCCTGGGACGCGCTGAACGCCGACGTCATCCGGTGGCGCCTCGACGCGCCGTCGCGCGCTGCGCAGCTCACCGAGCTGATCGAGGTGCGGCTCGCGTTCGAGCCGCCCGCCGCCGCCGCGGCCGCTCTCCGCCGCACGGACGCGGAGGCGGCCCGGCTGTCCGAGCTCGCGGACGCCATCGCCGCAGCGGCCTCGCCCGACGCGTTCTTCGCCGCCGACGTGGGCTTCCACTCCCTGCTGCTGGCGTGCTCCCGCAATGCGATGTTCGCCCGGCTGCAGACGGTCGTGGCCGAGGCGCTGCGCGAGCGCTCGCTCGGCGGCCATCCGCGCTACCCCGCCGACCCGCGCGACGTCGAGCTGCACGGACTGATCGCCGCGGCCGTCGGCGCGGAGCGCCCGCAGGAGGCATCCGCCCGCACCCGCGAGCTCGTGGAGCGCAACTCGAACCGCCCCGCGCTCCCGCGGTGACGGAGGCTGGGCCGCGCAGCGGTCCCGATCGATGCGCCGTGTCCGCCTGGCTGCGGCTCCAGCGGCCCGTATCGTGGCAGCGATGCCGATCGAGGTCAGCGCAGTCGGGCTCATGCTCAAGCGGAAGAACCGCCTCGCCGAAGAGCGCAAGGCGGCGGACTTCCGCGCCATCGAGCAGGAGAAGCGGGACGAGGCGGTCCGGATGCGCCGGCTCGCGGCATCCGCCCGCACGGTGATCGCGAAGATGCGCGAATCGGATGCCCGCCGGCTGGAGGCGGAGGCGGACCGCTGCGCCGATGAGGCGACCCGGGCCGACGAACGGGCGCGCCGCGTCGCGATCGACGAGGAGGCCATCGCCGTGCGACTCGGGCACACCGGCCCCGCGGCCGGCCCGACGGAGCGGAGCGGGTCCGACTGGACGATCGTGTGAGCGGCTGTCGCTGTCGTCGCTGTCGTCCGAGCAGCCGTCCGAGCGCGCGGCGCACCGCCGGGAACTGATTGCCGGCCAGGTGCGGGCTGCCCGTTTCCTTACAGATCCGTAAATACGGCGGCACAGGCAGGATTCCTGCCGCGCGGGGTGGAAGATCGTAAGGAGAGCCCCGCTCGTGGTCGGACGAGCGGGGCCCCTCTTTTTTCGCTCACGCGCCCTTCGCGCCGGACCCGAACCGGTGCGTCTGTGGCGTGACTTCGTGTGCGGCAGTGCGCCTCTCCGCCCGCAGCCCCATGGAACCCCTGAAACCCCTCGGCATCGGGCGGATGACGAAGGCTTCAGGATACGGGATCGCGGGTGTTCCACAGAAATCCTCCGCGCGCCGGCCGGCGCCTCAGTGGCGGGGCGGGTTCTCCGCGAGCGAGGGGTGCGGGGCGTGCGCGACGCCGTCGGCGGATGCTGCGCGTCAGCAGTCCGCGACGGTGAGCATCGTGTTGTAGGGGTGTTCTCGGGGGTCATGGACACGTGCGCGCCGAACTCTCCCTGCACAGACCCATTCCTCGTAGATTAGTACACATATTCGATACTCGGGCCTCCTGCTGTCCGTGGCACCGCCTAACCTGCTGGCATGACACCCGTGCTCGATCCGCTGCACGCCTGGGCCGCGACGGCCGAGGCGGCGCTGGCCTGCGCGCGCGAGCCCGCGGTGCTGACGGATGCCCAGACCACCGCGCTGATGGGTGAGTTGTCGGCTCTCGCGCGTCACGTCGACGCCGCTCTCGCGCGGGTGGCCGCCGAGATCGCCCGCCGTTCGACGCGGGAGCGCGGCGCGGCCGGCCTGGCGCAGACGGCCGGATTCCGAAGCGGTCCGGAGTTCGTGCAGAAGCTGACGGGCGCGTCCCTGACGACGGCGCGCAGGCTTGTCACCACCGGCGAGCTGCTGGGTGATGCGGAGCGGCTCGCGCCCGCTCCCGTGCCGTCCTCTCCCGCGGCGGAGGGCGGGGACAGGGGCTCCGCGCGATATCGCCGTGCTGCGGGCGCTGGGCGGTGCGTGGGACGCCCCGATCGCGGTCGCCCTGCGGAACGAGTGGCTGTCGGCGGCGGAGGCCGAGGCGCTCAGGTCCGGCCTCGGGGCGCCGAGCGACCCCGAGCTCGCCACCCAGTGGCGCACGACCGTGATCGAGCTGATCGCGGATGCCTGGGCGGCGGGCTGGACGGCGGAGGCGCTGGCCCGGGCCGGGAGGCGGGCACGTGGGGCGCTGGACGGGCTCGCGGCTCAGGCCGATGCGCAGCGGCGCTTCACCGCCCGCTCGCTGAGGCGATGGCGGCTGGCGAGCGGGAACTGGAGATGGGACCTCGAGGTCGATGCGGAGACGGATGCGGCGCTGTGGGCTCCGCTCTCCCGCCGCCTGTCCGCCCGCCTGGGCGGGCCGCGGTTCCGCACCGCGGAGGAGCTCGCCCGTGCCACGGAACTCGAGCAGGACCCGCGAAGCAACGAGCAGCTGCTGTGCGACGAGTTCACCGGCATCTACGCCGCGGGGGTGAGCCTCGCCGCCGGGCAAGGCGCATTCGGCCGGGCGGAGCCGCATGTCGCGATCGTCGTGACGACCGCGGAGCTGCGGAAGGCCCGGGAGCATCGCGGACCGGCCGATGACACGGGCATCGCCTGGGTCGAGGGTGCGGACGAGCCGGTGAGCGCACTGACCGCGCTTCAGGCGCTCTGCGACGGGTCGTTCACCCCCGTCCTCTTCGACGAGAGCGGCCGCGCCATCGACGTGGGCAGACGAAGACGGCTCTTCGACAGACGACAGCGGGTGGCCCTGGCCGTCCGCGACGGAGGCTGTCTCTGGCCGGGCTGCACCCGACCGCCCGGCGAATGCGAGGCGCATCACATCAACCCGTGGGGTCGGTCCGCGGCGAATCGGCGATCCGAGACCAAGGACGGCGTGCTGCTCTGCCGCTATCACCACCTGTCACTGCACGCGCACCACGGCTGGATCGCACGCGAGGGATCCGTCTACTGGCTGCACTGGCCCGGCAACGCACCCGTGCGCCTCGTCTCGACGTCCGGCGTGCGCACTCAGCTACATCGGGAAGGAGCGATGCGATGACCGCTCCTCGACCTCACTCCATCGAGCTCGACGGCGATCGCGCTGCGGACAGCAGCACACGGTACGGGCGAGCGCCACCGTGCGGACGGGCACCGTTGCGTGGGCGGGCCCTTGCGTGGGCGGGCCGCTGCGTGATCGGGCCATTTGCCGTGGGGGCGGTCGTCGGCGGGATGCCGGCACCCGCACGGGTGCAGCAGGTGCAGGAGCAGCGTGCTACCGCTTGCGGCGCTGGAGGATCGACTCGGCCGCGGTCTTGAGCACGGCCCAGAGGGCCGCCGCGAGCGCAGCGAGTGCGATGGCCGCTGCGAAGTAGACGATGCTCACGGCACCGAGCCTAGGACTCGCCGTCCCGCGGTAGGACAAATGGAAGGAGAACGGATCCACGACACTCTTATCCGCCCCATAGGCGCGCGCTGATCCTTCCTCAGAAGTGCACTCCACAGTGGTGCGTATGGTGGCCTTTCTCACGCGTCCACGAACGCGGATCGTCACGGCTGTCGTCGCAGCGGCGGTAGTCGCGTTCGCGCTCGGGGGCGCCGCCGTCTGGTGGTTCGGTTTCGCCCACAAGTCCAGCGCCGAAGCGGCGACGCCCACCTCGACGACCCTGACCGTCTCGACCCGAACCCTGCAGCAGTCGGTCTCCGGCACCGGGACCCTCGCGCCGACCGTCGACCAGGACGTCGACTTCGCCGCCTCGGGCACGGTCACCGCCGTCAAGGTGAAGGCGGGCCAGACCGTGAAGAAGGGGGCCGTGCTCGCCACGGTCACCACCGCCCAGGCCGACGCCGACCTCGCCCAGGCCAAGGCCACCCTCGCCGACGCACAAGCCAAGCTCGCCGACGCGCAGTCCTCCAGCGACGGCTCGAGCGCCGCCCTGGCACAGATCTCCGCCGACCAGGCTGCGGTGACCGTGGCACAGGCATCCGTCACCTCTGCGCAGAGCGAAGTCGACGGCACCACCCTCACGGCGCCCGTCGCGGGCATGGTGACGGCAGTGAACATCGCGGTCGGCGACGTCGTGACGGGCTCGGCCGGGAGCAGCTCGTCCGGATCGGCCGGCGCGTCCGGCAGCAGCTCGTCCAGCTCCTCCCGCAGCACCGGGGGCGCCGGATCCACCTCCGGCAGCACGGGGACGGGCAGCGGAGGCAGCTCGTCGAGCTCCAGTAGCAGCACGAGCGCCTTCGAGATCACCGGCACGGATGCCTGGACCACGCAGATCAGCGTCGCGGCCGCCCAGGTCAAGAACATCAAGGTCGGCGACCAGGTGACGCTCTCGACGAGCGAGAACCCGAGCTTCTTCGGCGTCGTCTCCTCGATCGGCCTGCTGCCCTCGACGAGCTCGGGCGCCGCGACCTACCCCGTCGACGTGCAGGTCACGGGCACGCCGGACAACCTCTACTACGGCGTCTCGGTCACCGCCGACGTCATCTACAAGAAGATCGCGGACGCCGTCGCCGTGCCCACCCTCGCCCTCTCCCAGCAGAACGGCCAGACGGTCGTCACGAAGTCAGTCAATGGCACGCAGACGACCCAGAAGGTGACGACCGGCATCACCGAAGGCCAGTGGGTCCAGATCACCGACGGTCTCAAGGCCGGCGACCAGGTCGTGGTGCGCATCGCCCAGCGCATCCCGGCGACGGGCGGCGGCACCGGGACCGGCCGCACGGGGACCGGCACCCGCGGCTTCGGCGGGGCCGGAGGCGGCCTCGGCACCGGCACGGGCGGCGGCTTCGGCGGCGGCACCGGGATCACACCGGGCAGCTTCAGCGGCGGCTTCGGCGCCGGCACCGGCACGGGCGACCGGACCGGTGGACTGCAGCGGACCACGACCGGGGCGGGGAACTAATGGTCGAGGCATCCGCCCGCCCCTCCACCGGACCCGTCATCGAACTGCACGACGCCCGCAAGACCTACCGCACCGGCTCGATCGAGTACGAGGCGCTGCGCGGCATCGAGCTCGGCATCGGCGCGGGCGAGTACGTCGCCGTCGTCGGACCGTCCGGCAGCGGTAAGTCGACGATCATGAACATCCTCGGCTGCCTCGACACGCTCACGAGCGGCAGATACCTGCTCGCCGGCGAGAACGTGGAGGAGCTCGACGAGGCCGAGCTCGCCGCCGTCCGCAACCAGCGCATCGGCTTCGTGTTCCAGCAGTTCCATCTGCTGCCGAGCCTGGCGGCGTGGCGCAACGTCGAGCTGCCGCTCGTCTACGCCGGAGTGCACAAGGACGAGCGCCGCGCCCGCGCCGTCGCCGCCCTCGAGCGCGTCGGCCTCGGCGATCGCCTCGACAACAAGCCGGGGCAGCTCTCCGGCGGCCAGCAGCAGCGCGTCGCCGTCGCCCGCGCGCTCGTGACCGAGCCGACGCTGATCCTCGCCGACGAGCCGACGGGAAACCTCGACTCGCACTCCACCGAGGAGGTGCTGGGGTTGTTCGACGAGCTCCACACGAGCGGTCGCACGATCGTGCTCATCACCCACGAGCACGAGGTCGCCGCCCGCAGCCGCCGCATCGTCCAGGTGCGCGACGGACTCATCCAGGCGCAGGAGGTGCTCGCGTGAACGTGATCGAGACCCTCCGCACCTCCTGGTTCGCGATCTCGAGCCACAAGATGCGCTCGGCGCTCACGGTGCTCGGCATCCTGATCGGCATCGCCGCGGTGATCCTCACGGTCGGCCTCGGCCTCGGCACGCAGAAGGACGTGAGCTCCCAGATCTCCTCCCTCGGCTCGAACCTGCTGATCGTCTCCCCCGGCTCCTCGACATCGACGAGCGGCGTTCGCGGCGGCTTCGGCACCGGCTCGACGCTCACCCAGGCCGACGCCGACGCGCTCGCCTCGAAGGTCAACGCCCCCGACATCACGGCCGTCGACGCCGAGAAGACCTCGTCGCAGGCGCTCAGCGCGGGATCGAACAACTGGACCACCACCGTCGTCGGCGCCACCCCGAGCTACCTCGGCGTGCGCGCGCGGACCGTGCAGAGCGGCCGCTTCCTCACGGCGCAGGACGTCACGGATCAGGCATCCGTCATCGTTCTCGGCCCCGAGACCGCGCAGGAGCTGTTCGGCTTCACGAACGTCGTCGGGCAGGCGGTCACGATCGACTCGCAGAGCTTCGAGGTCGTCGGTGTGCTCGCCTCGAGCGGCTCGAACTCCACGAGCAACCTCGACGACACCGCGCTCGTGCCGCTGTCGACGATGGCCGCGAGCCTCGTCGGCGGATCGCAGGCGAACTCGGTCTCGACCGTCTACCTGCAGGCGACATCGGCGGATGCCTTGCCCGCCGCCTACCAGGAGGCGCGGGCGCTGCTGCTCGCCCGGCACGGCATCACCGGGTCGGCGGATGCCGACTTCACGATCTCCTCACAGGACGCCCTCGTCTCCACCGCGACGAGCGTCTACCGCACCCTGACCATCCTGCTGACGGGCATCGCGGCGCTCTCGCTGCTCGTCGGCGGCATCGGCGTGATGAACATCATGCTCGTCTCGGTCACGGAGCGGACGCGAGAGATCGGGCTGCGGAAGGCGCTCGGCGCACCACCCGGAGCGATCCGCAACCAGTTCCTCGTCGAAGCGG
>DASWPQ010000042.1:0-27096 GCA_036398375.1 Gryllotalpicola sp.
TCTCGGATGGTCAACGGGCTTCGGCGCGGAACTCGGCAGCGGCCCCCGAGCGCCGACAATCCCGGGTAACGACACGTAGTTCCGGGTCCGACGGTCGGGCACGCAACCGCGCCGACGCTGTCCGCCCACAGCGGAATAAACCCTGGCCATGCCAAGTTGAGCCCAGTAGACTCAACTTTGTGCGAACGGGTGCCGCAGGCATCCGCCCGCCCACCGCAACCAGACCAGAAGGAACCACACACAACATGGCCAACATGCAGGGTGTGCCGCCGACCACAGACGAGGGCAAGAGCGCCCTCGAGCAGTTCGGAATCAACCTGACCGAGATCGCCCGTCAGGGCAAGCTCGACCCGGTCATCGGCCGCGACGCCGAGATCCGGCGCATCAGCCAGGTGCTCACCAGGCGCACCAAGAACAACCCCGTGCTCATCGGCGAACCCGGCGTCGGCAAGACCGCCGTCGTCGAGGGGCTCGCCCAGCGCATCGTCGCGGGCGACGTCGCCGACTCGCTCAAGGGGAAGGAGCTCGTCTCCCTCGACATCTCCGCCCTCGTGGCCGGCGCGATGTACCGCGGCCAGTTCGAGGAACGGCTCAAGGCCGTGCTCAAGGAGATCAACGAGTCCGACGGTCGCGTCATCACCTTCATCGACGAGCTGCACACGCTCATGGGCGCGGGCGGCGGCGAGGGCTCGGTCGCCGCGGCGAATATGCTCAAGCCCATGCTCGCGCGCGGCGAGCTGCGGCTGATCGGCGCCACCACGCTCAACGAGTACCGCGAGTACATCGAGAAGGATGCCGCGCTGGAGCGCCGCTTCCAGCAGGTGTACGTCGGTGAGCCCACTGTGGAGGACACCGTCGCGATCCTCCGCGGCCTGAAGGAGCGCTACGAGGCGCACCACAAGGTCGCGATCGCCGACTCTGCGCTCGTCGCCGCCGCGGTCCTCTCCAACCGGTACATTCCGAGCCGCCAGCTGCCCGACAAGGCGATCGACCTGATCGACGAGGCGGCGAGCCGGCTCAAGATGGAGATCGACTCGTCCCCCGTCGAGATCGACGAGCTCAAGCGTGCCGTCGACCGGCTGCGCATCGAGGAGCTCGCCCTCAAGAAGGAGAAGGACGACGCCAGCCGCGAGCGTCTCGCGAAGCTCCGCGAGGACATGCGCGCGAAGCAGGCCCAGCTCGACCAGCTGCAGGCCAGGTGGGATGCCGAGAAGGCCTCCCTGCACTCGGTCGGCGACCTGAAGACCCAGCTCAGCGAGGCGCGCATCGAGCTCGATCGCGCCATGCGCGAGGGCGACTACCAGAAGGCCTCGAAGCTCAACTACGAGACCATCCCGGACATCGAGAAGGCGCTCGGCGCCGCCGAGAGCGGGGAGGGCGCTGCATCCGGCCCGCGCATGGTCAACGAGCAGGTCACCGACGAGGACATCGCCGCGGTCGTGGCGCAGTGGACCGGCATCCCGGTCGACCGCCTGACCCAGGGGGAGACCGAGAAGCTCGTCAACCTGGAGTCCGAGCTGCACCGCCGTCTGATCGGCCAGCAGGAGGCGGTGACCGCGGTGGCGGACGCCGTGCGCCGCTCGCGCTCGGGCATCAGCTACCCGAACCGCCCGACCGGGTCGTTCCTGTTCCTCGGCCCGACCGGCGTCGGCAAGACGGAGCTGGCCAAGGCGCTCGCCGAGTTCCTCTTCGACGACGAGAAGGCCATGGTCCGCATCGACATGTCGGAGTACGGCGAGAAGTTCTCCGTCTCGCGGCTCGTCGGCGCCCCTCCCGGCTACGTCGGCTACGAGCAGGGCGGCCAGCTGACCGAGGCCGTACGTCGCCGCCCCTACTCGGTGATCCTGCTCGACGAGGTCGAGAAGGCGCACCCCGAAGTGTTCGACGTGCTGCTGCAGGTGCTCGACGACGGCCGTCTCACCGACGGTCAGGGTCGCACCGTCGACTTCCGCAACACGATCCTGGTCCTCACCTCGAACCTGGGCTCGCAGTTCCTGACGGATGCCTCGCTGTCGGCATCCGAGAAGAGGGACGCCGTGCTCGCCATCGTGCGCCAGGCCTTCAAGCCGGAGTTCATCAACCGGCTCGACGACATCGTGGTGTTCGACGCGTTGAACCGGGAGCAGCTCGGCGAGATCGTCTCCCTCTATGTCGACCGGCTGCAGAAGCGTCTGCAGGACCGCCGCCTCGACCTCGGCGTCACCCCTGACGCCCGGGCCTGGCTCGGCGAGCGTGGCTACGACCCCGTGTACGGGGCGCGGCCGCTGCGCCGGCTCATGCAGCACGAGATCGACGACCAGCTCGCGACGGCGCTGCTGCGCGGGCAGATCCATGACGGCGACCTCGTGCGGGTGGATGTCGCGCCCGGCGGCGAGAGCCTCGTCGTCGAGGTGGGCGAGAGCCTGCCACCGCTCGACCTCGGCGCCCAGGCCGAGGCGCGGTAGACCGCCGGGGCTTCTGTCCTGGCTTTGCGATCGCTGAACGGATGCCGCCGATCCCCTGTACCGGGGTCGGCGGCATCCGTCGTCGCGTCACCATAAGACATGGACACCAGCGACCGTCGTCTCATCGACGATCTTGCCTCTGAACTCAGCAAGGCACAGCCGGTGACGAAGGACCCCGAAGCGGCATCCGTCATCGCCCAGAGCATCGCGGCGCAGCCCGACGCGGTGTATCTGCTCACCCAGGCCGTCCTGTTGCAGCAGGACGCGCTCCGCAACGCACAGGCGCGCATCGCGCAGCTCGAGCAGCAGGCGCAGCCGCGCCGCGGCGGCCTCTTCGGGGGGCTGTTCGGCGGCGGTGCGCAGCCGCCGTACGGGCAGTCGCCGTATGGGCAGCCCGCGTACGGGCAGCAGCCCTACTACGCTCAGCGCGGCGGCTCGAGCTTCCTCGCCCAGGCCGCGTCGACGGCGGCCGGCGTCGCCGGCGGCATGTTCCTCTTCGAGGGCATCTCGAACCTGTTCGACGGCGGCTTCGGCGGCGGGCAGGACCAGGCCTTCGAGCAGGGCTACGACCAGGGCTTCGGCAACGGCTTCGACCAGGGGCAGGGCGGCGACGTGGGCCAGGCCGGCGGGCAGGATCAGAGTGGCCAGGGCTTCGACCAGAGCGGCTGGGACGACCAGGGTTTCGACGGCGGCGACTGGGGCGCGTAGCCGGGCCGGGTGGGGCGGCCGACGGAATGGTCGGGCGGCCGGGCTGCGCAAAACTCCGGAGATTTTTCGATCACGAGCCGCCCGGCCGGACGACTTCGGGGATCCTCCGGCGGCCCGGAGCATTTTCTCCGGAGTTCTGAACGAGGCGCCGGCGTGACCGCCCGCGCCGGAGCTCAGCGCCGGGTGCCTCGGCGGTCCCAGGCGAACCAGAACGCGACGCCGCCGCAGACCAGCACGATCGCGATGAGCCCGAACAGGTTCTCCAGCGAACGCCGCTGGGCCGCGCGCTCCTCGCTGAGCGGCGTCGCGGCGGTGCGGGACCGTGCGGCCGTCGGCTCGCTCGTGGCGGACGGGTGGGCGGTGGGCGGTGTCGAGCTCGGTGCGGCGCTCGGTGTGGCGGACATGCTCGGCGTCGGCGTAGAGCTGGGGGACGCCGGTCGCGACGTCGCGGAGGGCGTCGGCGTCGCGGCCGCAGGCGGGGCCGTCGCCTCACTCGGAGGCGCCGCGGCCGGCCCGCGCCACTGCTCGATCGCGGTGCAGGTCACGTTCCGCGCGGGAACCTCGACGATCGCGCCGTGCACAGGCACGGAGGCCGCCGTCGCGTCGTCGACGCAGCTCCACCCGGCGAAGGCGTAGCCGTCGTCACGCGCATCCGTACCGCTCTGATCGAGACGGTACCGGCCGGCCGGCAGCGGAGCGGAGGCGCCGGAGCGTCCCGTCATGACGACGGGTCCGTCGGCGTTGAGCATCCAGTCGCCGGCCACCGCCGGGCCGTCGCCGAGCCCCTCGCGGCCGCCGGGAGGGGCGAGCGCCGCGGCGAGCGTCAGCTGGGCCTGGGTCCAGGTCTCGGTCATGGTGCAGCTGACCGTCGCGCCCGCGGTCAGCTGCACGCTGCTGCCGTTCGTGGCCGCGCCGCTGCAGCGCCAGCCGCCCGCGGTGTACCCGGCGAGCTCGCTGCCGGCGCCGAGCGCCGCCGAGAGCTGGTATTCGCCGGCGTCGACGGGGACGCTCGTGACGGCGGCATCCCCCGAGCGGCCCGTGACGGTGAGCGGGCTCTTCGCCGCGAGGGGGCCTCGCGCCGTGAGCGTCCAGTCGGAGATGCGGGTCGGTCCGCCGTCGAGCGTGAGTCGCAGCGTGAGGTGTGGCTGCGCGTAGCGCAGCGTGACGTGGCAGCTCACGTCGGCACCGGCGGCGAGCTGGACCTGCGAGCCGGTCACGGTGCCGCCCGTCGTGCACGCCCAGTCCGCGACATAGTCGGACCACGGTGCGCCCGCCTGCGCGGTGGCGGCGGCGAGGTCGTAGGATCCGGCGGGCACAACGACCTCCGTCACCGCCGGGGCGCCGCTCGCACCCGCGACGCTGTGACCCGCGGCATCCGTCGCCGACAGCGTCCAGTCGCCGGGGGCGGCCGGACCGTTCGAGACCTCGGCGACGAGGCTCAGCTTCGCCGTGTCCTCCGCGGGCGGTTGGGGCGGCTGGTCCGCGCCGGGCGGGGAGGCATCCGACGCGGCAGCGGTCTGGGCCATGCCTGAGGTCTGTGCCGCACCTGAAGTCTGTGCCGCACCTGAAGCAGGGGCGGGGGCGGCGTGCGCCGGTGCGGTCGCGAGCACCGCGAACACGGTGCCGGCGATCGCCGCCAGCACCGCGGCGGCGATCGATGATCGCGTCGTGTGCGCCTGCATGTCCCCCCTGCGCCGGCTCGGGCCCTCGCGGGGCGAAACCGGTGCCCTACCCTAACCGGTCGATCTCAACGGCCGGGGTCCGGGGCGGTGATACTGCGGGGATTCGCAGGCGGCGCCCCCGCTCGTGCTGCCCGGAACACGCGGGCGCGATCGGGAACCGAGTAGCGCACGCGTGCTCCGAGCAACTCGGTTGCCGGGGTCCGGGGCGGGCCGCGGGCTCAGCCGAGCAGGCGGACGGTGCGGATCTCCCAGGGGGCGAGCCGCAGCTCCAGCCGGCCGGCCGCCGCGGTCTCGTCGATCGGCTCGCCCAGCAGGGTGAGGGTCTGCGCCGAGGCGAAGCGCCCCGTGATGCTCGCCGCGACGGGCTCGGGCGAGAGCGCCACGAGCCGCAGCTCGGTGCCCGTGCCGTCGTGCCGCACGGCGGAGACCAGGACGTCGTCTCCGGCGACCCGCACACCCCCGTCCGAGACGGGCAGCGCGGTCGAGGCAGGCGCTGCACCGCGCACCGCGGAGGCATCCCCGCGGAACAGCTCGGCCGCCGCGGCCGCCTGCGCGGCGCGCCACCCGCCCGCGGCGGGCAGCACCGCGAGCCGGGTTTCGATGCGGGCGCCGAGCTCCTGCGCGCCCGGGGTGACGATGTGCACGGCGGCGGGCTCGTCACGCAGCGGGTGCAGGTTGACGCTGATCGCACCGACGGCCCGCAGCAGGGTGACGGCGAGCTCCGCGCCGTCGTCGATGAGCTCGTACTCCGTGGTGTGGTCGAGCAGTACCGTGGCGGCGCCCACGGTCACGAAGGACTCCGCCGGGAAGGTCGGCAGCGGGAACTCGCCCCAGCCGCCCTCGCTCACGAGACCGCGGTCGGTGACGGCGAACTGGCCGGCGGCGCTCGATCCCGTCGCCGGCTCGGGCAGCGGCACGTGCAGCCGCAGCCGGTGGTCGGCGGCGGGGTTCACGAAGGACACCGTGAGGCGGACGAAGGGCTCGCCGGTGCGCAGCTCCACGAGCGTCTCGACCTGGGCGGCTCGCGTCTCGGCGCCGCGCTCGTCGGGGTCCGGCGCGAGCGCAGCGGGCCAGGCATACTCCCGCAGCACCCGCAGCGCCGCTCGCACGGGCCCGTGCTCGACGGCTGTGACCGTCACCCGCAGCGGCTCGTCCACGAGCACGTCGCGGGCGGGCGGGCCGTAGTTGTAGCTGTCGCCGCGGTCGCCGCCGTCCACGAGTCGTCCGACTCCGCTGAGCCGGGTGCCGTCGGCGCCCTGAAGCTCGAGCGTGCCATCGGCGGAGACGCCCGCGGTCACGATTCCGTTGGCCAGGCCGAGCCGCTCCGCGGTCCCGTCCCCCGTCACCACGGCGGGGGCGTCCGCCGCCACGGCCGTGGGCGCGGCATCCGCCCGCAGCACGCGCAGCGCGGTCGACCCCGAGGCCGGCACGGGCGCCGCCACCGCGAGGGTGACGACGGGGGCGGCGAGCGTGCGCACCCGCCACGACCCGGTGTGCTCGCGCGCGGCGGCGGCGACGGCTTCGCGCAGCTCGATGAGGTCGAAGCTCGGCTGCTCCGGGACGTCGGCGAGATGGAAGACGAGCTCGTGCGGGGTGAGGTCGACGTGGTCGATGAGCTTGCCGAACAGCTCCCGCCGGTGGATGCGGCGCAGCACGCGCTCGAGCTCGCCTGCGTCGACGGTCTCGTCGGCGAGCACGGTCTCGGCGGTGGCGATGATCTGCGCGGGCAGCACCGCGCCGTCGCCGGTGACCGCGACGAAGGCGTCGCCGTCGGACTCGGCGCTGAGCTCCGCGAACGCGGTGCGCGGCACGGTCAGGGGGTTGGCGAGGAGCCAGGCATCGGCCGGCACCGCGGCGGCGCGCCGGGCGAGGGCGCCGTCGCGCACCGCGCGTGCGGCCTGTGCGGCTTCCTCGAGCCGGGCGAGCACCTGGTCGGAGGTCTCGTCGGTGCCGGAGCCGACGACCGAGTCGTGCGCGGAGGACTCGACGATCTTCCGCCACGCCAGCTCGAGGAATCCGCTCTCGCCGACGGCATCCGCCCCGCCCCAGACGGCGAGGAAGCGCTCGGCGTGATCGGTCGTGCGCTCGGCGACGGACATGGCCTTCTTGAGCTCCGCGCGCACCGAGAGCACGCCGGGCAGGATGTTCCCGCGGACGTGGCTGCGCAGTTCACCGCGCACGTGCGCCGTGACCGGATCGACGGCATGCCGGGTGACATAGTCCTCGATCGTGGCGAAGCGGATGTCGCGCTCGGGGCGCTCGGCGGCGCGGACCCACGCGCTCAGTGCCGGGTCCGGGGCGGTGTGGTCGGTGCCGACCATGGCGAGCACCGGGTCGCCGCCCCAGCGGGGCTCGGTCATGCGCGCGTAGTCGTCCAGCGCCCGGCCGACCGCCTCGGGGACGAGGACGATGTCGAGCCCGTTGTCGTAGCCGTCGAAGAAGAACTCGGTCCGCACGCTCGAGCCGTCCGGCGCCTCCCACACGAAGGCGTGGCCGTCGACGGAGGCCGGCACCCCGCGCCACAGCGCGGCGTGCTCGATGCCGGCGCGGTGCAGGATCTGCGGCATCTGCGCGACGTGGCCGAACATGTCCGGCAGGTAGCCGACCGGCATGGCGTGGCCGAGCGCGCTCGCATCCTGCCAGCCGAAGCGCAGGTTGCGCACGATGGTCTCGCCGCTGCACAGGAACTCGTCGAGCAGGATGTACCACGGCCCCAGCGCGAGCTGGCCGCGGGCGACGAGCGCCTCGACCCGGCCCCGGTTCTCGGGCCGGATCGCGAGGTAGTCGTCGATCGCCGCCGTCTGGCCGTCCACCGTGAAGCGGAAGTCCGGGTCGGACTCCGCCGTGGCCAGGACCGAGTCGAGCGCGTCGACGAGCCGGTGGCGGAAGACCTGGAACGGTTCGTACCACTCCCGGTCCCAGTGGAAGTGCGGCACGAAGACGGCGTAGTTGTGCATCGAGCGGGATGCCCTTTCGAGTTGGTGCGGTCAGAGGCCGGTGACGGCCCGGCTCACTTCAGGGCGCCGGAGGCGAGCCCGGTGCGCCAGAAGCGCTGAAGCAGGATGAAGACGATGATGAGCGGCACGATCGACACGAGGGAGCCCGTGATGACGGATTCCTGCAGCATCGGCACCCGCGCGGTCTGCCCGTTCCACTCGTAGAGGCCGAGCGTGATCGGGAAGAGGGACTCCTTCTGCAGCATCACCATCGGCAGGAAGAAGTTGTTCCAGATGCCGACGAACTGGAAGAGGAACACCGTCACGAGCGAGGGTGTCATCAGCCGGAAGGCCACGGAGAAGAACGCCTTGAACTCGCCGGCGCCGTCGAGCCGCGCGGACTCGAGCAGCTCGTCGGGCACGGCGGACGCCGCGAAGATGCGCGCCAGATAGACCCCGAAGGGGCTCACGATGCTCGGCAGGAACACGGCCCAGTAGGTGTTGACGAGGCCGACGGCGGAGAACAGCAGGAACAGCGGCAGGGCGAGCGCCGTGGTCGGCACCAGCACGCCGCCGAGGATCACCGAGAACAGCGCCTCCCGCCCGCGGAAGCGGAACTTCGCGAGGGCGTAGCCGCACAGGGCGGAGATGAGCGTGCCGACGGCGGCGCCCGCGATGGAGTAGATCGCGCTGTTGAGCGCCCAGCGCAGGAAGATGCCGTTCGTCGATCCGCCGAACAGGGTCTTCAGGTTGTCGAAGAACGCGAAGTGCGAGAAGGCGAGACCGAAGGTGGTCGCGAGGTCGCCCTGCGGCTTCGTGGCGGCGACGATCAGGAAGTAGATCGGCAGCAGGAAGTAGATGGCGAGCAGGAACATGATCGCCATGGCCGCGACGCGGCCGGTGCGGCTCTCTCTGTTCACGATTCCTCCGATCGGCGTGAGGTGAGCCTCATGAAACCGAAGCTGAGCACGAAGGTGACGACGGCGATGAGCACGGAGACGGCCGCCGCCTGCTGGTAGTTGTTCCCCGAGGCGATGGCGTAGGAGAGCATGTTCGGGGTGAAGGTGCTCGAGATGTTCGAGGAGATCTGGCTGAGCACGGCGGGTTCCGCATACAGCTGGAGCGTGCCGATGATCGAGAAGACCGTGGTCATGATGACGGAGGGCGCGATGATCGGCACCTTGATGCTGACCGCGATGCGCCAGTTGCCGGCGCCGTCGAGCTTCGCGGCCTCGTAGATCTCCTGCGGGATCGACTGCAGCGCCGAGAACATGATCAGCATGTTGTAGCCGGTCCACAGCCAGGTGGACACGTTGGCGACGGACCACAGGATGGCTCCGGGCCCGAGGAAGTTCGCGGGCACGCCGATCGCGTTCAGCACGTCGATGACGGGCGAGAGCTGCGGCGAGTAGAGGAACGACCACATGATCGCCGCGATGACGCCGGGCACCGCATAGGGCATGAACGCGGCGATGCGGAAGAAGGCCTTGAGCTTCAGCAGCGGCGAGTCGAGCAGCAGGGCCATGAGCAGCGCGAGGACGAGCATCACGGGCACCTGCACGACGCCGAACAGGGCGATCCGGCCGATGCTGCCCCAGAACTCGGTGTTCTTGAGCGCTTCGGCGTACTGGGTGAACCAGCCGAAGGTCGTGTAGGCGTGGCCGAACTGGCCGGGGGTGCGGCGCACGACGAGGAAGCTCTGGCCGAGCGCGTAGGCGATCGGCACGAGGTAGAAGAGGACGAAGGGGGCGAAGAACGGCAGCAGGAAGGCCACGATGGTGGCAGGGCGGGGGCCGCCGGAACGCCGGCGGCCCCCTGTGCTGCGCTTCCCGCCGACCGAGGCGGAGAGTGCGGTCATGCGATCAGTTTCCCGCTGCGGCCGGGATGTCCTGGTCCTTCATCGACTTCAAGGCGGAGTCCTGCGCGGCCTGCAGGGCGTCGCCGATCGTGCCGTCTCCGGAGGCCGCCTTCTTCAGGGCGTCCTGCAGAGCCAGGTTCACGGTCTTCTGGGTGGGGCCCCAGGTGAAGTTGGTGTCGATGTTGTTCGAGGAGTCGGCGAAGACGTCGAAGATCTTCTGGTTGTTGTAGAAGGGCACGCCCGCCGTGAGCGCCGGGAGCTTGAGCCCCGCGTTCGCCGCGGGGTAGAGGCCGCCGAGCTTGTTCTCGAGCGCCAGCGCGTCCGGGTTGGTGTTCAGCCAGAGGTCGAACTTCACGGATTCGTAGAGGTGCTTGTTCCCCTTCATGAAGGCGACGGAGGAGCCGCCCCAGTCGCCGGAGGCGGGGTTGGTGCCCCAGGTGGGCATGGGCGCGATGGCCCACTTGCCCGACTGGTCGGGCAGGTTGTCGCGGAACAGGCTGTAGCCCCAGGCGGCGCCGACGTAGGTGGCGATCTGGTCCTTCTCGTAGGCGGCGTACATGGGTGTGGAGGTGTTCGCGAGGTCGGTGCGCACGAACTTCTGATCGATGAGCTTCTGCCAGTAGTCAGCGACCTGCTTGGCGGCGTCGGAGGTGATCGTCACCTTCCACTTGTTGTCGCTGTATGAGTACATGTCGGCGCTGTTCTGCCACAGCAGGCCGTTGAACCACTCGGCGTTGCCCGGGTCGAAGAAGGTGATGTCGAGGTTCGGGTCCTTGGCCTTGAGCGTCGCGGCGTCCTGCGCGTACTCGTCCCAGGTGGTGGGGGCGGTGAGGCCGTACTTCTGGAACAGGTCGGCCCGGTAGAACAGGGCCATGGGGCCGGTGTCCTGCGGGATGGCGAAGACGCCCTCGCCGCTGAAGCTGGTCTGCGACCAGGTCCACGGCACGAAGTCGGACTTCGCGGCGACCGCGTCGGCGCACGCGGAGACGTCGACGAACGCGTCCTGCGTGCGCAGGTCGGAGAGCTCGTCGTAGCCGACCTGGGCGAGCTCGGGCGCGTTGCCGGCCTTGAGCGCGTTCCCCAGCGTGCCGTACTGGTCGTTGGAGATGTTCTTGGTCTCGACCTGGATGTCGGGGTTCTGCTGGTTCCAGAGGTCGACGACCTTGTCCATGCCGGGCACGGTGTTCCAGTACTGCAGGGTCACCTTGCCCTTGGCCGGGGTGCAGGCGGCGGCGGAGTCGCCGCCGGAGCCGCCCGAGCCGTTGGACGCGCCGGACGAGCAGGCCGACAGAGCCAGCAGGCTCGCGGCCGCAGCCAGCGCGATGGCGCCCGTGCGGGCGCGGCGGAATGTGATGCTCACAGGATTCCTTCCGGGTTTGCTTCGCGGCTGTGCGAAGCAGGTCACCATTGACACGCGGCACGCCGAAGCGGCCGAAGTGGAATTAGCAAATCATATTTTCAAAATACGCGCAACAGCGAGCGGATGCCCGTGCCGAGGCGGTCGGCCGGGGTCAGCCCGCCGCGATGAGCAGCGCAGAGGGCTTCGGCGAGAAGAGGCCGTCGAACACGAGCGTCGCGGCGCCGACCGCGGCGACGTCGACGGGGATCGCCGACTCGACGAAGGCCACGCCGTGCGGCGGGATCAGGGCGGGGTCGCCCCGCACCGTCTGGGGCAGGATGCCCAGCACGATCGGGGCGATCCGCGCCCAGAACGGGCCACCGAAGATCACCCGCTCGATGTCGAGCAGGTTCACGATCACCACCACCGCTCGCGCGATCTGGCGCGCCGCGTAGGCGATGATCGCGTAGGCACCCGCGTCACCACCGGCCGCGCGGGCGGCGAGCCGGTCGAAGGCCGCCTCGACCTCCGCCATGCTCTCGTCGTCCTCGGCGGGGGCGAGCACGCCGTCCCGGCGCGCGCGCTCGACGAGCGCGCGGGGCACCGTGATGTAGCCGACGCAGCCGCGACGGCCGCACACGCACAGCGGGCCGTCCGGGTCGACCGTGATGTGGCCGGGGTCGCCGGCGTTCGAGCTGATGCCGCGTACCACCTCCCCGCCGATCGCGATGCCGGTGCCGAGGCCCGTGCCGTAGTACAGGAACGCGAAGTCCCGGCTGCTGCCCGGCTCGGCGTACCAGAGCTCCGCGACGACCGCCGCGGTCACGTCCTTCTCGAGCAGCACGGGCAGCCCCGTCGCCTCGCTGAGCGAGCTGCGCAGCGCCACGCGGTTCCACGTCGGCAGCATGGGCGGGTTCAGCACGATGCCGTCCTCGACATTGACGGGGCCGGGCGTCGCGATGCCGATGCCGTGCACGCGCGCCCGGTCGACGCCCGATGAGTCGATGAGCGCGTCGATCGCCCTGGCCATCTCGTCGATGACGGACCGCGGGTCCTGCGCGCTCGGCGTGCCCGTGCGCGCGTGGTCGCGGACCTGGCCGGCGAGGTCGAGCACGATGTAGGTGATGACCGCGGGGTCGATGTGCACGCCGATGGAGAACCCGCCGTCGGGGTTCAGCCGCAGGATCGCCGCCGGCTTGCCCGGGCCGCTGATCCGCGTGCCGTGCTCCGCGACGAGCCCGAGCTCGAGCAGACGGCGGCACACGTTCGCCACGGTCATGCCGCTCAGGCCCGTGACGACGGCGAGCTCCGAGCGGGTGCTGCCCTGGGGCCTGCGGCGGATGGCGTCGAGCACGACCGTCTGGTTGTACTCGCCTACCGCCGGGAGGTTGGAGCCCGTCCGCTCCATGACCGACCTCCCCCTCCGCGCCCGCTGCGGCGCGACCTCCCCAGGTTACCGCGCGGTCGCAGCCGTCCGGTGCAGCAGCAGGCGCAGCGTGCGCGCCTCCGGCCGCAGCGCCGCGCTCGGCCACACGTCGATGCCGCAGGCGCGCGACCCGAGCCCGTTCTGTGCGGCGTCGAGGTACAGCTGCGTGTGCGTGACGGGCGGCAGCTCGAACGGATGCCTCGCCGCCGCGATCTGCTCGGCGGTGTGCGGGCTCAGCGTGAAGCCGGGACGTCGCCCGCGTTCGTCCGGGAACGCCTCGATGCGCACGCGCTCCTGTTCCCCCGCGGTGAGGCTCAGGGCGCGCAGCTCGCCGCGATGCCCCGTCTCCTGCGGGCGCGCATAGCGCACGTTCAGCTCGTCCAGCCCGGCGCGGAAGCGCCCGACGCGTGCCGCGGCGAGGCTGTCCGGGTAGTTCTCGAGCGGCCCCAGGCCGAACCACTCTGCACCGTCGATGGCCGCCGGCAGCTCGAAGCGCACGCCGATCCGCGGCCAGATCGTGTTCCAGCCACGCGAGGGGTCGATGCGCAGGGTCAGCAGCACCCCGTCGGGATGCGCCTCCCAGTGCGCGTCCAGCCAGACCGCGTCGCGCCCGGCGGCGGGCGCCCAGCGGGTGCGCACGCGCAGCGAACCGTCATCCGACGCCAGCTCCTCCACACGCGCCGTCAGCCGGTCGAGGCCGGCCTCGCGCCAGCGCTGCGCGTGCGGCGGCGCCGTGACGCCCTCGCCGCGGCCGGCGAGCGGGTCCGCGCCGTCGTAGCTCGGCCCGCCCGCGATCGCGTCGTTGTCGGTGGGGGCGCGGAACAGCGCGAGCTGCGGGCCGGAGACCTCGAGGCCGAACAGGCGGCGCAGGCTCCCGTGCCCGTCGAAGACCACGTCGTCCGGCATCCGTGCCCCGTCGCCCGGCCGAGGCGGAACGGACCCGCCGCGCCCGGTCGGCAGCGGGGCGAGCCTGGCCGGGGACTGCGCCTGGACCCGACCCTGCGCCTGAGAGACCACGTGGCCGGCCGGCGCCCAGGGCGTCGCCGCGCGCAGCACGGCTTCGACGGTGAGCCAGCGCTCGCCCGCGGGGGTGGGGGCGGGGAGCCCGACGGACCCCATGAGCCCGGAGAGCTCGGGGCCGAATGGCACGTTCGCGGTCGTGCCCGCGGCCACCGCGGCGGCCGGGAGCTCGCCGGAGGCGACGGGCCGGCCGTCGTCCTCGACCCGCCAGCGGAGGGCGAGGTCGCCGGTGCCGGCGCTGTGGCGGCGGTTCTCGACGCGCAGCTCGCCCGCGCCGACGGTCAGCCGCACGGGTGCCGCGACCGCCGCGAACTCGTGCAGCCCCGGGGTCGGCACGTCGTCGGAGAGGACCATGCCGTCCATGACGAAGTTGCCGTCGTGGATCACCTCGCCGAAGTCGCCGCCGTAGGCGAAGTAGTCGGAGCCGTCCGGTGCCGTGCGGCGGATGCCGTGGTCGCGCCACTCCCAGATGAAGCCGCCGTGCAGGCGCGGGAAGCGGTCGAAGAGCTCCTCGTAGAGGCCGAGGCCGCCGGGCCCGTTGCCCATCGCGTGCGCGTACTCGCACAGCAGGAACGGCTTGGACCGCTGTCGGGCCGACTCGGCGGGTGTGCACCCGAGGAGCGACGCCGTGCCGTCGCCGCCGATCGAGATGAGCTCGGCGGGCGTCGCATACATGCGCGAGTACACGTCGGTGTAGGCGCCGGTGTGATCGCCCTCGTAGTGCACGGGGCGCCCGGCGTCGCGATCGTGCAGCCATGCCGCGGTCGCGGCGAGGTTCGCCCCGGTGCCCGCCTCGTTGCCGAGGGACCACATCACGATGCTCGCGTGGTTCTTGTCGCGCTCGAAGGTGCGCTCGATGCGGTCCAGATAGGCCGCGTGCCAGGCGGGGTCGTCGCTCGGGTTGGCGACCCAGCCGCCCTCCTCGAAGCCGTGCGTCTCGAGGTCGTTCTCGAGCACGACCCAGAGGCCGAGCTCGTCGGCGAGGTCGAGCAGTCGCGGGTGCGGTGGGTAGTGGCTCGTGCGGATCGCGTTGACGTTGAAGCGCTTCATGCGCGCGAGGTCCGCGCGGGCGTGCGCTTCGTCGAAGACGCGGCCGCGATCGGGATGCGCCTCGTGCCGGTTCATGCCGTGGAAGACGAGCCGGCGGCCGTTGACCAGGAAGAGGTCGCCGACGATCTCGACCGTGCGGAAGCCGATGCGCTGAGTGACGGTCTCGCCGCGGGCGGCGATCGTGGCCGGGTACAGACGCGGCTGCTCCGAGCTCCAGGGCTCGGCGCCGGCGACGGTCAGCGGCCGCACCTCGTCGGGGCCGGACCAGGTCACGTCGAGGCCGAGCTCGGGGATGGTGAGCCGGATCGGGAAGGCATCCGCCCCCGCCCTGATCTCGGGGTCGAGGCCGCCGTGTCCCTCCTGCCAGGAGGTGCGCAGCCAGAGGTCCTCGATGCCGCCGGCGGGGCGGGCCTCGAGGGTCACCTCGCGGAAGATCCCGGGCAGCCACCACTGGTCCTGGTCCTCGAGGTAGCTGCCGGCCGACCACTGCTGGACGCGGACCTGCAGCTCGTTGCTCCCGGGGCGCAGCGCCGCGGCGACGTCGAACTCCTGGGCGAGCCGGCTTCCCGTTCCCGTGCCGACGAACCTGCCGTTGAGGCGCACCTCGTAGGCGGACTCGACACCGTCGAAGCGCAGCCGGACGCCGTGGAAGCGCTCGCCGTCGAGCCAGTCGGCCGGCGGCTCGAAGGTGCGGCGGTAGTCGCCCGTGGGGTTCTCGTCGGGCACGTGCGGGGGCTCGACGGGGAAGGGGTAGCGGATGTTCGTGTAGATCGGCTCGCCGTAGGCGCCGTCGTGGCCGAGAACCCAGTGCGAGGGCACCGTGATGGTGCCCCACGGGGCCTCCTCGAGGGCCTCCGGGGTGCGGCCGAAGCGGAAGTCCCACTCGCCGCTCAGGTCCTGGCGCGGCGCGTCCGTGCGCAGCCAGGAGCGGGGTGCGACGCGGGCGCCGCTGCCCACGCCACGGTCGGCGGAACGGGGGACGGCGCCGGTGGACTCGGCGTCGGCGGTGGCGGGAATCGAGCGGGGCATGGGGCCATCCATTTTAGAAATCAAATGTTCTAACTCACGCTAGCAGCCGCGGTCGGAACGCGGGGTTCCGGGAGGCGGCGGGCATGGTGTCGTTCACAGGCTCCACGCTAACGTCAGGGCATGACCAACCGGGCCGGTCTCACTCAGAAGCAGCTCGCCCTGCACGAGGACGAGCTCGGGTTCGAGCCCCGCCGCGCCGTGCGCTGGCTGTCGCCCTCGCAGCTCGTCAACTCCGGCGTCCAGGTCGCGATCGCGCAGCAGTTCGCCGACTACGCCGACCGTCGGGACGTGCAGGCCGCCTACCCGCAGGGCGTCATCGAGCTCGACGGGGCGGACGCGGACGGCGAGCTGTGGTTCGACTTCGTCGCCGACCTCGGCGACGGCTTCGACGCGACTTACACCATGGCGAACCTTCTCGCCGCCCCGCAGCACGAGGTGGCCGACGCCGCGGGCCACCATCACGTGCTGCCCCGCGGCTCCCTGCTCGTGATGGGCGGCGACGAGGTGTACCCGACCGCATCCGATGCCGCGTACGCCGACCGGACGCTCGGACCGTACCGGGCGGCCTCAGCCGACCTGCCGCGCCGATCGGGCACACTGCTGGCCCTGCCCGGCAACCACGACTGGTACGACGGCCTCGCCTCCTTCCTGCGGCTGTTCGCCCGCGGCCTCGACTTCGGCGCCTGGCGCACCGTGCAGCGGCGCAGCTACTTCGCCGTCAAGCTGCGCCCGAAGTGGTGGCTCGTCGCGGTCGACGCGCAGCTCGGCACCACGCTCGACGAGCCCCAGCTCGACTACTTCCGCGACACGCTGTGGCCCGCGCTCGCCGAGGGCGATGCGATCATCCTGTGCACGGCCTCGCCGTACTGGGAGACGACCCCATACGACGCCGACGCCTTCAACACCACGGCGTGGTTCGAGAAGCACGTCCTGCGGGGCCGCCTCACCGACCGCGACGACCCGAACAGCCCGCTCGTGCCGACCGGTGCGAAGGTGCGGCTGTGGCTGTCCGGCGACCACCACCACTACGGCCGTTACGAGCAGAGAACGGATGCCGACCCGGCCGGCCCCCTGCAGCCTGACCCGCGCCGCACCCAGCTCATCACCAACGGCCTCGGCGGCGCGTACACCATGGGCGTCGACCGGCTCGCCCCCTCGCTGCAGCTGCCGGACCCGCACGCTCGGCCGAAGCCGGAGCCCGAGGAGGTCGTCGAGTTCGATGCCGGGCCCGTCCGCTTCCCCGGCCCGCACCTCGCCGCGCGGATGAACGGGCTGCTCGCCTCGCCCTTCACCAAGTACTGGCTGCCGCGGCGCAACCCGCTCTTCGCGAGCTCGATGGCCATGGCGGTCCTCGCCCTCGTCGGCGTGCTCTGGCTCGCCGGCTTCGCGGTGCGCTCGTTCCACGTGCGCTGGGCGGGCGGCGCGCCCGGTGCGCTCAGCGACGCGCTCATCGCACTCGGCGTCGTGTTCGTCGCCCTGCCGCTCGCGCTGCTGCTCGCCTCCGGCTACACGCGGCTGCGACGCGGCCGCGATCGGGGCAGGCGCGGATCGCAGGCGCGGCGCGAGCAGGGCATCGGCGTGCTGAGCGGCGTCGTCGGCTACCTGTCGCTGCTCGTCCTCGTCGGCGGGCTGTTCCTGCTCTCGGCCGTGGACCTGTGGGGGCTGTGGGGCGTGGCCTGGATCGCGATCATCCTGCTCGTCGGCGGCGTGTTCGGCAGCCAGGCCTTCGCGCTCGTCGTGCTGTTCGCCCCGCCCTCGGCGATCGGCGACTTCAAGGCGACGGGCCTCGCCTACGAGGACGGGAAGGGCTTCCTGCGCCTCCACCTCGACCCGGCGAGCGACACGCTGACCGTGTACCCGCTGGTCATCGACCGCACCGTGCACCGCTGGTCGCTCGACCCGCTTCCCGGCAGCACGGTGTCGCCGGTGCCGGCCTCGGGCGCCTGGCCCCGGCCGCGGCTCATCGAGGAGCCGATCGTCCTCGCCCGCGAGGGCTTCGGCGGGGATGCGCTGGCCTGAGGGCCGGCGCGCCCGCGTTGGCGGGTGTGCCTGTGCGAGCGCGTGTGCGGGTGGTGGATGCCGGTGCTGACGCGTGATCCGCGGCGGGTGGATTCCGGCCTCAGGCTTCTGATATCGCCCGGAGACCCGTGCCGGATACGGTGGGGACATGTTCGCGACGACGATCCACGGTGCCGGTGATGTCCGCTTCGAGGAGGTGCCGGACCCCGTCCTGATCACGGGCACGGATGCCATCGTGCGGGTGGTCGCCTCCTGCGTATGCGGCTCGGACCTGTGGCGGTACCGCGGCATCACGGCCGTGACGCCCGGCAGCCGCATCGGCCACGAGTTCGTCGGCATCGTGGAATCCGTCGGCGACCGGGTCGGCCGCATCCGGGTGGGCGACTTCGTGATCGCTCCGTTCTACGACTGCGACATGACGTGCGTGAACTGTCGCAACGGCTACTCGCCGTCATGCCGCGAACGCGGCTCCTGGGGCGGCCGCGACCACTGGGGCAACGCCATCGACGGCGGCCAGGGCGAGCTCGTGCGCGTGCCGCACGCCGACGGCACGCTCGTCGCGACGCCGTCGCAGCCCGCTGAGGAGCTGATCCCTCAGCTGCTCACCCTCTCCGACGTGTTCGGCACGGGCCACCACGCCGCGGCCGCGGCCGGGGTCGGCCCGGGCTCGACCGTCGTGGTCGTCGGCGACGGTGCGGTCGGCCTTTCGGCGGTGCTCGCGGCGCACCGGCTCGGTGCGTCCCGCATCGCGCTGATGTCGCGGCATCCGGATCGCCAGGCGCTCGGCCGCGCCTTCGGTGCGACCGAGATCGTCGCCCAGCGCGGCGACGAGGGCGTGGCGGCCGTGAAGGAGCTCTTCGACGGCGTCGGCGCGGACGCCGCGCTCGAGTGCGTGGGCACCGCCGAGGCGATGGACCAGGCACTGCACTCGGCGCGCCCGGGCGGCCAGGTCGGCTTCGTCGGCGTCCCAGCCGGCGGAAACGCGGTGCCCGTGCGGCAGCTGTTCGGCTCGAACGTCGGGCTGCGCGGCGGTGTCGCCCCGGTGCGCAACTACATCGAGGCGCTGCTGCCCGAGGTGTGGAGCGGCGCCCTGCGGCCCGGGGCGGTCTTCGACCTCGCGCTGCCGCTGTCGCAGGTCGCCGAGGCCTACGCCGCCATGGACGAGCGCCGGGCGATCAAGGTGCTGCTCCGCCCATAGCGCCCCGGCGGAGCGGCAAGCCCGCCGCGCGGGGGCCTCGGCCCTCCCCGGCCGGTGCGCACAACTCCTGAACGACGAGGGCCGCCGCCCCCCGACGGCGCGCGGTGACGACGGCCCTGTCTGCGCAGGGGCTCCCTGCTCAGGAGTGATGCCCGCTGAGGCCGGTCCCGGCTCAGTGCAGGATGACCGGCTCTGCGTCGGGGGCCAGGGCAGGCGCGTTCGAGCCCCAGATCGCGTAGAGCACGAAGGCGACGCCGACGAACACCACACCGCCGATGATGGCCGTGGTGAGCCCGCCCGCGATGCCCGCGGTCGCCGCGGCCGAGACGAACACGGTCGAGAGGACCGCGACGCCGATCGAGCCGCCGAGCTGCTGCATGGTCTGCAGCACCGAGGAGGTCGCGCCGACGTGGCCCTCCGGCGCATGGGCCATGACGAGCCCGGTGATCGGGGCGAAGGTGAGGCCGGCGCCGAGGCCCATCACGATGATCGGCCCGAGTACGCCGGCGACGTAGCCCGTGTCGGCGGTGAGGGTCGTGAGCCAGCCGAGCCCCGCGCCCAGCAGGCCGAGGCCCACCGTGCCCATGAGACGTTCGCCGAAGCGCGGCAGCAGCCGCGGCGCGAGCTGTGAGACGGTGACCATCGTCGCGACGAAGGGCAGCAGCGCCAGGCCGGTGCCGAGGGCGTCGTAGTGGTAGACGTCCTGCGTGAACAGGGTGATGAGGTAGAAGAAGGCGAACATGCCCGCGGGGACGAACAGCATCGACAGGAGCGGGATCGCGCTGCGGGTGCGGGTGAACAGCTGCAGCGGCACGACCGGCGAGTGGTGGCCGCGTTCGATGAGGACGAGCGCCACGAGGGAGGCGGCGGCGACCACGAAGGACACGATCACGATCGGGCTGCCCCAGCCGGCCGACGCGGCCTCGGTGAAGCCGTAGACGAGCCCGATCATCGCGAGCACGCTCGTGATCGCGCCGCCGTAGTCCAGGTGCTCGCGGACGCGGTCGGTCTCGCGCAGGAAGAGCAGCGCGCCCACCACGATGACGGCCCCGATCGGCACGTTCACGAACATGACCCACTCCCAGCCGAAGCCGGTCGTGAGGATGCCGCCGAGGATCAGCCCGATGGCACCGCCTGAGCCCGCCGCGAGCACGAACAGGCTCATGGCGCGGTTGCGCTGCGGCCCGGGGGTCGTGTTCTCCATCAGGAGCACGAGCGTGCTGGGTGCCGCGATCGCGGCGCCGACGCCCTGCACGACGCGGGCGATGATCAGGGCGGAGGCGGTCGGGGCGAGGCCGCCCGCGGCGCTCGCCGCGATGAACACGATGGTGCCGATGATGAGGGCGCGCTTGGCGCCGAGTCGCGCGCCGAGCTTGCCGGTCAACAGCATCAGACCGGCGAAGGCGAGGGCGTAGCCGGTGACGACCCAGCTCAGGCCGCTCGGGGTGAAGTGCAGTGCGCGCTGGATGTCGGGCAGCGCGACGTTGACGATGCTGGCGTCGACCACGAGCATCAACTGGGTGACGAATACGGTGATGAGACCGAGCGCGGATGCCGGGCGCCGAGCGCTTCGAGGGGCATCCGATTCGGTGAGGTCGATAACAGAGGTGTCGCTCACGAGGAGTCCGATCACGAGAAGGTGTACAGTCGAACCACAAAAGCGGAGAGTATCTCCGCCTTCGGGAATCCCAATATATGGAGGGTGACTCCGCTTTGTCAAGAAGCGGAGGCTGAATCCGTTTCTTGTGAGGAGTGGACGTGACGACTGCGGAAGCCGCGAAGACGCGGCCGCTGCGCGCCGATGCGCAACGCAACTACGACAGGATCGTCCTGGTGGCCTCGGAGGCCTTCACCGAGAAGGGCACCGGCGCCTCGCTCGACGACATCGCCTGCCGTGCCGGCGTGGGTCCGGGCACGCTGTATCGGCACTTCCCCTCGCGCGACGCCCTGCTCGCGGCGGCGCTCAAAGGGGCGCTCGAGGAGCTGGGCGAGACGGCACGGCGCCTCCTGGCCGCGCCCGATGCGCGGGCGGCCCTCGACGAGTGGCTCGTCGAGCTGGCCCGGCACCTGCGCATCTACGGCGGGCTGCCCGAGTCGGTGGCGCAGGCGTTCCAGGACCCGGAGAATCCGCTGTGCACCTCGTGTCAGCCGATGCGAGTCGGCACCGAGCAGCTCGTCGAGCGCGCCAAGGCGGCCGGGGCCATCCGCGCCGACGTGGACCCCGCCGACGTGGGCACGCTCATCGGGTCGCTGGCCTGGGCGGCGGAGCGCCGCGGGGACTCGGACGCGACGCTCCAGCGCCTGCTGTCCCTCCTGACCGAGGGTCTGCGCTGACGCGTCGCCGCCTGGCGGGCGCTTGCGCCCGCCCCTGCACCCGTGCAGAAGCGGGCGCGCGCGGAGCGCCTACTCGTTGACGAGGATGATCTCGTCCCGAGTGAGACGGCTGCGGGGCTGCTTCTCGCGCTCCGCAAGCACCTCCTCGAGGTCGTCCGGCTCGCCGACGGTGCCGATCGTGGCGACGACGAAGGGCTTCACATCCGCGGGCAGCTCGAAGGCGGCGGCGAGCTCGTCCTTCACGAAGCCGGTCATCTGGTGCACGTGCAGCCCGTCGTGGTGGGCCTGCACCGAGAGGTGCGCCATCGCCTGGCCGAGGTCGTAGACGCTCGTCGGCGAGACCGTGCCGTCCGGCGCGATGATGTCCTTGGCGAGGCCGACGAGCAGCACCGAGGCCTTCGGCGCCCACGCCTGGTTGAAGCCCATGAGGGTCGCGGTGATCTTCTCGAAGGCCGCCGATCCGCGGCGCGCGACGATGAAGCGCCAGGGCTGCGAGTTGCCGGCCGAGGGACTCCAGCGCGCGGCCTCGAGGGCGGCCGCGAGCTTGCCCTCGTCGATGGCGGCGTCGGTGTAGGAGCGGGGGCTCCACCGCTCGGCCAGGACGCTCAGGATGGGGGCATCCGTTCGGGCGGCCTTCAGTTCGTTGATCAGCGTCACGGCGCTGGCTCCTCTCGATTCGCGGAAGTCGGCGCCATCGCCGATGTGCTGTTGTGCAACACCATGCGAACGCATCCACGGTGGCGGATATTCCCGTGCCGCCGAGCAGCCAGCGGGCGGCGGGCGTGCGGATGCCTGAGATCGGGCTCAGGCGACGGCGTTCAGCCCCTCCACCACAACATCGGCGAAGGCCTCGACGTCCTCCTCTGTCGTGTCCCACGCCGTCATCCAGCGCACCTCCGTGAGGCCGTCGGCGCGGTGGGCGTCCCAGTCGTAGAACTTGTAGCGGCTGCGGGCGAAGTCGGCTGCATCCTTCGGCAGGGCGGCGAACACCGCATTCGACTCCGTGGGCTGGGTGAACGAGAGCCCCGGCGCCGAGGCATCCGCCACCGCCTCTTCGAGCCGCGTGCGCAGCAGCGTGGCCATCGCATTCGCGTGCTGGGCCGCGCGCAGCCACAGTCCGTCCTCCAGCAGGGCGACGAGCTGCGCCGAGATGAAGCGCTGCTTGCTCGCGACCTGCATGTCGGCCTTGCGCAGGTACTCGATGCCGAGCGTCACTTCGGGGTCGACGATCACCACGACCTCGCCGAAGGCGCCCCCGTTCTTGCTCGCGCCGAAGCTGACGATGTCGACCCCGGCGTCCGTCGTGAACTCGGCGAGCTCGACGCCGAGCGCCGCCGCCGCGTTCGCGATGCGGGCACCGTCGAGGTGCACGGTCATGCCCCGGTTGTGCGCGTGCTCGGTGATCGCCCCGATCTCCTCCGCCGTGTAGACGGTGCCGAGCTCGGTCGCCTGGGTGATGCTGACGACGCTCGGCTGCGCCCGGTGCTGATCGCCCCAGCCCCACGCCTGCCGGTCGATCAGCTCGGGGGTGAGCTTGCCGTCCGGCGTCTCGACCGTCAGCAGCTTGAGCCCGCCGACGCGCTCGGGCGCGCCGTTCTCATCCGTGTTGATGTGGGCGGATGCCGCGCAGATGACCCCCGACCAACGCTCGGTCACGGACTGCAGGGCCAGCACGTTGGCACCCGTGCCGTTCAGGGCGACGTGCGCCTCGGCATCCGCCCCGAACTGCTCCTTGACGAGCGCCTCGAGGCGGGCCGTATACGCGTCTGCCCCGTAGCTGGACTGGTGGCCGCCGTTCGCGGTGAACACCGCATCGAGCACCTCGGGGATCACCCCCGCGTAGTTGTCGCTCGCGAAGCTCGTGACGGAGGGGTCGTGCAGGCGCTCGAAGGGCATATGCCCAGCATGCCCGATCAGAGCCCGTGCCGCCCCAGCCAGTCGAGCGCGACGGCCTCGAACTCCGCCGGATGCTGCACGCTCGGCAGGTGCGCTGCCCGGGGGAACACGTGGAACTCGGCACCGGGGATGACGGCGGCGAAGTGCTTCGCCTGCGTGTGCGCCTCGCTCAGGTCCCACTCCCCGACGGCGGCCAGCACCGGGATCCGCAGCTCCCCCAGCCGCCCGTAGGCGGGCGGGTCGATCGGCACCCGGGTCGGGCGCTCGGCGGCGTGCGGCAGATTGGCCTCGTTGAGCGCATAGGCGCGCTGCACGAAGGCGGGGTCGAGCGGCGAGCCGTCCGATCGGAGGTTCCACAGCTCGACCTCGCCACGGGCGAGCGCCGGCCAGTCCGCGGCGGCGTACAGCCGATCGAGCCGCGCGAAGCCCGCCTCTTCCTCCGCCGTCAGCGGGAGCTCGGGGAAGCCGGAGCAGGCCGAGCCGATCGCCATCAGCCCACGCACCCGCTCGGGTGACTCGAGGGCGAGGTCGAAGGCGAAATTGCCGCCCTGCGAGTTGGCGATGATGGCGACGGATGCCACGCCGAGCCGGTCGAGCAGAGCACGGATGTCGCCGGACGGACTGAACGCGACGTCCTCGGTCTCGCTCAGCCCGAATCCGCGTGCGTCGTAGCGCACCACGAAGTGCTCGCGGGCGAAGGCCGCCACCTGTTCGTCCCACATGCGCAGATTCGCGACGCCCTGGTGGATCAGCAGCAGAGCCGGCGCGGCGGGCGAACCGGCTGTCTCGTAGTAGAGCCGGCCCCCCGGCACCTCGACGTATGGCATACCGGAACGCTAGCCGCGACAGCCGACATCGGGTCAGGCATCCGTACCCCAATACGCTGGTGGGTATGACGGGTGTGCTGATCGGATTCGCGATCATCGCGTTCGTGATCGTCGTCGGCTACGTCGTCGGGCGCATCGGCGTCGGCGGCCCGCAGGCCGGCTACGTGCTCAACCGGATCGCCTTCTTCGTCACGAACCCCGCCCTGCTGTTCACGGTGCTCGCGAAGGAGGACCTGCACGTCGTGTTCTCGGGCGCGGGGCTCGCGGCGAACCTCGCGGCGATCGTCGCGGCGGCGGTGTTCCTCGTGCTCAGCCGGCTCTTCTTCCGGCGCCCCGCGGCGCGCACCACGATCGGCGTGCTCGCCTCCGGCTACTCGAACCTCAACAACATCGGCATCCCCGTCGCGGTCTACGTGCTCGGCAACGCCTCGTACGTCGCACCCGTGCTGCTCGTGCAGCTGATCGTCTTCGCGCCGATCGCGCTCACCGTGCTCGACGTGACGAGCCGCGGCCGGGTCAGTCTGCGCGACATCCTGCTCAACCCCGTGCGCAATCCCATGATCATCGCATCGGCGGCCGGCGTGATCGTGGCCGCCCTGGGGTGGAAGCTGCCCGACCCCGTCGACAGCGCCTTCACCCTGCTCGGCGGTGCCGCGGTGCCGCTCGTGCTGATGGCCTTCGGGATGTCGCTGCACGGAGCGGCGCCGCTGCGGGCGGGCGGCGCGCGCGCCGAGGTGCTCGTGTCGACGGCGCTCAAGGTGGTGCTGATGCCGCTCGTCGGCTGGGCGATCGCCCGCTTCGGCTTCGGCGTCACCGGTCACGAGCTGTTCGTCAGCACCGTGCTCTCGGCGCTGCCGGCGGCGCAGAACGTCTACAACTTCGCGGCGCGCTACGAGCGGGGCGAGGCCGTCGCTCGTGACGCGGTGCTGCTCACGACGATCTTCTCCGTGCCCGTGATCATCGTGATCGCGCTGCTCCTGGCCTGAGTGCCGTCCCTTTCCTTCCTCGCTCGCGCTACTCACCCGGACGGGCGCCACGCGTCCGGCAGGCGCGCGCATCCGGGTGAGTAGCGCGCCGACGCCGAGGACTTGTGCGCGGCAGGGGCGGGAGCAGCGCCCCGCGCTCCGAGCAGCGCAACGCGAGCGGGACGGGAGGCGGCAGGATGGAGCGCATGGGCATCACGGTGCGCCGCACGGCGCGAGCGGATTGGGAGCGGCTGCGCCGACTGCGGCTCGAGGCGCTGCAGGACACCCCGATGGCGTTCGGCCAGACCTACGAGAACGCGCTCACCATGGGCGAGCGGGAGTGGGGCGACTATGCCGCGCGCGGACAGGAGCGCAATCGGGTGCTCGTGGTGGCGATCGACGACGAGACGGGTGATTTCGTCGGGATGATGGGCGGAGCGATCGACCGCTCCGGCGGTGCGCCCTACCTCGTCGCGGTGTTCGTCTCGCCCGGGCATCGGGGCCGGGCGCGGGGCGTCACCGATCTGCTGCTGGAGACCATCGAGGAGTGGGCGCGCGACTTCGCCGGCGCCCTGCAGCTCGACGTGCACGAGGACAATCTGCGCGCCCGCCGGTACTACGAATCGCACGGATTCGTGCTGACCGGCTCGACGATGCCCTACCCGCTGGACCGCTCGCGGACCGAGCTGAACATGATCAAGAGGCTGTAGCCCCCGAAAGCTCCCGGAACGGGGGACTTCCGGACCCTAGAAGACCATCGGGCGGTCGTCGTCGTCGTCGCCGAGCTCGACGTCGAGGTCCACGAGCACCGGCACGTGGTCGCTCGGCGCGTCGCCCTTCCGCTCCTCGCGGTGGATCGAGGCATCCGTCACGAGGTCGGCGAAGCCGCGCGAGCCGAGGATGAAGTCGATGCGCAGGCCCTCGTTGCGCGGGAAGCGCAGCTGCTTGTAGTCCCAGAAGGTGTAGCCGCTCGGCACGATGGGGCGCACGACGTCCGTGAGCCCGGCGGACTCGAACGCCGCGAAGGCGGCGCGCTCCGGCGGCGAGATGTGCGTCGAGACGCCGGGCACGAAGGACGGGTCGCCGACATCCGGGTCCAGCGGTGCGACGTTCCAGTCGCCCATGAGCGCGAGCGGCAGTCCGGGTTCGGCGGCGAGCCACGTCCGCGTGTCGGCCTCGAGCCGCGCGAGCCAGTCGAGCTTGTAAGCGTAGTGCGGGTCGTCGAGCGCCCGGCCGTTGGGCACGTACAGCGACCACAGTCGGATGCCTGCCACCGTGGCGCCGAGGGCGCGGGCCTCGAGCGGCTGACCGGGGCCCTCCGCGCCCTTGAGGAAGCCCGGCTGGCCCGGGAAGGAGGTGACGACGTCCTCCAGCGGGTGGCGCGAGGCGAAGGCGACGCCGTTCCACTGGTTCAGTCCGTGGATCGCGAGCTCGTACCCCGCCTCCTCGAACGCCGCGCGCGGGAACTGCTCGGGCTTGCACTTGATCTCCTGCATCGCGAGCACGTCGACGTCCTCGCGCAGCAGCCAGTCGACGACCCGGCCGTAGCGGGTGCGGATCGAGTTGACGTTCCAGGTGGCCACGCGCATGCCTCCAGCCTATTTGCCGGGCATGGCGCCTACTCGGCAGGCGGGGCGCTGAGCTCGGAGCGAGCTCTGGCCGGCGCCGCGAAGGGCGGGAGTGGGTGGGGTGGCTGGAGCATTCTCCGAGCGCAAGAGATTCGGTGCGACGTCGTTCTCCTGGTCGCCCCGGAGCGTTCGGTGACTCGTGATGTCGTGTCGAGAACGGGGTTCCGACAACCGGGGTCGTCGGTCGGGGTGTGCGGGGCGCCGGCGCCGGTCCCGGCGCGGGTTCCGCCGGGGCGCTCCGACCGAATCCCTTGCCCGGGGAGAGCCCACGCGGCACCTGCCTCGCCGGGCGCGGAAGGGTGTGCACCGTTCGCCTGGAGACCCGTGCCGTCCCGCCCGGTGCCGCCCCGCCCCGCCCCGTGCTGTGCTGGCCCCCGTGCCCCCGTGCCCCCGTGCCCCCGTGCCCCCGAACCGGCCGGACGGTCCGTGGTACTCGCCGTTGACCGCCGCCGGGCTGGTCGCGGCGACGAGCAGCGGCTCGGCCCCCTCGGCGACGTCCATCTTCGGGAACAGCGCCCGCCAGTCGAGCAGCCGGCGTCGCGGCCGCTCCCGGCCCAGGTCACGGCCCGCCGCCAGGTTGGTGCGGGTCGAGCCGGGATGCGCGGCGACGCTGAGCAACGACCATCGCTCGGCCGCCGCGATCCGGGCCAGCTGCTCGGTCAGGATCAGGTCGGCCAGCTTCGACGCCCCGTACGCGCCGAACGGGGAGTACCTGCGCTCGGACTGCAGGTCGTCGA
>DASWPQ010000043.1:0-22008 GCA_036398375.1 Gryllotalpicola sp.
CGGGGCGCGGATCGCGGACGGTCGTGCGGTTGCCGGGGTGCGCCGTGCGCCGGGGAGCCGGCATCCGTCCCCCCGCGACCGTCGTCATGCCGTCACCCTACGCGACCCTGCCGACGCCGTTCGGACGAGGGGCCGGGAAACCGTAGGAGCGGCTGTGACAGATGGTGCCGCAGACGGGTCTGCAGTCACACCCGTCACACCGGTTCCTGCAGATTCCGGAGTCGGAGCGGATGTCAGAAGCGGTCGGGAGAGGGGGTGCCGTGGCCGTAGCGGATGACGACGTCGGCGTGCCGGTCGAAGCGGTAGCCGATGCCGCGCACGGTGCGGACGATGTCCTCGTAACGGCCGAGCTTCGAGCGGAGGCGGCGCACGTGCACGTCGATCGTGCGCTCACCGGGCACCTCTTCGCCTTCGGCGTGGCTCCACAGAGACGACACGAGCTCGGTGCGCTCGATGGTGCGTCCCTCGCGCAGCACGAGGTACTGCAGCAGCTCGAACTCCTTGAAGGTCAGCGAGACGCGCTCGCCGTCGAGCAGCAGGTGGCGGCGGGTCACGTCGATGACGACACCGGTGCGGTCCGCGGGGTCGTCGACGGTCGGCGGGAGCGGTCGGTTCTTCGCCACGGCCGAGGGGTCGCGCAGGGCGAGGCGAACCACGTCGACGTCGCGTCCGCCGGCGCCCTCGGGGGCGAGCGCGACGGAGGCGAAGGACTCGGCTCCGGGCGCGATGTCGGCGAGCAGTCGCTTGAGCGCGGCCACGACGTGGCCAAGATCGGTGCCGGCGGCGGCGGCCTTGGACTCGTCCAGGCCGACGTAGAGCGCGAAGCCGCGGGGCGTGCCGCTCGGCGCGGACTGGGACGCCGGCGCCGTAGCGGGTGCCGCCGCGGGCACGGGGTGAAGGACGACCGGGCGGGCCGGAGCCGTGGGGCGCGCGGGAGCCACTGGACGAAGCGCGACCGGTCGCGGCGCCGCGGGATAGCGGGTGGCGATGGAGCGGTGGGTGGTCTCGGGGTGGTGGGTGGGTGCAGAAGTGGTGTTGAGAGCGGTGAGCGTCATCGGGATCACGACCTTTTCGATGATGAAGCGTGCGGGCCGGCACCGGGTCTCGGTGCGGAGCGGCCCAGAAATGGTGCGCATCGGCGGGGCCGATGCGGCGGGCCGGATGCCTCAGGCATCCGTGGAGTTCGCATCCCGGCGGTCGGTGGACTCAGCGGCGGGAGAACTCGGGCGAACGGGCGTCGATCACGCACACATTCGACACATCATGATCGCGTGCCCGGCCATCATCATGCCGGCGATCTCCCTCACCTCTGCGGAGGGACGAAGGCGCACGTTATCAGTCATGGGTCTTAGAAAAACACAAAACGTCTCGTTATGTCAACCATAACGAAGTGATCGGATGCCGTTACTCCGCGAGTCCGTAGAGCCGGTCGCCCGCATCGCCGAGGCCCGGGACGATGTAGCCCTTCTCGTTCAGCCGCTCGTCGAGGGCGCCGAGGACGAGGGTGACGTCCTTCCCCGCGGTCTCCCGCTCCAGTCGGGCGAGGCCCTCTGGCGCGCCGAGGATGCAGATGGCAGTGACATCCGATGCACCGCGCCGGAAGAGGAAGTCGAGCGCCGCGCCCAGCGAGCCGCCGGTGGCGAGCATGGGGTCGAGCACGAAGCACTGCCGGCCGGAGAGGTCCTCCGGCAGCCGCTCGGCATAGGTCGTGGGCTGCAGCGTCGTCTCATCGCGGGCCATGCCCAGGAAGCCGACCTCTGCGTTCGGGAGCACGGCCATCATGCCGTCGAGCATGCCGAGGCCCGCGCGCAGGATCGGCACGACGAGCGGCACGGGCTTGGAGATCGTCACGCCCGTGAACGGGGCGACGGGCGTCTGCACCGTCATCGGCTCGACGCGCACGTTGCGGGTCGCCTCGTAGCTGAGCAGCGTGATGAGCTCGGCGACGAGCGAACGGAACTGCGGGCTGAGCGTGTTCTCATCGCGGAGCACCGTGAGCTTGTGGGTGATGAGCGGGTGATCCGCAACGTGCACTCGCATAGGCTTCAGGCTATCGGACCGCTGGACCCCGGGAAGGATGCGATGCTCGCGTTCCCGCCGCAGTACGAGGAATGGATGGGCCTCGCGCTCGCCGAGGCCCGCGCCGCGCTCACCACGGGTGACGTGCCCGTCGGCGCGGTGGTGCTGTCGGGCTCGGGGCGGTTGCTCGGAGCCGGACGGAACTCCCGTGAGGCCCGGCAGGACCCGACGGCGCACGCGGAGCTCGAGGCGCTGCGGGCCGCTGCTGCGACGACGGGGGACTGGCAGCTGACGGATGCCACGCTCGTCGTCACGCTCGAGCCGTGCGCCATGTGCGCCGGGGCCGTGCTCTCGGCGCGGGTGCCGACCGTGGTGTTCGGCGCGTGGGACGAGAAGGCCGGCGCGGCCGGCTCGGTCTACGACCTGCTGCGCGATCGGCGGCTGCCGTCCGGCGCCGCGGTCTACGGGGGTGTGCGCGCGGAGGAGTGCGCCGCCCTGCTGACGGACTTCTTCGCGCAGCGGCGCTGAGCGGCGGCGACCCGCGGGGTCGTCGGCTGCCGGCCGTCGCGCCCCAGAGTGCGCTGTGCTCGCCGGAAGGGCGCTAGGAGACGCGGTACACGTCCGGCTCGAGATAGATGAGCCGGCTGATCGGCACCGCGGCGCGGATGCGCGCCTCGATGCGGTTCGTGGCGGCCGAGACATCCGTCAGGGTGCGCTCGGCGGGCATCGAGAGCTTGGCGGCCACCATCAGCTCCTCCGGCCCGAGGTAGAGGGTGCGCAGGTGGATGATGCGATCCGTCTCGGGGCCGCCGAGGATCGCCGCCTCGATCTTCTGCAGATCGCCTTCGCCCGCGCCCTCGCCGACGAGCAGGCTCTTCATCTCGATGCCGAGCACGATCGCGACGATCACGAGCAGCACACCGATCGCGACCGAGCCGGCGGCGTCGAACACGCCGTTGCCCGTGATGAGCGACAGGCCGACGCCGACGATGGCGAGCACCAGGCCGGTGAGCGCGGCGACGTCCTCGAGCAGCACGGCCGGCAGCTCGGGGATCTTCGCGCGCCGGATGAACTGGATCCAGGAGCCGGTGCCCTTGTGCGGGCGCGACTCGGCGAGGCCGGTGCGCAGCGAGAGCCCCTCGAGCACGATCGAGACGAGCAGCACGGCGATCGGCAGCCACCACAGCGCGGGGCGCTCGTAGTGCGCGGCCTCCTCCACCTTGTGGATGCCCTCGTAGATCGAGAAGACGCCGCCCACCGAGAAGAGGATGATCGCGACGACGAAGGCGTAGACGTAGCGCTCGCGCCCGTAGCCGAAGGGGTGGTCGCGGTCGGCCTGGCGCTGCGAGCGGCGCCCGCCGAGCAGGAGCAGCACCTGGTTCGCCGAGTCGGCGAGGGAGTGCACCGACTCCGCGAGCATCGAGCTCGAGCCGGAGAGCAGGAACGCGACGAACTTGACGATCGCGATGCCGACGTTCGCGCCGAGGGCGGCGAGGATCGCGCGGAGACTGCCGCCGTGCGCTTCAGGGGCCGGCGCGTGCGCTTCGCTCATGCGGACAATCCTATGAGGCCGACTTGTTCCCGTTCCGGACGGATCCGTCCGCGGCCCCGGGCGGATCCGTCCGGAACGGGAACAAGTTGCCACCGGATAATGGGCGCATGACGGATGCCCCGACCACCACGACCTTGCCCACGACCGCCTTCCTCGGGGTCGGATCCATGGCCGGGGCAATCCTGAACGGGCTGCTCACACCGTCCGTGACCGTGCAGGGAGGCATCCGCGTCACCAATCGCCGCGCCGAGAAGGCGGCGCGCTTCGCCGCGGTGGACGGGGTGACCGCCTTCGCCACCGAGACCGAGCCGGATGCCAACCGCCGCGCCGTCGCGGGGGCCGGGCTGGTTGTGGTCGCGGTCAAGCCCGCCCAACTGCCGGAGCTGCTTGCCGAGATCGCGCCGGCGCTCACCCCGGGCGCAGTGGTCGTGAGCGTGGCCGCCGGGGTGACGATCGCGACGATGGAGGCCGCCGTGCCGGCATCCGTCGCCGTCGTGCGCGCAATGCCGAACACGCCCGCGCAGATCGGCCGCGGGGTGACCGGGGTGAGCGCAGGCACGCGGGCCACGGCCGCGGAGCTGGCGCTGGCGCGGTCGCTGTTCGAGACGGTCGGCACGGTCGTGGAGGTGCCGGAGCCGCAGCTCGACGAGCTGACGTCGATCTCCGGCTCGGGGCCGGCCTACGTGTTCCTGTTGATCGAGGAGCTCACGAAGACCGCGGTACGCAAGGGCTTCACGGCGCAGCAGGCGAAGCTGCTCGTCGAACAGACCTTCCTCGGCGCGAGCGAGCTGCTGGCGGCGACGGGGGAGGATCCGGCCGAGCTGCGCCGCCGTGTCACGAGCCCGAAGGGCACGACCGAGCGGGCCGTCGAGGTGCTGCAGTCCGCCGCGCTCTCCGAGCTGTTCGACCGTGCCACCGATGCCGCGGTGGCCCGCGCGAAGGAGCTCGCCGCCGGAGGCTGAGCGGCTCAGCCGCCGTGCACGAGTCGGCCGCCCGCGACGGTGGCGCGCACCCGCAGCCCCTGGTCCAGCATCACGGCGTCGGCGTCGGCCCCCGGGCGGATCGCACCCTTCCGGGACGCACCGATCGACCGTGCCGGCACCTCGCTCAGGGAGCGCAGGGCGTCGTTCAGAGGTATGTGTGCTTCGCGGACCAGCAGTCGCAGGGCGTCATCCAGCGGGTGGATGCTGCCCGCCAGGGTGCCGTCGGGGGTGCGGGATGCGCCGTCGGCGACGACAACGGCCGTGCCCTCCCAGCGCGTGTGCGGCCCGTCCGCAAGGCCGGTCACGTCGGAGCCGTCGCTGACGATCGCCACGCGCGCGGCCCCGATCTGCGCGTAGAGGGAGCCGATTGTCGCAGGCGGGACGTGGAACCCGTCCGCGATGATCTCGACCGTGACCTCGGGACGGTCGAGGATCTCGTCGACGAGTGAATCGCCATCCTGCTCGGGCATCGCGTTGAAGAGGTGGGTGGCGCGGCGTGCTCCCGCGTCGATCGCGGTGCGTGCCTGCGCCCGCGACGCGCCGCTGTGCCCCAGCGACACGACGACGCCCCGGTCGGTGAGCGCCTGCACGGCGGCCAGAGCACCATCGCGTTCGGGCGCGAGCGTAACGAGGCGCAGGGCGTCGTCGAGTTCGTCGAGCAGCTCCGCCACCTCGTCGGAAGCCGGAGCGCGCACGGCGTCGGCTCGATGCACGCCTCGGAAGTCGGAGCTGAGGAACGGGCCCTCCAGGTGGATGCCGAGCACCTCTGGGCCCGCGGTGAGACGTCCGCGCAGCCGCGCCAGACGGAGGAGCGGGGCGAGCGTGTGGTCCCGCGGAAGGCTCGCCGTGGCGGCGAGGATGCTCGTTACGCCGTGTGTCGAGAGGAACCTGCCGATCGCCTCGATCGCCTCCCGTTCGGCCATCATGAAGTTGCGCCCGAGTGCCCCGTGCACGTGGGTGTCGACGAAGCCTGGTGCGACGAGGAGGCCGCGGGCGTCGAGCACCGAGGGGCCGGGCGGGAGGGCTCCGGGTGCGGCGAGCCCGGCGATCGTGCCGCCGTCGATGATGACGTCTGCGGGGGCGATCGCGCCGTCTTCTCCGCTCAGCACGTGCCCGCCCGTGATGGCGGTGAGGGCGGCTCCGGTCGGGGTCATCGGGTGGGCCTTTCTGTGGATGCCGCAGGGGACGCTGCGGATGCGGCCGGAGAGACCTCCTCGGCGGCGGGCAGCGGTGACCACAGCACTGGTCGCGGCACGAGCGGGCGGTGGTGGTGCTCCAGGAGGGCCGTGAGCGCGAGGTCCCGCGCGATGAGCACCGCCCCTTGCACCGTGGCCGCGGTGCCCTTGGCGGAGGCGCGCAGCTCCGTATGGGGCATCTGCTGGCCGAACTCGTCGCGAACCAGCTCGACGAAGGCGGCGTTCTTGGGGAGGCCTCCGCCGACGACGAGGACGTCGGGATCGATAAGCGTCGTGATGGCGGCGGCGATGCGGCCGAGGGAGATCGCGTGCGCGCGCATCACCGTCTGCGCTCGACCGTCGCCCGCTTGGGCGCGAGCGAACAGCTCCTCGACCGAGCCGGGGGGATCACCCGGCAGGCTGTCGGCGGCGTGAGCGAGGAGCCCCGCCGAGCCGTAGCGCAGCTCGATCGCGTAGCGCGGTGACTCCACCGTGGCGTCCCACGACATCGGAATCTGCGCGACCTCGCCGCTCGCACCGGAGGCACCGCGCACGAGCGCGCCTTCGACGAAGAATCCGAGCCCCAAGCCGACGCCGATCTGCAGGTAGGCGCAGTTGTCGATTCCGCGCATGGCGCCGTCTTCGTGCTCGGCGACGGCGGCGCAGTTGACGTTGTTCTCCACGGCGACCGGAACCTCGGGCGAGAGCGAGCAGCTGGCCATCACGAGGTCGACGATCTGTGCCGCGCGCGTGCGCTCGACAACGCCGATGGACGGCGCGCGCAGCGGGTGCGGGACGATCTGGTTCACCGCCATGGCGACAGCGAGAGGCGGGGTGGCGGTGGAGGCGAGGGCCCGGTCGATGAGCGAGGCCGCTGCGCGGGCGGCGGTCTCGGGGTCGTGGGGCACGGGCACGCGAAGGCGAGCGAGTTCCACGCCATCCAAGCTCTGGGCGAGGCAGGTGACCTGCGTCGATCCGATGTCGATGCCGAGCACCCAGCCTGCCGACTCAGCCACTCCGTAGACGAGCGTGGCACGTCCGCGCGCGCCCTGTACACGCCGCACTTCGTGCACATAGCCGTGCTCGTCCAGCTCGGCCAGGGCTGCGGTGATGCTTGGGAAGCTGACGGCGAGTTCGTCGACGAGCTGCTTCCGAGTGACCTCCTGCTGCCGCAGAGTCACCGCGAGCACCGCGCGCGGGATGTCGCCGAGCTCGAGGGAGTTCGTGGTCACCGGTGCTCCTCCTTGGGCTGCAGGTGGCGGATCTTGTCGATTGTGACGGATCGGCATCCGTTTCGGAGTGTGTGAGTTCATGTCTTGACATATTTATTAAAGTCGACAATCTTAATAAAAACCTGAACCGCACTCGATGAGGAGATCTCTCAGTGACACCCAGCCCTCGCAGCTATGCCGCGCGCGATTGGATTCCCGCCCGCGAGTCCTTCGCCGCGCAGCCGGCGGCGCTCCTCGCTGCTCCGCGAGTCATCGCCGAGCAACTCGCCGCTGTCCCGCCGGCCGCGGAGCGGGTCCTTGTGGTGGGCATCGGCGCGAGCTATGCGGCGGCCGCGACCGGCGTGCACCGGCTTCGCGCCGCCGGAGTGGACGCCAGCCGCCACCTGCCCGGCGAGCTCGTCGCGGGTCGTACCGGACGGGAGCTGGTCATCGCCGTCTCGCAGAGCGGGCGCAGCGCGGAGGTCGTCGAGCTCGCCCGCGACATCCCCCGGGACCGCCTGGTGACCATCACCAACTACCGTCCCTCCCCGCTCGGCGAACTCGCCGGGGTGGACCTCGGCCTCGGCGATCACGCGGACAGCGCCGTCTCGTTCCTCACCTTCAGTGCGACGCTCCTCGCCTTCGGCATGCTCGCGGACCACTGGGCGGGCACGCTCGCCGTTGAGCACTGGGAAGCGGAGGTCCGTGCGGCTCTGAGTGCAGCCGAAAGCGCAGAGCCGGCCCTGGACGACTTCGCCGAGGTACTTGCAGCGGCGCCCTTCATCGATTTCGTCGCGCCCGCGCCGATCGCCGCCATCGCCGAGGAAGCGGCGCTGGTCTTCCGCGAGGGACCCCTGGTGGCCGCGACGGGCATGGAGACGCGCCTCTACCTGCACGGACCCATGGACGTCGCCGGCCCCGGCGCTCACGTCATCTACGGCGGGCGCCGCGAGGCCGTCCTCGTCGATCAGCTCGCCGAGCGGACCGGGAATCTGCTCTTCCTCGGCACGAGTCCCGAGGCCGAACCGCGCGCAGCGGGTGTCACATACGCTCCCCTCGACGTGCCCACGGACGAGCCGGTGGCCGCGGCCGTCGCGGGCATCATCACCGCGCAGTACCTTGCCCTGCGAACGGCTGAGGCGCGCGGCATCGACATCGACCGCCCGGTCTTCACCCGACTCGACACCAAGACGTCGACGGCAGCGGCCTCGTGAGCGATGGCGTGGTCGCCGGCCTCGATCTCGGCGGGACGAAGGCCCACCTGCGTGCCGTCGACGACGCAAGCGGAGAGATCCTCCTCGACGAGGTGCTGCCGAATCAGGGCTGGGCGCGGCTCGATGACACGGCGCGCGCGCAGGAGCTGATCAGGCTCGCCTCGGCTCGGCTCGCGCCTCTCGGTCCGGCATCGGTGGTCGCCGGGGTGCACGGCTCGGACACCGAGCAGCAGCAGCTCCTGCTCGCGGAGGCGCTGCGCACCGTCATCCCCGTCGCCGAGGTCGTGAACGACGCCGGGCTCGTGCTGCCGGCCGCCGGCGTGAGCCGGGGCACCGGCGTCATCGCCGGGACGGGCTCCTGCGCCGCCTCGGTGGACGCAGCGGGGCGGCCGTTCACTGTCGGTGGGTGGGGCTGGGTGCTCGGCGACGAGGGCGGAGCGGCGGGGATCGTTCGTGACGCCTGCCGCGCCGTTCTCGCGGCGTGGGACGAGGCTGAGGATGACCTGCTCACCGGGATGCTGCTCAAGGCGATCGACGCCGACCATCCGCATTCGCTCGGTTACCTGCTGGCGTCCACGGAGCCCGTCGCCTGGGCCGCCAACGCCTCGATCGTGTTCGACGCTGCGGCCCGCGGCTCGCGGCGTGCAGCCGGCGTCATCGCCGACCATGTCGCCGCGCTCGTGCGGCTGCTCGGCGTCGCCGGACGCCGAGGCGGGCACCTCGGCGTCGTCGTCGTCGCCGGCGGTGTCTTCGCCGCGCAGGACCGCTATTTCGAGGCCTTCGCGAACCGCGTCCGAGAGGCCTACGGCACGGCGACCACGGTCAGCCGTCTCGAGCTGCCGCCGGTCGAGGGGGCGCTGCATCTTGCGCGGTCGCTGCTCGAACCCGCACAAGGAGGAAGATGATGTCGATTCGATTCGCCAATGCTCCCGTCAGCTGGGGCATCTGGGGGGCGAACAGCCTGCCGCCGGGGCGCACGCCGGCGGATGTCCTCCGGGCCATCGACGGGGCGGGCTATGACGGCGTCGAGCTCGGACCGCTCGGCTTCTTCGGCAGGGCCGGCACCATCGCCGCCACGCTCGCCGAGCACGGCCTCGCCTGCGCCGGCATGTACGTGCCGCTGCGCGTTTTCGAGGGCGACGAGGTGCTCGAAGCCGATCAGGCGGCGGTGGCGGATGTCTGCCGTGTGGTGGCCGCCGCGGGTGGGGACGGTCCCGTCATCCTGGCTGAGGAGACGATCGACGCGATCAAAGCGAATGTCGCCCGGGGACGCGGACCCTCGCCCCTCGATCTCGACGACGCCGGCTGGGCTCGACTCTCCGAGGCCGTCGAGCGTGCCCGTCGCACCGTCGAGGAGGCGGGCCTGCGCGCGAGCTTCCACCCCCACACCGGCACGCATGTCGAGCAACCGTGGGAGACCGACCGACTGCTCGAGCAGACCGGCGTCGGTCTCACCCTCGACACCGGTCACGCGGCGGCGGGCGGCGACGATCCCGTCGAGCTGCTGCGCCGCTGGAGCGGCCGCATCGACCACATCCACATGAAAGACATCCGCTCCGCTGCCGTGGCGGATGCGCGCTCCGCCGGCCGCATCTTCGGCATGGCGGATGCCTCCGCGCCGCTCGGCGCGGGCGACCTGGATCTTCCCGCCTTCCTGGCGGAGCTCGGCCGTCAGGCCTACTCAGGCTGGGTCGTCGTGGAGCAGGACAGACGTCCTGACGGCGGTCATGACCACACGGAAGTGGACCGCGAGCAACATCGCAATCTGACGTGGCTCCGGGACCGGATCGGAACCGTCCTCGACGCGTGAGCCTCGTCGCCCTTGCACCATCACGCGCACCATCCCTTCCCCCCTGAGGAGAACAATGAAACGCACTCACCGCGGCATCGTTGCCGCAGCCCTCGCGGCCGTCGTCGGCGTCGTTCTCGCCGGTTGTGCCCCGGGCTCCAGCAGCACGCCCTCCGGCAAGGACACCGACTTCACGACCATCACGAAGCCGGTCACCGCGGCGCAGGTCGCCGACCTCGGCGACGTCACCCTGAAGATCTGGGCAGATGCCGGCGAGAAGGACACCCTCGACACCATCATCGGCACCTACGAGAAGAGCTACTCGAACGTGAAGGTCGACGTCACCTACAAGGACTGGGACGACCTCATGTCCACGGTGGTGAACGCCATGGCCAGCGACAACCCGCCGGACATCGCCAACGGCAATCAGGGTTTCGCGACGATGGGCACCATGGTCAAGGGCAAGATGATCCGCCCGCTGGACGACTTCGTGAAGGCATACGGACTCGACCAGGGCGTGCCCGCGAGCGGCTTCGACTCCTATCGCTGGAACGACGCCGGGACCTCCTGGGGCACCGGCAGCATCGTCGGCGTCGGCGGGGCGACTCAGCCGCTCGGCGTGTTCTACAACAAGGCGAAGCTCGACAAGCTCGGGCTGAAGCCGCCGCAGACCCTCGCCGACCTCGAGGCGGATCTCAAGGTCGCGAAAGCCGGTGGCGAGATCCCGATCCAACTCGGCAACTCGGACCAGTACCCGCTCGGCTCGCATCTGCTCGGCATCCTGATCGACATGTTCGCGACTCCCGACGAGGTCAACGCGTGGATCGCCGGGGGCAAGGGCACCACTTTCGACATGCCCGGTGTCCAGAAGGCCGTGAAGACCCTTCAGGAGTGGGGTGATGCAGGGTACTTCCCGGCCGGCTACGACGGAACTTCGCTCGACGAGGCGGTTGCCGACTACGCCAAGGGCCAGGGGGTCTTCTTCCTCGGCGGCTCCTTCAACGGGTCCACGATCGCCAAGACCGATCCCAACGGCTTCGGCTTCACCCTGCTGCAGAACGACAGCGGGAAGTACGTCACCACGGGCACCTTCGGCACGCCATGGCACATCAGCTCGAAGAGCAAGGTGCAGCCGGCGGCACTCGCCTTCCTCGGCCTGCTGCTGAGCAAGGACTCCGCTCAGGTCTACGCGGACACCAGCCGGCTGCCGAACTACGGCCTGGCTGATGTGAAGCCGACCGGTGCGATGCACGAGGCGCAGCTGAAGGCCGCGCAGGCGTTCTTCGCCAACGGCGATTTCGTCGGATACCTCGACTGGGCGACGCCGACGATGCAGGCGACGCTCGGGGCGGGCGCGCAGGAACTGCTCGCGGGGAAGACCACACCGGAGGGATTCATCCAGCGGGTGCAGAAGGACTGGTCCGACTACCAGAGCGGCAGCAAGGGCTGATGACGGCGTCCACCGTCACCGTCGCCGGCCGGGGCGTGCGCTCAGCGCGTCCCGGCCGGCGACCGGGCCAGCGCCTCGTCTGGCGGAACTATCTCTACCTGCTGCCCGGATTCGCCTTCTACGCGGTGTTCACCCTCGTGCCGATCGTCCAGACGATCCGGTACTCCTTCTACAACTGGGACGGGTTCACGACGGCGACCTGGGTCGGGCTCCAGAACTACATCGATGCGATCACGGACCCGGTCACCCGCTCGACCTTCGGGCACTCCCTCATCTTCATCTTCTTCTACGCGGCTCTTCCGACGGCGATCGGTCTGCTGATCGTCGGGATCATGAACCGGGTCCGCATCCGCTTCCTCACGCTGTTCCGCACGGTGCTCTTCCTACCCCAGATCCTCGCCACCGTGGTCATCGCGGTGGCCTGGCGGTGGATGTACGCCCAGGACGGCCCCATCAACGCCGTGCTGCGCTTGGTCGGCCTGGGCCACTTCGCCCGGGCCTGGCTCGGAGACTTCGCGACGGCGCTGCCCGCGGTCGGGCTGATCGGAACCTGGACGATGTACGGCCTCTGCATGGTGCTCTTCATCGGTGGCGTGCAGAAGATCCCCATCGAGCTCTACGAAGCCGCTCGCATCGACGGCGCCGGTGCCCTTCGCGAGTTCTTCGCCATCACGCTTCCCGGCCTGCGCGGTGAGATCTCCATCGCCCTCGTCCTGACGGTCACCAACGCTCTGCGCAACTTCGACATCATCTGGAACACGACCTCGGGAGGCCCCGGAACGAGCACCCTCGTGCCGAGCTACCTCATCTACCGGGGTGCCTTCGTCACGCGCGAGGTCGGTGCGGCCGCTGCTGCGAGCGTGCTGCTGACCCTCCTGATCTTCGGCATCACCGGGGCACTGCAAACCGCCCTGAGAGAGAGGAAATAAGTGATCCGCTCCCGCTCAGAGAGCATCGTCGGGCACGTTCTCCTCGTCATCGCGGCATTGATCGCGATCTATCCTTTCCTCGCGATCATCGGACAGGCTCTGCGGCCAGCGCCGGGCAGCCATGCGGTGGGCGTGACGCTGGAGAACTTCGTCTCCGCGTGGTCGCGCGGCGGCTTCAGCACTTCGCTGCTGTCGAGCGCCTTCGTGGCCGTGGTCGTCGTCATCATCACCGGGGTCGTCGGCATGCTGGCCGGCTACGGGTTGTCGGTGCTGCGCCTGCGCTGGCGCGGGGCGATCATGGGCATTCTGCTCGTGGGTCTGGTCCTGCCCTCCGAGGCGCGCATCGTGCCGCTTTACCACATGATGCAGGACCTGCATCTGCTCAACACCTACTGGGCGCTGATCCTGCCGCAGGTCGCGAGCTCGTTCTCGCTGGCCACGTTCTGGATGGCGAACTTCTTCTCCAGTCTGCCGGCGAGCCTCGCGGAAGCCGCCTCCATCGATGGAGCCGGGAGTTGGCGCACTCTGCGCCACGTGTATGCCCCGATCGGCATGAATGCGCTCGCGACGTTGAGCTGCCTCGTCTTTCTCTACACCTGGAACGAGTTCATGCTGGCCCTTGTGCTCGTGCCGCAGAACCAGACGGTGCAGACGGCCCCACTCTCGCTCTCGTTCTTCGCGGGCAATGAGCGCAACATCGAACCCGAGGTCATCGCCGCCGCGGCTGTCCTGGTCGCGCTCCCCGTCATCATCGCCTACGCGTTCCTGCAGCGGCGCTTTATGTCAGGCCTCCTGGAAGGAGCCATCAAGGAATGACCACAGCCGACCGCCGAGTCCGTCTCGGCATCATCGGACTCGGCCTCATCACGCAGAGCCGGCACCTGCCATCGCTGTCGCGGCAGCGCGAGCGCTTCGAGCTCGTACGGGTCTGCGACCTGTCCGCAGAGGTCGCGCGTGGCGTCGCCGCTGCCCACGGCGGCATTCCGTGGGGCACCTCCGCCGCCGAGCTGCTGGCGGACCCCGAGGTGGATGCCGTGCTCATCTGCACCCCGGGAGCCCACTCCGCTCTTGCCCGCGCGGCATTGGAGCGGGGCAAGCACGTCTTCGCCGAGAAGCCCTACGCCTACGACCCGGCCGTCGCCGAGGCCGATGCCGCCTATGCGGCTGAGCACAGGCTCGTGCTGCAGGTCGGGTACATGAAGATGTACGAGCCCGCGGTCGCGGCCGCACGCGCCGCCTTCGGCGAGATTGGACCGGTGCGTGTCGCCCGTCTCACGGTGCTGCACCCCTCCGACGAACGTCAGACGACGGCCCTGCAGCTCCTGCGGGGTGCCGACGTCGACCCTGAGACGCTGGCGGAGGCCACGGCGGCGAACCGGGCCGAGGTGGCCGCTGCGCTGGCCCCGCACCCCGGCGCGGACCCGATGCTCGTGCGCAATGTTCTCTTCGGCTCGGTCTGCCATGACATCGCGCTGCTGCGTGCGCTGTTCCCCGGCGAGACGGCGGACGTCCTGGCGGCCGTGCCCGACGCGCCGTCCGCGCAGCGCATCGAACCGCCGCGACTGCAGCTCACCGGACGTCTCTCCGGCGGCGCGAGCTGGACGCTCTCGTGGAACTGGCTGGCCGACTTCCCCGAGTATCGCGAATGGGTGGAGGTGCTGGGCGACCGTGGCAGCGTGCGCATCGAGCTGCCGGCGCCGTACGGGGGAGCGCCGAGCGCGATCGTCGCCATCACGAGGCAGGGTGCGGATGGCGGCGTTGAGGAGCGGCGCATCGACCCGGGCGGACCGGATGCCTTCGAGCGCGAGCTCGTGGCGTTCGCGGCTTCTGTGCGATCCGGGGCGCCGGTGCTCTCCGACGCGCGAGGCGCTGCTGCGGATGCGCGTCTGCTGCTCACGACCGGGGCGTTGCTGGCCGACTGACGGCGCGTCGCGCAGCGACTCACGCCGGGCGGGGACCGGCGTGACCGATGCGTGGTTCTGGACGCGGCGTGGCGGACTCGGCCATAGCGGCGCGGCGGCGTGACGGCGCGTCGCGCAGCGACTCACGCCGGGCGGGGACCGGCGTGACTAATCATCCAGACTGGCGAACTTCTCCACGTCCGATTCGTTGCCCGAGACCACGATGATGTCGTGCGCGTCGACGGTCGTGTTCTCGGTGGCGTAGGTGAAGGGCTTCCCCGGCTGCTTGATGCCGACGACGGTCACCCGGTGCACGGTGCGCACGCCGGACTCGGTCAATGTCTTCCCGCGGATCGCCTTCGGCGCGAACATCTTCACGAGCACGAAGTCGTCGTCGAACTGGATGAAGTCGAGCATCCGGCCGCTCACGAGCCGCGCGATGCGCGACCCCGCCTCGGCCTCGGGGTAGATGACGTGGTGCGCCCCGATCCGCTCGAGGATCTTGCCGTGCGAGAGCGAGATCGCCTTCGCCCAGATCTGTGGGATCTCGAGCTCGACGAGGTTGGCGGTGATGAGAACGGATGCCTCGATCGAGGACCCCACCGCGACGACCGCGATCTGGAAGTCCGTCGCGCCGATCTGCCGCAGGGCGTCGATCTGCGTCGCATCCGCCTGCACGGTGTGCGTGACCTGCTCCGCCCACTCCTGCACGAGCGCGGCGTCGTTGTCGACGGCCAGCACCTCCCGGCCGAGGACGTCGAGCTCGGCTGCGGCCGCGGAGCCGAAGCGGCCGAGGCCGACCAGCAGCACGGGAGCGTCGTGACGGATGGGCTTAGCCAACGATGGGCCTCTCTTCCGGGTGGGCGTAGAGCCGGCGGTGCTGGCTCTGGGCGAGCGCGGCGGCGAGCGTGATGCTGCCGATCCGCCCGAAGAACATGGTGGCGGCGAGGACGTAGACGGCCGCGGGCGGCGCGCCCATGGTGAGCCCGGTCGTCAGCCCGCACGTCGCGAAGGCGCTGATCACGTCGAAGAGCACCCGGTCGAGCGAGTCGCCCGTGATCGCGAGCACCGTGATCGTCGCGACGGCCACGATCGTGGCGCCCCACAGCACGACCGAGACGGCGACGCGCAGCACGTCGTTCGGGATGCGGCGGTGGAAGGCCTCCATGCTCTCGACGCCCTTCGCCTCCGCGACGGCGGCGAGGAACAGCACGGCGAGCGTGGTGACCTTGATGCCGCCGCCCGTCGACGCGGAGCCGCCGCCGATGAACATGAGCATGTCGGTCACGAGCAGGCTCGAGCCATGCAGCTGCGAGACGTCGATGGTCGAGAAGCCGCCGGAGCGGGCCATCGCCGAGAGGAAGAAGCTCTGGAAGACCGTGTCGCCCGGCCCGAGATGGCCGAAGGTCTTCGGGTTGCCGTACTCGAGCAGCAGGTACATGACGGCGCCCAGCACGAACAGCACGAGGTACGCGACGATGGTGAGCTTCACGTGCAGCGAGATGATGCGTCGGCGCTGGGACGGGCGGCGGATGACGCGCGCGAGGGCGTAGATGACGGGGAATCCGATCGCCCCGAGCATGACCGTCAGCGCGATGGTCGTGAGGAAGACGTAGTCGTGGGCGAAGGGCGCGAGCCCGCTGCTGTTGGGCGTGAAGCCCGTGTTCGTGAACGCCATCGCCGCGTAGTAGACGGCATCGCGGGCGGCGGATGCCGGGTCGAATCCGTGCACGAGCAGGGTCGGGAACAGGATCACGGCCGCGGCCGCTTCGACCGTCACGACGCTGACGGCGATGGTGAGCAGCAGGCCGCCGACCTCGCCGAGACGGACGGCCTGCCCTTCGGCGACGGGGCCGCGGTGCGCCCGCAGCGGGTTCGTGTCGCCCGCGGCGATGAGCTTCGCGCGCAGCCCGAGGTGGCGGCTGATGATCAGCCCGAGCGTGCTCGCGAGGGTCAGCACGCCGATGCCGCCGATCTGCACGCCGACGTAGATGACGACGTCGCCGAAGGCGGACCAGTGGGCGGTCATGTCGACCGTCGCGAGGCCGGTGACGCACACGACCGACACCGCCGTGAACAGGGCGTCCGCGAACGGCGTGACCGTGTGGTCCGCACTCGAGACGGGCAGCGCGAGCAGGACGGTCCACAGCAGCACGAGCAGCGCGAAGACGAGGAGCGCGAAGCGGCTGGGGCTTGCCGCGGCGAAATCCGAGAGGGCCTCGCGGATGTTGCGCGGCCCGGTCAGAGGCCGGCTCGTGGTCACGGCCATGCGCCCATCCTGCCGTGCCCATCGTGCTCCGGCTACTCTTGGCCCATGGCCGACATCTTTGACATCGTTGCCGACTCGACCAGGCGCGAGATCCTGCAGGTGCTGCTGGAAGCCGCGTCGTCGAGCGGCGGCGAGGTCAGCGTGTCGCAGATCGTGCAGTCGCTCGAGCTCAGCCAGCCGACCGTGTCGAAGCACCTCAAGGTGCTGCGCGAGGCAGGCCTCGTGACCGTGCGCGAGGAGGGCCAGCACCGCTACTACCGACTCGACTCCACGCCGCTCGAGGAGGTCGACGAGTGGCTGCTGCCCTTCCTGGGCTCCTCGGAGGACGAGGCGACGGATGCCGCAGCCGTCGGCGCGGCGGCCTCGGTGGGCTTCGGCGCCACCGGACTGTCGGAGTCGCAGCGGGAGTTCGCGGCATCCGTCGGCAAGGTGGCGGCGGGCGTGGCGGGGCGCGCCGCCGCGGTCGCCTCGCGCATCAAGCCCCGGTAGGGGCCCCGGCTGGGAGCGGGAGGGCTTCTCCGGCTCCGGAGGACTTCATCGCCGGAAACGTCCTCCCGTCCCGGACTTGTCCTCCACATTCCTCAAGCCGCTCGAGTTCTCCCCGATTCGGACGGCGACGGCGGTACGCCCTGAGCGGGAAGCCGAAAGGCTTCCCCCATGGATCTCAGGAAGCTTCTTGCGTCGAGATGGGGCGTCGTCACCCGGGCGCAGCTCACCGCCGCCGGGTATTCGCGCGACACGATCCGGCAGCTGATCGCTCAGGGGCTTCTCGTGCCCGTGGGGCGCACGCTGGTGGCATCCGATCGCGCACGCCCCGAGGTCGTTCGCGCCGCGCGTCTGGGCACGCGGGTCGCGTGCGTCTCGGCCGCCCGGCTCCGCAAGATCTGGGTCGTCGATGACGGGCGGTTCCACGTCTCCGTGCGGGCCAACCATTCTCATCTGGCTTCCGAGCCCGGGGTCCGGATCCACTGGGTTCGGAGGCCTCTGGACGGAGCCGATCATCCCGCTGTCGAATCCGTGCGGAACATGCTCCTGCACATCGCCCAGTGCCAGCCGCGGGATTTCGCCGTCGCGGCCTTCGACTCGGCGATCAACAAGAGGTTCATCACACGGGAGGAAGTACAGCGCCTGGCCGGCGTGCGCGGCGGACGATTCGCGCAGGTGGCGGCGCTCACGGACGGCTCGGCCGACTCGGGGATCGAGTCGCTGCCGCGGGTGCGGCTCCTGGATCGCGGCATCCACTGCCGCCCCCAGGCCGTGGTCGACGGCCGTCGGGTCGACCTGCTGATCGGGAGCCGCCTCGTCATCCAGGCAGACGGCTTCGATTCCCATTCCGACCCGGCCCAGCACCGCCGCGATCTGGAGCAGGATCGTCGACTGCGACTCATGGGGTACACGGTGCTGCGCTACTCCTACAGCGACATCATGTTCCGCTGGCCGGCGGTCGAGGCGGAGATCCTGGGGGCGATCGCCCAGGGCCTCCACGGGCCGCCGCATCGGGGGCGGAGGTGAGGGGAGGACTTCCGCGCTGGTGGAGGACCGGATCGGGGAAGAGGTCCTCCCTTGGCGCAGAAGTCCTCTTCGGGCCGGGTGGAGAAGCCCTGAGGAAAGGCACCTCCGGAGGGCTGATAAGATGGTGCTTTGTGCCACGTGAGGCGTGGCATCCCCCGAGCTTTTGTGAGGTATCCGTGGGTTCTGTCATCAAGAAGCGCCGCAAGCGCATGGCGAAGAAGAAGCACCGCAAGCTTCTTCGCAAGACGCGCCACCAGCGTCGCAACAAGAAGTAGGTCTCGACCTACCGGCTCAGAGCGTCAGGGCATCGCCTTGGCGCTCTTTTCTGTGCGGGCCGCCGTCCGGCGGCGCGGGCGCGGATGCCTGCACGCGCGTGCCTAGGCTGGAGGCGTGCACCACGATCTCACCCTCTACATGAAGCCCGGCTGCCACCTGTGCGAGGACGCACGGAAGGCCATCGACGACGTGGTGGCCAAGGTCGAGGCATCCAGCGGCACCTCCGTCGCCGTCCGCGAGGTCGACATCCTCGCCGACCCGGCCCTGCAGGCCCGCTACGGCGAGGAGATCCCGGTCGTGCTCATCGACGGCCGGATGCACAGCTACTGGCGGGTCGACCCGGCTCGCCTCGAGAAGGCACTCCTCGGCTGAGGGGCTACGGCGCGAGCCGCGTCGGGCCGCGGAAGAGCAGGGTCGTCTCGCGGATGGACTGCTCGCCGAGCAGCAGCATCAGGACGCGGGCCAGGCCCATGCCGAAGCCGCCGTGCGGGGGGATGCCGTACGTGAAGAACTCCAGGTACTCGCCGATGCCGGCCGGGTCCAGGCCCTTGTCCTGCGCCTGCGCGACCAGCACGTCGACGCGGTGCTCGCGCTGGGCGCCGGTCGTGATCTCCGTGCCGTTGTAGATCAGGTCGTACGAGGTCGTGAGCCCGGTCTCCGGGTTCCGCATGTGGTAATAGGGGCGGATGTTCGCCGGGTAGTCCGTGACGAACACGAAGTCGTGGCCGAACTCGCCCTTGACGTAGGCGCTGATCTGACGCTCGCCCTCGGGGTCCAGGTCACCGTCCTCGCGGGGCACCGTGTAGCCGCGCGAGTCGCGGAGGATCTCATGCACCTCGGCGAGCGGGATGCGCGGGAACGGGATCGCCGGCACCTCGACCTCGATGCCGAACAGCTCGCGGATCGCCTCGCCGTGCTTCTCCTTCACGGCGGCGATGCCCGCGGCGAGCAGCTGCTCCTGCATCGCCATGACGTCCTCGTAGGAGTCGATCCAGGACATCTCCGCGTCGACCGAGATGAACTCGGTCGCGTGCCGCGAGGTGAAGGACGGGTCGGCGCGGAACACGGGTGAGATCTCGAAGACCTTCCCGAAACCCGCGGCCTGCGCCATCTGCTTGAAGTGCTGCGGGCTCTGCGCGAGGTAGGCGGTGCCGAGGTCGAAGTAGTCGAGCTGGAACAGCTCGGCGCGGGACTCGGACGGGCTCTCCATGAGCTTGGGGGTGTGGATCTCGACGAAGCCGTTCTCGATCCACCAGGTGCGCCAGGCGTGCTCGAGCGTGGTCTGCACCTTGAAGATGAGGGCGTTCTTCGGCTGGCGCAGGTCGATCCAGCGGTAGTCGAGGCGCTTGTCGAGGCTCGAGTCGGCGGCGATCGGCGCCTCGGGCAGACTCGCCCCGGCGATCGTGAGCGTGCCGACCCTGACCTCCAGGCCGCCCAGCTTGACGCGCTCGTCGTGCTTGAGCTCGCCCGTGACGGTCACGAAGGTGCCGAGCGAGAGGCCCGCGATCGCCTCGGTGCGGTCCAGGGCGGCGGATGCCTGCTCCGGGTCCTCCGCATCGGGGGAGACCTCGCGCACCGCCGGGTTCACGAGCTGCAGCGCGCCGGATTCGTCGCGCAGCACGACGAACTGCACCTTCTTCTGATCGCGGACCGTCTCGACCCAGCCGGCGACGGTCACGGGGCCATCGGGAAGGGCGGCGAGCTCGGAGATCAGGGTGCGTGCAGTCACGGAGGTCGAGTCTACCGGCGTGGGTGGAGGCGCCGGGCCGGCGGGTTTTCCACAGGCGGCGGCGCGAGCTCGGCGCCGAGCATCCGGATACCGATAGAGTGCGGGGCAGACGACGCCCTGGGGAGGCCGCCTTGTCCGATAACCAATCCGATCAGCCAGTACGTCAGACGCCAGCCGGTCAGGCTGCGGGGGGTCGCAGCCGGATGCGTACCGCCGCGCTCTGGCTGACGATCGGCACGCTGGTCGCCGCCGCCGTGCTCGGCGGCGTGTTCATCATCGTCGGCGACCAGGCGAACATCGCAGGGCGGGCCTGGCTGACGCTGCTGCTCGTCGTGGCGTTCGCCGGCGTCGTGCTGCTCGACGGCAGCAACTCCGACGGACCGAACCACTGGTATCTGCCGGCCTCGACCCTGCTGGACGTGTTCCTCGTGGCGATCGGCCTGCTCAAGCTCTGGAACGGGCCCCTGCAGCCCGCCGACACCGCCAGCGGCTCGGTGTGGAGTGGGCAGCTCGCGCTGTGGGTCGGGGCCGTCGCCGTCGTGCGCATCGCGCTGCTCATCACCCAGCTGTACTGGCTGTACGTTGTCGCCCGCGCCAAACTTCCCGCCACACGGGTAACCGGGATGCTGACCGTCGCGCTCGTCTGGCTCACGGCGCTCGTGTTCGTCATCCCGCTGTCATTCCCGAACCTGCGGCCCATCGGGCTCTCCGGCTATGCGGACTGGTGGTGGCGCATCGCGGGAGCGACCGCGCTCGTGATGGCCGTGAGCGTCGTCATCCCGCTCGTCGTGCGCGCCTTCGAACCGCGGCCGCCGCGGTCGGCCTCGCCGCCGTATCCTCCTCAGCCGCCGGCCGGGGTCCCGCAGCAGCGGCCGGCATACGGGCAGCCGCCGCGGTACGGGGAACGGGCGAGCTATGGGCAGCAGCCGTACGGGCAGAGCTATGCGCCTCCGACGGCTGCACCGTACCCTCAGCCCACGTTGAACGAGCAGCCGCCCGTGCAGCCGCCGTCGCCCGAACCCCCGCAGCAACCGCCCGCACCGCAGTAAGCCGAGCCGGGGCCGGGGTGCTGGGCGGTCCTCGCGAGCACAGCTTGCTCGGCATGCGCCGCGCGATGACCCGCTGGGTCGTCGCCTTTGAGCGGCGCATGCAGCCAATTCCAGGGAATCGGCTCCGTAGACTGGCGATCGTGGCGAATCGGCAGGTGCATCTCGTGCGCCATGGCGAGGTGTACAACCCCGATCATGTGCTCTACGGGCGGCTGCCCGACTTCCATCTCTCCGTGCTCGGGAAGAGGATGGCGCAGGCTGCGTGCGATGAGGTCGCGGGCCGAGGTCGCCCGATCGCGGCCCTGGTCGCCTCCCCGCTGCTGCGTGCGCAGGAATCCGCCGTCCCCTTCTCCGCCCGCTTCGGGCTCGGCGTCGCCACCGAGCCGCGCATCATCGAGCCGACGAACCACTTCGAGGGCAAGGTCATGGCGAAGGCCGTGAAGAACCCGGTGAACTGGCCGTGGCTCGTGAACCCCGCGCGTCCGTCCTGGGGCGAGGCGTACGCCTCGATCGCGGCACGCATGACGGCGGCGCTGACGGATGCCTTCGCCGAGCCGCCTCTGGCGGACGACGAGCCCGGGGACGTGGTGCTCGTCAGCCACCAGCTGCCGATCTGGATCGCCCACCTCGCGATCGCCCGCGAGCGTTTTATGCACGACCCGCGCACGCGCCGCTGCAACCTCTCCAGCGTCACGAGCTTCGAGCGGGCCGCGGACGGCACGATCCACGAGGTCGGCTACGCCGACCCGGCCGCGCCACTGCTCGCGAACGCGCTGGACGTGGGGGCGGTATGAGCGTCCTCCCGAGGCGTCGCCGGCTCGCGGCATCCGTTCTCACCGCGGCGCTCGCCGCGACCCTGCTGTCCGGCTGCACCGCCACGGCGCTGCAGGAGCAGTACCAGAACGGCGACAACAAGGGCTACATCGCCGGCAGTGGCGTCACTGAGGTCA
>DASWPQ010000044.1:0-27521 GCA_036398375.1 Gryllotalpicola sp.
GCCATGCCGACCGCGACGGTCGCCACGTCCGGCTGGATGAACTGCATGGTGTCGTAGATCGCCATGCCGGCCGTGATGGAGCCACCGGGCGAGTTGATGTAGAGGAAGATGTCCTTCTTCGGGTCCTCGGCGGCCAGGAGCAACAGCTTCGCGGCGATCTCGTTCGCGTTGTCATCGCGCACTTCCTCGCCGAGCCAGATGATCCGGTCCCTCAGCAGTCGATCGAAAACACTGGGAGTCAGTGTCGGTTCGGCCATGTGTGACGCTCCGTTTCCTGTGTGTCTGGATCGACACTATCGGGGGCGTGCACAGCGGGCCGGTGCTGTTCGCCCACGGCGCAGGGGTGTCGGCCGGCACGCCCCATCGGGCGGTTAACCGCCGGATGCCGGGAGCGCAGGCCCCCGGCATCCGTTCGATCTGCGCGCCTTACTCGGCGTCGGGACCCGCCTCGGCGTCGGCCGCGGCCTCCGCCTTCTTCGTGGACTTCTTGGACGGCTTCTTGGCGCCCTGGTTCGCCGCGGCGATGGCGTCGGCGGCGTCCGCGACGGCCTCGTCCTCGCTCTGCGGCGCGGCCTCCATGATGACGTCGGACTCGTCCGCCTCGTTCTCGACGGCGGTGAACTCGCTCAGGTCGACGGCGTTGCCCGCCGTGTCCGTCACGACGGCCTTGCCGAGGGCGATCGCGATCGCCTTGTTGCGGGCGACCTCGCCGACCATCTGCGGGATCTGGCCGTTGTCGGAGAGCACCTTGACGAACTCGTTCGGGTCCATGCCGTACTGGCCGCTGGCCTGGACGAGGTAGTTGGTCAGCTCGTCCTGGCTCACGGTGACGTGCTCGGCCTCGGCGATCTCGTCGAACAGGATCTGCGTGCGCAGGGCCTTCTCGCTCGCCTCCTTCACCTCGGCGCGGTGCACCTCGTCCTCGAGGCGGTTCTCCGCCTCGAGGTGGCGGTGGATCTCGTCCTCGATGACGGCCTCGGGCACGGGGATCTCGGCCTGCTCGATGAGCGCGTCGATGAGCTTGGTGCGCGCCTCGGTCCCCTGCTGGAACGTCTTCGAGCGGGCGGCCTCGGACTTGAGCCCCTCGCGCAGCTCGGCGATCGTGTCGTACTCGCTCGAGATCTGGGCGAAGTCGTCGTCGGCGTCGGGCAGCTCGCGCTCCTTGACGGAGTTGAGCGTGATCGTGATCTCCGCGTCCTCGCCCTCGTGGTCGCCGCCGAGCAGCTTCGAGGTGAAGGTCGTGGTCTCGCCGGCCGTCAGCGTGTCCAGCGCCTCGTCGATGCCCTCGATCAGCTCGCCCGAGCCCAGCTCGTAGGAGATGTTGTCGGCGGTGTCCACCGTCTCCTCGCCGATGGTGGCGGTGAGATCGATCTGCACGAAGTCGCCCGTCGTGGCGGGGCGGTCGACGGTCACGAGCGTGCCGAAGCGGCTGCGCAGGCGGTCGAGCTCCGCCTCGACGTCCTCGTCGGTGACCTCGGCTGGCTCGACGGTGATGGCGAGCTTGTCGTACGACGGCACGGTGATCGCGGGGCGCACGTCGACCTCGAAGGAGACGACCAGGTCGCCTTCGAAGGTCTTCACGTCCGGCAGCGCGACGACGTCGGCCTCCGGGCGGCCGAGCGGGCGCACCTTGGTCTCGGTCACGGCGTCGCGGTAGGCCGGGTCGAGCGCGTCATTGACGGCGTGCTCGAGCACGGCGCCCTTGCCGACGCGCGTGTCGATGATGGCGGGCGGCACCTTGCCCTTGCGGAAGCCGGGGATGGTGACGTCGCCGGCGATGTGCTCGTAGGCGTGGGCGATGGTGGGCTTCAGCTGCTCGGGGGTCACCGTGGTGGTGAGCTTCACGCGCGTGGGGCTCAGCTGTTCGACCGTGGTAGGCACTGGTGGTTCTCCTGTTGTGTGGGCGTTCTCGGCGGCATCCGTCTCTCACCGGGCTCTCCGGTCGGGGCGACAGGATTCGAACCTGCGACCTCCCGCCCCCAAAGCGGGCGCTCTAGCCAAGCTGAGCTACGCCCCGGATGCATGCGATCCGCACGGTGTTACCGCGAGGGGGCGACGGGAATCGAACCCGCGTAATCAGTTTGGAAGACTGAGGCTCTACCATTGAGCTACGCCCCCGAAGGGTTTTTCCACCGCCGAAAGGCAGCCGCTCCAGCATACGGCATAGCTCCGGGAGCCCCGGCTCGGCCCCTCTCAGCGCGTGTTCAGCGCGCGACGAACGGGTGGGATGACTCCCGCCTCACGGCACGGCTGCGTCGCGGACCCGGCACGCCTGCGGCGGGCGCTACGCTCAGCCCGTGAGGCTTGCGATGACGGTGGTGCGCTTCGCCGTCGGCACGCTCGTCGCCGCGGCCGTCGCGGCGACCCTGATCGACACGGTCGCGCGCACGGGCGCGGTGAACCCCTTCAACTTCTTCGGCTACTTCACGGTCCAGTCGAACCTGCTGCTGGCCGCCGTGCTGCTCCTGTCCGGCCTGCCGCTGCGCGGCCCCTGGGCCGTGGCGCTGCCGTACGCGCGCGCCGCGGTCACCGTCTACGTCGTGATCGTCGGCCTCGTCTATGCCACGCTGCTCGCGCCGCTGGGGCAGGCCGGCGGGGTGCCGGTGCCGTGGGCCAACACGGTGCTGCACATCGTCACGCCGATCTACGTCGTGCTGGACTGGGCGCTCGTGCCCGATCGACCGCCGCTGGACTGGAGGCGGATCTGGGTCATCCTGCTGTACCCGGCGGTCTGGGTCGCCGTCGTGCTGATCCGCGGCGCGAGCGATGGCTGGGTGCCGTACCCCTTCCTCGCCCCCACGCAGGGCTACGTCGTCGTCGCGGTCTACTGCCTCGTCATCTTCGCCATCGCCCTCGCGATCGGCGCGCTGGCCTGGTGGGTGACGCGCTGGCGGGGACCGCTGCCCGGTCTCAGCGGATCGCGTCGTAGCTGAAGCGGCCCGCGACCATGGTCGCGGCGACCGGCTGCTCGCGCAGCGCGGCCGGCCCGAGCGTGGCCGGGTCGGCGCCGAGCACAACGAGATCGGCCGGCTCGCCCGGGGCGATCGTCGAGCGGGTGGATGCCTGGATCGCCTGCGCGAGCGTGACGGTCTGCTCGCCGTGCCACGGCGCGCGGTCGCCGCGGCTGCGGAACACCGCGGAGGCGATGCCGAGCCACGGGTCGAGCGGCGTCACGGGGGCGTCCGAGCCGAAGGCGAGCGTGGCGCCGGCCGCCAGCAGGGAGCGGAGGGGGAAGGCGCGGTCGCCGCGGCCGGGCCAGTAGCGCTCCGCCACCTCCTGGTCGTCCACGGCGTGCTCGGGCTGCACGCTCGCCACGACGCGGAGCTGCGCGAAACGGCCCAGATCCACCCCGCGCAACAGCTGCGCGTGCTCGATCGAGCCGCGGGCACCCGTGACGGCGAAGGCGTCGAGCGCGAGTGCATTGGCGTGATCGCCGATCGCGTGCACGGCGACCGGGAGGCCGGCGGCCGCGGCGCGGCGCAGCAGCTCCTCGAGCTCCTCGGGCGGCACCGTGAGCAGGCCGTGGTCGTCCGGCCCGTCGAGGCCCGGGTACGGGTCGAAGCAGTAGGCGGTGCGCGTGTTCAACGAGCCGTCCGTGATGATCTTGAGCGCGCCGAGCGTGAGCAGTCCGGATGCCTCCAGCGGAGCTCCGCCGGCGACGCCGAGGGCGATCGCCCGATCCAGCTGCGCCGGGTAGAAGGCGGCCTCGACACGCAGCTCGTCGAAGCCCGCGGCGAAGCGCCGCCGCCAGGCATCCGGAGTGAAGTCCATCTCGAAGTCGACGATGCCGACCAGTCCGCGCGCCGCCGCGGCCTCGGCCGCCGCGTGCGCCCACGCGTCCAGGATCGGGCCCGACACGGAGTCCACCGCGTGCTGCACGGCGAAGGCGTCGCCCTCCCGCAGCACGCCGCTGGGATGGTCGTAGTAGCCGTGCGCGCGCAGCGCGGCGGAGTTGAGCCACGCCGAGTGCAGGTCGCCGCTGAGGGCGACGACCCGGCGCTCGGGCGTCGTGCCGTCGTCCACGGCGTCGTCGAGCAGCGCGAAGTGCGGCGCATCCGGCCACAGGGCGTCGTGGTAGCCGACCCCGACGACGTCACCGTCCGGCTGCGACGCGGAGGCGGCCGCGAGCAGCGCGGCGGCCTCCGCCGCGGAGCGCGCCGAGCCGAGCTGCACCCGCCGGGCGCTCTGCGCCCACTGCGTGAAGTGCGTGTGCCGGTCCCAGAGCCCGGGGATGAGCAGGTGCCCGTCGAGCTCGACGTGCTCGCCGGGCGCGGAGACCTCCCCCGCGGGGGTGACGGCGGTGATCACGGCGTCCGTCACGGTCACATCGACCAGCCGGCCGTCGAGCAGCCGCGCCGCGCTGAAGGTCATGGTCATACCGCTCGACTCCTTCACCCTCTGCGCGGTCCGCACCGCGCCATCACCTCTGGCAGAACGGGCACCAGTACAGCTTGCGGTTCGCCAGCTCTTTCATCACGATGGGCGTCCCGCACACCCGGCACGGATCGCCCGTGCGGTGGTAGACCCAGTGCCGGTCGTCGCGGCGGGCCATCGCCTTGCGGTAGTCCGCGGCGGAGAGGTCGTCCATGGTCATCATCTGCCCCGTGCGCACACCCACGTCGAGCAGATGCACCCAGTCCCGCCACAGTGCGCGCGCGACGTCCTCCGGCACCTGCTTGCCGGGGGTGAAGGGGTCGAGCCGCGCGCGAAAGAGCAGCTCGGCGCGGTAGACGTTGCCGATGCCGCTCACGACGGACTGGTCCATCAGCAGCAGAGCGATGGGCTGGCTGCTCCTGCGGATCGCCGCGACGACGCGGTCCTCGGCGGCGGCCGAGTCGTCGTTCAGCGGGTCCGGGCCGAGCCGGTCGACGACCTTCTGCACCTCGAAAGCCGTGATCACCTCGCAGCGTGTCGGCCCGCGGAGGTCGGCGCAGGCTGTGTCCGTCAGCAGGCGCGCACGCACCTGGCCGACGGGCGGCGGCGGGAACTCGAAGTCGGGCGAGTCGTTCTCCTTCTCCGACTCCGCCATGTGCAGGCGCGCGCGGCGGGGCGCCCCGATGGAGTGGACGGAGTCCTCCCCCGCCGCGTCGTCAAGGCCAACCGCGTCGTCCTCGAGGAAGGTTCCACGCTGGTTGGTCTGCCCCATCCGACCGCTCGCGGAGCGGAGGGTGGCATCCGTCGTGATCTCGCCGGCGAAGTCCCACGCGCCGTATAGACCGAGGTGCACCCGCAGCCACAGGCCATTGTCGAACTCGAGGAACATCTGCTTGCCGAGGGCCATCGCGCGGATCATCGTCGCGCCGTCGATCAGCGCCGCCCCTGTGGCGAAGCGCCCCTGGGGGCTCGATACCGCGACCCTCTTCCCGACGAAGTTGCGGGAGAACTGCCGTGCGATGCGGTGGACCGAGTGGCCCTCTGGCATCAGTGATCGACGCCCTTGCCGACGATGTCGCCGGTCTGCTCGTACTCGGCGAGCTGGGCGATGCGGCGCTCGTGGCGCTCCTCGAAGCTGAACGGCTCGGCGATGAACAGGTCGATGAAGCGGATGGCCTCGTCCTCGTCGTGCTGGCGGGCGCCGATTGAGATCACGTTGGCGTCGTTGTGCTGGCGGGCCAGCAGCGCGGTCGACTCGTTCCAGACCAGGGCGGCGCGGATGCCCTTGACCTTGTTCGCGGCGATCTGCTCGCCGTTCCCGGAGCCGCCGAAGACGACCCCGAGCGCCTGGACGCCGGCCGCCTGGTCCTTCGCGACCGCCTGGGCCGCGTTGATGCAGAAGGCCGGGTAGTCGTCGAGGGCGTCGAACTCCGTCGGGCCGTGGTCGACGACCTCGTGCCCCTGCTCGCGCAGATGCGCCTGGATCGTCTGGCTGAGCTCGAGTCCGGCGTGGTCCGTGGCGATGTGGATGCGCATGCTCTCAGCCTAGTGAGACCCGACCCCGCGGGACACGCCCCTCACTGCTCGACGACACCGGCCGCGAGCACGCTGTTCAGCACCGCTCGCGTGGCCAGCAGGCCCAGCCAGACCAGCCCGATGCCCAGCGCGAGACAGCCGGCGATGATCGCGAGGGCGAGGGGCTGCAGCAGCAGGGCCATGCCGGTCAGGGGGAAGAGGATGATCGCGGCCGTGCACGCCGAGCCGATCGTGACCACGAGCAGCGGAGCGAGCACGGCCCGGCGGCGCGCGGCGTCCATGACCGCGGCGGGCATGCCGATGCGGTCGAGGCTCACGTACAGCGCGCGACGGTCGAGCACGGCCGCGGCCTGGTTGACGCCGACGGCGCACGCGACCATCGCGAAGGACATCACGAGGGTGAGCACCACCCCCGTGCGGATGTCCTGAGCGAGGATGCGCGCCGCCGCGTCCTGCCCACCGCCGACGGTCTGCGTGATCGCCACACCGATCCCGGCGAAGACGCCGACGAAGCACACCATGGCGACGCTTCCGACCTGGCGCCAGGCGGCCTTCGGGTCGTCCAGCACTCCGCGAGCGGAGATGAGCCGGGCCGGGGTGCCGGCGCGGCGCAGCCACCGCCTGCCGTAGGCGCGCAGCACCACGGGACCTACCACCCCCAGCACCGCGAGCACGCCGCCGAAGCAGGCGAGCACGGCGCCGACGATCACGACGATGCCGCCGAGGCTCGTCAGGGTGTTCATCACGACCACTGCGGCGACGAGCACGGCGGCGGCGATGACCGCGCGGATCCCGCGCGCACCGGCGTGCACGACGCGGGTGCGCACCCCGAGCGGGGTGATCACGACGGCGCGCAGGCCGAGGGCGGCGCTCACCGCGCTGAGGACGACGACGGCGCCGATGACGGCGAAGTAGACCCAGACGGGTGGCCAGATCGCCGCGCCGATCGCGGCGCCGTCGAAGCGCAGCAGGCCGAACAGGGGCAGGGCCGCGAGGGAGAGCAGGGAGCCGGCGACGGCGCCCGCGAGCGCCACGGCGGTCGACTCCAGCACCGTGAGGGCGCTCACGAGCCCGGTCGAGGCGCCCATCAGCCGCAGGCTCGAGAGCCGCTCGTCACGGCGCCGGGCCGACAGCCGTGCGGCGGCGCCGCCGAGCGAGGCGAGCGGCACGATCAGCAGGACGAGGGCCAGCAGCGCGAGCATCCGATACACCCCGCCGTTCTCGCCGCCGAAGGTGAAGAAGGCGAAGACGCCGCCGGCCACGACGGTCGTGCAGAGCGTGACGACGGCGAAGGCGACGGCGGGCAGGGCCAGCGTCGTAGCGTCGCCGCCGGCGCGGCGGGCGAAGAGGCGGGCGAGGCGCAGCAGCGTCACGACGCCCGTCACGCCCGCACCATCGTCTCGACGATGACGCCGTCACGCATGTGCAGAGTGCGACTGCAGCGGCCCGCGACGCCGGCGTCGTGCGTGACGACGACGAGCGCACGTCCGGCGCCCACGGTGGAGTCGAGCAGCGCGGTCATCACCTCGGCGGAGGTCGCCGAGTCGAGCGCGCCGGTCGGCTCGTCGGCGAAGACGATGGCGGGGGCCGCGGCCTGCGCGCGGGCGATCGCGACGCGCTGCTGCTGGCCGCCCGAGAGCTGCCCGAGCCGGGCATCCGCCCGGTCGCCGATGCCGAGCAGACCGAGCAGGCGGGATGCCTCGGCCTCCGCCTCCGCGCGCGGCCGGCCGAGCAGCAGGAGCGGCAGGGCGACGTTCTCCACCACGGTCAGCTCGGGCAGCAGCAGCCCCTGCTGGAAGACGAAGCCGAAGGCCGTGCGGCGCAGCGCGCTACGCGCCCGGTCGGACAGCGCGGCGATGTCCGTCGCGCGATCGTCCTGGCGGAGCAGCACCTGGCCGGCATCCGGGGTCTCGATGCCGGCCAGGCTGTGCAGCAGCGTGGTCTTGCCGCTCCCGGAGGGCCCCATGATCGCGAGCGACTCCCCCGCGCCGATGACGAGGTCGACGCCGCGCAGCGCGTGGGTGGGACCGAAGTCCTTGAAGAGGCTGCGGGCTTCGATGAGGATCTGCATGTCCCCATGCTCGCGAGCCTGGGCGGGGAACGCATCCGCCCGCGGGCGGCTCCTGCCGCGGCGCACGTCGTACCCCGGTGCGATGCGCGGCCGCCCGATCCCGCGAACTCTGCGAAATACACCCTCACGGCCGGCATGAGCCTGCGTCTCGCAGAGTTCACGCGGCCGATGCGGCCTCAATCGAACTGCGGATCGCGCGTGCGGCTGCGCTTGAGCTCGAAGAATCCGTCGTAGCTCGCCGCGGCCAGGATGCCGTCCCACAGCTTCAGCGCCGTCTCGCCGGTGGGAGCCGGGGAGATCACGGGGCCGAAGAACGCCGTGCCGTTGACGGCGATGATGGGCGTGCCGACGTCCTGCCCGACGCGCCGGAGGCCGTCGTCATGGCTCGCGCGCAGCTGGCTGTCGAACTCCGCGCTGTCGGCGTAGCGGGCGTATTCGGCCGGCAGCCCGAGCTCGGCGAGTGCGCCCGCGATCACGACGTCGGCGTCACGCTGGTGTCCGAGGTGGATGCGGGTGCCGAGCGCGTCGTACAGCGGCTTCACCTGGTCTGCGCCCGCGAGCTCCTGCACCGCGGTGACGAGACGGGCGTAGCGCAGGTAACGCGGGAAGCTCGTGCGGTAGCTCTCTGGCACGTCCTTGTCCTCGTTGAGGATCGCGAGGCTCATGATGTGCCAGGTCACGTCGAGCCCGCGGGGCCCGCTCACCTCGTCCACCCAGCGTGAGGTCATCCACGCCCACGGGCAGGAGGGGTCGAACCAATAATCCACTGCGGTGCGGGTGCTCATAAGGTCAGTTGTAGTCCCTAGGGTGGTTCCACGGGGCCACGAGCCCCGCCGTCCATCGAGCTAGGAGCACCGTTGCCCGGAGAGAACCTCACCAGAATCGAAGCCGTCGAGCGCAAGGCGATCGTCCAGCCGCATGTCTACGAGGTCAAGCTCGACCTCACCACCGGCCCCGAGGTCTTCCGCAGCGAGACCCGGCTGACCTTCTCCGGCACCCCCGGCGCCTCGACCTTCATCGACTTCATCTCGAAGACCGTGCACTCGGTGACGCTCAACGGGGCGGCGCTCGACGTGGCAGCCGTCAACGACGGCGTCCGCATCCAGCTGCCCGGGCTGCAGGCCGAGAACACGCTCGTGGTGGTCGCCGACGCGATGTACACGAACACGGGCGAGGGGCTGCACCGCTTCGTGGACCCGGTCGACGGCGAGGTCTACCTGTATTCGCAGTTCGAGGTCCCGGACTCACGGCGAGTCTTCGCCGTCTTCGAGCAGCCCGACCTCAAGGCGAGCTATCAGTTCACGGTGACCACGCCGTCGGACTGGACCGTGATCAGCAACTCCCCCACCCCGGAGCCGATCTTCTCCGGCCCCATCGACGGCGAGTCGCTGAAGGACTCCGTCACCTGGGTCTTCGAGCCGACCCCCGTGCTCTCCTCCTACATCACCGCGATCATCGCCGGCCCGTACCAGGGGGTGACGAGCGAGCTCACGAGCGCCGACGGCCGCACGATCCCGCTCGGCGTGTACTCGCGCAAGTCGCTCTTTCCGCACCTCGACGCCGACTACATCTTCGAGAAGACGCGCGAGGGCTTCGCGTTCTACGAGGACAGCTTCGCCTACCCGTACCCCTTCGCCAAGTACGACCAGGTCTTCGTGCCCGAGTTCAACGCCGGCGCGATGGAGAACGCGGGTGCTGTGACGCACACCGAGGCCTATGTGTTCCGCTCCAAGGTCGCGGACGCGCAGCGCGAGCGCCGGGTCGTGACCGTGCTGCACGAGCTCGCCCACATGTGGTTCGGCGACCTGGTCACCATGAAGTGGTGGAACGACCTCTGGCTCAACGAGTCGTTCGCCGAGTACGCATCGACGCTCGCGACCGCCGAGGCGACCGAGTGGACCGAGGCGTGGGCGACCTTCGCCTCGACCGAGAAGAGCTGGGCGTACAGCCAGGACCAGCTGCCCTCGACGCACCCGATCGTCGCCGACATCCGCGACCTCGAGGACGTGCAGGTCAACTTCGACGGCATCACCTACGCCAAGGGCGCCTCCGTGCTCAAGCAGCTGGTCGCCTGGGTCGGCCAGGAGGGCTTCCTGACCGGCGTGCACGAGTACCTCGTCACGCACGAGCACGCGAACGCCGAGCTGCGCGATCTGCTCGTCGAGCTCGAGGCCACGAGCGGTCGCGACCTCGCCGACTGGGCGCAGAAGTGGCTCGAGACGGCCGGCGTGAACACGCTGCGGCCCGAGATCGAGACGGATGCCGACGGCATCATCACCTCCTTCGCCGTGCTCCAGTCCGCGCCGGCCGACTACCCCACGATCCGCCCGCACCGCCTGGCGATCGGCTTCTACACGCTCGACGCCGACCGCCTCTCGCGCAGCCACCGCATCGAGCTCGATGTCGACGGTGAGCGCACCGAGATCGCGGAGCTCGCCGGCCTCACCCGCCCCGACCTCGTGCTGCTCAACGACGACGACCTCGCCTACGCGAAGATCCGTCTGGACGAGGTCTCCCTGCGCACCGCCATCGCGCACCTCGGCAAGATCGACAGCGAGCTCGCCCGCTCCGTCGTCTGGGGCTCGGTGTGGGACGCGACGCGCGACGCCGAGGCCAAGGCGAGCGACTTCGTGCAACTCGTGCTGAACAACATCGGCGCCGAGACCGGCTCGACGACGATGCGCACCGCACTGGGGCAGCTCGTGCTCTCGGCCACCAGCTACGTCGCGCCGGAGAGGCAGCAGGCGACGACGGTCGCCGCCGCCGACGCGCTCTGGAAGCTGGCCGGCGAGGCGCAGCCCGGCAGCGACGCGCAGTTCCAGTTCGTCAAGTTCTTCGCCCAGCTCGCCTCGACCGAGGAGCAGCTGGCTCACATCGCAGGTCTGCGCGACGGCTCGCTCGCCCTTCCGGGGCTCGAGGTCGACACCGACCTCGGTTGGGAGCTGCTGCAGTCCCTCGTCGCCGGCGGCAAGGCCGGCGAACCCGAGATCGCGGCGGCGCTCGCGGGCGACAACACGGCCAGCGGCAACCAGGCGGCCGCGAACGCGCGTGCCGCGCTGCCCACCCCGGAGGGCAAAGCGGCCGCGTGGGCATCCGTCGTGGAGACGGACGGCGCCCCCAACCTCATCGTCCGCGCCACGGGCGCGGGCTTCCAGCGGGCCCACGACACCAGCCTGCTCGCGCCGTACGTCGCGAAGTACTTCGGCAGCATCCGCGAGATCTGGGACACCCGCAGCTACGCGATCGCCGCGGGGCTGATCAATGGCCTGTACCCGTTCACGCTCGCGAACGAGCAGCTCGCCGACGCGACCCGCGCCTGGCTCGCCGCGAATCCTGAGCCCGCGGCGCTGCACCGCCTCGTGCTCGAGAACCTCTCCCGCGTGGAGCGCGCGCTGCGGGTCCAGGCCGCCGACGCCTGAGCCCCTCGTCTAGTACCACGGCATGAGGCATCCGTGCCTCGGAACGGGCCTCGCGCATGATGACCGCCGGGGCCCGTTTCCGTACCGTTGTGCCCATGATCGAAATCCAGCACCTCAGCAAGAGGTACGGTCCCAAGCTCGCGGTCGACGACATCTCGTTCACCGCCCGCCCCGGCGTCGTGACCGGGTTCCTCGGTCCGAACGGTGCCGGGAAGTCCACCACCATGCGCATGATCATGGGGCTCGACCGGCCGAGCGGCGGGACGGCCACCGTGAACGGCAAGCGGTACATCGACCACAGGGACCCGCTGCGTCAGGCCGGCGCCCTGCTCGAGGCCAAGGCCGTGCACACCGGCCGCAGCGCCTTCAACCACCTGCTCGCCCTCGCCGCGACCCACGGCATCCCGAAGGGCCGCGTCGACGAGGTCATCCAGATGACCGGTCTCGAGTCGGTCGCCAAGAAGCGCGTCGGCAGCTTCTCCCTCGGCATGGGCCAACGCCTCGGCATCGCCGTCGCACTGCTCGGCGACCCGCAGACCCTCATCCTCGACGAGCCCGTCAACGGACTCGACCCCGAGGGCGTGCTGTGGGTGCGGCAGCTCAGCCGGTACCTCGCCAGCCAGGGCCGCACCGTGTTCCTCTCCAGCCACCTGATGAGCGAGATGGCGCAGACGGCGGACCACGTCGTTGTGCTGGGACGCGGCAAGGTCCTGGCGGACGCCCCGATCTCCGACATCCTCTCGGGGGCGAGCGGACAGCGTGTCACGGTCCGCACCCCCTCCCCCGAACTGCTCGCCGGCGCGATCGCCGGCCCGGACGTGACCGTTCAGCAGACGGCGGACGGCACGCTCAGCATCAACGGTGTCGGCGCCGCCCAGATCGGCGAGGCCGCGGCCCGCGCCGGTGTGGTGCTGCACGAGCTGACCCCCGTGACCGCGAGTCTCGAACAGGCCTACCTCGAACTGACCCAGGACGAGGTCGAATACCACTCGGAGGTGGCACGATGACCACGACCGCACCGCACGCCCAGCACACCGCCCCCGTCGCACTCGGCGACGTCCGGCTGAGCTTCCCGCGCCTGATCCGCAGCGAGTGGATCAAGCTGCGCACCATCCGCTCGACGGTGTGGTGCTTCCTCATCCTCTTCGTCGTCAACATCGGCCTCACGATCCTCGCGGCCTCCGTCGGGAGCTTCGGCGACGGCCACCTCAGCGGCGCCGCCGGCGAGCAGGCCGGCGTCAGCGTCATCACGCTCGGCGTGAACCTCACCTCACTCGTCGTCGCCGTGCTCGGCGTCCTCATCGTCTCGGGCGAGTACGCCACCGGCATGATCCGCTCGACCTTCACGGCCGACCCGGGCCGCCTCGGCGCCCTCTTCGCCAAGGCCGTGGTGCTCGCCGTCTCCACCTTCGTCGTGAGCGCCGCGTCGACCTGGATCGCCGCGCTCATCGCCGTGCCGATCCTCTCCGGCAAGGGCGTGGACTTCAGCCTCGCGAGCGACAAGGTGTTTATGCCGATCCTCGGGTCGAGCGTCTACGTCACGCTGCTCGCGCTGCTCGCCTTCGGGATCGGGCTGCTCGTCCGCACGACGGCGGGCGGCATCGCGATCGCCCTCGGCCTGCTGCTCGTGCTGCCGCCGATCCTGCAGATCCTGGGCGGCCTCGTCAACGCCGACTGGGCGAGCAACATCAACGCCTTCCTGCCCTCGGAGGCCGGGCGCCACCTCTACCAGTACGACACGGGCTCGACGGCCACGGTGCAGAGCGGAGGCGACGGCGGACCGGGTGGCTCCGCCGGCGCGAGCGACAGCGGGATCGTCGTCCTGAACGGCTGGGAGGGCTTCGGCGTCACCGCCGGCCTGGTCTTCCTCCTCGGCTGCGTGTCGCTGTTCCTCGTCAAGCGTCGGGACGCGTGAGCTTTCCGAGCGACCATCCGGATGACCTCCTGCTGCCGCGGCAGCCGGGGGTCATCCGGCAGTTCTGGGCTCGCCACCCGCGGCTGGCCGACTGGCTCATCGCGCTGTTCTGGGGCTTCCCGGCCCTGCTGATCGCTGTCGGCTATTCGGCGTCGCGGCCGGTCGAGGGCTCCGGCAGCGGAGGGGGCGCCTTCCTGGCCTCCCCCGGCCTCGACGCGCTGCTCGTCGGCCTGGCCGTATGCGCCGCCTGCTCGGCCTTCTTCCTGCGCCGCACCCGGCCCATCCTCGCGATGTGCGTCTTCTCGATCGCCGTGCTCCCCGCGCCGTTCACGGTCGGCAGCGCCGAGCAGGTGCTGCCCGTGTTCGGCATCTACAGCCTGGCGGTCTACCGCTCCTCGGCCGCGGGCTGGATCGCGGCGGTGACGCTGGAGACGGTCTCGTCGTTCTACGTGCTCGTGGTGTCGACGTTCGCGACGCCGGACGCGCTCGCCAACAGTCCCGTTCAGTGGGTCTTCGTCTACGGCTTCGAGATCGCCATCGCCCTGCTCATCGGGACCACGGTCGGCGGGCGGCGGCGCTACCTCGCGGCGCTCATCGACCGCGCGCACCAGCTCGGCAGGGAGCGCGACCAGCAGGCGCAGCTCTCCGCCGCCGCCGAACGGGCCCGCATCGCACGGGACATGCACGACGTCGTCTCGCATTCGCTGACCGTGATGGTCACGCTGGCCGAGGGCTCGGCCCTGACCGCCGAGACGGATGCCACGCGCGCGGCTGCCGTGATGAGAAAGGTCGCCGACACCGGTCGGGAGGCGCTGACCGGCATGCGGCAGATGCTCGGGGTCCTGGGCGGGGACGAGGACGTCGCGCTTGCCCCGCAGCCGACCGCGGCCGAGCTGCCGCAGCTCGTGGCCCAGTTCCGCGGCCTCGGCGTGCCGGTCGAGCTGCAGCGCGACGGCGACGTCCCGGACGAGCCGGCGCTGCAGCTCGCGGTGTACCGCGTGGTGCAGGAGGGCCTGACCAACGCCCTGCGCTACGCCCACGGGCCGACCCGGGTCGCGGTCCGCGTCGACGCCACGGGCGACCCGGTCGCGGTCGTCATCGAGGACGACGGGCTTCCCGGCATCCCGACGCCCTCCATCGGCGCCGGCCGGGGCCTCATCGGCCTCGCCGAACGGGTGCACGCCCTCGGCGGTACGCTCACCACGGGGCCGCGCACCGACGGAGCCGGTTGGCGGGTGGCCGCGGCGCTGCCGCTGTCGGGGAAGGAGAAGCCGTGATCCGCGTCGCCATCGCCGACGATCAGTCGCTCGTGCGGATGGGCTTCCGCATGGTGCTCGAGGCGCAGTCGGACGTCGAGGTCGTCGGTGAGGCATCCGATGGCCACGAAGCCGTCGAGCTCGCCCGCGCGACCCGACCCGACGTCATGCTGATGGACGTGCGGATGCCCGGCGTCGACGGGCTCGCCGCCACGGCGACGATCACCGAGACGGTTCCGGACACGCGTGTGCTCGTGCTGACCACCTTCGACCTCGACGAGTACGCCTTCGGCGGCCTGCGCGCCGGGGCGAGCGGATTCCTCCTGAAGGACGCGCGCCCCGAGGAGCTGCTCTCGGCCATCCGTGCCGTCGCCGCGGGCGACGCCGCCGTGTCGCCGCGGGTGACCCGGCGCATGCTCGAGCTCTTCGGCGCCGCGCTGCCGAACGAGCAGCGCAGCACGGATGCCGCCGCCCCGCTCACCCCGCGCGAGCGGGAGATCCTCCTGGCCATGGGGCGCGGGCTGTCCAACACCGAGATCGCCGCCGAGCTGTTCCTCACCGAGTCCACCGTGAAGACCCATGTGGGGCGCGTGCTCGCGAAGCTGAACTTGCGCGACCGTGTGCATGCTGTGATCTTCGCCTACGAGCACGGGCTCGTGCGCGGCATCCAGGGACCCGGGCATCCGGCTCCCTAGACTGGCTCGACCATGAAGATCGCCAGTGCTCTGTACTCGGCCGCCGACGGCTTCCGGGCCGGCTGGGACGACTTCTTCCGTCATGAGCCCGGCATCCTGGTCGGCAAGGTCGCGACCGTCCTCATCATCGTCCTGTGCGCCGTCATCGCCGCGTGGATCCTGCGCGTCGCCATCACGCAGATCGTGAAGCGCATCGTCTCGAGCGTGAAGCGCGCCCAGGGGGTGGAGACCACGCAGGCGCTCACGATCTCGCCCGTCGCCTCCGTCCGGGTCGTGCAGCGCACGCGCACCCTCGGCTCCGTGCTCACCAACATCGCCAACGTCACCGTCACCGTGATCGCCCTGCTGCTCGTCGTGCACGCCGTCGCGCCGGACGTGCTCGCCTCCCTCGCCCTGCTCTCGGCCGCCATCGGCGCCGGACTCGGCTTCGGCGCGCAGAACCTCGTCGGGGACGTGCTCAACGGTCTGCTGATCGTGATGGAGGACCAGCTCGGCGTCGGCGACATCGTGGAGGTCGGCTGGGCAGGACTCGCCACCGACGGCGTCGTGGAGGAGGTCGGCATCCGCACCACGCAGGTCCGCGACGTGAACGGCACGCTCTGGTATGTCCGCAACGGCCAGATCGCGCGCGTCGGCAACATGTCCCAGGGCTGGACGCGGGTCATCGTCGATGTCGCCGTCGGCTACGACAACGACATCGACGACGTCCAGGCCAGACTGCTCGACACGGCCGAGAAGCTCGCCGGCGAGCCGAAGTGGCGCAGCCGCGTCATCGGACGCCCCGAGGTCTGGGGCATCCAGTCCATCGCGGATGAGCTGGTGGTGCTGCGCGTCGTCGCCAAGACGCACTCCAACAGCCGCGACGACGTCGCCCGCGAGCTCAACGCGCGCCTCTTCGCGACCGCACGTGCCGAGGGCGTCACGGTGCCGCGGCTCAACAACCCGATCCTCGCCGGATTCGAGAACGCCGCGTCCGTCAACGGCGCCCACCCGCCCCGGACCCGCCCCGTGCCGGTCGAGCCGACACCCAAGCCGAAGCGCCCGCGGATCACGCGGCGCAAGCCGGAGGAACCGAAGTGAGCGACGAGACACCCCAGCCCGAGCCTCAGCAGCCTCAGCAGGCTCAGCCGCTGCAGGCTCAGCCGCTGACCCTGCGCGGTTCCCCGGCCGGCGAGCCGGTGGGCGGCGCCTTCTACGAGCAGCTCGGCGGGCAGGAGACCTTCACCCGGCTCGTGCACGCCTTCTACGTGGGCGTCGCGGGCGACGAGGTGCTCCGCCCGATGTACCCGGAGGAGGACCTCGGCCCGGCCGAGCTGCGGCTGCGGATGTTCCTCGAACAGTACTGGGGCGGACCGACGACGTACTCGGAGCAGCGCGGCCACCCGCGGCTGCGGATGCGCCACCTGCCGTTCCGGGTCACCCCCGAGGCCCGTGACCGCTGGCTCCTGCACATGCGGGCGGCCGTCGACTCGCTGGCGCTGCCGCCGCTGCAGGACGCGACACTCTGGGCCTACCTGGAGCGCGCCGCCCACGCGATGGTGAATACTCTCGAAGCGTGACCGCTGTCAGGGCGACGGAGCCCGCTGACGCCATCGTCGTGGGCCACGGCCTCGCCGGGCTCGTCGCCGCGTGCGAGCTGCTCGACGCGGGCAAGCGGGTGACTGTCGTCGACCAGGAGCCCGCGGCCGCGCTCGGCGGTCAGGCCTTCTGGTCCTTCGGCGGCCTGTTCCTCGTGGACTCCCCCGAGCAGCGCCGCCTCGGCGTGCACGACTCGCTCGAGCTGGCCCGGCAGGACTGGTTCGGCTCGGCGGGCTTCGACCGTGACGCCGACGACGCCTGGGCGCGCCGCTGGGCGGACGCCTACCTGGAGTTCGCGGCCGGCGAGAAGCGCGCGTGGCTGCGCTCGAAGGGCATCCGGATCTTCCCGCTGGTCGGCTGGGCCGAGCGCGGCGGCGGCTCCGCGGGCGGCCACGGCAACTCCGTCCCCCGCTTCCACATCACCTGGGGCACCGGGCCCGGCGTCATCCAGCCCTTCGCCGACCGCGTGACGACCGCGGCCGCGGCCGGCCGCCTCACCCTGCGCCACCGGCATCGCGTCGACGAGCTCCTGATCGAGGCCGGTGCGGTCACGGGCGTGCGCGGTGCCGTGCTCGCCGACGACCCGGTCGCCCGCGGCGAGCCGTCGAGCCGGGAGGTCGTCGGCGACTTCGAGCTGCGGGCCCCGGCCGTGATCCTCGCCACGGGCGGGATCGGCGGCAACCACGAGCTCGTCCGCCGGGCCTGGCCGGAGCGGCTCGGCACCCCGCCGGCCGCCATGCTCACGGGCGTTCCGGCGCACGTCGACGGGCGGATGCTCGGCATCGCCGAGACCGCGGGCGCACACCTCGTCAACGGGGATCGGATGTGGCACTACGTCGAAGGCATCCAGAACTGGGATCCGATCTGGCCGGGGCACGGCATCCGCATCCTGCCCGGACCGTCGTCGATGTGGTTCGACGCGATCGGACGGCGCCTGCCCGCGCCGAACTACCCGGGCTACGACACGCTCGCCACACTGGAGCACATCCAGAGCACCGGCTACGACCACAGCTGGTTCGTGCTGACGCAGAAGATCATCGAGAAGGAGTTCGCCCTCTCCGGCAGCGAGCAGAACCCCGATCTGACCGGCAAGGACGTGCGGAAGGTGCTGCGGCGCGTGTTGCCCGGAGCGCCTGACCCCGTCGAAGCGTTCAAACGGCACGGCCCCGACTTTGTCGTCGCCGACACCCTGCCGCAGCTCCTGGCCGGCATGTCGGCCAGGACGGATGCGCCGCTCGACGTCGCGCTCGTCGAACGGCAGCTGCGCGACCGCGACCGGGAGCTCGCGAACCCCTTCGGCAAGGACCCGCAGCTCGCCGGCATCCACGAGGCCCGCCGTTACCTGGGCGACCGTCTCGGCCGCGTGGCCGCCCCGCATCGCCTCCTCGATCCGAAGGCCGGCCCGCTCATCGCCGTGAAGCTGCACATCCTCACCCGGAAGTCGCTCGGCGGCATCCAGACCGATCTGGACGCGCGTGTGCTCACGCCGTCGGGCGCGCCGCTGCCCGGCCTCTACGCCGCGGGCGAGGTCGCCGGCTTCGGCGGCGGGGGCATGCACGGCTACCGCGCCCTCGAGGGCACCTTCCTGGGCGGATGCCTGTTCTCCGGCCGCGTCGCGGGACGCGCCGCCGCGAGGCTCTGAGGCGGCGGGGCGTCCCGCGCGGCACGACCGCGGTGCCACCCCCACCGCACGCGGTCTGCAGGCGTGCCCGGGAGGAGCGACGCGCCTGCACGCGTGAGGCGGAACCGTCTGATGGGCTGACTAGCGGTGGTCGCCCGCGTGCGGGCGCGAGCGACACCGGTGTTCGAGGTCGTGAAGACGAACTCCTCCGGGGTGCCCTTCGGCGGGGTCGGCGACGCCACGTGGTCGAACAGGCCGTCGTTCTCGTCATAGGAGAGGATGAAGACCGTCGTGGCCCAGACCTCCGGGTTGGCCGCGATCGCGTCGATCTTGCTGGCGACGAACTGCGCACCGGTGGCCGGCAGGTTGGCCGGGTGCTCGTCGGCGTTCGCCGGCGGCAGGATCCAGCTGACCGTCGGCAGCGAGTCGTTGAGGCAGTCGTACTCGAACTGCCCAAGCGGCTGCGACGCCATGCCGTTGTCGTGCAGCGGGTCGCCCGGCTGGGCCTCGCCGAACTCGGTGAGCTTGCTGATCGCCGCGGCGCCGGTGAGGCTGCCCGACTCGCGGTAGATCTTCCAGCTCACCCCGGCGTCGGTGAGACGCTTGGGGTAGGCCGTCCAGGAGAACTGGCTGTCCGGACCGCTCGTGGTCAGCGAGGGACCGCCCGCCACACCGTTCGGGTCGATCGTTCCGGTCATCCGCATGTGCCGGTTGGGCGCCGTCGGGCCGAGGACCGAACAGTGGCAATGGTCCAGGATCGTGAAGGCGTCGGCCAGCGCGTACTGGAACGGGATGTCCTCGCGGGCGAAGTAGCCCATCGTGTATGGGCCGTTGGTCGCACCGTCGGCCGCGATGTGCGCCGGCAGCCCGTTGTCGTTCCTGCCGCCGTTGAGGGCCGAGTGCTGCACCGTCCACTCGTGGCCGGTCGATGGGATGGCCTGCGCCGCGGAGATCTTGGTGTTGAGGCGGTAGGAAAGGAGGTAGCCCTCGGGGCTGGAGGCGTCGTGCTGATAGAAGACGCTACGGCCGTCGGACTGACGCTGCACGGTCGGGTCGTCGAAGCCGCGCACGCCGGACAGCGTGCCGTAGTAGTGGTCGAAGCTGCGGTTCTCCTGCATGAGCATGACCACGTGCTTGACGTCCTTCAGGCTGCCGCGACCGCGCCGGGGCGGGCCGGATGCCAGCGCCTTCTGCACGTTCGACGGAAGCATGAGAGAGGTTGCGCCCAGGGGCGGTGGCCGCAGCACCCGCACCCAGGATGCGACGGCGGGTGACGCCGGTCGCGGGCGCGGGCTCTTCTGGTTCGTGCATCGTGGTTCCGTACTGTCACTCGGTCGGGGGTCGTCCGCAGACAGGTTCCCGACGCCGAGCGGCCTCGGGGCGAGCGATGCATTACCGAACTTCAAACGGTGGGCGAGTACGGGGTGCCCGGGCACGCCTAGCCGTGCAGGGACCAGGGCACACGCTTCACGAGCACATGCCCGCGCGTCATCGACAGGCGCGTCCAGGTGCCGGTCTCGTAGATCGGCACCGCCTCATCCGAGCCGCCCAGGAAGCCGAGCGAGTCGGCAGCGAAGGCGGCACCGGCCACGACATCGTCGAGCTGCTCGATCGAGGCCCCCCACACCGAGCCGCGCACCCGCCAGACCAGTTGCTCGCCCGTGCCCTCCGGGATGGCCCGGGCGACCTCGGCGATGCCCTCCTCCGCGACGCGGCGCAGCAGCGCGGCATCCGTCTGCCCCACCTGCTGCCAGCCGCCCCGCGGCGGGGAGATGCCCGCCCAGGTGACCGTCGAGACCTCGAGCGGCAGCCGGATGCCCGCGGGATCGGCACGCGCGAGCCGGTCGAGCAGCGAGCGGGTCGGGACGACGGCGTCGAACTCCGCCGCCGGGTCGGTCGTGAAGGTGCGCAGCCCGAGCACCGTCGGCGTGCGGTCGAGCAGGCCGTGCGGGTACAGCACCGCGGTGTAGGCGGCGAGCACACCGTGGGCGGCGACGAGACGGACCGAGCCGTCCTCCACCCGCCCGGCGCGGCCGAGATAGGTCTGCAGATCGGTGACGGCGAGGGCGTCGTCGAGCGAGAAGGTCGGACTCATGGGCATGAATAGACTACGAGACATGGACCCGGTCTTCGCGATGCTGCAGGCTCTGGACCTCACGGACACCGGTGCGCGCACCCATGAGGACATCTTCACCGCGCCGAGTCAGTGGATGCCGCATGGACGCGTCTTCGGCGGCCAGGTGCTCGCCCAGTCCGTCATCGCCGCGTCGCGCACGCTGCCCGACGATCGGCTCATCCACTCGCTGCACGGCTATTTCCTGCGCCCGGGCGACGTGAGACGGGGCGTGACGCTCGGGGTCGACCGCATCCACGACGGGCGCTCCTTCTCGACCCGTCGCGTGCAGACCTTCCAGGACGGCGTGCCCATCATGTCGCTGATCGCCTCGTTCCAGGTCGAGCAGGACGGCGTCGCGCACCAGGTCGACATGCCCGCCGATGTCCCGGCGCCCGAGTCGCTCAGCCCCGTCAGCGAGCACCTCGCGGGCATCGAGAACCCCGCCGCGCAGTTCTGGTCGCAGGCGCGTCCCTTCGACATCCGGTACATCGACGCGCCCGTGTACCTGCCGAACGACGGCATGGGCGAGCGCGTTGCGCGCCAGGCGGTCTGGCTCAGGGCGAAGTCCCGGCTGCCCGACGACCCCGTGCTGCATCGCGCGGCCATGGCCTACGCGAGCGATTACACGATCCTCGAGCCGGTCATGCGCCGCCACGGCGTGGCGTGGGCGACGCCCGGGGTCAAGCTGGCGAGCCTGGACCACGCCATGTGGTGGCACCGGCCGGCCCGCGCCGACGAGTGGCTGCTGTACGTCGAGGACTCCCCCAGCGCCCAGGGCGGCCGTGGGCTCGCGCACGCCCGGATCTACAGCCACGACGGCCGGCTCGTCGCGACCCTCGCCCAGGAGGGCATGCTGCGGGTTCCCGGCGACACTGCGGACCGCGACTGACCCGCACCGTTCCGGCACGGGTCCGCTTTGGGAGGCGCCCGACAGACCTGAGCCGCCGAGACGGGATGCCGGCCTAACCCGCCGAGCTGCCCCGGCGGAACCGCAGCGGCTCGCCCGCGTAGGGCTCCCAGGCGGCACGCTCCTCTGCGCTGATGCGGCGCGGCCGCTGCGTCTCCGCGTCGATCAGCACAAGCGTCGTCGCGGCACGGGCGTAGAGCACGTGCTCGCGCGCGGTCACGGGCGCGTACACCTCGTAGAACAGCTCGAGGCTGGCTCCGCCGAGCCGCCCCACCCAGATCTGGATGTCGAGCGGCGAGCGCAGGAAGGGCACCTGCGCCAGATACTCAATCTCCTGATGGGCCAGCACCGTGAGCGTGCCTTCGCCCGGGCGCGAGCGCAGCACCGCGGTGTCCGCGAACGCGCCGGCCTCGAGGTGGCTCTCCTCTTCGGGGTCGCCGGCCCAGAAGGCCTGCACCCGGGCGTCCTCGAAGAAGCGCAGCATGGCGACGTTGTTGACGTGCCCGTAGGCGTCGAGGTCGCTGAAGCGCATGACCGTGGGCACGTGGATGCGGCGCCCCACGGGCGCGGCCTGGGCTGCTGTCATCAGTCGCGCGTCAGCTTGCGGTAGGTGGAGCGATGCGGCTTCGCCGCGTCGGCGCCGAGGCGCTGCACCTTGTTCTCCTCGTAGGCCTCGAAGTTGCCCTCGAACCAGTACCAGTCCGCCGGCTCCTCTTCGGTGCCCTCGTAGGCCAGGATGTGCGTGGCGATGCGGTCGAGGAACCACCGATCGTGGGTGATCACGACGGCGCAGCCGGGGAAGTCCAGCAGCGCGTTCTCGAGGCTGGAGAGCGTCTCGACGTCGAGGTCGTTGGTCGGCTCGTCGAGCAGCAGCAGGTTGCCGCCCTCCTTCAGCGTCAGCGCGAGGTTGAGGCGGTTGCGCTCGCCGCCGGAGAGCACGCCGGCCTTCTTCTGCTGATCCGGGCCCTTGAAGCCGAAGGTCGAGACGTAGGCGCGGCTCGGCACCTCGGTCTTGCCGACCTGGATGTAGTCCAGGCCGTCGGAGACGACCTCCCACAGGGTCTTGTTCGGGTCGATGTTCGAGCGGGTCTGGTCGACGTAGGAGATCTTGACCGTCTCGCCGACCTTGAGCGTGCCGCCGTCGAGGTCCTCGAGGCCCACGATCGTCTTGAAGAGCGTGGTCTTGCCGACGCCGTTCGGGCCGATGACGCCGACGATGCCGTTGCGCGGCAGCGTGAAGCTGAGCCCCTCGACGAGCACCCGCTCGCCGAAGCCCTTCTTGAGGTCGTTCGCTTCGATGACGATGTCGCCCAGACGCGGACCCGCGGGGATCTGGATCTCTTCGAAGTCGAGCTTCCTCGTGCGCTCGGCCTCGGCCGCCATCTCCTCGTAGCGGGCCAGGCGCGCCTTCGACTTGGCCTGGCGGCCCTTGGCGTTGCTGCGCACCCAGTCGAGCTCCTCGCTCAGGCGCTTCGCAAGCTTGGCGTCCTTCTTGCCCTGCACCTCGAGGCGCTGTGCCTTCTTCTCGAGGTAGGTCGAGTAGTTGCCCTCGTAGGGGTAGAGGCGCCCGCGGTCGACCTCGCAGATCCAGCCGGCGACGTGGTCGAGGAAGTACCGGTCGTGGGTGACGGCGAGAACGGCGCCGGGGTAGCTCGCGAGGTGCTGCTCGAGCCAGAGCACGCTCTCGGCGTCGAGGTGGTTGGTGGGCTCGTCGAGCAGCAGCAGGTCGGGCTTCTCGAGCAGCAGCTTGCACAGCGCCACGCGGCGCTTCTCACCGCCGGAGAGCACACCGACGATCGCGTCGGACGGCGGGCAGCGCAGCGCGTCCATGGCCTGCTCCAGCTGCGAGTCAAGGTCCCAGGCGTCGGCGGCGTCGATCTCCTCCTGCAGGGTGCCCATCTCGGCAAGCAGCGAGTCGAAGTCGGCATCCGGGTCGGCCATGGCCGCGGAGATCTCGTTGAAGCGGTCGATCTTCGACTTGATCGGCCCGACGCCCATCTGCACGTTCTCGAGGACGGTCTTGTCCTCGTCCAGCTCGGGCTCCTGCATGAGGATGCCGACGGAGTAGCCCGGCGAGAGCCGCGCCTCACCGTTCGACGGCTGGTCGCGCCCCGCCATGATCTTCAGGATCGTGGATTTACCCGCGCCGTTGGGGCCGACCACGCCGATCTTCGCTCCGGGCAGGAACGACATCGTCACGTCGTCGAGGATCACCTTGTCGCCCACGGCCTTGCGCGCGCGGACCATTGAGTAGATGTAGTCGGCCATGTCCTCAGTCTATTTAGGAGTCGATCGGGGCTGTTCGGAGTCTATTCGGGGCGGCCGCGCGACCCGTGCGGCGGGTGAGCCGGAACGGGGCGTCAGTCGAGGGGCGCGGTGCCGCCGATGAGGCAGCCGCCGGAGCCGAGGACCTGCGCGACCGTGGAATGATAGCCGTCGATCGCACCGCCCCACTGCCCGATGAGGCACTGGCTGCCGAGCTTCACGGCGACCGAGATGGAGCCGGGCTGCAGCTTCGCGGAGGTCGTGCTGGCGCTGACCTGCATCGCCGCCCGATCGAAACCGGCCGAGACGAGCGCGGAGACCACCGCGTCCCCGCCCGCGTTCGAGCTCGTCTGCACGACACCGCGGATCGCCGCGTCGAACGCCCCGCGGTTCTGCGCGGCCGCGCCGCCCGGCACGAACCGGGCCGACGGGGCGCCCGTGCTGGCGGAGCCGCTGGGCAGCTCGGTCCAGGCGGTCTGCGTCTGAGTCGGAGTGTCGGCCGTACCGTGACCGCTGGTGCAGGCCGTGAGTGCGAATGCAGCGCAGGCGGCGACGACGGCGACGCCTGCTCGCGCCAGGACAGCCCGCACAACACCCCTCACCGGCTCACCCCGAGACAAGCCTCGGGCGAGTCTATCGGCCGCGCCGATCAGAACGGCGTGCGCGTCTCACCGGTCGCGGTGAGCACCTCGCCCGTCTCTTCGTCGATGTCGATGCCGACCAGCTCGAAAGCTGTCGGCTCCCCCGCGTCCTCCGTCGTCGCCGAGGCAATGGCCGCAGCAGGGTCGGCCCAGCCGGAGGCAGCGGACTCCGCGTCGGGGTCCGGCGGCGTCTGATCGTCATCGGTGCCGTGCGGTTCGCCGTCGCGCCCGCCTGCCGCACGCGCGGTCGTCCGCGCGAAGCCCATGGCCTTCCCCCAGCGCAGATCGTGCCCCACGGCGTCGGCCTCGATCTCCACATCAAGCCCTGACTTGTCGCCCGCGCTCCACTCGCTCACCTTGAGCCGGCCGGAGACGATGACCGGGTCCCCCTTGTTGAGCGAGGCGAAGGCGTTGCTCGCGAGGTCGCGGAAGCACGCGACCGAGTACCAGCTCACGCCGGCCGTCTCCCAGCGGCCGGTCGTGGTGTTGAAGCGCCGGTCGGACGAGCCGAGGCGGAAGTTCGCGATCGCGAGGTTTTGCCCCACGATGACGAACTTGGGCTGCGTGGCGACGAAGCCCTTCACGGTGATGGATGCGCTCATTGGATGTTCCTCTCTGATCGGCGCCGGGCGGCGCATGCGACGAGGTTCGCAGCCACAGGCATCCCTCGAGACGGCGAAGGCCGCGGATCGGGGATGGATCCCGGAATCCGCGGCCTGTGCTGGGGAAGAACTGCGCGCTTACGCCGCCGTGACGTACTCCCCGAACGCCTTGCGCACCTTGTTCACCTTGGGCAGCGCGACCGCGAGGCAGTAGCCCTGGCCGGGGTTCTTGGCGAAGAAGTCCTGGTGGTACTCCTCGGCGCGGTAGAAGGCGCCGAGCGGCTCGAGCTGGGTGACCACCCCGCCGCCCCAGATGTCATTGGCCCGGGCGATCGCCTCCTCGAAGAGCCTCTTCTGCTCCTCGTCGGCGTAGAACATCGCCGAGCGGTACTGCGTGCCGACGTCGTTGCCCTGACGGTTCAGCTGCCGCGGGTCGTGCAGCGTGAAGAACGCGTCGAGGATGATGGATGCCGGGATCTCGGTCTCGTCGAAGGTCACGGCGACCGCCTCGGCGTGGTTCGTGGTTCCGGTGCACACGAGCTCGTAGCTCGGATCGGCGACCGTGCCGCCGGTGTAGCCGCTGACGACGTCGCTGACGCCGCGCAGAGTGCGGTAGACGGCGTCGAGACACCAGAAACAGCCGCCTGCGAGGACGAAGGTCTGCATGTGGGCCCCTTTCATTTCAATCGGTCCATCCTCTCAAACCACGGCGCGCCGTCGTTCGTTCCCGAGATCGCCCCGGTGCCGTCATACCCTCGCCGCATGCAGCTATGGAACGCTTTCGTGAGCTGGTTCACCGACTCGAGCAACGAACCCCTCCTCTTCGCCCTCGCGATGCTCTTCGTGGGCATCATCGTGGCCGGGCTGATCGCAGCCTGGATCGCCCGCGGCACCGTCAGCGGCATCCTTGCGCGCACCGACCGGCAGCAGAAGGCCTCGGCGATCGCCGCCCTCGTGGACGCCGCGACCGAGGCATCCGTCTGGAACTCGCTCACCCCCGCCGAGCAGGTGCTGAGCGACCGCGCCGTCGGCCAGGCCGACATCCTCGTGCGCCTCCTGCCCATCAAGGGCTCGAGCATCGCCGCCAACTGGGCGAGCCACCAGCTGGCCGAGATGAAACGAAACTCCGCCACCTTCGGCTACCAGCTCGACCCCGTCGTCGCGGAATTCCGCGACCGTCTCATCGAGTGGCAGAACAAGCCGGGCCGCGCCAAGCGCATCTTCTCCGCCGACCTGGAGCGCTGGCGCTTCGAGTCGGGAACGCCCACCGGCCAGCTCGACGCCGAGCAGGACAAGTGGATCGCGCAGCAGCACCACGAGCGGTTCGCGCCGTCCGCGGTGGCCCCCGCGCCCGCGCCGGCCCCGGCCGTCACCCCCGCCGCCGCGGACCTCCCGACCGTGGCCATGCAGGACCTACCGAAGGCCCCCGAGTACCTGCAGCAGCAGGAGCAGCAGGAGCCGGAGCGCTTCACCGCCTGAGCTCCCGCGTAGCTCCGCCGCGCCCGTGACGGGGTCTGTCAGACTGGCTGCATGACGACAGACCGACTCACGGGCGCGCGCGCGTTCGGGGCCGACGCGGGCGCCTATGCGCAGGGCTTCGCCCGCGTCGCCGCCGTGACCTTCCCCATCGCGATCGCGGACCCGGCCGCCAACGCCGACCAGGTGATCGAGCTGGCCAGGCGGTCCCACGAGCGTTCCGTCGCGGTCGCCGTCTTCACCGAACTGTGCCTCTCCGGCTACGCCATCGACGACCTCGTGCTGCAGGACGCCGTGCTGGACGGAGTCGAATCCGCCGTCGGCCGCATCGTCGAGGCATCCGCCGAGCTGCTGCCCGTGCTCGTCATCGGTGCGCCGCTGCGCCACGGCAACCGCCTCTTCAACTGCGCGGTCGTGATCCACCGCGGGCGTGTCCTCGGTGTGGCGCCGAAGTCCTACCTGCCGAGCTACCGCGAGTTCTACGAGCGCCGCTGGTACGCGCCGGGCGATGACCAGCGCGGCGGCTCGATCGCGCTCGCAGGCCAGACCGTGCCGTTCGGCCCCGAGCTGCTGTTCGAGGCATCCGATGTGCCCGGCCTGGTCCTGCACGCCGAGGTCTGCGAGGACATGTGGGTGCCGATCCCGCCGAGCGCCGAGGCGGCGCTGGCCGGCGCCACGGTTCTCGCGAACCTCTCCGGCAGTCCGATCACGATCGGCCGCGCTGAGGACCGTCAGCTGCTCGCCAGGTCGGCCTCGGCGCGCTGCCTCGCCGCGTATGTATATGCCGCCGCCGGCATGGGTGAGTCCAGCAACGACCTCTCCTGGGACGGCGAGACGCTCGTCTACGAGACGGGCACGCTGCTGGCCGCCACCGAGCGCTTCCCGGACGGCCCGCGACTGGCCGTGGCCGACGTCGACATCGAGTCGCTGCGTCAGGAGCGCCTGCGCCAGGGCACCTTCGACGACAACCGCCGCGCCTTCGCCGACCGCACGCTCGAGTTCCGCACGGTGCCCTTCGAGCTCGCGCCGCCGACCGAGGACATCGGCTT
>DASWPQ010000045.1:0-32192 GCA_036398375.1 Gryllotalpicola sp.
CGCTGACCTCGAGCACCGCGTCGAGGAAGTGGGAGACATAGATCACGGCCGTCCCGCCGGCCACGAGCGAACGGACGGTCGCATGCAGTTGCTCGGTCTCGTGCCCCGTAAGCGACGAGGTCGGCTCGTCGAGGATCAGAACCCGCGCATCGCGGGCCAGCGCACGTAGGATCTCGACCTTCTGCTGCTCGGCGATCTTGAGCTGCTCCACCTTCACGTTCGGATCGAGGCCGAACTGCACCGTGGATTCGAGCGCGTCGTAGCGCGCACGAAGGCTGCCTGTGAGCAGGCCCAGTACGTTGCGCTCGAGGCCGAGGAAGATGTTCTGCGCCACGGTGAGCTGCGGAACGAGCGACAGTTCCTGGGCGATCATGACGATGCCGTGGTCCTGCGCCCGGTTGACCGACCAGCGACCAGTCGGCTGGCCATCCACCAGGATCTCCCCGTCATCGGGTGCATAGAGGCCAGCGAGGACCTTGCCGAGCGTCGACTTGCCCGCGCCGTTCTCGCCTACGACGGCATGCACGGTACCGGCTTCCACGTCAAGGCTCACCCCGCGGAGTGCCTGTGTGTTTCCGAAGCGCTTCGAGATGTCGTTGAGCTGGGCAAGAGGCGGCATCGAGTCCTTTCAGGGTCAGGTGTCGATGAAATCCTCCTGTACCATGTCACACATCGCGTTTCGGACGTGTAACACTTCCCATTTCAGATCAGGCGGGCGGTCCGCATCATGCGCGGTTCGGTCGATAGCGCGATCGGACTTGAGCGCCACCAGAATGGGGGCACCGGGTGCCCGGCATGCCTGGTTCACAGATTCGATAAGTATGTGACATATTACAAGGGAGGCCGTCGTAGGGCGGTGCGCTATCAGGAGGGCCGAGCAGCCATGCACAGCGACGCGATCGTCATCGGCGCCGGAGCCGTCGGTGCCGCCTGCGCTCGCGCTCTCGCCGGGGCGGGCCTCACCGTCACGGTGCTCGACGCGGCCGGGGCGGCCGCCGGGACCAGCGGTCAGGGCGAGGGCAACCTGCTCGTCTCCGACAAGCTGCCGGGCCCCGAGCTGAGCCTCGCGCAGCACTCCCTCACCCTCTGGGACGGGCTGCAGGCCGAGCTCGACGCCGAGCTTCCCGCGGCCCTGCCGCCCGTGGAGTACGAGCGCAAGGGCGGCCTCGTCGTCGCGACGACGGAGGCCGGCGCCCAGCCGCTCCTCGACTTCGCCGCACAGCAGCGCGCGGCGGGCATCGACGCCCGCGCGGTCGGCATCGCCGCCGCGCTCGAGCTCGAGCCCGACGTGAACCCGGCGATCACCGCCGCCGTGCACTACCCGGAGGACGCGCAGGTGCAGCCCGTCATCGCGACCGAGGCCCTGCTGGCCTCCGCGCGAGCACGCGGCGCCCGCGTTGTGCTCGGCGCCCGCGTCACGGGCGCGCTGCGCGCGGCATCCGATCATGCCGGCCGCACCGGCCGCCTCACGGGCGTGCGGACGACGCGGGGCGACTTCTCCGCCGACAACGTGATCGTCGCGGCCGGCCCCTGGTCGGGCGACGTCGCGGCGGCCCTCGGCGCGAGCCTGCCGGTGCGGCCGCGCCGCGGTGTGGTGCTCGTGACGACGCGCATGCCGCACCGCATCTTCCACAAGGTCTACGACGCCGACTATGTGGGCGCCGTCGAGTCGGATGCCGCCGCGCTGCAGACCTCGAGCGTGATCGAGTCGACGGCGGGCGGCACGGTGCTCGTCGGCTCGTCCCGCCAGCAACGCGGATTCGACGCCGCCCTGGACCTCGCCGCCGTGCGCGAGATCGCCGCCAAGGCGACCCGGGTCTTCCCCTTCCTCGCCGAGGCCGCGGTCATGCGCGTCTACGGCGGCTTCCGGCCGTTTATGCCCGACCATCTGCCCGTGATCGGGCCGGATGCCTGCATCACCGGCCTCTGGCATGCGACCGGTCATGAGGGCGCAGGCATCGGCCTCGCCCTCGGTACGGCCGAGCTGCTGCGCGACCTCATCACAGGGGCGACGCCCGTGCTCGACCCGGTGCCGTTCTCGCCGTCCCGCGCCACCCTCGAGGCGGCCGCATGAGCGCGCGGATGCTCCCCCCGGAGCACGACCCCATCACCCCCGCCACCCCCGTGGCCGTGACGATCATCGTCGACGGCACTCCTGTCTCGGGGGTGGCGGGCCAGTCCGTCGCGGGCGTCCTGCTCGCCGCCGGACGCCTCGCCTGGCGCACCACCGCCGCCGGGCGCCGCCCCCGCGGAGTCTTCTGCGGCATCGGAGTGTGCTTCGACTGCCTCGTGACCGTCAACGGGGTGCGCGACGTGCGTGCCTGCCAACGGACCGCCCACGACGGCGACGCCGTGGGGTTCCAGGACGAAGAGCTGCCGGAGATCGGAGCATGACCCACGTCGCGATCGCCGGAGCCGGCCCCGCCGGGCTCGCCGCCGCCAACGCCGCGCTGCGCGCCGGGGCCGAGGTGACGCTGCTCGACTCCGCGAACGGGCTCGGTGGCCAGTACTGGCGCCATCTGCCGCCCTCCCGCCCCGCGGCGCACGAGGCGCTGCTGCACCACGGCTGGGGCGACTTCACGGCGCTCTCCCGCGCCGTCACGTCCCACCCCCGCGCCGCAGTCGTCACTTCCGCGCAGTTGTGGGCGGTTGAACCGTGCTCAACTGCCGACCGCGGCCCGAGCGACCACGCGCCCACGCTGCAGTACGCCGTGGGCGACGCCGACGGCAACGAGCGACAGATGCGCAGCCTCTCCCCCGACGCCCTCGTGCTCGCCACCGGCGCGCACGACCTGACGCTCCCCTTCCCCGGCTGGGACCTGCCGGGCGTCTTCACCGGCGGCGCCGCTCAGGCGCTCGCGAAGGCGGAGCGCGTCGCGGTCGGCGAGCGCGTCGTCGTCGCCGGAGCCGGACCGTTCCTGCTGCCCGTGGCCGCCGCGCTCACCGCGACCGGCGCGCGGGTGCTCGGGGTATTCGAGGCGAGCCGCGCCGGCGCCCTCGCCCGCGGCTGGGCCGGCGGCACGGCATCCGTCGCCGCCATGCCGTACAAGCTCGGCGAGCTGGCCGGCTACGCCGGGGGCCAGCTGCGCCACCGCATCCCGTACCGCATCGGCACCGGCGTCATCGCCGCGCACGGCACCGAGCGGGTCGAGGCGGTGACCGTCGCCGCCCTCGACGCCGACTGGGCGCCGATCCCGGGCACCGAGCGCACGATCGCCTGCGACGCGGTCGCCGTCTCGCACGGCTTCACCCCGCGGCTCGAGCTCGCGGTCGCCGCGGGCGCCGAGCTGGCGGATTCCGGCCCCCTCTCCCGCTTCGTCCGGGTCGACCTCGACCAGCGCACGAGCGTGCCGTCCGTCTACGCCGCCGGCGAGGTGACGGGCATCGGCGGCGCCGACGCGGCGCTGCGCGAGGGCGCGCTCGCCGGCTGGATCGCGGGCGGCGGCGATCCAGGCGACCGCCGTGCGGCATCCGCCCGCCGTCAGATCGCCCGCTATCGCGGCTTCGCCCGCGCACTCGAGGCCGCGCACGGCATCCGACCGGGCTGGACCGCCTGGCTGCGCCCCGAGACGACCGTCTGCCGCTGCGAGGAGACGAGCTACGGCCGGCTCTGCGGCACCCTCGACGCCACCGGTGCGCGCAGCCTGCGCGCGCTCAAGCTCACGACCCGCGCCGGGCTCGGGCCGTGCCAGGGCCGGATCTGCGGCCGCACCGTCGAGGCGATCGCCGCGGCCCGCATCGGGCCGGCGCTCGACGGAGCCGTTCCCGACCGACGGCCCATCGCGGCGCCGATCCGCTTCGCGGAGCTCGCCCGCCTTCCTCGCCCTGACAGCCCAGACAGCCCAGCCCACGCAGATCACCCGGACAGCCCAGACCGCCCAGAAGAAAGGCACGAGCCATGACCACCCTCGACCTCGGCGGCGTCGTCGTCGCCACCGCCCTGCCGTACCGCCCGGACGCGAGCGCCCCCGCCGGCCTTGCCGTCGACTACGACAGGTTCGCCGAACACGTCGACTGGCTGCTGGCGAACGGATGCCGCGGCGTGGGCCCGAACGGCTCGCTCGGCGAGTACTCCTCGCTCACCGACGCGGAGCGCCGCCGCGTCGTGCAGACCGCCGTCGCCGCCAACCAGGGTCGCGGCATCGTCATCGCCGGCGTGCACGCCCCGGGCGCGCACCTGGCTCGGCAGTGGGCCGAGCTCGCAGCGGAGGACGGTGCCGACGCGGCGCTCTGCCTGCCGCCGACGATGTACCGCGCCACCCCGGCGCAGATCGTGAAGCACTACGAGGAGGTCGCCGCCGTCGGCCTGCCCGTCATGATCTACAACAACCCGATCGACACGAAGGTCGACCTCACCCCGGAGATCGTCGCCGAGCTGGCCCAGATCCCGAACATCGTCGCGATCAAGGAGTTCTCGGGCGACATCCGCCGCGCCTTCGAGATCCAGGAGCTGTGCGACATCCAGGTCATCGCGGGCGCGGACGACCTGCTCTTCGAGCTGCTCATCGACGGCGCCGTCGGCTGGTTCGCCGGCTTCCCGAACGCCTTCCCCGCGGAGTCCGTGGAGATCTACGACCTCGTGCGCGAGGGGCGGATCGAGCAGGCCCGCGAGCTGTACCGCCACCTGGTGCCGGTCTTCCGCTGGGACTCGCGCACCGAGTTCGTGCAGGCCATCAAGCTCTCGATGGACCTGGTGGGGCGCTACGGCGGACCGTGCCGCCCGCCGCGCTACCCGCTCACCCCGGAGCACACGGCCCAGATCACGCGGGAGACCGAGAACGCCGTCGCGGCGCTCGAGGCCTATCGCGCCGCGAACCCGGCGGCCACGGCGACCGTGGCGTAGCGTCGAGACATGCGCTCCTCCCGCGTCATCCCCGCGATCGACACGCATACCGAGGGAATGCCGACCCGCGTCGTCACGGGCGGCGTGGGCGTCATCCCCGGCGCCACGGCCAACGAGCGGCGCCTCTACGCGATGGAACACCTCGACGGGCTGCGTCACTTCCTCATGGACGAGCCCCGCGGCCACCCGGCCATGAGCGGCGCCATCCTGCAGCCCTCGACCCGGCCGGATGCCGACTGGGGCGTGCTGTACATCGAGGTCTCCGGCTTCCTGCCGATGTGCGGCCACGGCACGATCGGCGTCGCGACCGCGCTCGTCGAGTCGGGCATGGTCCCCGTCGTCGAGCCGGTCACGACGATCCGGCTCGACACCCCGGCCGGGCTCGTGATCGCCCGGGTCGCCGTCACGGACGGGCACGCCGACGCGGTGACGATCGAGAACGTGCCGTCCTACGCCGAGCGGCTCGACGCGACGGTCGAGGTGCCGGGCTACGGCACGGTGCCGTACTCGCTCGCCTTCGGCGGCAACTTCTACGCGATGGTGTCGCTGGACGATGTGCGGCTGCCCTTCGACCGGGCGCGGCAGCGCGACATCCTGGATGCGGGCCTGGCCATCATGACCGCGATCAACGAGACGGATGCTCCGCGCCACCCCTCCATCGACGGGGTCGACCACTGCCACCATGTCGAGTTCATCGCCCCGGGCTCCGATGCGCGCTACTCGCGGCATGCCATGGCCATCCACCCCGGCTGGTTCGACCGCTCCCCCTGCGGCACGGGCACCTCGGCCCGCATGGCCGAGCTGTGGGCGCGCGGCGAGCTGCCGCTCGAGACGGACTTCGTCAACGAGTCGTTCATCGGCTCGCGCTTCACGGGCCGGCTCATCGGCGAGACGATGGTCGGCGAGCGGGCCGCCGTCATCCCGACGATCACGGGCCGCGCCTGGGTCACCGGCCTGAACCAGTATCTGCTCGACCCGAACGATCCGTTCCCGGAAGGATTCGTGTTCTGATGACCGACACCAAGGCGCTCACCGTCGACGCCGCCGTGACCGAGGCGCAGGCCGCCTTCGAGGCCGCCCGCGACGCCGCTCCGCAGACCCGTGCCGCATGGCTCGATGCCATGGCGGCCGCGCTCGAGGCCCATGCCGAGGAGCTCGTCGCCCTCGCCCACGAGGAGACGCACCTGCCCATCGGCCGGCTGCAGGGCGAGCTGACGCGCACGGCCTTCCAACTGCGGCTGCTGGGGGCGGATGCCGCAAGCGGCGCGCCCTTCGCCGCGACCGTCGACCACGCCGACCCGGGCTGGGGCATGGGCCCGCGCCCCGATCTGCGCCGCGTCGGCGAGCCGCTCGGCGTGGTCGCCGTCTTCGGCGCCTCGAACTTCCCCTTCGCCTTCAGCGTGCTCGGCGGCGACTCGGCCTCGGCCCTCGCGGCCGGCTGCGCCGTCGTGCACAAGGCGCACCCCGCGCACGAGCGACTCGCCCGGGAGACCGCGCGGCTGGCCGTCGAGACCCTCGCCGACGCCGGGGCGCCCGCCGGGCTGTTCTCGCTCGTCGAGGGGTACACGGCCGGGCCCGACCTCGTGCGGCATCCGCTCGTGCGCGCCGTCGGCTTCACCGGCTCGACGCGCGGCGGTCAGGCGCTCGCCGCCCTCGCCGCGGCACGCCCCGAGCCGATCCCGTTCTACGGCGAGCTCGGCAGCACCAACCCCGTCTTCGTCACCCCCGCCGCCTGGGCGGTGCGGCGCGAGGCGATCCTCGCGGGCTTCGTCGGCTCCGTCACGCTCGGCATGGGCCAGTTCTGCACGAAGCCCGGCTACCTCGTCGTGCCGGCCGGGGACCGCCAGGCGCTCATCGCCGGGCTGAGGGGTGCCACCCCGGCGCCCCCGCACCCGATGCTCTCCCCCACCCTGCACGACGCCTTCACGCGCTCGCTCGCGGAGCTCGAGGCCGCCGACGGCGTCGCGCCCCTCGTGACCCTGCCGGGCGGCGCGGACGCACCGGAGGCGACCGTGCTCACCGCCTCGGCCGCCACGGTCATCGCGGCGCCGGAGCTGCTCGAGCACGAGGTGTTCGGCCCCGCCAGCGTCGTCGTCGAGTACGAGACGCCGGAGCAGCTGCAGGCCGTCGCGGAGCGCATCGGCGGGCAGCTCACCGCCGGGGTGCACGCCGAGGACGGCGACGACGTCGCGGCGCTGCTGCGCACGCTCAGCACCCACGCGGGACGCGTGCTCTGGAACGGCTGGCCGACGGGCGTCACCGTCAGCTACGCGCAGCAGCACGGCGGCCCCTTCCCGGCCACGACCGCCCCGGCGTCGACCTCGGTCGGCACGGCCGCGATCGCCCGCTTCCTGCGACCGGTGGCCTATCAGGACTTCCCCGACGCCGCCCTGCCCGCGTCGCTGCAGGACGCCAACCCGTGGGGCATCGTCCGTCGCGTCGACGGTCAGCTCGTCCTGCCGTAGCCCCCGCCCCAGCCCCTCCGCCCCAGCCCCTCCGGTCCTCTGCGCAAAACTCCGGTGATTTTCGGCGCCGGTGGACGCGCGCCGCGGATTCCCCGGGGCCCGGCGCCGGCTCCCGCCGTTTTCACCGGAGTTCTGCGCAGGGGCCGCGCCCAACCGGCCGGCCGCCCGGCTAGCCCCCGACCGCCGCGCTCGTCGTGAGCTCGGCGCCCGCGGCCGCGAGCTCGACGAGAGCCGCCTCGGAGGGAGCCTCTGCCACCCCGGCCACCAGGTCGGTGAGCACCCGGACCCGCTCGCCGTCCCGCAAGGCGTCGAGCGCGCTGGCGCGCACGCAGTGGTCGGTCGCGAGGCCGACGACGTCCACATCGGTCACCCCGTGGGCCTGGAACACCTCGCTGATGGTCTTGCCGAAGTCATCGGCGCCCTCGAACGCCGAGTACGCCGGCCGGCCCTGGCCCTTCATGATGTGCACGTCGATGCGGTCGGCCGACAGTGCGGGGTGGTACTCGGCGCCCGGGGTGCCGCTGATGCAGTGCGGGGGCCAGCTGTCGACGAAGTCGGGGTGGTCCGAGATGTGCCCGCCGTTGTCGTTGTCGCCGTCGTGCCAGTCGCGGCTCGCGACGACGAGGTCGTAGGCGTCTCCGTGCTCGGCCAGCAGCTCCGTGATGCCGGCGGCGACCGCGGCGCCCCCGGCCACGGCGAGGGATCCGCCCTCGGTGAAGTCGTTCTGGACGTCGACGATCAGCAGGGCCCGACTCATGACCCCATTCTCGTCGCCCCGAGCCGTTACGAACCGACGCGAACCGAACCGAACCGCTAGGAGTTGCTCAAGTTGTCGCCGCAGCCGTAGATCGCCGCGGTGAGCGAGTCGATCGCCGCCTTCGCACTGTCGCCGACGTTGCCGAGGGCGAAGATCGCGAAGCTGAGCTCCGAGCCGTCCTTGGCATCGATGATCCCGGCCAGGGTGTAGCCGCCGACGATCCATCCGGTCTTGGCGTGCACGTGGCCCGCCGCGACGCTCGAGGCGCCCGTGAAGCGCCCGTAGCCCGTGGACAGCGTGCCGGTCTGGCCGGAGATCGGCAGCGAGTCGTAGACGATCCCGAGGCCCTGCTCCTTGTTCAGCACCTTGACCATGAACTGGGTCAGGAACGAGGGGGGCACGGCGTTGTCGGACGAGAGGCCGGAGCCGTCGACGATCGTGAGCGCCGAGGCGTCGAGGCCGTAGCTCTTGAGCGCCGCCGTGTCGCCGGCGTCGATGGCGCCGAAGGTGTTGCCCGTGCCCTCCTTGATGGCGGTGAGGCGGGCGAGCATCTCCATGACGGTGTTGTCCGAGTTCTCGAGCGCCTCGTTCAGCAGGGCGGAGACCGGCTGCGAGTGCACCGTCCCGAGCGGCGCGGCGCCCTGGGGCGCGGTGGCCTCGCCCGCGTACTGCGCGCCGAGGTCCGCCGCAAAGGCCTTGCCGGCGTCGCCGACCGGGTCGGTGCCGCGGGGGGACTCCAGCTTACTCGGGTCCTGCTTGTCGCCGTCGGCCATGAGGGCGGCGATGTAGGCGGTCGAGCCCTGCACGACGCGTTCCTCGTTCTCGTCCCAGCTGGGCTGCCACATCGGGCCGCCGAAGAGCGAGGCGTCCGCCACGACCGAGGTGATCGGCTGGTTCGCGTTCGCGGGGTCGGCCGCCCAGGCCTGCTTGACCTGGTTCGCGAGGTCGGTGAGGGTCGGTGCGCCCTGGAACCAGGAGGCGCCGCCGGCGCTGAGCGTCGGGTCGCCGCCGCCGACGATGACGACCTGCCCGGGCGCGGTCCCCTTTACGACGGTGGTCGGGATGGTGTAGTCGGCGCCGAGCGCGGCGAGCGTCGCAGCGGCCGAGATGGTCTTCATGACGCTCGCGGTGGGGGCGGGGGTGGTGCCGTTGCGGTCGAACAGCACCTCCCCGGTCTTGGCGTCGACGACCTGGGCCTCGAGGGTTCCAAGCCGCCCGTCCGAGGCGGGGCCGGCGACGGAGCAGGTCTTCAGCGCCGTCGCGGGGGCCGCCGGGTTCGCGGTCGGGCGCGCCGTCGGCGTGGGGGTCTGCGTCGGGGTCTCGGACGGCGTCTGCGACGGCGAGGCCGTGCTCGTCGCGGGGGCAGGAGCAGGGGCCGGATGCTTCAGCGCGGCGGGCGGGGCCGGCGGCGTCGCGGCGCCCGCCGCGAAGGAGCCGCCGCCGATGATCAGGAACGCGGCCGTCGCGGCCGCGGCGAGCCAGGACTTCGGGTGCCGGCGGATCGTGCGCAGGATGCCCGCCCAGCCGCGTCCCGCACCGGCGGGCGTCTGCGGGCCCTGGCCGGCGGCGACGATGACCGGCTGCACGTTCCAGGCCGGCGCTGCGGCATCCGGCCGCGCACTGACAGGTGCCGTCATCGGCTCGGTGGGCTGCCCGGCGGCATCCGCCCTGCTGTCGCCGAAGGGGGTGAACGGCTCGGTGGGCGGCAGCTCGCCCCCGTTCTGCGGGTCATTCGGGTCGGTCACCCTGCGACTATAGCGACGGCTTGCTGGAAGGCGCCGTCGAAGGCAGCACCGGCACGGCATCCACCACCTTCACGGCGACCGTCGCCTCGGGCGACCTCGCCAAGCTCACGACCCAGTGGGTGCTGGGCCCGAGGAAGTACGGGTCGGCGAACATCCTCGTGCGCCTCGGCCTCTCCGCCCTCGTCAACGTGGCTCGTGAACGGCATCTCGCGGTCCGTCCGGGTGAGACCCTGACGAGATCGGATGCCTGAGGCCTTCGCGACCCAGCCCTAGTGGCCGGCGCGCGGGGGCCGCAGTCGCGTCTCCTCCAGGTCCAGCATCGCCTGGGCCTCGGACAGAACCCGGGTCGGGTACGCGCCCCGGCGCCGTTCCTCCGCGAGGCGTTCCCGCTCGGCCCGCACCACGGCGAGCCGCAGCTCGCGGAAGAGCCGGTGCGGCTGCTCGGCGAGCGGCTCGGAGTGCGCACCCGCGCGTTCCCAGGCGGCCTCCGAGCGCAGGTAGCTCGACTGCCGTACCCGTTCGACGACATCCGGATCAACGGGCTCGTCCGTGCCGAGCACAAGCTCCGGCTCGTCGATGGCGTGCAGCCCCGCCGTGCTGACCTCGTCGAGCAGCTGGGCGAGCTGCCTCGAGTCGCTCCCCCGATCCACGCCGGGGATGCGCAGGACGCGGATGAGCCACGGCAGGCTCGCCCCCTGCACCACGAGGCTCACGACGGCGACCGTGAAGGCGATCAGGATGAGCTGAGAGCGGTACGGGATGCCCAGCGGCAGGGACTGCGCGGCCGCGAGCGTCACAACGCCGCGCATGCCGGCCCAGCCGAGCGCGACGCCGCCCCGCCAGTCGATCTGATTCTCCCGGTCCTCCGCGAGGTCGGCACGGCGCCGGTCGTAGCGGCGCTCGAAGCGCTCCTTGCGCCTCGCCTGCAACTGCGTCTCGACGGGGTGCGTCCGATAGTGCGAGAGCCAGAGCCATTCCCGCAGCAGACGTTTCTCGTGTCGCCTGGTGCGGCGCCGCAGACCGGAGAGCAACGGCACCATCCACACGTAGCGGATCACGACGAGGGCGGCCACGGCGAGCAGGCCGAGCCCGATGGTCTCCCCGAGCCCCAGCACCGAGCTGTCCTTCTGGACCTGCTCGATCAGCCCGCGAATCTGCACGCCGATCAGCAGGAACACCGCGTTCTCGAGCAGGAACTGCACCGTGCCCCAGTTGATCCGCTCGCTGATGCGCGCCTGCGCCGAGAGGGAGCGCGGCCCGACGTTGCCCGTGAAGAGGCCGGCCACGACGACGGCGAGCACCCCCGAGGCGTGCAGCGCCTCCGCCGGCATAAACGCCACGAAGGGCACGATCAGTGACACGGCGGTGTCGAGGGTGGCATCCGTCAGCCGGGAACGCACGAACACGGTCACGATGCCCGCCGCGAGCCCCACCGCGAGCGCCACGACGACCGCGTAGAGGAAGTCGAGCACGCCCGCCCAGGGCGAGGCGAGCGCGCCGGCCGCCGCCGCGAGGGCCGAGCGCAGCAGCACGAGCGCGGTCGCGTCGTTGACGAGTCCCTCCCCCTCGAGGAGGGTGAGCAGTCGCGGCGGCAGTCCGAGCCGGCGGCCGATCGAGGTCGCCGCGACCGCGTCCGGCGGCGAGATGACCGCGCCGAGCGCGACACCGGCGGCGAGGCTCAGGTTCGGCAGCGTGGCGTAGAGGAGGAATCCGGACCCGAACGCGGTGATCACCACGAGCACGACAGACAGGCTCCCGATCGGGCCCAGGTTGCGCCGGAAGTCCGTGATCGGCACCGTCAGCGCGGCCGCGTACAGCACGGGCGGCAGGACGCCGTCGAGGATCGCCTCGGGCGGCACCTCGACCTCGGGCAGGCCGGGCAGATAGGACAGGCCGACTCCGACGAGGACGAGGACGATCGGCGCCGCCACGCCGAGGCGCCTCGCGAACGCGGCGACGGCGACGATGACCGCGACACCGAGAATCGCGTAGACGCCGAGCTCCATGGTTCAACCCTATGAGCAAGCTGAGTGGATGTCTGAGTGGATGCTGTTCGTGCCACCGCCGACGCGGGCCAGCTCCCCCTAGAGCCGCGGGTCGATCGGGTCGGATTCCAGCGCGAGCACGCCGAAGACGGCTTCGTGCACCCGCCACAGCGGCTCGCCGGCGGCGGCGCGGCGCACGGCCTCGAGGCCGAGCGCGTACTCGCGCGAGGCCAGCGACCGCTTGTGGCCGGTGTCGCGGTCCCGCAGCCGGTCGAGGTTCCCGGGCAGGAGGTAGTCGGGCCCGTAGACGATGCGCAGGTACTCGCGCCCCCGCACCTTGATGCCCGGCTGCACGAGGCCCTTTGCGGCGCGCACGCGGTTGGCCCACGGCTTCACGACCATCCCCTCGCCGCCCGCTTCGGTGAGTCGCGTCCACCACGCGGTCGCCTCGCGCAGGGATGCCTCGTCGCCGAGGTCCACGCGCACACGGGCGGTCGTGGCGAACAGGCCGGGGTCGGCGGCGGCGAGCCGGTCGGCGATGTCGAGGTGCCAGCCGTGATCGCGCTCCTCGAAGGTCTCCACGCCGGCGGCGAGCAGCTGGAACGGGGCGAAGCGCACCTCACCGGGCCGGCCGAGGTAGCGCCGGTAGGCCTCGCGGAAGGATCGGACGCCGTCGGCGCGCGCGGCGGTGCGCTGCCGCAGCCCCGCGACGTCGAGTCCGGCGGCCGCGGCACGATCGAGCGCCTCGAGCGCCGCGCCCGTCGCCGCCACTCCGGCGGCGGCGACCGAGGCGTAGAGCTCACGGATGATCTCCCCGGCCTTGAGGGACCACGGGGTGATCTCGCCGTCGAGCACGAACCAGTCCGCGCCGAGCTCGTCCCACAGCCCGGTCCGCTCGGCGGCGGCATCCACCCGCGCCAGCAGCTCGGCCTCGCGATCGGCCGCGAAGAAGGGCCGGCCGGTGCGGGTGTGGATCGCCCCGCGCCACCCCTCGGGCGCCTGGAACCGCGCCGGATCGCGGGAGACGAGGACGACGGCGCGCGAGCCCATGTGCTTCTCCTCGCAGACGACCTCGTCGACGCCGTGCTCTCGGAAGTACGCGAACGCCTCGGCGGGATGCTCGAGGTAGCCGGGCTCGGCCGCGGTCGTCGGCGGCGACATGGTCGGGGGCAGGTACACGAGCCAGCGCGGGTCGATCGCGAAGCGGCTGATGACCTCGAGCGCGCCGGCGGTCTGCTCCTCCTTGACGGTGACGCGGCCGTGGTCGGCGGTCTCGATGAGGAGCTTGCCCCGCACATCGTCCAGCGACATCACGCCAGGATCGCGGTCCGGCACGGCCGGGACCAGGGGGCGCACCGGCTCGTACCAGACCTTCTCGGCCGGCACCGACACGAGCTCGCGCTCGGGGTAGCGCATCGCGCTCAACGCCCCGCCGAACACGCAGCCGGTGTCGAGGCAGGCCGTGTTGTTGACCCATTCGACCGTCGGCGTCGGCGTGTGCCCGTAGAGCACCATGGCCTTGCCGCGGTAGTCCTGCGCCCAGGGGTAGCGCACCGGCAGGCCGAACTCGTCGGTCTCGCCGGTCGTCTCGCCGTAGAGGGCGAACGCGCGGACCCGCCCGGATGCCCGCCCGTGGTACTGCTCCTTCAATCCCGCGTGGGCGACCACGAGCCGCCCCTCGTCGAGCACGAGGTAGGACACGAGGTCGTGGCAGAACCGGGCCACCTCGGCGCGGAACTCCTCCGGCTCGGCCGCCAGCTGGGCGAGCGACTCCTCCAGCCCGTGCGACACCGTGACGTTCCGCCCCGCGAGGGCGCGCTGCAGCTTGTCCTCGTGATTGCCGGAGACGGCGAGCGCGCTGCCCGATCGCACCATCCCCATCGCCAGCCGCAGCACACCCGCCACGTCGGGACCCCGGTCGACGAGATCACCGAGGAAGACGACCCGGCGGCCCTCTGGATGCACGGCGTCGACCGGCCGGTTCCGCTCGTCGCGCACCAGGCGGTAGCCGAGCCGTTCCAGCAGCGCCTCCAGCTCGCTGAGGCATCCGTGCACATCGCCGATGGCGTCGAACGGACCGTGCTCTCCGCGGCGATCGTTGAGCAGGGGCTCGCGGGCGATCGTGGCGTCGGCGACGTCCTCGACCGAGCGCAGCACGTGCACGACACGGAAGCCCTCCCGATTCAGCCCGCGCAGGCCGCGACGCAGCTGGTCGATCTGACGCTTCAGGATGCCCGGCGAGAGGTGCCGGTCGGTGCGGGCCTCGTTGCGCTCCGCGCTGACGCGCGGCGGCAGGTCGAACACGATGGCCACCGGAAGCACGTCGTGCGCCCGGGCCAGATCGACCAGGCGCTTCCGCGCCTCCGGCTGCACGCTCGTCGCGTCGACGACCGTGAGCAGCCCCGCGTCGAGCCGCTTGCCCGCGACGAAGTTCAGCGCCTCGAAGGCGGCGGCGGTCGCCGACTGGTCCTCCTCGTCGTTCGCCACCATGCCGCGGAAGGTGTCGCTGGACAGCACCTCGAATGGGCCGAAGTGCTCGCGGGCGAAGGTGGACTTGCCCGAGCCGGACGCGCCGATGAGCACGACCAGCGAGAGGTCCGGGATGCGGAGCTCGGTCATGCGTCCTCCCGTCGGAACAGGGCGAGCTGCGTCGGCGAGCCGTGGACGTCGTCGACCGGGCCGACGGGCCGGAGCTCGACCGTGTAGCCCCGGCGGGCCGCCACCCCGTTCGCCCACTCCGCGAATCGCGCCCGCGTCCACTCGAAGCGGTGGTCGTCGTGCCTCAGGCGGCCGGCCGGCAGCGACGCGTAGAGCACGTTGTACTCGCCGTTCGGCGTCGTGACGACCACGGCCCCCGGGCGCGCGTGCGTGAACACGGCATCCTCGAGCGCCGCCAGACGCGACTCGTCGACGTGCTCGATGACCTCCATCAGCACCATCGCGTCGAAGCCGCGCACACGGTCGTCGCGGTACACCGCGGAGCCGTGCAGCAGGCGCACGCGTTCCCGCTCCGCATCCGAGGCGGTCGCGAGACCCAGCCGGCGCGCGGCGGTCTCGAGTGCGCGAGCGGAGACGTCGACGCCCACGAGCTCGGTGAAGGTCCGGTCCGTGTGCAGGCGCCGCAGGAGTGCCCCCGCGCCGGCCCCCATGTCGACGACGCGGTGCGCCCCGACCTCGCGGAGCACGCCGATCACCGCGTCGGCACGCGCGGTGCGCAACGGCGTCTCGCCGGTCTCTCTGCCCCCGGCCCCGTCCTCCTCGGTCCCCGAAGCGCCGAGTCCGGCGTCGGCGCGCGCGACGAGCTCGCTCTGATAGGCCAGATAGCGGCGCGTGATGAGCTCGCGCTCCGGATGCTGCGCCAGCCAGCCTTCGCCCTGCCGCACCAGCTTCGCCGCCTCGTCGTCGCCGACCCAGTAGTGCTTGGTGTCGTCGAGCACCGGCAGCAGCACGTACAGCTGCCGCAGTGCGTGGGCCAGCCGCAGCCGCCCCGTCAGGGTCAGTCCGCTGTACCGCGACGCTCCCCAGTCCGGATGGGCGTCGTCGAGCGGGATCGGCCGCTCGTCCACCCGCCACCCCAACGGCTCGAAGAGGCGCCGGGCGAGGTCCTCCGACCGCTCGCCGCGCGTGGAGATCGCCGGCACCTCGATCCGCAGCGGAAGGTCCGCCTCCGCGAGCTCCGGGTGCGTCGCGCTCCCGCCGGCCATCGCGCTGCGGAACACGGTTCCGAGCGCCACGGACAGCAGGCTGGAGGCGACGTAGGGGCGATCGTTCACATAGTGGTCGAGCGCGCCGGCGTCGCCGCGGAACTTCTTGTTCCGCACCAGGGCGATGGGATCCACCTCGAGCAGCATCGCCACGGTGCACCGCTCCCGCGCGACCTCGGGGTAGAAGACGTGGATGTCGCCGACGGGCGCGGTGAAGGTCTGCACCCGCTCGGGATGCTTGCGCAGCAGGTGGCTCAGCGCCGAGGCATCCACCCCGGAATCGGGCTCGAAGGTCACCGTGATCAGCACCGGGCCTCCTCCGACCGTCGGCGTGACGCAAACGGGAACGGAGCCGCCTAAGGGAATCGAACCCTTGACCTATTCATTACGAGTGAATCGCTCTGCCGACTGAGCTAAGGCGGCGTGGGTGACGCAGGCGTCGCACACGAGAGAAAAGCTTACAGGACGAACACGGCTCAGACGTTCACCCGGGCCAGCTCGTGCAACTGGTCGAAGGAGCGCTTCACGCACTCGGCGAGCCGGCCCTCGCCGCCGCGGTCCGCCCAGCTCGCCCAGGCGTTGCGCATGCCCGCGAAGGAGACGAACACGACCAGCCGGGCGCGCTCGCGCAGCAGCGTCGCATCGTCGGCGAGGGCGGGGTCGAGCACGAGCAGGCGCTTGGAGACGAGCTCGATCATCTGGTTGGAGAGCTCCTCCATGTTCTCCATGCGCTGCCGGAACAGGGCCGGGTGGCGCAGCATGAGCTGCATCCGCAGCTCCTGCAGCTCATGCGCCGCGCGGGTGTCCTCGTTGCTCTTGTTGTCGATGAAGGCGGCGAGCAGCACCCGGATGCCGTCGAGGATCGGCCGCTCCGGACCGGCGCCGAGGAAATCCTCGATCTTGTCCGGCTCGGGCCCCTCAGGCCCATGGCCGAGGACCGCGGCCTCCTTGGAGGGGAAGTAGTTGAAGAAGGTGCGGGGCGAGACATCCGCCCCCTCCGCGATCTCGTCGACCGTGACGTTGTCGTAGCCCTTCTCCAGGGAGAGCCCGATCGCCGCGCGCTCGATCGCATGCCGCGTGGCGGTGCGCTTGCGTTCACGCAATCCGGGTTCTTTTAGATCAGTCACGGGGACATTATCGTTGCAGTCCCTGCAAGTTTGCACCATGTGCGCCGCTTGGCCGCTCCAAGCTGACGAATCGTCAGCACTTGGGATCGCGGGCGGGCACCGTGCCCGCGACGAAGTAGTCATCGACCGTGTTCGTGACGCAGGAGTTCGAACGCCCGTACGCCGTGTGGCCGGAGCCGTTCCAGGTGACGAGGTGGCCGCTCGCGAGCTCGTGCGCGAGGTTGACCGAGTCCTGGTACGGCGTCGCGGGGTCGTTCGTCGTGCCGACGATGAGGATCGGCGGGGCGCCGTCGGCGTGCACGGGCGCCGGGGTGCGCACAGGGGCGAACGGCCAGCCCGAGCAGGTGATGCCCGGATAGCCGAAGTACGGCCCGATCACCGGCGCGACCTGGGTCAGGCGCGTCGCCTCGGCCTGCAGCTGAGCCGGCGCGCTCTCGAAGCGGTAGTCGAGGCAGTCGATCGCCTGGAACGCGACCATCGTGTTGGTGGTGTAATGCCCGTTCGAGCTGCGGTCGTTGTACTGGTCGGCGAGGTAGAAGGCGACCTTCGCGCTGCCGGCCGCGACGTCCTTGAACAGGGTGTCGAGCACGGGCCAGTTGGCCGTCGAATACAGCGGCAGGATGATCGCCGTCTCGAAGGAGGTCGCGCCGAGCACCCGCCCGTCCGTATTCGTGATCGGGTTCTCGTCCACCTTCTTCAGCAGCGCCCCGATCGAGCTCATGGCACCGTCGACGCTGCCGGTGAACGGGCAGCTCTTGTCCGTCGTGAGGCACCACTGGACGTAAGCCTTCAGGTTCGACTCGAAGCCGGCCGCCTGCAGCTCGGAGAGCGTATTGTAGTCGGTCGCCGGGTCCACGACGCCGTCGAGCGTCATCCGCCCCACGTTCTTCGGGAACATCCCGGCATAGATCGCGCCGATCATCGTGCCGTAGCTGAAGCCGAGGTAGTTGAGCTTCGTGTCGCCGACGTCGCTGCGCAGCATGTCGAGGTCGTGCGCGGTGCTCTCCGTGTCGACGTGGCCGAGCAGCTGCCCCGTGTTCTCCAGGCAGCTCTGCCCGAGTGCGGCGACGGACTTCTCGCTCGCCGCAAGCCACTGACTGCTGCCGCGCGGGCCGGCCGGGATGCCGTAGAGGAAGTCGTCGAGCCCCGCGTCGCCGTAGCATTTCACGGCGCTCGACGAGCCGACCCCGCGGGGGTCCCAGCCGATCACGTCGAAGTTCTGCTGCAGCTTCGCGGAGGCGGCGCCGACGCTGTTGCGCACGAAGTCGACGCCCGAGGCCCCGGGCCCGCCCGGGTTGACGAAGAGCGCGCCCCGGCTGTGCCCCTGCGCCGGCTTGCGGATGAGCGCGAGCGAGATCGGCGCGCCCGCGGCGGGGCGGTTCCAGTCGAGCGGCGCCTTCGCCGTCGTGCACTGGAAGCCGCCTCCACAGTCCGACCACACGAGCGCCTGGCCGTAGAACCTCTGCAGCGCCGCGGTGTCGGCGCTCGACGCCGCGCCCGTTCCCGCGCCGGACTCGGCGCCCGGCGTCGAACTCGCCGCGGACGGGGTCTGCACCGGCGTGGAGGTCTCCGTCGGCAGCTTCTTCGTCCCGCCAGCGGTGCACCCCGCGAGCAGCGCGATCGCGGCCACCCCCGCGACGAGGGCGCACAGCGCCCTGCCGCGCGTCGGCCGCCTCACGCGGCCACCGGCGCCAGCGCGGCGACGAGCATCGCCTCGAGCGCGAGGGTCGGGTTCACGTTGGCGTCGATACGACTGCGGGCCTCGGTGATGGCGTCCATCATGCCGAGAGCCTGTGCCGGCGTGGTGCGCGCCGCGTACTCCCGCAGGGCCGCCTCGCGCTCACCGTTGACGAGGGCCGCCCCGCTGCCGAGCTGCAGCATCATCACGTCGCGGTAGAGCGAGAGCAGGTCGACCAGGATTCGGTCCAGCCCGTCGCGCAGGCTGCGGGTCGCGCGCCGCTTCTGGTCGTCGTCGAGCTGGCGCAGCTGGGCGCGAAGCGCGGGGGGCACGGTGCCGCCGGGCTCGACGCCGAGCGAACGAAGCGCGTCCTCCCGCTCCTGGGCGTCCCGCTCTTCCGTGATCGCCTTGCCATCGTCGCCCGCGATCTGTACGAGCCGCGCGGCGCCGAGGACGGCGGACGAGACCGAGCGGACGCCGAGCGCGAGCTCGATCGTCTCCTCCCGGCGCGCCCGCGCATCGGCGTTCGTGGCCAGGCGCCTGGCCATGCCGATGTGCGACTGCGCGTGCCGCGCGGCCTCTTCGGCGAGGCCGGGGTCGACACCGTCGCGACGGACGAGCAGCTCGGCGACGTCGGCGATCGAGGGCATCGTGAGCCGGACCGTGCGCACGCGGGAGCGGATCGTCGGCAGCAGATCGGCGTCGCTCGGCGCGCAGAGGACCCACACGGTGCGCTCCGGCGGCTCTTCGAGCGACTTGAGCAGCAGATTGCTCGTGCGCTCCGTCATCCGGTCCGCGTCCTCGATGACCATCACGCGATAGCGCCCGACAGACGGGGCATACTGCGCCGAACGCACCAGCTCGCGCACCTCGTCGATCGTGATGATGACCCTCTCGGTGGCCAGCACGGCCAGGTCGGGATGCGTGCGCGCCTGCACCTGCCGGTCGGTGCCCTCGTCGCCGTCCGGCCCCGCGGGGCTGAGCAGGGCACTCGCGAAGGCGAAGGCGAGGTTGGAGCGGCCGGAGCCGGGCGGGCCGGTCAGAAGCCAGGCGTGGGTCATGGCGTTGCCGCCGGATGCCTGTCCGCCCACGGCCTGCGGCCGCGGATCCGACGCGGCCGCGGCGCGCAGCACCGCGATCGCGTCCTGCTGCCCCGTCAGCTCGGACCACACGTTCATCGTCTTCAGGCTACCCGGCGGCGCCGACGAGCCCCGCCGTTCTCAACAGGCCCGTCACCCGCTCCCGGATCGCGGCGGCCAGTTCCGCGGCGGGCAGGGCGGCGTCGAGCACCAGCCAGCGGCCGGGCTCCGCGGCGGCCATCTCGAGGTACGCCGCACGGACACGCCTGCTGAACTCCGTCGCCTCGGCCTCGATGCGATCGAAGACGCGCTGCGCGGCGTCGATGCGCTCGCGCGCGAGCTCCGGGTCGAGGTCGAGCAGGACGGTCAGCGCCGGGGAGAGCCCCTCGGTCGCCCACTCGGACAGCCTCCGCACCTCCCCCGGGTCGAGCACCCGGCCCGCGCCCTGGAACGCGACGGAGGAGTCGATGTAGCGGTCCTGGATGACGATCTCACCGCGTTCGAGGGCGGGGCGCACCTTGGTGCTCACATGGTGCGCGCGGTCCGCGGCGAACAGCAGCGCCTCGGCGCGAGGCGCGATGTGCCCGCGGTGGTGGAGCACGATGTCGCGGATCATCCGCCCGACCTCCGTGCCGCCGGGCTCACGCGTCGCGACGACCGTGTGACCGGCATCCGTCAGCCAGCGCGCCAGCGCCTCGATCTGCGTCGTCTTCCCCGAACCGTCCAGCCCCTCGATCGTGATGTAGAGGCCGCTCACTTCTTGGCAGCCGCCTTGCGCGTTGTCGGCTTCTTCGCGGTGGACGCGGAAGCGGAGGCGCGACGCGTCGGCTTCGCGGCCGGGCCCTTGGCGCGCTTGTCGGCAAGCAGCTGCACGGCCCGGGCGAAGTCGACGGCCTCGATGTCCTCCCCACGGGGGATCGTGGCGTTCGTCTCGCCGTCGGTGACGTAGGGGCCGAACCGACCGTCGCGCACGCGGATCGGCTTGCCGGAGACCGGATCGGCCTCGAACTCCTTCAGCGCGCTCGACGCCCGACGGGCGCCGTACTTCGGCTGGGCGAAGAGCTCGAGCGCCCCGGGCAGGTCGATGTCGAAGATCTGGTCCTCGCTCGTGAGGCTGCGGGTCTCCGTCCCCTTCTTCAGATAGGCGCCGTAGCGGCCGTTCTGCGCCAGGATCTGCTCGCCCGTCTCCGGGTCGTCGCCGACGACCCGCGGCAGCGTGAGCAGCTTCATGGCGGTGTCGAAGTCGATCGTGTCGACGCTCATGCTCTTGAACAGGGAGGCCGTGCGCGGTTTGGCGACGGCGGCCTTCTTGGTGGTGCGCTTCTTGGCCGGCGCCGTGGCGGGGGCGGATGCCTCTGCCACGGCCGTCTCTGCGGCGGCCTCCGCCGCAGCCTCTGGCTCCATCTCGGTGACGTACGGACCGAAGCGGCCGTCCTTGACGACGATCTGCTTCCCCTCGGGCGTCTCGCCGAGCACCCGGTCGCTCTGCTCGGGCGCCTCGGCCAGCTCGCGCGCCTTGGCGGGAGTGAGCTCGTCCGGTGCGAGATCCTCGGGGATGTTAACGCGCCGCGGCGGCGCCTCCGGCTGGGCCGGGTCGATGACTTCGAGATACGGCCCATAGCGGCCGATCCGCAGCGTGATGTCGTCCGCGATGCGAACCGAGTTGATCTCGCGCGCGTCGATCTCGCCGAGGTTGTCGACGACGCCGCGCAGTCCGCGGTGCGCCTCGGTCCCGAAGTAGAAGCCCCGCAGCCACTCGCGGCCCTCGTCGTCCCCACCCGCGATGCGGTCGAGGTCGTTCTCGAGGTCGGCGGTGAAGTCGTACTCCACGAGATCGGAGAAGTGGCCCTCCAGCAGCTTCACCACCGAGAAGGCGATCCAGTTCGGCACGAGCGCCTGCCCGCGCAGGCTCACGTAGCCGCGGTCGATGATCGTCGAGATGATCTGCGCGTAGGTCGACGGACGGCCCACGCCGAGCTCTTCGAGCGCCTTGACGAGGCTCGCCTCGGTGTAGCGCGGCGGCGGAGTCGTCTCGTGGCCCTTCGACTCGACCCCGGCGTTCTGGAGCGCCTGGCCCACGACCAGCGGGGGCAGCTTCTCCTCAGCGCCCTCCGCCCGCTCGGCGGCGTTGCGCTCCTCGTCGCGCCCTTCCTCGTACGCGGCCAGGAAGCCGCGGAAGGTGATCACGGTGCCCGATGCGGTGAACTCGGCGATCGTGCCGTCGAGCTCGCCGCCGCCGCCGACCTTCGCCTCGATGGCGATGGAGGCCGTGGAGCCCTTCACATCGGCCATCTGGCTCGCGACGGTGCGCTTCCAGATCAGGTCGTAGAGCCGGAAGTCGTTGGACGAGAGCGACTTCCGCACCTCGTCGGGGGTGCGGAAGGTCTCGCCGGACGGCCGGATCGCCTCGTGCGCCTCCTGCGCGTTCTTCGACTTGCCGGTGTAGCGCCGCGGCTTCTCCGGCACGGTGTCGGCGCCGTAGAGCGCCGCCGCCTGCGCACGGGCGGCCGTGGTCGCCTGCTGCGACAGCGACGGCGAGTCCGTACGCATATAGGTGATGTAGCCGTTCTCGTACAGCGCCTGGGCGACGCTCATCGTCTGCCGCGCGCTGAAGCGCAGCTTGCGCGCCGCCTCCTGCTGCAGGGTCGAGGTCGTGAACGGTGCTGCGGGGCGGCGCGAGTACGGCTTCGACTCGACCTTCGCGACGGCGAAGGTCGTCTCAGCGGCGCGTAGCGCGTCGGCGAGCGCTCCGGCGCTCTGCTCGGTGAGGACCGTCGTCTGGCCGCGCACCTTCCCGGCGTCATCGAAGTCGCGGCCCTGGGCCACGCGGGAGCCGTTCAGCCGCTGCAGCCTGGCCTCGAACGGCGCCGTGCTCTCGTCGGGGGTGAACTGCGCCAGCAGGTCCCAGTAGCTCGCCGGGACGAAGGCGAGCCGCTCCCGCTCCCGGTCGACGACCAGACGTGTGGCCGGCGACTGCACGCGGCCGGCGGAGAGCCCCGGACCGACCTTGCGCCAGAGCACGGGGCTCACCTCGTAGCCGTACAGACGGTCGAGCACACGACGGGTCTCCTGCGCGTCGACGAGCTCCATGTTGATGTCGCGGGTGTGGTCGCGAGCGGCCTGGATCGCCTCGCGGGTGATCTCGTGGAACACCATGCGCTTCACTGGCACCTTGGGGTTCAGCACCTCGCGCAGGTGCCACGCGATGGCCTCGCCCTCGCGGTCCTCATCCGTTGCGAGGATGAGCTCGTCGGCGTTCTTGAGCTCGCGCTTGAGATCGCTGACGACCTTCGTCTTGCCGTCGGAGATCACGTACCAGGGCTTGAAGCCGTTGTCGACGTCGACGCCGAACTTGCCGAGCGGGCCCTTCTTCTTGTCGGCAGGCAGGTCCTTCGGCTCGATCAGGTCGCGGATGTGCCCGACCGACGCCATCACCGTGTAACCGTCGCCCAGGTACTGAGCGATCGATTTGACCTTGGTCGGCGACTCGACGATGACCAGCTTGTTGTTGCCTGGCACCTGACTCCTTCTTAATAGGCCGGCTTACTGAATAGGCCGACACGGTGCAGTGACCCGTGCAGGCTGAGGATACACACAAGCAACGACGCGATTGCTCGAAAAATGCCAACCGGGCAAGCCCTTGCCGTCCCGCTCGCACTGAGCACAATGGGCCGCATGGCTACAACTGCAACAGGCGGAACCTACACCGTGAAACTGATCGACGGCCCGCTCGAGGGCAAGACTCTCGCTGCCGCGTTCCTCGCGAACGGGGAGCCGCAGGGCCGGATCACGATCCCCGCGAACGGCCGCGGCACGCGCTACATCTACCGACGCGACCAGACGAGCGAGTTCGCCGAGGGCACCGGAATCCCCAGCGCCGTCGACTACCGCTACCTCGGGGCGGACTTCGACTGAGCCGTCTCCCAGAGGCGCCGCCCGCGGCGCCTCCCGAGCGCGTCTGCGCCGGAGCAGGAGCCCGCGAAGCCGGCACCCCTGGCCACCATTAGCCGCCCCGAGCCGCTCGCGGGAGCCGCCGACGGCGGCCCGGCCCGCGCTCGTGCCGTGAGCCCGAGCTGCGCCCAGGAGCGCGCCGCCGTCACCGCGGCGACGGGTCCGTCAGTCGAGCACCGGGTCACGGATGCCCCGTCGAGGCGCGCCGCACGGGCCGCGTTGTCGCACGGGTAGCCCGAGGACCTGCCAGACAGCGTGTCCGCCGCGGCGAGCGCGGCCGCATCGGCCGCGTTCTGCACCTCTTGCTGCGCCACGAGCGCGCCGAGAGCGAACAGCGCCGCGGCCGCGGCGAGCACGACGGCGCCGAGCAGTCCGACGGCGAGCACGGAGCCCGCGCCTCGCTCCCCCCGCCGCCCGGCGCACCCCGATCGCATCCCGCGCCGCCTCACGGTCCGACTCCCGACCCGGCGCACGACCCCGCAGATGGCAGGCCGGCCCGGCTCGCCCGACCAAGCCGCAACCCGGTTCGCCCAGCCGGCCCGGCTCCCCCGCCTCACGGCCCGGCTCCCGCCGCTCCGACGGACCCCGCGGCGACGGGCAGCGGATCCGCGGCGAGCGCGCACCCGTGCGCCGAGAGCTCAAGCGCACCCGCCCCGAGCGGTCCGAAGCGCGCGTGCCGTTCGAGCGCGACGCAGACGAAACCGCCATCGGAGCTCCGCGCGACGGTGACGCCCGGCGCCGCCGCCACGAGGCGCGCCTGCATGGCGGCGGGATCGTCGCCGCGCGCCAGCATGCGCGCCCCGCTCGCGGCGAGCGAGCCGAGCGTCAGCTGCTGGGCGACGACGTTCACGGCTCCGAGGCACAGCGCGAGAACGAGCAGCACCCCCGGCAGGACGACCGCGAACTCGGCGGTGACGGTTCCCCGTTCACCGCCGAGAACGCGCCTGAGGTCGTGCCCTGCCGCCGTCGGCTCAGCTTCCGACCGTAAGGGCACGGTGCACCAGGTCGGTGAGCATGCCGCGCACCTCGTTGCCTTTCAGGATCACGACGAGCAGCCCGGCGAAGCCGACGGCGGCCATGGTCGCCACGACGTATTCGGCGGTGGCGGAGCCGGCCTCGTCGGCCAGGTGCCGCGCGCGTGCCCACACGGTGTGGATTCGGTTCATGAGAACTCCTTCTTTCTGTGTTGCTTTCTGTGTTGCGAGGTGCGGCGCGGGTGTGATCGATCCTGCCGGGAACGTCCGACAGCAGAAGCGCCCCAGGTCTCGGAACTGTGGGCTGCGGGGCGTTCCGGGGGCTGTGGAGGGCGAGACCCGCGCGCGATCACCCGAAGCTGATGCCCGTGCCGGCGAAGAGGGCGACGAGCACCGGGACGACGCCGAGGAGCATAAAGGCCGGCAGCACGCACACGGCGAGCGGGATCATGAGGCGTACCGCGACCGTCGCCGCGGCGGCACGGCCTGCGGCGTCGGCGTCCGCCCGACGCCGCTCCGACTCGGCGTGCAGGAGGCCCACTGTGGGCACCCCGGCGCGGGTGGCGAGCTCGAGCACGGCCTCCACCGCGCGGGCGTCCGCCGCACGGGCCTCGGCCGGCAGGAACGGCGCGTGGACGGCGAGCACGTCCGCCACGAGGCGGCGAGCGCGCTCGACGGAGGCGCCCGACCCCATCGCGACCGCCACGAGCTCGGGCTCCAGCCCGGGCACGAGCTCGCGCGGCTCGGCGCGGGCGAGCAAGCGATGGCTCCACCGCTGCGAGGCGGCCATCAGGCCGAGGCCGCCGGCCAGGCATCCCCAGCCGACGGGCGTCGCCACGAGCACGTGCACGGTGTCGAAGCCCAGCATCAGACCGAAGCCGAGAGCGACCATCGGCAGCAGCCCGACCAGGCGCGCCGTCGACTTCGGCCCGGAGAACGCGATGCCGAGCTCGCGGTGCAGCGCGGCCGCTCGCCCGAGACTCGCGGCAAAGCGCTGCAGCGTCACAGCCAGCGGCGAGCCCGAGCGCACCGCGACGGCCCAGGTCGCCGCGAACAGGCCCCACGCCGCCGCCCGATGCCGGGGCGCGCCGAAGGGCGGCGCCTGCGCGCACTCCGCACGGACCGCCGCGGCGACGTCTCCCGCACGGCGGGCCGCCGCCGCGGCGGCCGCGATGACGGATGCCGCCTCGAGGGTGCGGATGCTTCGCGGCGCCCGCGGCGGGGGCTCCGCGGCGACGGGCGCCTCCAGATACTGCCAAGCCCGCTCCGGCGTCACTCCCGCGGCGAGCAGCGCCGCCAGGCGCTGGGCGACGGACGCGACCTCCTCGAGCGCGGCGGCCGGCGAGCTCACGCCCGGCCCACCTGCAGGCGCCCCGCGGCATCGACGCCAAGCGTTCCCAGAGCCGATACGATCCGTCGCCCGTCGACGCGGGCGAGGTGCACCACCAGATCGATCGCGCTCGCGGCCTGACGCGCGATCGCCTCGGCGTCGAGCCCCGCGAGGGCGCCGAGCGCCTCGATGCGCGCGGGCACGTCGGCGAGGGAGTTGGCGTGCATCGTCCCGGCGCCACCGTCGTGCCCTGTGTTCAGGGCGGCGAAAAGCTCCCGCACCTCGGCGCCGCGGCACTCCCCCACGACGAGCCGATCCGGACGCATCCGCAACGCCTCGCGCACGAGCCGCGCGAGCCCGATCTCGCCCGCGCCCTCGAGGTTCGCCTGCCGCGCCTCCAGCGAGACGACGTGCGGATGCGCGAGCTGGAGCTCCGCCAGGTCCTCCACCACGACGATCCGCTCGTCGTGGCGTGCCAGCGAGAGCAGCGCCGCCAGCAGCGTCGTCTTGCCTGCGCCGGTGCCGCCGGAGACCAGCACGTTCTTCCGGCCGAGCACCGCGGCGCGCAGCACCGCCTCCTGTGCGGGCGTCATCATGCCACCCGCGCGCAGCCGCCCCAGCGACAGACCGGCGGTGCGCGGCACCCGGATCGAGATCGCGGTCCCGCCGACCGACACCGGCGGAAGCGCGACGTGTACACGCACCCCGCGGCCGAGCCGCACGTCGGCGATCGGAGCGGCCTCGTCCACGTGGCGGCCCCCGAGCGCGATCAGGCGCACGGCGAGCGCGCGCACCTCCGGCTCCGTCAGCGACCACGTCGCATCGGCCCGCAGCCCGCCGCCCTCGTCGAGCCAGAGCGTGCCGCCCGGCGCGACGAGCACATCGGTCGCCGACGGCAGCGCGAGATAGGGGGCGAGGGGTCCGAATGCCGCCCATTCCGCCGCCGAGACGATGTCCCCCCGGGTCTCCGACGGGCCGACCGTCGCGGCCGATCCCCCCGTCCGCTCCCCGGCCGCCCCCGCGGCTCGCCCCCCGCCGCGCGCCGCGGACGGCGGAGGCGGCGGCCCGACCGCGCCCCCGGCTCCGCCCCGCGCCTGGTTCAGCACCGGGGGCGCCGTCGTCGGGCCGCCGTGTGACCGGGCGTCGCGTGCCGCCCGCCGCGGCACGAACGGCACCGGGGGGAGGGAGGCGCCGGGCGGCGGCGCGGCGGCAGGACGATCGGTCACACCGGCACGCTAGGGACGGCGCCCGACTCCGCGGCCCGGCTCGGACTCTGATCCGTGGAGAAGGCATCCGCCACCCGCTCTGTGCGGGGGAAGAGGCCCACGCACGACGTGCAAAACACCGTACGGCCTCGAAAACGAGCCGTTAAACAGAAGGGGGCGGCACCAATTGGGGGGAACTGGTGCCGCCACAGCGACGCGATAGTTGGGGGGAACCACGCACGCCGCGGGCTGGATACGAAATCCGAGCCGCTAATTAGTGTACGCGATAGCGAGGCCAATGCAATCCGCAATTCGCCCGCTGGCAACCTTGGTCTGGCGTAGGGTCGGAGACGCCGCGTCGGCATCTGCGGCCACGCGCCCGCCACGTCTCGCAAAGGAGCGAAGCCCAACATGGTCGACACCATCGACAATCTGCTGCACGAGTCACGCCGGTTCCCGCCGAGCGAGGAGTTCAGCGCGAATGCCGTCGCCACCCCCGACCTCTACGACCATGCCAAGGCCGACCGCCTCGCGTTCTGGGCCGATCAGTCCCGCTCGCTGCTGCACTGGTCCACGCCGTTCACGCGCACCCTCGACTGGTCGAACCCGCCCTTCGCGAAGTGGTTCGACGACGGCGAGCTGAATGTCGCGTACAACTGCCTCGACCGTCACGTCATCGCGGGCAACGGAGACCGCGTCGCGCTGCACTGGGAGGGCGAGCCGGGCGACTCCCGCGCCATCAGCTATGCCGAGCTGACCAACGAGGTGAAGAAAGCGGCGAACCTGCTGACCGCACTCGGCGTGCGGGAGGGAGACCGGGTCGCGATCTACCTGCCGATGATCCCCGAGGCGGTCATCTCGATGCTCGCGGTGGCCCGCATCGGCGCGGTGCACTCGGTCGTGTTCGGCGGATTCTCCGCCGAGAGCCTGCGCGCCCGGATCGACGACGCGGACGCGAAGCTCGTCATCACCGCCGACGGCGGCTGGCGCAAGGGCAAGGTCGCACCGCTCAAGCCCGCGGTCGACGAGGCGCTCACGATCGACCACGGCGACGGACCGGCCACCTCGGTCGAGCACGTGCTCGTCGTCAAACGCGGCGAGAACCCGATCGACTGGACGCCGGGCCGCGACCTGTGGTGGCACGAGGAGATCGCCCAGGTCTCCGACGAGCACACGGCGAAGGCCTTCCCGGCGGAGCATCCGTTGTTCATCCTGTACACGAGCGGCACGACGGGGAATCCCAAGGGCATCCTGCACACGAGCGGCGGCTACCTCACGCAGGCCGCCTTCACCCACCGCTACGTCTTCGATCTGCACCCCGAGACGGACGTCTACTGGTCGACAGCCGACATCGGCTGGATCACCGGCCACAGCTACGTCGTCTACGGCCCGTTGGCCAACGGCGCCACCGAGGTCCTCTACGAGGGCACGCCCGAGACGCCGGCGCCCGGCCGCTGGTGGGACATCATCGAGAAGTACAAGGTCTCCCTCTTCTACACGGCGCCGACGGCGATCCGCGGCTTCATGAAGCAGGGGCGTCAGATCCCGCAGTCCCGCGAGCTGTCATCGCTGCGGCTGCTGGGCTCGGTGGGCGAGCCGATCAATCCGGAGGCCTGGATCTGGTACCGCGACATCATCGGCGGCGGCCGCACCCCCATCGTCGACACCTGGTGGCAGACCGAGACGGGCGCGATCATGGTGAGCGCGCTGCCGGGCGTCACGACGCTCAAACCGGGCAGCGCGCAGCTCCCCGTCCCCGGGGTCGGAGTCGACATCGTGACGGATGCCGGCACGCCGGTCGGCCCGGACGAGGGCGGCCTGCTCGTCGTCACGGAGCCGTGGCCTTCCATGGCCCGCGGCATCTGGGGCGACCCCGAGCGCTTCATCGAGACGTACTGGGAGCGGTTCGCCGAGCAGGGGTACTACTTCGCCGGCGACGGCGCCCGCAAGGACAAAGACGGCGAGATCTGGCTCATGGGCCGCGTCGACGACGTCATGAACGTCTCCGGCCACCGCCTCTCGACCGCCGAGATCGAATCCGCGCTCGTCGCGCATCCGCTCACCGCCGAGGCCGCCGTGGTCGGCGCGTCCGATGAGACCACCGGTCAGGCCGTGGTCGCGTTCGTCATCATCAAGGACTCGCAGCGCGCGAACGCCTCCCACGAGGATGTCGCCGCCGAGCTGCGCGCCCACGTCGCCCAGCAGATCGGGCCGATCGCCCGGCCGCGCCAGGTCTTCGTGGTCAACGAGCTGCCCAAGACCCGTTCGGGGAAGATCATGCGCCGCCTGCTGCGCGACGTCGCGGAGGGCCGCGAGATCGGCGACACGACGACCCTCGCGGACACCACGGTCATGCAGGTGATCGCCACGGCCGTGAAGTAGGCCCGGCACTCGTACTCCCTGGGGCTCAGCTACACGCTCGCCGGGAGCAGCCTGCTCCCGGCGCCAGCCCCCTGGGGTGGGAACAGCGGGCGCCCGCAAAGCGGGACTCGGGGCGGACTCCCCCAGCACAGCCCACGGCGCCCCCGGGTTGTGCCATTTCAGGCTGCTCGCCCGGCTGACGGATGCCGCGAACCAGGCATCCTGCCAGGCATGACACCCGACCAATTGCTCGAAGTGAACCTGGGGATCGTCACGCGGGCGCAACTGCGCGCCGCCGGGGCGAGCACCGCCCAGTTGCGGCGCGCACTGTCCGCCGGGAGCCTCGTCGCCATCGGGAAGAACGTCATCGCCCGGCCGGCAGCGCGCGCCGCGTCCCTTCGCGCTGTTGCGATGGGCGGCCGACTCGCCTGCGTGAGCGCAGCGCGGGAGCGCGGGCTGTGGGTGATCGACGACGGCCGGTTCCACGTCGCCGCTCGGTCGATGAACTCACATGCCGGGCCGGACGGCAGGACGCCCCCGGCGATCGTGCACCGGACGAGGCATCCGATCGACCCCGCCGGTGATCTGCTCGCGATGGAATCCGTGATCAACATGCTGATGCACGTCGCGAAGTGCCAGCCGCTCGAGTACGCGGTCGCCGTCTTCGACTCGGCGGTCCGCACGGGTCAGATCCTGCTGGACGAGCTCCGGCAACTGGCCACGGTGCATGGCGGCCGGTTCAGATTGGTCGTCTGCCTGACCAGCTCTCAAGCCGACTCCGGGATCGAGTCCATCACGCGCATCCGGTTGGGTGCCGCCGGGATCGCGGTGCGCGAGCAGGTGAAGGTCGAGGGGCATGCGGTCGACCTGCTGATCGGCGAGCGGCTCGTCATCCAGCTCGACGGCAAGCCGCACGGCAAGGACGTGCAGCTCAACAGGGGCCGTTGGCAGGACCGCCGGCTCAGCCGGATGGGCTACACCGTGCTGCGCTACGGCTACGCCGAGGTGCTCTTCGGCTGGGGCAAGGTCCTCAGCGAGATCGCGGCCGCCATGGCGCAACGACTGCACCTGCGGTGAGGGGCGCGGAGGAACGTGGGAAGGGCGCACGTTTCACGCGAGACGTGCGCCCTTCCCTGCAAACACCGCGCAGCTCCCCCGCCGCGTAGGGCGTAGGGCGTGGGGCTGCCGCGCCCTAGGCGAACTCCAGGACCAGCTCCACCTCGACGGGCGAGTCGAGCGGCAGCACGGCCACCCCCACGGCCGAGCGGGCATGCCCGCCGATCTCGGGGCCGAAGACCTGCCCCAGCAGCTCGGAGGCGCCGTTGATGACGCCGGGCTGCCCGGTGAAGGACGGGTCGGATGCCACGAAGCCCACGACCTTGACGACGCGGGTCACCCGGTCGAGCGAGCCGAGCACCGACCGCGCCGCCGCGAGCGCGTTGATGGCCGCGACGCGGGCGTAGTCACGCGCGTCGCCGGCCGGCACCAGGCCGTGGCCGTCGCCGACCTTGCCCTCGGCGGGCAGGGCGCCGGAGACGAAGGGCAGCTGCCCGGCGGTGTAGACATAGGGCCCCGTGACCACGGCGGGCACGTACGCACCGGCGGGCGCCGGCACCTCCGGCAGCGCGATCCCGAGTTCGACGAGCTTCGCCTCTGCGGACATCACGCCTCCTGAACCGGTCGTTTGAAGAAGGCGATCAAGCCGCCCTCCGGCCCTGTGGCGACCTGCACGAGCTCCCACCCCTCGGAGCCCCAGTTGTTCAGAATGGCGGTCTCACGGTGCAGAAGCAGGGGGGTGGTGACGTACTCCCAGCGCGGCAATTGGTCTCCTTGGAATCCGGCGCGAACCCTGTTGCGGGGGCGGGTTGCCAGCTTCGCGTCTGTACTCTGAATCCTATGTCTGCCCGAAAGCGCACTGCCACAGGTGTGATCGGCGGCCTGCTCGGCTTCTTCGGCATGAGCGCGGTCGCGGGGCTGCTCGTCGCAGCCGCGGTCACCCCCGCCGTCGCCGTGACCGGCATGGCTGCGAACAACAGCATCGGCGTGTTCGAAGGCCTGCCCGAATACCTCAAGATCGACCCCCTCGCCACCGTGTCGACCATGTACGCGACCAAGGACGGCAAGCCCGTCTCGATCGCGAAGTTCTACTCGCAGAACCGCATCATCGACGGCTGGGGGCAGATCAACCAGATCACGAAGGACGCCGCAGTCAGCACCGAGGACCCGCGCTTCTACGAGCACGGCGGCATCGACGTGCAGGGCACCGCGCGCGCCATGGTCTACACCTACATCTTGAAGAAGGGCGAGGTGCAGGGCGGCTCCTCGATCACGCAGCAGTACGTCAAGAACGTGCGCCTGCAGACCTGCGAGAAGTACAACGTGCTCGTCAGCGGCACCGGTGACGCGAAGCAGCAGCAGGCGGCGCAGGCCGCCATGTACGCCAAGTACCAGGCCTGCTACAAGGAGTACACGCAGCAGACCCCGGTGCGGAAGATCCAGGAGATGAAGCTCGCCATCGGCCTGGAGAAGAAGTACAGCAAGCAGGAGATCCTGCTCGGCTACCTCAACATCGCGGGCTTCGGCGGCCAGATCTACGGCGTGGAATCCGCCGCCCGCTACTACTTCGGCACGACGGCGGCCAAGCTCGACCTGCAGCAGGCGGCCACGCTCGTGGCGATCCTGAACAACCCGAACAATCTGCGCATCGACCAGCCGAAGAACAAGGTCAACGGGGCAAAGGACGGCTACTCGCAGACCCTTGCGCGCCGCAACTACGTGCTGCGCTCGATGCTCAAGGACAAGAAGATCAGCCAGGCGCAGTACGACGCCGCGGTGAAGACGAAGATCGAGCCGCACATCGTGGCGCAGCCGAGCGGCTGCGCCCAGGCGGCGAGCCAGGATGCCGCGTTCTACTGCAACGCCGTCATGTACGAGATGCAGACCAACCCGGCGTTCGGCAAGACGCAGGATGCGCGCAACGCACTGCTC
>DASWPQ010000046.1:0-18904 GCA_036398375.1 Gryllotalpicola sp.
AGGGACGTCCGATCGACGTCCTCGTCAACAACGCCGGGGTGATGACCCCGCCGGCTCGGCAGACCACACGCGACGGCTTCGAGCTGCAATTCGGGACCAACCATCTCGGCCACTTCGCCCTCGTCGCAGGCCTGCTTCCCCTGCTTCGCGCCGGCCGTGCCCGCGTGACCTCGCAGATCAGCGTCTCCGCCAACCAGAACACCATCAACTGGGATGACCTGAACTGGGAGCGCTCGTACAGCGGAAACCGCGCCTACAGCCAGTCCAAGATCGCCCTCGGCCTCTTCGGCCTCGAGCTCGACCGCCGCAGCGCCGCAGGGGGCTGGGGCATCACCAGCAACCTCTCCCACCCCGGCGTCGCCCCCACCAACCTCCTCGCCGCACGCCCCGAGGTCGGCCGCGACCGCGACACCGGCCTCGCGCGGATGATCCGCGCGCTGTCCGCGCGCGGCGTCATCTTCGGAACCGTCGAGAGCGCCGGCCTGCCCGCGCTCTACGCCTCCACCTCGCCCGAGGCGCAAGGCGGTCACCTCTACGGTCCCCGCGGCTTCGGGCACCTCGGCGGCGCGCCTGCCGAGCAGCCGCCCTACTCACGGATCCGCAACGCCGAGGAGGCGTCCCGCATCTGGCAGGTCTCCGAGCAGCTCACCGGTGTCAGCTTCACGGGGTGAGGCCCCGACTCGCGGGGCGCTGGGCCGGGGATGCTCTTTCCACCTCGTCCCGCCCACAGCACCCGTGCGGTCAGCGGAGGGGGCGGAGGAAGTCTCTGAGATCGGCTGCGAGCAGATCGGGTTCTTCATGGGGCGCGAAGTGGCCGCCGCGGGGCATGCGGGTGTAGCGGGTGAGGTGGTAGCTGCGTTCGACCCAGCTGCGCGGCGGTTGGGCGAGGTCATGGGGAAAGAGGGCCACGGCGGTGGGGACGGCGACCGATCCGACCCGGGTGGTCAGCCCCTGCGCGAATTCCCAGTACGGTCGAAACGACGTGCCGATGGAGTCGGTGAACCAGTACAGCGACGCCTGCGTGAGCAGGAAGTCGTCGGTGAAGCGCGACGACAGCTCCCCGTCGCAGTCGCTCCATGAGCGGTACTTCTCGACGATCCAGGCGAGCAGGCCCGCCGGGGAGTCGGCGAGTGCCGGCACGAGGCTGAGCGGTCGGGTCTGCTGCTGATGCTCATAGGCGCCCTCGTCCGCACCCCAGGCCTGCATCGCCTCGAGGTGCTGGCGTTCGGCATCCGTCACGGTCGCCAGATCGAGATCCGCAGGGGACGCGACCGCGAGCAGGTGGATGCCCACGATCTCGTCGGGATGCGCCTGGGCAAGGCGGGAGACGATGCCGGCGCCGAGGTCTCCGCCGTGTGCGGCGTAACGCTCGAAGCCGAGCTCGTCCCGCATGAGCCGGTGCCACAGTTCGTGGCTCTGCTCCTCGTGGCTCGGCCGTTGGGGAGAGAAGGGGAATCCGGGGAGTGCGGGAACGATGACGGTGAACGCATCCGCCGGGTCGCCCCCGTAACGCGATGGCGTCGCCAGGCGTCGGGCGAGCTCGACGAGCTCGATCGCGGTGCTGGGCCAGCCATTCGTGAGGACGAGCGGCAGCGCGTCAGGACGCTCGCCGTCGAAGCGAAGGTAGCGCAGCGGCGTGCCGTCGATCGCCGCGAGCGCCCACGGCAGGCCGTTGACGGCCTCCTGCTGCGCATACCAGTCGAAGCCGTCGGCCCAGTAGCCGACCAGGCGTCGCAGCTCGACCGGATCCGTGCCTGCCGACCACCCGCCGACCGGCCAATCCGGCGACCACCGCGTGCGTCGCAGACGGTCCCGCAGATCGTCCAGCTCGCTCTGCGGGATCTCGATCGCAACTGACTTCGTCATGACCCCATGATCGTCGCCACGGGAGATCGCGAGCTACAGCATGAACCGATCATCGACGGCCGCACGCCATCCTCTTCACCGCGCGGGCAAGCCCGGAGGGAACGGGCCTCACCCGTCGCCGGTGCGACCACGCGTCTTCACCAAGGTCTCCGTCGAAGGACGACGACGAGCTGCGCGTCGAGAACGCGCGACCGTTCGACAGCTGCTGGATCCCGCCGTCAACGCCGACGCGCTCATCTGGGCCGCAGACGCAGACCGGCTGGGATCACCCCGACCCTTGGCTCGCCGGGCCAGAGTTCGATCCGTGCGCGTTGGGTGCACCTGGCAAGGATGGAACCACCACGTCACGCTCGTGACCGCCGCTCACCTCTTCATCACCGAACAGCGCCTGAAAGCAGGCGACGACCTAAAAGCCGCCGGGGCAGCCTGAGCTTCTACGAGACCCTGGCCGCACTCCAGACCGCGGTCATCCGCATCCTCAGCTGCTGCCCCTACCGCAAACGCGCCGGACCAACCTAACCACGTACTACTAGTCCAGGGCGACTCGCCAACCGGGCCCGAGGGTTCACAGCCCCGGATGTTTCATGTGGTTAACGGCGGCTTGCGCAGCCTCACAGTCCTGAACGCAGCCGTCGCGTCCTACGCGGCATTAGTTGCGCAGTCCAAGCTTGTCAGAGCAATTCGCTACTGCCGGGCCCGGCTCCTTCTCAACAGGGGATCTCCGCGCGCTCGGAAAATCGGCCTGTTCAGCGAGTATCCCTGGGCGGGCCATCAGCCTCTTGGTTAGCATTCGGATCAGGCCGAGCAGTCTCTGCCTTAGCGCGCGCCCACTGTGGGCTGGGAGCCCCACCCAAAGCCGCGTTGAGCGCCGTAAGGGTGCGAATCGTCGCGGCGAGTTCGACGGGGTCGAAGGCGGGCATGTCGGACTCGAGACTCTTCGCCAGGACGGCGTCGCCCCTACGAACCAAGGCCGTGCCTTCCGGGGTGAGGCGGACGATGTGCTCTCGCCGGGAGTGAGGGGAGGTCTCCACGGTCATCCGTCCGGATTCGACAGCGAGTTCGATCTGCCGGCTCACGGTGCCCTTGGTCAGTCCGAGGCGATCCACGATGACCTGCTGGTTGAGCGGCCCCGGATGTGCATCCACGACGCTGAGCACAAGGAACTGCGCGAGCGAGACCCCAAGCTCCTGCCGGTAGAGCGCGTCCCCGGCGCGATCCATCCGTGCGGCCGCCTGCCGCACCAAAAACCACAAGGTCGCGGTCTCGTCCCACTCGGCAGCCGGCATGGCGGTCAGTCTAGCAGAGGGTTTGACAAGCGACTGTTTGATATGCAACGGTTACTCGATCAACCGATTGGAGATCTGTCATGCGCATCATGCTCGTGCTCGACCACCCCTACACCATCACCTCAGCGGACAACGTCCCGCACCGACGGAGCCTTACCGCTGCGCTGGCTGCCGCGACGATTCGCGGGGCAGAGGGGGCAGGTCACGATGTGGACCTCGCCGACCTCGCCGCCGATGGCTTCAACCCAGTCATGACCCGGGACGATCTGCTCGCCTGGCGGCAGCGCACCGCGGTCGACCCCCTCACGCTCGACTACCAACGGCGGCTCCTGGAGGCCGACCACCTCGTGTTCGCATTCCCGATCTGGTGGGAGGCCATGCCAGCGATGACCAAAGGCTTCCTCGACAAAGTCATTACCAAAGGCATCCACTTCGAAGAGCTCCCCGAAGCGAAGGGCAACCCCTTCCGGAACCACATGACCCGACTGGGCGGCGTCACCGCCCTCACCGTGATGACCACACCCCACGCCGCGTACCGCTGGTGGTTCGGCGACCCCGTCACCAAAATCCTGTTCAAAGGCACCTTCGGAAAGATCGGCATCAAGAATCTGAACTGGCGCAACTACGCCAGTGTCACCGCCAAGACCCCGCAACAACGCCAACAGATGATCGACAACACCGAGACACACTTCAGCACCCTCTCCGCTCGGCGCTCCCAATAGCGAATACGCGGCACCCTCTGTCTGGCCGATCGAGCTGCGTTCCGCGACGAACAGCCGCACCAGCCCGCACCACCCTGCAACCCAGAGTCACCCCCCATCACAACAAATGGGCCTTGACGAGCACTTTTGCACCATTGTTGCGGAGAACGCACCACAAATCGTCGTGCCCCCGGCGAGAGTCGAACTCGCGACAAAAGGATTAGAAGGCCTCTGCTCTATCCACTGAGCTACGGGGGCTCGACCCCCAGAATACCGGAGGCGGTCAGAGCGCCTTGGCGGCCGCGACGAGGACCTGGTTGAGGCTCGGCACACCCTCGGCGCGGAAGACCTCCGCCCCTGCGGCATCCGTCACGATCACGGTCGGGGTCGAACGGATGCCTGCCGCGGCGGCCTCGCTCTCGAAGCGCACCACGTCCTTCTCGACGAGCGACGCGCCGGGGATCAGCCGCTCGGCCTCGCCGAGCACCGCACGGGTGGCCATGCACGGGCCGCAGAAGGCCGAGGTGAAAAGCGTGAACTGCACCCGTCAAGCCTAGGCACGAGGTGCACAGATAGGATCGCAGCATGTCTGCTGCCTCCGATCGACTCGTCTGGATCGACTGCGAGATGACCGGCCTCGATCCTGAGAAGGACGAGCTGGTCGAGATCGCGGTCGTGATCACCGACTCGGCCCTCGTGCCCCTCGACGAGGGCATCGACATCGTCATCAAGGCGAGCGACGCCGCACTGGCGGGCATGAACGAGTTCGTCGTCAACATGCACACCACGAGCGGTCTCATCACCGAGATCCCGAACGGCAGATCGCTCGCCGAGGCCGAGGCCGAGGTCATGGAGTACGTGCTCGCCCGGGTTCCGGAGGAGGGCAAGGCCCCCCTGGCCGGCAACACGATCGGCACCGACCGCGGCTTCCTGGCGCGGTACATGCCGCGCCTCGACACGCACCTGCACTACCGCTCCATCGACGTCAGCTCGATCAAGGAGCTCGCCCGGCGCTGGTTCCCCCGCGTCTACTTCCAGGCGCCGGAGAAGGCGGGCGGTCACCGCGCCCTCGCCGATATCCTCGAATCCGTCCGCGAGCTGGACTACTACCGCAAGGCCGTCTTCATCGCCGAGCCCGGCCCCACCTCCGAGGAGGCGCAGGCCGTCTCCGCGGCCGTGGTGGACGAGTGGTCCTCCCGCATGTAATACACTTGACTGGTTGCCCGCTCGCCGTCTCGTGAGTCGGGTCGCATGGTGGTCGTAGCTCAGTTGGTAGAGCACCTGGTTGTGGTCCAGGGGGTCGCGGGTTCAAGCCCCGTCGGTCACCCCAGTCTTCTCCGTCGATGCGGTGGTCCGCGCATCCGGATCTCCTGACGCCCCGCGCTCGGGGAACTCCGCGAGGAGGGAGCGGAGCGCGGCGAGCCCCTGCGGCCGGGCGCGATACATCCGCCGGGTGCCTTCGCGCCGCTCGGCGATCACCCCGGCCTCTTTCAGCACCGTCAGGTGCTGCGATACAGCCGGGCGGGACACGTCGAAGGCGTCGGCGATCTGGCCGGCCGTCAACTCGCCGTCCGCAACGAGTCGCAGGATGGCGCGGCGCCGGGGCTCGGCGATGGCGCGCAGCACGCGGGTCTCGTCGTCCGCCTCTTCCGGGGGCATGCCGGCTTCGGTCAGTTCGAGCCGATACTCTCCGTGGCCGACGTCGGGGTCGGATCCGCGGAGCCGGCGCCGCCGTCGTGCACCACGAGCACCGGGCACTTCGCGTGCTCGGCGACGGCCATCGAGACCGAGCCGAGCATCAGTCCGGCGAAACCGCCGTGACCGCGGCTGCCGACGACGAGCATGTCCGCGTCCCGGCTCTCCTCGATGAGCACCCGCGCCGCCGAGCCGTTGCGCACGAGCCCGGTCAGCGAGGACGGCGGCGTGTCGCCCCACACCTTCTTCTTCGCGTCGACGAGCGAGTCGCGCGCCCAGCTCTCGAACAGCTCCGCGTCGACGGGGAACGCACCGGCACCGATCGCCGGGTACTGCCACACCGAGATGAGCTTGATGCTCGCCCCCAGTGCGTCCGCCAAGACGACCGCCCGACGCAACGCGGCGATCGAACGCTCCGACCCGTCGAGTCCGACCACGATCTTCGGGACCTTCTCACCCACAGGCATTGTGTTCATGACTTCAGTCTCTTCGTCGTCCGGGCTGCGACTCCGGGCCTTTCGTCACGACCGACTTACGGATGCGCGGCGACCGCGGCGAGCGGCGCCCACCAGCTCAGCCGGGTGCCGTCCGCGCCGGAGGTGACCGCGAAGCCGCCCCCGCGTCGGGCGGCGCGCTCCTCCAGGTTCGCGAGCCCGGAGCGGCGTGTGCTCCGCATCACGCCGCCGGCGCCGTCGTCGACGATCTCGGTGCCGACGGACTCCTCGTCGACCCACACCGTCACCGCGATCCCGCCCGCCTGCGCATGACGGGCAGCGTTGGCGAGCGCCTCGCGCACGACCGCGAGCACGTCGTCGGCGAGGGCGCCGGTGACCGAGCTGTCGATGACGCCACGGAAGTCGATGCGCGGTGCCCGCGGCCACACCTCCCGGTACTCCTCTACGACGTCGAGCACACGATGCCGCAGCGACGGGGCGCCGGGCTTCTGCGGGCTGATCGCGAAGATCGCGAGCCGGATCTGGCTGATCGCCTCGTCCAGATCGGCGGTGACCTGACGCAGACGCACGAGCGTGTCGGCGGCGGGGTCGTCGCCGACCAGTCCCTGGATCGCGAGGCCCGCCCCGAAGAGCTGCTGGATGACGTGGTCGTGCAGATCGCGGGCGATCCGCTGGCGATCCTCGACGAGCGCGATCTGCTGCTGCGCGTCGCGCGCCCGGGCGAGGGTGATGGCGACGGATGCCTGCCGCACGAAGTCCCCCGCGATCTCGAGCTCCGAGTCCGTGAACGGGCGCCCCGCGCTCCCCCGCCGCAGGACGATCGAGCCGAGCCGCGTCCCGCCCGAGAAGAGCGGCAGCACAAGGCTGAGCCGGTCGACGACGGCCGCCTCGCCGATCCCGGCGAGCTCCGGGTCCTCCTCCTCCACCGGATGGAGCGACACGTCGGCCATCGTCGCGAGCGCGTTCACCCGCTCCGCGACGAGGGGAAGCTGGCCGGCGGCATCCGTCTGCAGCAGTTCGCCCGCGAGCTCGGCCGAGGCCGCCGCCCAGCTGTGCCGCATGGCCGTCTCGGCGAACAGGCGCGCGTTCTCGATCGCGAGGCCCGCGGTCGCGGCGAGGCCGACGACGGTCTCCTCGTCCGCGGCGGAGAAGCCGCCCGCGTGCTCCGCGAGATAGAGGTTGCCGAAGATGTGGTCCCGGCTGCGGATGGGCACGCCGAGGAACTCGTGCATCGGCGGGTGGTGCGCCGGGAAGCCGACGGAGCGCGGGTCCGCGCCGATCTCGTCGACCCGGATGGACCGCGGGTCCCTGATGAGCGCGCCGAGCAGCCCCTCGCCGTGCGGCACGTGCCCGATCGCCTGCGCCTGCTCGGCGGTCATTCCGACGTAGATGAAGCGCTCCAGCTGGGCATCCGGCCCGATGACGCCGAGGGCGCCGTACCGCGCCCCGGCGAGTTCCACGGCGACCTCAACGACGCGGAGCAGCACGGACCCCAGGTCGAGCTCGCCGATGACCTGCGCATTGGCGTAGAGGAGCGCCCGCAGCCGGGCTTCGGTCGCTGTCTCGGTTCCGGTGGCACTGCTGGGCACTACCCCGCTCACGTCTCGAAGCGTAGCGTTGCCCTGCAGGGACTTTGGGCCCTGGCCGCCTCTCGTCACCGCCGCAAAACTGGCTCACGATCCCCTTCTCCGTACGTCCCGTCAGAACGCAGGTGTCTTCCATGTTGATGCTGGAGCCGTCCCCGCCGCGCGCGGCCGGAGTGCTCGGCACGCACGGCAGCATCGTCGCGACGGTCCGCGTTCCCGCCCGTGCAGACACGTCGGGCTCGGGGCCGCGGGAGGTCGAGCTGCTCGCTCGCGAGGTCGACCTCGACACCTGCGTGGTGTTCGTCGATGGGCGAATGCGAGGGTGGATACACCGCGACGGCCACTACTACGTGGCCTTCGCGGGCGAGATCCCGGAGCGGGCGCGCGAGTGTGGGCACGCGCTGCTGTGGGATGAGGCCGCCGCGATGCTGCTGGCGGCCACGGAGCGGGCCGCGTAGGCCCGCCTGAGTGCTGGAGAGCAGGAGACAGATGACCCGGGTGTTCCTTGTCGACGACCACGAGGTGGTACGGCGCGGCGTCGCCGACCTGCTGGATCGGGAGAAGGACATCGAGGTGGTCGGTGAGTGCGACGGCGCATCCCATGCGCTCGGACGCATCCTCGCCACCCAGCCCGAGGTGGTGCTGCTCGACGTCCGCCTTCCGGACGGCAGCGGCATCGACCTGTGCCGTGAGATCCTCGCCAGCGCACCGAGCACCCGCTGCGTCATGCTCACCGCGTACGACGACGACGAGGCGATCTACGCGGCGATCCTCGCCGGCGCGGTCGGCTACGTGCTCAAGGACATCCGCGGCAACGGCCTGATCGAGAGCGTACGGCGCGCGGCGCGCGGCGAGACGCTCATCGACTCGGCGCTGCGCGAGCGGGTCACGCAGCGCATGCGGCACGGCGACGACGACCCCCGCTTCGACGCCCTGACGGCACGCGAGAAGCAGGTGCTCGCCCTTATCGCCGACGGCCTGTCGAACAAGCAGATCGGCCATGAGATCGGCCTCGCGGAGAAGACCGTGAAGAACTACGTGTCCTCCGTGCTCGCCAAGCTCGGCCTGCAGAGCCGCACCCAGGCGGCTCTGCTGCAGACGCAGGGCATCCACCCCGCGGTCTGAACGGGCCCGGAAGGCGCCCGCCGGCGCTCGGGCGCGGGCTAGCGGTGGCCGGAGACCAGGTCGGCCAGACGGGCGAGCGGCGAGGTCGTCGCGCGCCGCGTCAGCTCGGCGCGGTCGGCGGCGTGGTACATCGCGTACAGCGCCTGCACGGCGATCCAGCGCAGCGGTTCCGGCTCCCAGCGGCGCACCCGGTGGCCGACCCAGGGCAGCGTGACGAGCTCGCTGTCCCGTTCGATGATCAGGTCGGCGAGGGTGCGTCCCGCGAGGTTCGTCGAGGTCACGCCCGTGCCGACATAGCCGCCGGCCCAGCCGATGCCGGTCCGCCGGTCGAGCCCGACGGTGGCCGACCAGTCGCGCGGCACGCCGAGCACCCCCGACCAGGCGTGGTCGAGCCGCACCCCCTTCAGCACCGGCCAGAAGCGCTCGATGAGCGCGCGCAGCGACGCGACGGTCGTCGCGGGCGTCTGACCGTCGGCGTCGATGCGGGAGCCGTAGCGGTATGGGCGGCCGCGGCCGCCGAAGGCGATGCGGTCGTCCGCGGTGCGCTGCGCGTACATGTAGGCGTGAGCGATGTCGCCGAGGGTCTCGCGCCCCGCCCAGCCGAGCTCGTCCCAGACGGATGCCGGCAGCGGCGCGGTCACGACGAGGGAGGAGTTCAGCGGCATCCAGTCGCGGTGATGCTGCGCGAGGCCGGCGGTGAAGCCCTCCGTCGCCCGCACGACCGCGCGGGCCGAGACCGTGCCCCGGCGGGTGACGGCGCGGAACGGCTCGATCGCCTCGACCCGGGTGCCCTCGTACAGCTCGACGCCGAGCCGGAGCACGGCTTGCCGCAGCCCCGCGACGAGCTTGGCCGGATGCAGTCGGGCGGTGTGCGGGTGCCACGCACCGCCGAGCGTGCCGGCGACGTCGACACGCGCCCGCGTCTCGGCGGCCGAGAGCAGTCGTAGGCCGCTCTCCGGCCAGTCCTGCTCGGCGGCCGCCCAGGCGGTGAGCCGGGCGAGCTGCGGCCGGTCGTAGGCGATGGTGAGCTCGCCGCCCTTGTGGATGTCGGCGTCGATGCCCTCCGTGGCGGCGACGCGGATCACCTCGTCGACCGAGGCGTTCGCGAGCTGCTGGAAGCGGGCGACGGCGGCGCGCCCGTGCGCGGCGAGGTACTGCTCGCGACCGCCCGTGATGGTGTTCGCGAGCCAGCCGCCGTTGCGGCCGGAGGCGCCGTAGCCGGCGAAACGCTGCTCCAGCACGACGACGCGCAGGGAGGGCTGCGCCTGCTTCAGGTAGTAGGCCGTCCAGAGGCCGGTGTAGCCGGCGCCGACGATGCAGACGTCCGAGCTCAGGGAGCCGTCGAGCGGCGGCTGCGGCGTCGCCGCGTCGAGCTGGGACCACCAGAAGGACACCTCGCCGTTGCGCACCCGGCCTCCTCAGACAGTTCGGGTTCCGGCAAAGATATCGTGTGCCTGTGCTCCAGGTAACGCACGACTCCTTCGAGAAGCTGGTCGTGGACGAACTCGACCTCCTGCCCGACGACATGGTCGACGGACTGGAGAACGTCGTCTTCCTCGTCGAGGACCGTCCGGAGGACGGCTCGCTGGACCTGCTCGGCCTCTACGACGGCGTGGACGTCACGGAGCGCGACAACTACGGTTTCGGTGAGCTGCCGGATCGGATCATCCTGTACCGCGAGCCGCACCTGGCGGCGTGTGACTCGCTCGCCGAGCTGCGCGACGAGATCCACATCACCCTCGTGCACGAGATCGCGCACTACTACGGCATCGACGACGCCGAGCTGCATCGCCTCGGCTGGGAATAGCGCACTTTCGCAGCGCGCCCTGCCAACCCGGCCACAGCGAAGCGGCGACTTGCTCGCCGCTGAGCGCAGCGACTCGCGGCGGGCGGGGACCGCCGCGACAATGAGCTCAGATGTTCGTGTCCTGGTCGTCGACCTCGATCGAGTCGCTGTCGGCGGAGTCGAAGCGGTAGCCGACGAACAGCGTGTCCCCGATCTGACGTGTGCTCTGCGCCACGTAGTGGAGCTGGGAGGGCAGGCCTTCGACCGCGACGTACATGTCGAGCTCCCTCTCATAGTCGCCCTCGATGTAGCTGCGGTTCTCGGTGGTGCCCTGAAGCGGTCCGTCCACGAATTCGGTGACGTACGTCTTCGAGCTCTCTGCGGTGCTCATGTCGTGAATGTAGCGGGTGGGCGACGCGCGGAGCCAGGGACGTGCCGATTCGGGCGTCCCGTCCAGCACGAGATCGGCGAGGGCGAGCGGATGCTGCGCCCGAACGAACGCCGTGAACTGCTCGTCCCACATCTGCCAGTGCGCGTCGAAGGCGCCGCGGTCGCGGGCGAGGGCGCGGGCTTTGCGCGCCCGGTCGTCGGCGGTGAGCCACACGCGCAGCTCGGCGTGGCGGGCGGATGCCCGCGACAACGCCCCGCAGCCTTCGACGATCAGGGGCCGGTCGGCCGTGAGGTCATGGCGGCCTCCCGGCCGCCCAGCGGCCCAGTCCCACCCCCGCCATCGCGCGATGCCGCGGCGTCGCAGCTCCGCGAGCAGCCCGGCGAGCTGCGCGCTGCCGGCGGCGAGGCCGTCCCAGCCGGGGTAGAGCTCGTCGAGCCGCAGCAGCTGCGGGGAGGCATCCGTCGGCCATCGCGCGAGCAGCGCGTCCGCGAGCGTCGACTTGCCCGCGCCGCTCGGGCCGTCGATCAGCACCACGGGCGTCAGGGCGCCGAGCCGCGCCACCGCGGCGACGAGCCGCCCCGCGAGCGACGCCGTCATGCCCACACCCAGTGCAGGGTGCCGAATCCCGCGTCCACGGCGATACCCGCCACGGCGACGGCCAGGGCGAGGAGGAGGAGCATCAGGTCCGGGCGGCCGAAGACCGACGGCCGCGCCCAGCTGCGCGGGCCGGGGGCGCCGAAGCCGCGCGCCTCCATCGCGGTCGCGAGCTTCGTGCCGCGGCGGATGGCGAGCACGAGCAGCGCGAAGGCCATGCCGAGGAGGCGTCGGATCCTGGCCGTGTCGCCGAGCCCGCGCGCGCGCCGGGCGAGCGCCATCTGCCTCCAGTCCTGCAGGAACAGGCCGACGAGCCGTTCGGCCGCGAGGGTGCCGAGCACGAAGCGCGCTGGCAGGCGCACGCGTTGGGCGAGCCCGTCGGCGAGCTCGGTCGCGTCGACGCCGCGGAACATGAGGATGCTCGGCACGCCGATCGCGAGCGCGCGCAGCATGACCGCGAGGGCGAGGGCGAGGGAGCCGTCGGTGATGTGCGCGAGCCAGAACGAAGCGTATTCGCGGCCGGAGGGCTCCCCGTAGAGCAGCATGCCCAGGCCGCCGAGCGGTGCCGCGACGAGCAGGGGCCAGGTGCTGCGCAGCATCCAGCCGGGGCGGGCGCCCGCGGCCAGCAGCAGGCCGAGCTCGACGACGAGGATGACGCTGCTGCTCAGCCAGTCGAGGGTCAGCAGCAGCGGGCTCGTGACCACGATGGCCGCGGCGAGCCGGGTGACCGGGTTGGTGCGGGAGACGAGCCTCATGCCGCCGCCCGTGCGCTCTCGTGCAGGCCGCTCTCATCCAGCCGCAGCACGCGGTCGCCTAGGGCGCGCACGAAGTCGGCATCGTGGCTGACGGAGACGAGAGCCGCGCCCGCGTCGACGAGGCCGCGCAGCAGCCGCACCAGCTCGATCCACGTGATCCGGTCCTGCCCGAAGGTCGGCTCGTCGAGCACGAGGACGGGTGGCCGCGCGGCCAGTACCGCGGCCACCGACAGGCGGCGCTTCTCGCCGCCGGACAGCGTGTACGGGTTCGCCCGCGCGAGCCGGTCGAGACGCAGCCGGTCGAGCAGTTCCGCGCAGCGGGTCGCGATCTCGGCGGGCGGCAGCCTCAGTGCGTGCAGCGCCACCGCGATCTCGTCGCGCACCGTGCGGGCGACGAAGCTGTGCTCCGGCTCCTGGAACACCGTGCCGATGCGGGTGAGCAGCTGACGGGAGCGCCAGCGGTGCGGCTCGGCGCCGAGGCCGGCGGCGAGGGCGGCGGATGCCTCGACCCGCCCGCCGACGGGCGGGAGCAGTCCGCCGAGGGTCAGCGCGAGGGTCGTCTTGCCGATGCCGTTCGCGCCCGCGATGACGGTGGAGGCGCCGGCGCTCACCGCACCGTCGAGCCCGGCGCGCACGACGCTGCGAGCATCGCGCCCGATCGCGAGCCCGACCGCGGAGAGCAGCGGTTCGGCATCCGCTCGCGCGGGCCCCGCGTCGCTCACGCCGCTCGGCGCGTCGGGCAGCCAGACCCCGGCGGCCTCCAGCACGCCGCGTTCGGCGGCGAAGACCTCGGCGGGGCGCCCGTCCGCGAGCAGGCCACCCTCTGCGCCCAGCACCACGACCCGATCGACGAGGGCGAGCCAGGTGGACACGCGGTGCTCGACGACGACGAGGGTCGCACGGCTGCGCTCCAGGGCACGCCCGACGGCGTCGCGCACCTCCTCGACCCCGGCCGGGTCGAGGTTCGCCGTCGGCTCGTCCAGCAGCAGCAGGCCCGGGCGCATCGCCAGCACGCCGGCCAGCGCAAGACGCTGCCGCTGCCCGCCGGAGAGCTGCGCGGTCGGACGATCGAGCGGAACGTCGAGCCCGACCGCGTCCAACGCCTCGCGCACCCGCGGCCAGATCTCGGCACGTGGCACGCCGAGGTTCTCCGGGCCGAAGGCGACGTCATCGCCGACCCGGGCGAGCACGGCCTGCGCGTCGGGGTCCTGCAGCACGAGGCCGGCCCGGCCCCTGGCCGCTTCGGGAGCGGCGCCATCGAGCGTCAGGCCGCCCTGCGTCTCCCCCTCCTCCTCGCCACCGAGGACGCCGGCGAGGGCGGCCAGCAGCGTGGACTTGCCCGCGCCGGACGGCCCGAGCAGCAGCACCCGCTCCCCCGGCTCGATGACGAGGTCGAGGCCGGAGACGGCCCAGCGCAGCCGGCCGGCGTGCCGCCAGCCCCAGCCGCGCGCCTCGACGCGTGCCGGCCTGGTCGAGCGGCCCGAGCGGCCCGGGTTCGCGGCGCTCAGACTCGCGCCTTCGCCCGCTGGCCCGCCGCGAAGCGGCTGAGGGCGCCGGTCGCAGCCAGGGCGCGCACGAGGAGCCACGCGACGACGCCCGCGATCACCGCCCCGGAGACGAGCGTGCTGAGCAGGTAGATCGTGTTGTACGACGCGGACTTCGCCAGGTTGCCCGAGGTGAACAGCTCGAGCGCCCACTCCCCGTAGCCGCCGGCCGCGCCGGCGAGCACGGCCACGCCGAGACCCGCGTAGCGGTAGGCGAAGAGCGCGAACACCGCCTCCTGCAGGGCGCCCTGCGCGAGCCCGGAGTAGACCGTGGAGATGCCCCACTGCTCCCCGATCGCCATCTCGACGACGGCCGCGAGCAGCTCGACGAAGAGCGCGGCGCCCGGCTTGCGGATCACGAGCCCGCCCACGACGCCGGCCAGCAGCCAGCCGCCGTTCGCGATGCCGCCGAGCCCGGGCGTGACGGCATCCGCCGCGCCGTACCAGGCGTAGCCGGGCGTGTCCCACAGCCAGAACACCACGCCGATGGCGATGCCCAGCACTGCCGCGACGATGATGTCGACGGGGCGCCAGCGCAGCGACCGCGTGCGCTTCGGCGCGGCATCCGTCAATGATTCGATGGTGGCGTGCACTCGTTCTTCCTTTCCCTAGCGAAACGAGGGCACGGGAACGAGATTGTCAGCCTCCCTGCGCCGGCATGATCCGGATCAGGTTCGACGGTCGAAGGTTGAGAACCTTCCTCTCAGCCCGGCTCACCGGACTCCCGTGTACTGCTGCCATCATAGACTTGGCCGCGTGTCCGTGTTCGCACCACTCATCGGCGTCGTGGTCGCGTTCATGGTCCTGTTGCGGGTGCTGATCTGGAAGCAGCGGCGCGACGAGCGCAACCGGCGGCGCTAGCGGCGGCGCTTCCGCGAGGCGCGCGCCAGCCCCGTCAGCACTCGGCCGCTGACCCACACCAGCGGCGTCGCGACCGCGATGAGCGTGATCAGGTTCGGCTCGAAGCGCAGACCGCGGATGTCGCGCACATAGGCGCCGAACGGGACGCTCGCGGCGATCCCGCCCCCGGTGCTGCCCTCGCCTTCGCCCTCGCCGTCGAAACGCTCGCTTCCGGCGCCATGCCCGTGGCCCTTCCCCTCGCCCGCTCCGAAGGCGTGGAACGACAGCGCGACGGGCACGATGTGCACGCCGTTCAGCTCGGTCGCCTCGCCGTAGACGTTCGAGATGCCGACGCCCTTGACCAATTCCGCAAGTCTCTCCACCAGGGTGCTCATGCCGCCACGCTACGCGGCAGCCCGCCGCCGTACCAGGGGGTTCCCAGGACCGGCCCCCTCCCCATGGGAAGATCGACCGATGCCCTCCACCCGGCGCCGCGGCATGGCCGTCAACGCATTCCTCGGCCTACTCGCGCTCGCCGTCGGGGCGTTGCTGCTGTGGCATCGGGCGATCCCCGACGTGGGCGGCGTGATGGGGCTCGTGGAATCGGTGCTGCCCTGGTTCGGCACCGTCGTCGCCCTGCTCGGCATCGTCGCGATCGCCCGCCGCTCCTCTTTTGTCGGCCTCGGCGTCCTCGCCGCCGCGATCGTGTGGCTGGCGCTCTTTGTCCCCCACTTCGTGCCGCATCGCGCGGAGGGGGCGGCGACCGTCACCGTGGCGAGCGAGAACGTGAACGCCGACAACTCCGACCCGGGCCGCACGGTCGCCGCACTCGCCGCCGGCCACCCCGAGGTCATCGCGCTGCAGGAGCTCACGACCGGCTCGACCCAGGCGGCGCACGCGGCCCTCGACGACGACTACCCCCATCACGTCATCGTGGGCACCGTCGGCGTGTGGAGCACGCTGCCGCTGTCGAACGAGCAGTCCCTGACGCTCGGCCTGGGGTGGAAGCGCGCGCTGCGCGTCGACGTGGCGACGGATGCCGGCCCCATCCGGCTCTACGCCCTGCATGCGGCATCCCTGCGCCCCGGCGAGTTCGCGCTGCGCGACCGGATGCTGCGCAACCTGGGCAACACGCTGCAGGCGGACCGCTCGCCGCGGCTCATCGCCCTCGGCGACTTCAACGCCGCGTCGACCGATCGTGCGTTCACGCGCCTGCTGCGCTCCGTGCGGGAGCCCGACACCACCGGCTGGGGGCTCGGCTTCACCTGGCCGGCGCGCTTCCCCGTCGCCCGCGTCGACCACGTGCTGGAACGCGGCCTCACGGTCGCCACGAGCGAGGTTCTGGCGCCCAACGGCAGCGATCACCGTGCGGTCGAGGTGGGACTGCGGTAGCCGCTCAGTCCCGATAGTGGTCGCTGTCGCCGACCTGCCGCGGCTTCGTGCCGAGCAGGGAGGCCGGGGCGAGCACACCGGAGCCGAACTTCGCCGCGATGCCGTCGACCGCGCGCTCGGTCTCGCGCCAGTCCTCGTCCGGGTCCCAGAGCGCAGGCTGCCCGGCATCCGCCTCGAGCTGCTCGACCCGCACCCCGATGAGCCGGATCGGCGCGCGATCCCGCCACGTCTCGTCGAGCAGCGCCGCGGACTCCTCGTAGATGCGCCGGCCGACCGAGGTCGGCTCCGGCAGGGTGCGCGAGCGGCTGATCGTGCGGAAGTCCGCGTAGCGCAGCTTGAGGTTCACCGTGCGGCCGACGACGGATGCCTCGCGCAGCCGCTCCGCGGCATGGGCCGCGAGGCGCAGCAGCTCGCGCCGCAGCACGGCCGAGTCGGTCACATCGAACTCGAAGGTCTCCTCATGGCCGATCGACTTCTCGATGCGGCGCGTCTCGACCTCGCGCACGTCGATGCCGTTGGCGAGCTGCCAGAGCCGCCGCCCGCCGACGCCGAGCCGTCGCTCGAGCTGCTCGACGGGCGCGGCGGCCAGATCGGCCACGGTGCGCAGCCCCATGTTGTTCAGCGCCGTCTGCGTCGCGGCGCCGACGCCCCAGAGCGCGCCGACCGGCAGCGGGTGCAGGAAGGCGAGGGTCTCGGCGACCGGCACGACGAGCAGCCCGTCGGGCTTGGCACGGCCGGAGGCGAGCTTGGCGACGAACTTGGTGCCGGCGACGCCGACGGATGCCGGCAGCCCGGTCTCGCGGCGCACCCAGTCACGTAGCTGGGCGGCGATGTGGGCCGGGCTGCCGAGGAGCTTGCGGGCGCCGGAGACGTCGAGGAACGCCTCGTCGATCGAGACCGGCTCGATGAGCGGGGTCGCCCGGCGGAAGATCTGCATCACCTGCCGTGAGAGCTCCGCATAGCGGGCCATGCGCGGGTTCACGGTGATCGCGTCTGGGCACAGCCGTAGCGCCTGCGCGACGGGCATGGCCGAGCGCACGCCGAACTTGCGGGCCTCGTAGGAGGCGCTGGAGACGACCGAGCGACCGGTCGCATGGCCGACGATGAGCGGCTTCCCCCGCAACTCCGGATGGTCGAGCACCTCGACCGAGGCGTAGAAGGCATCCATGTCGATGTGCAGGATGTTCGCCCCCGTGTCGTCCACGGGGCCGACCGTCACCCGGCGGTCCGATCCGTCCGTCCTGCCCACGCTCCCATTGTCTCCCGAGGGTGTGACACCGCCGGCGCGAAAACCCAACTTTCGAGGGGTGTTGGTGCACCCTCCCGCGGACTTGAGTGGGAGTCGAACGACAGCCCTGCACAGGCATCCATGAACGGACACACGCATGGCACAGAGAAGCCACCTCAACGCAATCCTGATCTCCGCCGTTGCAGCCTTCCTCGGCCTCGCCGCCGCTCCTGGCCTGGTCACGGCGTCAGCGCACGCAGAAGCGGCCATAGCGCCGTCGGCATCGGTTGCGCCCCACGCCGGCTATTGCCTGACGTACGACAAGATGCTCGCCGATGACAAGGCTGCCGACGCTCAGCCGGGGGTCATATATTCGGTGCTCGGCGCCGACGGTGGTTTCTCTGAGAGCTCGTCCACCCCCGGCCCGGAGTACAGCAGACTGCGGGACGAGAAGTACGCCGAATGGGCGCAGGAGAAGGCCGCGAAGATCGCCGGTGGCGCATCCTGCATCGGCTATTGGGAGCCGGCATCTACGCAGTCCTCGGCCAACTAGCTCCTTATCCACGGTCAATCCGTGCCGCCGGACGGACTGGTTCGGAGACAGTCCAACGCAGAGGAGAGACCAGCATGGCCTTCCACGTCAGGCGATACTCATACGCAACAGGCGCCGCGCTCGCCTTGTCCTTCTTGTTTTTCGCACCACCCGCGAACGCCAGTGCCTCTACCGGGACCATCGAGATGCCGGTGAGTCAGAACATCACCGTCTTTCCGCCCAGCGCCTCTGGCGGCCAGACCACCTATTTCGTACTGGACCCGAACGGGAAGATCATCGAGTCCACAGTGGGTCACCTTGGCCCCGCAGCGCAGCGGCTCGCTTCAGCGGAACGAACAGAAGAACCGCCTACCGGCCTGAGCCCAGCCATCGGCCAGCCGTAGAACTGCACCGGCACGGGCGATGACCTCGACTTCCAGCGCATCAACGCCCACCCGTTCTGCTTCAACGGGGCGGGCTTCGCCACCGTGTCGGTGACCAACGTGCAAGAGATCCTCGTCGGTCCCGACAACAGCGCGGAGATCAGCTGGCACACCCCGAGCACGGGCGGCAGAGCCATCATGCATGCGAATCAGCACGCCTACACCGGCGCGACCCATTGGACCGCCGACGACGAGACCGTCTGCTGACCGAGATCCGCTTCCGCAAGTCGGGCAGGCACCGCGCCTCGCACGTGCACACCGCCCCCTCGAAACGATTCGAGCTCTGCCTTTAGGCTGGGGGCATGGACTTCCGATACCTCGGCAACAGCGGTCTCAAGATCTCCGAGATCATCTACGGCAACTGGCTCACCCACGCCTCCCAGGTCGACGACGACACCGCGACGCGCAGCATCCACGCGGCCCTCGACGCGGGCATCACCAGCTTCGACACGGCCGACGCCTACGCCAACACCGGCGCCGAGACCGTGCTCGGCAGGGCCCTCGCCGGCCAGCGCCGCCAGAGCCTCGAGATCTTCACGAAGGTCTACTGGCCGACGGGGCCCAAGGGCCACAACGACACCGGCCTCTCGCGCAAGCACATCCTCGAGTCCATCGACGGTTCGCTCACGCGCCTCGGCACCGACTACGTCGACCTCTACCAGGCGCACCGCTACGACTACGAGAC
>DASWPQ010000047.1:0-24514 GCA_036398375.1 Gryllotalpicola sp.
GCGGCGCACACGAGCGGGTGCAGCTGGATGGCCTTGCCCTCGACGAGCAGCGGCTCGAAGGCCTGGATGCCCAGGCGGTGCAGGGTGGGGGCGCGGTTCAGCAGCACGGGGCGCTCGCGGATGATCTCCTCCAGCACGTCCCACACCTGGGGACGGCTGCGCTCGACCATGCGCTTGGCTGCCTTGATGTTCTGAGCGTGGCCCAGGTCGATCAGGCGCTTGATCACGAACGGCTTGAACAGCTCCAGGGCCATCTGCTTGGGCAGACCGCACTGGTGCAGCTTCAGCGTCGGGCCGACGATGATGACCGAACGGCCCGAGTAGTCGACGCGCTTGCCCAGCAGGTTCTGGCGGAAGCGACCCTGCTTGCCCTTGAGCATGTCGCTCAGGGACTTGAGGGCGCGGTTGCCGGTGCCCGTGACCGGGCGGCCGCGGCGGCCGTTGTCGAACAGCGCGTCGACCGCCTCCTGCAGCATCCGCTTCTCGTTGTTCACGATGATCTCGGGCGCACCGAGGTCGAGCAGACGACGCAGACGGTTGTTGCGGTTGATGACACGGCGGTACAGGTCGTTCAGGTCGCTCGTGGCGAAGCGGCCACCGTCGAGCTGGACCATCGGGCGCAGCTCCGGCGGGATGACCGGGACGACGTCGAGCACCATCGCGGCCGGCGAGTTGCCGGTGGCGAGGAAGGAGCTGACGACGCGCAGGCGCTTGATCGCACGGATCTTCTTCTGGCCCTTGCCCGTGGCGATCTGCTCGCGCAGCAGCTCGGCCTCGGACGCGAGGTCGAAGTCGAGCAGACGGCGCTTGATCGCCTCGGCGCCCATGTGGGCCTCGAAGTACAGGCCGTAGCGGTCGATGAGCTCGTTGAAGTCCGCGTCCTCGGGCTTGAGGTCGCCGACCTTCAGGGTGCGGAACGAGTCCCAGACGCGCTCGAGGCGGGCGATGTCGTCGTCGAAGGACTTGCGCAGCTGCGCCATCTCCTTCTCCGCGCCGTCCTTGACCTTGCGCTTCTGGTCGGCCTTGGCGCCCTCGTCCTCCAGGGCGGCGAGGTCGGTCTCGAGGCGGCCGAGGCGCTCGGCCACCGCCGCGTCACGCTGGTCGCCCAGCGTCTTGAGCTCAAGGCGCAGCTCGTTCTCGAGGCCGGGCAGGTCGCTGTGACGGCCGTCCTCGTCCACGTGGATGACCATGTACGCGGCGAAGTAGATGACCTTCTCGAGGTCCTTCGGCGCCATGTCGAGCAGGTAGCCGAGACGGCTGGGCACGCCCTTGAAGTACCAGATGTGCGTCACCGGGGCGGCGAGCTCGATGTGGCCCATGCGCTCACGGCGCACGGACGACTTGGTGACCTCGACACCGCAACGCTCGCAGACGATGCCCTTGAAGCGGACACGCTTGTACTTGCCGCAGGCGCACTCCCAGTCGCGGGACGGACCGAAGATCTGCTCACCGAACAGACCGTCCTTCTCGGGCTTGAGGGTGCGGTAGTTGATGGTCTCGGGCTTCTTGACCTCACCGTACGACCACTTGCGGATGTCGTCAGCGGTAGCCAGGCCGATGCGAAGCTCGTCAAAGGTAGTTGCGTCGAGCAATTTCTCTCCTACTAGAAAAGTTCTCTGTTATCGGCCTGGCTTCAGATCTCTTCGATCGAAGAGGACTCGAAGCGGGCGGAGATGTTGATGCCGAGCTCTTCTGCGGCGCGGAAGGCTTCGTCATCGGTGTCGCGCAGGCTGACGGCGGTGCCGTCGGCCGACAGGACCTCGACGTTCAGGCAGAGGGACTGCATCTCCTTGATGAGCACCTTGAAGGACTCCGGGATGCCCGGCTCCTGGATGTTCTCCCCCTTGACGATCGCCTCGTACACCTTGACGCGGCCGAGGATGTCGTCGGACTTGATGGTCAGCAGCTCCTGCAGGGCGTAGGCGGCGCCATAGGCCTCGAGGGCCCACACCTCCATCTCGCCGAAGCGCTGGCCGCCGAACTGGGCCTTACCGCCCAGGGGCTGCTGCGTGATCATCGAGTAGGGGCCGGTCGAGCGGGCGTGGATCTTGTCGTCGACCAGGTGGTGCAGCTTCAGGATGTACATGTAGCCGACCGAGACCGGGTCCGGGAACGGCTCGCCGGAGCGGCCGTCGAACAGCTGCGTCTTGCCGGAGGACCCGATGAGGCGCTCACCGTCGCGGGTGACCAGCGTCGAGTCCAGCAGGCCGGCGATCTCCTCCTCAGAGGCACCGTCGAACACCGGGGTCGCGAGCTTCGTGTTCGGAGCCACCTCGCGCGCCTCGGGCGCCAGGTGCTTCGCCCACTCCGGGTCGCCCTCGACCTTCCAGCCGGTCTTGGCGACCCAGCCGAGATGCGTCTCGAGCACCTGGCCGAAGTTCATGCGGCCGGGGATGCCGAGCGGGTTCAGAACCACGTCCACCGGAGTGCCGTCCGCGAGGAACGGCATGTCCTCCACGGGCAGGATCGTCGAGATGACGCCCTTGTTGCCGTGGCGGCCGGCGAGCTTGTCGCCCGCGGTGATCTTGCGCTTCTGGGCGATGTAGACCACAACGCGCTGGTTGACGCCCGAGCCGAGCTCGTCGTCGCCGTCCTGCGAGTCGAAGACCTTGACGCCGATGACGGTGCCCTCTTCGCCGTGGGGGACCTTCAGCGAGGTGTCGCGCACCTCGCGGCTCTTCTCGTTGAAGATGGCGCGCAGCAGGCGCTCCTCGGCCGAGAGCTCGGTCTCGCCCTTCGGCGTGACCTTGCCGACCAGGATGTCGCCCGGGCGCACCTCGGCGCCGATGCGGACGATGCCGCGCTCGTCGAGGTCGGCCAGCAGCTCCTGGCTGACGTTCGGCAGGTCGCGGGTGATCTCCTCCTTGCCGAGCTTGGTGTCACGGGCATCCACCTCGTACTCCTCGATGTGGATCGAGGAGAGGGTGTCGTCCTTCACCAGGTTCTGGCTGAGGATGATCGCGTCCTCGTAGTTGTAGCCCTCCCACGGCATGAACGCGACGAGCAGGTTCTTGCCGAGCGCGAGCTCGCCGTTCTCGGTGGCGGGGCCATCGGCGATGACCTCGCCCGCCTCGATGCGCTCGCCCGCGTTCACGATCACGCGGTGGTTGTAGCTCGTGCCCTGGTTGGAGCGGTCGAACTTGCGCAGGTAGTAGTCCTGCGTGCCGCCCTCGTCGAGCTGGATGGTGACGACGTCGGCCGACACCTCGGCGACGACGCCCGCCTTCTCGGCGGTGACCACGTCACCGGCGTCGATGGCTGCGAAGCCCTCCATACCGGTGCCGACGACCGGGCTCTCGCTGCGCAGCAGCGGGACGGCCTGGCGCTGCATGTTCGCGCCCATGAGGGCGCGGTTGGCGGCGTCGTGCTCCAGGAACGGGATGAGGGAGGTCGCGACCGACACCATCTGGCGGGGCGAGACGTCCATGTAGCCGACCTGCTCCGCGGGGATCAGGTCGACCTCGCCGCCGATCTCACGGGCGAGGACGCGCTCCTCCGCGAAGCTGCCGTCGGCGTTCAGCGGCGCGTTGGCCTGGGCGATGATGAACTCGTCCTCCTCCGCGGCGGTCAGGTAGTCGATCCGGTCGCTGACCTTGCCGTCGATGACCTTGCGGTACGGCGTCTCGATGAAGCCGAAGGAGTTGATGCGCGCGAAGGACGCGAGCGAGCCGATGAGGCCGATGTTCGGGCCCTCAGGGGTCTCGATCGGGCACATGCGGCCGTAGTGCGAGGGGTGCACGTCGCGCACCTCGACACCCGCACGCTCACGCGACAGGCCGCCGGGGCCCAGCGCCGACAGGCGGCGCTTGTGGGTGAGGCCGGCGAGCGGGTTGTTCTGGTCCATGAACTGGGACAGCTGCGAGGTGCCGAAGAACTCCTTGATCGCGGCCACGACGGGGCGCACGTTGATCAGGGTCTGCGGGGTGATCGCCTCGATGTCCTGCGTGGTCATGCGCTCGCGGACGACGCGCTCCATGCGGGACAGACCGGTGCGGACCTGGTTCTGGATCAGCTCGCCCACGGCGCGGATGCGACGGTTGCCGAAGTGGTCGATGTCGTCGACGTCCAGACGGATCTGGACGGGCTGGCCGTCACGGATGCCGTCGATCGTGGTCTCGCCCGAGTGCAGGGCGACGAGGTACTTGATCGTCTTGACAACGTCCTCGACCGACAGCACGGAGTCGCTGAGCGGCTTGTCGAGACCGAGCTTGCGGTTGATCTTGTACCGGCCGACCTTGGCGAGGTCGTAGCGCTTCGGGTTGAAGTAGAAGTTGTCCAGCAGGGCGCGGGCGGCCTCGGCGGCCACCTGCTCGCCCGGGCGCAGCTTCCGGTAGATGTCCTTGAGCGCCTCCTCCTTGGTGAGGATCGCGTCCTTGTCGAGAGTCGCGGCGATCGACTCGAAGCCGGCGAACTCCTCGAGGATCTGCTCGCTGGTCATCCCCAGGGCCTTGAGGAAGACGGTCACGGACTGCTTGCGCTTGCGGTCGATGCGCACGCCGACCTGGTCGCGCTTGTCGATCTCGAACTCGAGCCACGCACCGCGGCTCGGGATGATGCGGGCGCTGTAGATGTCCTTGTCGGAGGTCTTCTCCGGAGTGCGCTCGAAGTACACGCCCGGGGAGCGGACCAGCTGCGAGACGACGACGCGCTCGGTGCCGTTGATGATGAAGGTGCCCTTGCCGGTCATGAGCGGGAAGTCGCCCATGAAGACCGTCTGGGTCTTGATCTCACCGGTCTGGTGGTTCATGAACTCGGCTTCCACGTACAGCGGCGCCGAGTAGGTCTTGCCCTTCTCCTTGCACTCGTCGATCGAGTACTTCTTCTCCTCCAGGAACGGGTTCGTGAAGGAAAGCTGCATGGTCTCGCCCAGGTCCTCGATGGGGGAGATCTCCTCAAAGATCTCTTCGAGGCCGGTGTGGGCGGGCAGATCCTGACGACCCTGCGCCAGCCCTTCGGCCACGCGGGCCTTCCAGGCGTCGTTGCCGACCAGCCAGTCGAAGCTCTCGGTCTGGAGAGCGAGCAGGTCGGGAACGGTCAGGGTGTCGGTGATCTTTGCGAACGAAAGACGAGAGTGGTCTCGTCCGTTCTTCGGGTTGGTGGTCGATGCGTTGAGAGCAGCAGCCAAGGAAATAACCTCCGAAGGCCCGTCGCGATCGGGGCCTCAAGTTACTAACGGTCTGGACGAGGAGGACTCCCGCGTTCGGGTGCTCTATCTGACGTATCTCACGGTGTACTGTGGGACCGCCCGGAGCACATGTCGCCGACCGCAATATGAAGGCATGACAGTAGAGGGAGCGTAAAGGTCAAGTATAGGTCGCTGAGACGCACGTTGTCCAGCGGAATCTTGACTGGTCTTGCTTCGGGAGGTACAGTGCCGTTCGGCTCGGCCGCCCACGTCACGTGAACGCCCCGATCGGGCCCCGTTATTCCCGGGAGATCCGGAGCGCCTGGATCCGCGTCGGCGTCGTCGGAGTGGCCAGCAGCTGGACGCGCACACGGCCGGCATCCGTGCGCCGCAGCCACGAGACACGCGCGGGTGAGACGGATGCCTCCAGCCCACCCTCCTCACCGGAGGTGGGCCGTCCGCCGGAGCGCAGCAGGCCGTCGGAGGGCAGCAGACCGAGGCCGCGGACGATCGCGCGCCGCTCCGCATACGGCACGTCGAGCGCGACGTTGGCGGAGAGGATCTCCGCCGCGAGCGCCTCGGCCGAGGCATCCGCCTCATCGCCCTCGGCGAGCCAGAGGTCGATGAGCCGGTCCGCCGCACGGGCGAGCTCGACGGTCGCGGGCCAGGGCGCGGGATGCGGCGTCCCCTGGGCCTCCCCGGGCCCGACGTGACGCACGAGCGCGTCGACGAGTGCGGTCACCGGCACGCTCACTCCGGCGTAGCTCTGGTTCTCGAATGCGACGACGCCGAAGCCGGCCGGAGCGTTCCAGCGCATGTGCGCGCTGAAGCCGGGATAGCCGCCGGAGTGCGAGACGGTGTGCCCGGAATCCGGCCCCTTCTCCACGAACAGGCCGAAGCCGTAGCCGGACTCGTCCACGCCCGCGCGCGGGAACGGGATCGTGCGCTGCACCTGCTGCAGCTCGCGACGCGAGGCCGGGCTCAGCGGGCCGGGCCGGGCGGCCGCGTCACCGCCGAGCGCGCTCGCGAGCCAGGCGGCCCAGCGGGCGAGCTCGCGGGCGGTGGTCACGACGCCGCCGATGGGCGAGAAGGCGCCCGGGCCGCTGAACGGCTGCTCGTGCAGGCCGCCCTCATGGTCGCGCCGCCAGCCCGGCGCCACGCGGTCGGCCCGCCCCGTGGCGGTGTATCCGGTGGCGGTCAGGCCGAGCGGCTCGAGCATCTCGGCGGTCACGAACTCGATGAAGGGGCGGCCGGATGCCCGGGCGATCGCCCGACCGAGCAGGGCGAAGCCGTAGTTCGAATATTCGAAGCGCGTGCCGGGGATGCTGTCGCGCGGTGTCCCCGCCGCGATGACCGCGCGGAACGCCTCATCGCTCAGGCTCTCCTGCCGGTCCGCCCAGGGGTCGTCGGTCGACAGGCCGCCGGACATCGAGAGCAGCTGACGCAGCGTCGCGACCTGGCCGGCATCGGCATCTGCATCGGCATCGGCATCGGCATCGGCATCGATGAAATGGAACTCGGGCACGAAGTCGGTGATCGGCTCGTCGAGGCCGAGCGCACCACGGTCGCGCAGCAGCAGGACCGCGGCGGCGGTGAAGCTCTTCGAGCAGCTCGCGATGCGGAACGCCGTGTCGAGATCGGGCACCGCGCCGGAACGAGCGCCGACATGAGCGCCGGCATCGGTCCGGATGCCGGATGCCGGCCGATCGACGCCGAAGCCGCGGGCGTACTCGATCGCGCCGTCCGGCCCGAACACGGCGACGATCGAGCCCGGGGCGACGCCGTCGCGCACCCGCGGGGCGAACAGTTCCTCGACCGCGTCGCGCACGAAGGGGTCGTCGGAGAAGGGCGTGCGACTCATCCCTCCATCATGGCCGGTCCGATCGCCGCGGCGGTCGCGCTGCCGGTGTGCCGGGCCACAGGCATCCGTCACCGCTCGGCGCTGCCGACGGCGAGCGCGATCGCCTGGGCGCGGCTGCGCACGCCGAGCTTCGCGAACAGCGAGTTCACGTGGGTCTTCACGGTCGCGACGCTCACGAAGAACTGCTGGGCGATCTCGGGGTTGCTGCGGCCGCGGACGATCTCCGCGAGGACCTCGACCTCACGCGGCGTGAGCGCGGGGAAGCGCTCGATCAGCCGCTCGGCATCCGCCGGATGAGGGGGCGACGCGACATCCGCCTCGAGGCCGGCCGCGGCCTCGCGCCGTGCTCCCGCAGGATCGGGCGCGGGGCGATCGGGATCCGCGACGCGACGACCCGCCTCGTCATCGCCCCCGAGGGTCAGACTCTCGATCACACGCGCCCCTACCTCCGGCGCGAGCGTCGTCTGCCCGTTCGCGACGGCGCGGACCGCGGCGGCGAGCTCGGCACGGCCGGCGTCCTTGGTGAGATAGCCACGCGCGCCCGCCTTGAGCGCCGAGAGGATCGAGGCGTCGTCTGCGTAGGTCGTGAGCACGAGCACGGCGGTCGACGGATGCCGCGCGACGACGCGCTCCGTCGCGGCGGCGCCGTCGAGCACGGGCATCCGCAGGTCCATGAGCACAACGTCGGGGGCGAGTCGCGCCGCGAGCGCGACGGCTTCCTCTCCATCCGCGGCCTGACCGACGACGACGATGTCCGGCAGCAGTTCGAGCACCGTCACGAGGCCGTCGCGCACGATCGCCTGATCGTCGGCGACGAGCACGCGGATGGCCGGCACCGGACCGGCGCCGATGTCGGGGGTTTCTCCTACGGTTTCCGCCATGTCCATCAGTCTTGCCGAAGCACGGGGCGCGGAGCGCGCGTCGCCCGCTCGGCAACACCCGGCCGTGCCCCGGTGTCGAACCGGGCCGCTGCGCTCACGACGAAGCGGCCGCCGCGCTCCTCCGCGGTGACGGTGCCGCCGTCGAGCCCGGCGAAGCGTTCCGCCATGCCCGTGAGGCCGTGGCCGCCGCCCAGCTCGCTACGGGGGCGGCCGGGGCGGGCGCGGTTCGAGACGGTGAGCTCGAGGCGGCCGTCCTCCGCCGTGAGCTCCGCCGCCACCGGCTCCCCGGGCGCGTGGCGGCGGGCATTGCTCAGCGTCTCCTGCAGCGCGCGCTCGAACGCCGTCGCGATCGAGGCGGGCAGCGGTTGCGGCGCTCCGGTGAGGTCGACCTGCGCGTCGACGCGTCCGCCGAGCTCACGGTGCGCGCGCAGCAGCCGCTCGACAGCGCCGGCGAGGTCGGCGTCGACGAGGGCCGATTCGGGGTGTTCGGTGTCGAAGGCGGCGGGCGCGGAAGGCGCGGTGCCGGCGGGCCCCGGGGCGACGCCCTCGTCCGGGCTGCGCAGCGCAGCCACCGCGCGGCGGGCGTCGGCGAGCCCCTCCGCGGCGAGCCGTCGAGCCTGCGTGGCCTTGGTGCGCGCCTCCCCGACGCGCCCGGACTCGAGCAGTGCCTCGACGGCATCGAGCTGCACGACGAGCCCGCCGAGACTGTGGGCGAGCACGTCGTGGATGTCCCGGGCGGCCGCCTGCCGGTCGGCGAGCAGGCTCGCGCGCGCCGCCTGCTCGCGCGCCTCCTGCTCCCGGGCGAGCAGCTCCCGATTGCGCGTGTTCGCGGAGCGGGCCTGCCTGCGCGAGACGCCGATCAGGACCCAGACCACGTTGCCCGCCTCGAAGAGGAGCGTGGTCTGCAGCGAGTCGTGGGCGATCACGCATCCGATCGGGGTCAGCACGAAGGAGATCGCCGCGGCCAGCGCCCCGAGCCAGATCGATTCGTATTCGTCGGAGAGGGCGATGACGAGGATGACCGCGAGCGGCGCCATATGCGCCGCATTGGTCGGGGCCTGCGAGAGCGAGGAGACGATGACCCCGACGAAGATGGCTCCCCTGCGGATGTTGCGCAGACCGGGATTGCCGCGATGGGCGGTGGCCCCGAAGCCCCATGGCAGGAACTCGACCGTGGCCCAGCCGATGATCGCGAGAACGCAGGCGATGACGAGCCAGCCCCCGAAACGATCGACGAAGTGACCGGTGACGAAGCTGTAGACGACCAGCGCCATGCCGACGGCGTTCAGCATCAGCGGTATCAGGCGGCGGCCGTGGGCGATCACGCGTTCAATTGTCCCCGGTGCGTCCAGCAGGGTGCGGAGCGGTCCGCAGCTCAGGCGCGCAGTCCGCGGACGCTCTGCCGGTGCTGGTCGATGCGGTAGGCGAAGACCGCGGTGCGGGCGACGCGGTTGGCGGCGAGCACGAGCAGGATGACACCGGTGGAGGCGACGGCGTGCGCTCCGATGTGCGCGGCGAAGACGTCGAGCCCCACGCGCACGGCGATCATGACGAACCACAGGGCGAGCCCGAACCATCCGGTGCGGCTCTCGTACTCGACAGGACCCGAGGTGCCGGGCCGGCGGCTCTCGGCGCGCTTGGCCTCGTAGGCGGCGATCGCCTGCGGGGTCAGCGGGCGGAAGTGGGCGATCGCGCCCATGATGGCGCCGATCCCGAGGCTGATCACGAGCTCGGCGGCCAGCAGCGCGATGTCGAGCGGACCGAGCACGAGCGACGTGCTGCCCGTGACGATGATGATCACGCCGACCACGGCGAAGATGAGCGGCCCGCGCCACATGCGGCCCGGGTCGATGGGACGCCAGGTCATCTGGCGGTAGCAGATCCAGGCGATGACGGCCACGCCGAGCACCGCGTCGAAGAGGTATTGCAGGTTCAGGCTCATGTCTTCGATGCTCCTCGGCGGCGGCCGCGGCGCCCACCACCCCAGGGTGGATCCGGGGTGGAGATCCGGCGTCCGGGTCAGTCGCCGCGTCTGCCGCGCAGCTCGATGGCGATCTGCGCGGCATCCAGGTTCGCCAGCGCGTTCTCCAGCACGTCGGCGTCGAAGGTGCCGTTGTCGCGGGCGTCGAGCAGCGCCGAGCGCTGCGCCGCGATCACGAGGAGCTGGTGGCTCCGCATCGCATCGAACGTCTCCCTGGTGAGCTCGCCGTCGGGGCGGGGCCGCTCGGGGAGCGAGGCGGCGCTCGACCGCAGGAGCTCCATGATGCGCGTCCACTCGGCGTTCGACTGCTCCTCGAGCGCGGCCGGATCCGTCTTCGGCGCGATGAGGCGCAGCAGCGGGCCGATGGTGCCGCCCTGGAGCAGGAGCGACAGCATCGCGACCGTGAAGGCGATGAGCACGAGGATCGGGCGCTGCGGGCTGTCGGGGAGCGTCTGCGCCGCGGCCACGGTCACCGCACCGCGCATGCCCGCCCACACGACGGCGGTGCCCTCGCGCCAGCCGAGCGGTTCGCGGCGGAAGTACTCGAGGTCGGCGAGGACCTGCGTGACCCGGCGGGCGAAGCGCTCGAGGTCGCGCTCCGTCGCCCGTCGCCGGCGCGCGGTCATCTGCTCGAAGGTCTCCTGCTTGCCCTCCGGCGTGACCATCTTCTGCTGCATGTCCTGGAGGTTGGACCGCATCCTCTCACCCTGCCGGTAGCGGCCGCGCAGGACACGCATCAGCGGGGCGACGTACGCCGCCCGGACGAGGATCGTCAGCACGAGCGCACCCGCCGCCACGAGCACGGCCACCCAGACCCCGGCGTGCTCCCGCTCGACGTTCGTGACGATCGACATGATCTGCACACCCATCGTGAGGAACACCACGCCCTCCAGGACGAGCTCGACGGTGCGCCAGTTCTGCGAGTCGGACAGGCGGTTCTGGGGCGACAGGAGCCGCGGCGCCCGGATGCCCGTCACGAGGCCCGCGACCACGGCCGCGACGAGGCCGGACGCGCCCAGCAGCTCGGCGGGCACGGACGCCACGAACGGCACCGCGAAGGAGATGACCGTGTTGACGGTCGGGTCGGACACGTGCCGTCTGACCAGGAGGTTGAGCCATCCGACCGCCCAGCCGATGACGAGCGCGACGGCGACCGCGTAGGCGAAGGTGCCGACGGCGCCCCAGAAGGAGAACGAGGCGGCCGCCGCGACGATCGCGGTGCGCAGCAGCACGAGGGCGGTCGCGTCGTTGAGGAGGCTCTCACCGTCGAGCATCGCCACCACCCGCTTGGACACCGGTGCCCGCTTGACGATGGATGTCGCCACGGCATCCGTCGGGCTGATGATCGCGCCGAGGGCGACGCCCCACGCGAACCCGAGCCCCGGCACGACGAGCATGAAGAACAGCCCGAGCGCGAGCGCGCTGCCCACGACGAGGACCACGGACAGTCCGCTGATCGCCCCGAACTCGCGGCGGAAGTTCATCGCCGGCATCGACACGGCGGAGGAGTAGAGCAGGGGCGGCAGGATGCCCTCGAGGATCCACTCCGGCTCGATGTGCGCGGAGCCGATCATGGGCACGAAGCTCGCGGCGACGCCAATCGCGACCAGCACGAGGGGGGAGGCGATCCCCAGGCGGGGACCGACGAGGGCCGAGGCGGCGATCACCACGAGCGCACCCACGATCACGACGAGCAGTTCGGTCACGCATCCAGATTGGCAGCATCACGGGCCGGTTCCCGGGTCGGAAACGGCAGGAGTTGCAGAAACTGCAGTTGTATCTATCATGTACATATGCCGACACAGAACATCGCCCCGGCCGGCGACCGCGCGTACGACGACGTGAAGAGCCGCATCCTGAGCGGTGAGCTCGCCGGCGGCGACCTCATCAGCGAGGGGGAGGTCGCCGATCGCATCGGCATCAGCCGCACCCCCGTGCGCGAAGCCTTCCTGCGTCTGCAGGCCGAGGGCTTGATGAAGCTCTACCCCAAGCGCGGCGCCATGATCACGCCGATCGCCCGCAGCGAGGCCCGCGATGTGATCGAGGCCCGCGAACTGCTCGAGACGCACGCTGTCAGGCACGCCACCGCGAGCCCCGACCGCACCGCCCGGCTCGTGGCCGCGCTGCGCGAGAACGTCGAGCTGCAGAAGGACCAGGCCGCCGCACACGACCTCGCCGCCTACGCCGTCTCCGACGCCGCGTTCCACGCCACGATCATCGACGCCGGCGACAACGCCCTGCTCACCCAGTTCTACTCGACGCTGCGCGACCGCCAGGTGCGCATGGTGGCGACCTCCGTCCCCGGCGAGGTCACGGAGGACGTCATCGCGGCCCACGTCACCCTGATCGAGGCCATCGCCGCGCGGGACGCCGCCCGCTTCGAGACCCTGCTCAAGGAGCACCTCGAGAACGTCCACGAGGTGCTGATCCGATGACGGCACCGCAGAACGACGCTTCCGCCGCGCGACGCGCGCGCGCCTGGCTGCTGGTGTGTGCCCCGGTCTTCGCCATCGCCTGGAGCGGCAACGAGTTCACACCGCTGCTCGTGATGTACCGCAACAGCGATCACCTCTCGTCCGTCACGGTCGACGGGCTGCTCGGCGTCTATGTGCTGGGCATCGTGCCGGCCATGCTGATCGGTGCGCCCCTCTCCGACCGCTACGGCCGCCGCCCGGTGATGCTGCCCGCCGCCTTCATCGCCACGGCCGGCAGCCTGGTGCTCGCCTTCGCCGACGGCGGCTCGGCGCTGCTCGCCCTCGGTCGGGTGCTGTCCGGCATCGCGCTCGGCCTGGCCATGGCGGTCGGCACGAGCTGGGTCAAGGAGCTGTCGCAGGCGCCGTTCGACGCCGCCGCCGCCTCGGGCGTCGGCGCAACCCGCGGCGCGCTCGCCCTCACCGCCGGATTCCTCATCGGCGCAGTGGTCGCGGCGCCGCTCGCGCAGTGGGGGCCGTGGCCGCAGACGCTCCCCTATCTGATCTCCGCCGCCCTCGCGCTCGGCAGCGGACTGCTGGCGGTTCCCGCGCCGGAGACCCGCCGGCGCGGGGCGCCCGCGACGCTCCGGCAGCTGGCATCCGATCTCCGCATCCCCGCCGCCGGCCACCGCCGCTTCCTGTTCGTCGTGCTGCCCGCCACGAGCTGGATCTTCGGCACCGCGGCGAGCGCCTACGCTGTGCTGCCCTCCCTGCTCGCCGACCGCGTGCCCGGCGAGCAGATCGTCTTCTCCGGGCTGCTGTGCCTCGTCACCCTCGGCTCCGCCTTCCTCGTGCAGCCGCTCGCGCGCCGCCTCTACAGCGACCACTCCGCGCGCGGGGTGCTCGTCGCGCTGGGCGTGACGGCCGCCGGCATGGTCGGGGCCGTGATCGCAACATCCGTGCTCAACCCGATCGTCGCGATCGGCGCCGCCCTCGTGCTCGGCATCGCGAACGGCCTGCTGCTGCTCTCGACCATGCTCGAGGTGCAGCGCATCGCCCGTGACGACGACCTCGCGGGGCTCACCGCCCTGCTCTACACGGGCGCGTACCTCGGCTTCTTCATCCCGACCGTCCTCAGCGTGCTGAGCCGCTGGGTGCTGTACCCCGTGCTGTTCGCGGCCGGCGCCGTGATCGCGATCGGATGCCTCGCCGTTGTGGCGCGCTTCAGTACGCGGCACCTCTACCGGCACCGCTCGCCCGAGGAGAGCACCGGCGGCGGCAGCGGCACCGGTACTCAGCCGGCCGAGCTCACCGGCACGAACTAGGGCCCGGCGCGGCGACAGACCCACCGCGCGGGATAATGCTGGTGTGAGCGACGACCCCTCGGTGATCCTGGCCCATTCGGGGTATCGCGCCGTGATCGAACCCGACCGCTTCGTTCCGGGCGCCTACGAGCTCGTCGTCGACGGCACGCCGCAGTCCCACGTGAGCCTCGAGGACCCGCAGCTGCTGTTCTTCGAGTACATCCAGCGCATGGGCAACGTGATCGACCTGCTCGGGGAGCCCGGCGAGCCGATCACCGCCGTGCACCTGGGCGCGGGGGCGATGACCCTGCCGCGCTACATCGCCGTGACGCGTCCCGGCAGCCGCCAGCAGATCCTCGAGCTCGAGCAGAACCTCGTCGACCTCGTGCGCGAGCATCTGCCGCTGCCGCGGGGCGCGAACATCCGGGTCCGCTACGGTGACGCCCGCGAGGTGCTCGCCAAGCTGCCGGCCGGGCTGTTCGGCACGGCCGACCTCGTCGTCGTCGACATCTTCTCGGGCGCCCGCACTCCCGCGCACGTCACGAGCCAGGAGTTCTACGGCGAGGCCGCCCGACTGCTGTCGCCGCAGGGCGTCATGCTCGTGAATGTGGCGGACGGCCCGCCGGTGCGCTTCGCCCGTTCGCAGGCCGCGACGCTCGCGCAGGTGCTGCCGCACGCCGCCGTCCTCGCCGAGTCGCAGGTGCTCAAGGGGCGGCGCTTCGGCAACTTCGTGCTCGTCGGCTCGGCCGCACCGCTGCCGACGCAGTGGCTCCCCCGGCTGATGGCGGCCGGCCCGCACCCCGCGCTCGCGGTGTTCGGGGACGAGTTCGCCGAGTTCACCCGCGGCGGCCGGGTCGTGACGGATGCGACGGCGACGCCCTCCCCATCCCCGGCGCGCAGCATCTTCCAGGTCAAGCCGAGCTCCTAGACCTCGCGCGGCCGAACCGATTCCGGGGATGCCGCGCTGCCGGGCGTGGCATCCGCCCGGCATGCCGCGCCCGTGGCTATCGTGCCTGGCGTGAGCAGCATCATCCTCGGCTACGACCCGGACACCCTTCGCGAGCGGGTCGACCTGGTGGAGGTGGGCCACCGGCTCGCCGAGCTCGGGGAGCTGCGCAGCCGCGATGCGCTCTGCGAGAAGGCCTGGCTGCTCAAGGTCGGAGGCTCGCTTGAGGACGCGCTCGACGCCGCCAACGAGGCCCACCGCCTGGCCCGGTTCACGGGCGATCGGCGCTCGCTCCAGCGGCCCCGGATGATCCGCGCCCAGGTGCTGCAGTACCTGGGCCGCTATGAGGAGGCGCTCAGCGAGCTCACCGCATGCATCGACGAGGCACGCACGCACGAGTGGCACCTGCTCGAAGCGCACGGCCTGCAGCATCGCGGAAAGGTGCTGTTCGACGAGGGCGCGGACGAGGCCGCCGTCGCCGACTTCACCGAGGCGCTGCGGCTGCGCACCGAGCAGGACGCGCCTGCCGACCAGATCGAGTCCTCGCAGTTCGCGCTCGAGACGGCCAAGCGCCGCCTCGAGCACAACGTCGTACCCCTGTTCTGAGCTCGTCTGCACGTCGCTCCCCGCCCGGCACGCCCGCTGGATCGCCGTACCTGGCGTCGATCTGGCTAGCCTTCAACTGTGGCCGATCTCTCGCGTGTGACGATCTGGGCTGACGCTCTGATCACGCTGCATCTCGACCCGACCGAGTGGACCTTCGCCTTCGACAATGCGAAGAAACGGGCCGGTCAGTGCGACTACGCCCGGAAGCGGATCTCGGTCTCCCGCTACCTCGCGGCGCGGTGGAGCGACGACGACGTGCACCAGATCCTGCTGCACGAGGTCGCGCACGCACTGTCGGGCCCGGCCGCCGGGCACGGGCCCGTGTGGCGGCGCACCGCCCGCGCGCTCGGCTACGTCGGCGAGCGCACGCACGAGGGCGAGACCGCCACGGAGCTCGCACCGTGGGTCGGCACCTGCCCCAACGGGCACGTGCACTACCGGCACCGCAAGCCGACCCGGGCGCTGTCGTGCGCGAAGTGCTCGCGCAGCTTCTCGCGCGCCTACCTGATCAGCTGGGAGAAGCGGGAGATCTCTCCGGCGGCGCGTCGCGCGTCGCTGCCCGCTTAGGGGAGCCGGCAGGCTCCTCGCGCGGGGCGCCTCGCCGAGGCACACGCACCCGCCCCTGGCTGGCCAGGATGCCGAGGATCACGATCAGCCCGCCGACCGGCTCGTTCCACCGAACTCTCTCGCCGAGCACGAGCACCCCCAGCACGACGCCGACGACGGGGGCGAGGTAGGTCACCGTCGAGGCCCGCGCGGGGCCCCAGTCGCGGACGATCCGGTTGTACCAGATGTAGGCGATGCCGGTGCCGAGCACGCCGAGGGCGACGACGCTCAGCACGACGGACGCGTCGAGGCCGACGGCACCCCGCGCGTCGAAGGGTGCGAGCACCAGTACGATCCCGCTGGCGACGGTGAGCTGCACGGCCGAGAGCGTGATCGAGTCGTACGGCAGACCGGTGACGAATCGGCGCAGGTACAGCCCGGCGATGCCATAGCTGACCGTGGCGCCGATGCAGGCGATCTGGGCGGGCACGGTCGCGGCGAGCCCCGTCGAGCCGATCAGCTGCCAGGGCCCCATCAGCACCACGACGCCGACGACCCCGATCAGCAGGCCGATGACCCGCGCCCGCCCCAGACGCTCCGAGCGCAGGATCAGCGGCGTCAGCAGCAGGGTCATGATCGGCGTCGCCGCGTTGTAGATGCTCGCGAGACTGCTCGGGACGTACTGCTCCGCCCACGCGAACAGGGTGAACGGCACCGCGCAGAACAGGCCGCCTACAACGACCATGTGCGCCCAGAGCCGGCCGTCGCGCGGCCAGCGGCGCCCGGAGACCGCCATGATCACGGCGAGCGCGGCCGCGCCCAGCAGCACACGGCCGAGGACCAGCTGCGCCGGCGAGAGCCCGTCGAGCCCGAGCTTCATGAACAGGAAGCTCGCGCCCCACACGGCCGACAGCGCGATGAAGGCCCCGAGGGTGCCGCGGGCGTTGCCGGTGGTCGTCATGACGCCTATCGTGGACGCGACCACCGACATGAGGCAAATGCATTTGCTTCATCGCCGCATGAGGAGGATCAATGGGTGTCACGCTCCCCCAGCTGCGCGCGCTGGTGGCCGTCGTCGACCGCGCCTCGTTCACCGATGCCGCGGCCGAGCTCCGCGTCAGCCAGTCCGCCGTCTCCCACGCGGTGCTCGGCCTGGAGAAGGAGGTCGGCGGCCGCGTGCTGCAGCGTGAGGGCAGGGTCGCGCTCACCGCGCTCGGGCATCGCGTGGTCGAGCATGCGCGGGCGGCTCTGGCATCCGTCGCCGCGCTCGAGAGCGCGATCAAGACGGATGCCGCGCCGGCCGGTCCCGTGCGGCTCGGCGCCGTCGCGACGGTCTGCCAGGGTCTGCTGCCCGAACTGCTGCCCCTGTGGGCGGCGAAGCTGCCGAACATTGAGGTGCAGATCTACGAGGGCGACGACGACGAGATGCCGGAGTGGCTCGAGGCGGGCGTGGTCGACGCCGCGATCCTCGTCGAGCCGTCGCCGGCGCCCCTCGGCGGGAAGCTCGTCGCGACCGACGAGTTCGCGGCGGTGGTCCGCCGCGACCATCCGCTGGCCGCGCTCGAGGGGATCCCGCTCGCCGAGCTGCGCGAGGACGGGCTGATCGTCTCGACCGGCGGCTGCGAGGGCCACGTCAAGCGGATGCACGACGACGCCGGGCTGGCCTACTCCTATTCGCATCGCGTGCGCGAGATGAGCACGCTGTTCCGGATGGTCGAGCAGGGCATGGGCGTCGCGATCGTGCCGACGCTCGGCCGCGGCATGCTGCCCGACGAGCTGGTCATGAGGCCGCTCGCCCAGCGGAGGCCGCGGCGTCTTGTGCTGTCCGGCCCGAGCTCGCGGCCGTGGCATCCGCTCGCCCGCGCGCTCGTCGACGCAACGGGATGAGTGCGCCGGACTCTCCGCTCACAGGCGGCCGGTGCGGCTGATCCTGCGCATCTCGCGCCCCTGGGCGGCTGCGTGGCCGGCCTCCCCGAATACCATCGCTCGCATCCGCGCCGACCGCGGCGCACACTGGAGAGGTGATCGACGTGCCGCTGGAAACCTGGGTCTCGCTGGGCTCGCTGCTCGGCGTCGCACTCGCGCTCTACGTCGCGCTCAAGTCGGACTCGCGGCGTCTCGAGGCGAAGATCGACCGCGTGAGCGTCGAATTGCGCAACGAGTCGGCTGGCATCAAGTCCGAGCTCACGAGCGACATCTCCAAGCTGCGGGCGGAGTTCAAAAAAGGCATCGATGAGCTGAGATCGGAGCTCAAGGGGGACGTCGCGCGGCTCGACGATCGCGTCTACGCTCTCGCGGCCGGACTCAGACCGGTGCTGCACCCCGGGGGCGAGCACCGGTCCCCGGCGGGCTGATCGCCCATCGGCTCAGTCGACGACCTCGACGTCCTTCCAGAACGCCACATAGTTCGAGAAATCCTTCCCGACCCGGTCGAACGCGGTCGGGTACGGAGTGGGGTAGCTCCACGCGCGGTCGGGGTAGGCCTGGCCGTCGACCGTGACGGTGAAGTACTGGCACTCCCCCTTCCACGGGCAGGTGTACGGGGTGGGGCTCGTGCTGAGGTACGTCTGGTCGACCGCGGCCGGCGGGAAGTACCAGTTGCCCTCGATGCGGATGAGGTCCTGCTCAGGGGCCTCGGCGATCACGGTGGATCCGAGTACAGCCTTCATGTCGGAGCGAACCGTGGCATCGGGCCCGCTATTCCGGCTGTTCCGGCCCGCTATCCCACCCTCTCGGCCCGGAACACGCCATCGCGCATGACGGGGACGACGTCCGAGACGTCGAGCCGTGCGGCGATCCGCACATCCTCGAGCTGCCCGACCGCGTCGAGCTCGCGGGCGCTGACGGACGCCGTGAGCAGATGCCCTGCGGCCCCGTGCAGCGCGTCGAATGAGGCCGCCGCGACCGCCGCCTCGGGCGAGCACGCGTCGATGCCGAGCGCCGCGAGCGCGCCGACGACGGCGCCGGCCCCGAGCTGGTCCTCGACCGCAGGGCGCAGGGTGTCGTCGGCGCGGCGCTCCCCCGAGGCGACGACCGCGACGTTGAGGCGGCGGCCCACCCGCTCCTGGCGGGCGAGCACCCAACGGGCCACGGCGGAGTAGTTCCGCAGGTTCGCCGCCACGACCGGCACGTCGAAGCCCGCCGCAGCCGCGGCCACGCGGGACCCGTTCAGCGAGATCACGACGGCGCGCGCGGCACCGAAGCCGGCGACGTTCTCGGCCGTCATGCTGCTCGGCGAGAGGCTGAGCCCCGGCTCGCCGCGGCGGGCGGCCAGCTTCGCTCCGATTCCGACGGCGTACGTCGCGGCCGCCGCACGGTCGACGGTCGGGTACGGCTCGATCTCGAGGCCGAGCCCGGTCGCGAGCTCGACCGTCGTCGTGAACGAGATCGTGTCGACGAAGACGATCACCCCGGCACCCGGCGCGATGCTCCGCAGCCCCTCGATCCCCCAGTCGAAGCGGACCTCGTAGCTCGTCTGGGTCGTCTCGGCGGGCTGCGGCTGGGGCACGCCTCCAGCCTAGGGTGGGCGGCAGAGCCGGGCGCACCGATTGTCACACCCCTGAGCGAGACTGAGGACATGACGGACGCACCTCTCACCGCCCTGCAGACCGCCGACTGGCGCCGGCGCACCTTCGCCCTGTACGAGGAGGTGCGAGCAGTCGCCGCCGCGGACGGCCCGGCCGCCGCCCATGCCCGCTGGGTCGCCGCCCGGAACGAGCTGTTCGCCACGCACCCCGCGAGCGCACTACTGCCGGAGGACCGCGCCGGCTTCGCCGGGCTGCCTGTCGCCCCGTACGACCCCGCCTGGCGCTTCGAGGCGCCCATCGTGCCCGCGGCCGAACCGCGGCGCTGGAACGTCGAGACGGGCACCGACGGCGTCGTGCCGTTCGAACTGCTCGGCGCGGCATCCGTACCCGGCGTCGGCTCGGTCGAGGTGTGGCGCCTCGCCTCATACGGCGGCGGACTCTTCGTCCCCATCAAGGACGCGCTGGCCGGCAAGCCGGGCGGCACCTACGGCGGCGGCCGTTACCTCATCGACACGGTCAAGGGCGCCTGGCTCGGTGGGGCGGAGGCCTCGGCCGAGGCCGCGACGCTCGTGCTGGACTTCAACTTCGCCTACAACCCCTCCTGTGCCTATGACCCGGCCTGGGCCTGCCCCCTCGCACCGGCGGGGGACACGGTGGCGGTCGAGATCCCGGTCGGCGAGCGGATGCCGTGACGGGAGTGCCCGGCTCCCACCGGCATCCGCTACACTGAATGAGTTGCGAGGGCGAATCCGCCTCGCACCCGCGTCGTGATTCGACCCTTCGTCTCTGACGGCGCACCGCGCTGGCATCCGCCCGCGTGCGACCGCTTCCCGCTGCACCACTGCCGAGCCCCTGGCCAGGCATTCGTGCGCGGCCTCATGCCCGGAAAGGCATACCCATGACTTCTTTCGCCGAACTCGGCGTTCCTGCCCCTATCGTCGCCTCCCTCACCGCGTCCGACCGCACCGAGGCGTTCCCCATCCAGGTGGCGACGCTGCCGGACAGCCTCGCCGGCCGCGACGTGCTCGGCCGCGGCAAGACCGGCTCCGGCAAGACCATCGCCTTCGCGATCCCGCTCGCCGCCCGCCTCGGCGACGGCGCCCGGGGCGGCCGCAGCCGGCAGCCCCGCGGCCTCGTGCTCGCCCCGACCCGTGAGCTCGCGACCCAGATCGACCAGACCCTCGCCCCCCTCGCCGACGCGATGGGGCTCACCACGACCGTCATCTTCGGCGGCGTGAGCCAGAAGCGGCAGGAGGACGCGCTGCGCCGCGGCGTCGACATCGTCATCGCCACTCCCGGCCGTCTCGACGACCTCCTGAAGCAGGGTGTGCTCGCCCTCGACCGCATCGAGATCACCGTGCTCGACGAGGCCGACCACATGGCCGACCTCGGCTTCCTGCCGGTCGTGACGCGCATCCTCGACAAGACCCCGCAGGGCGGGCAGCGCCTGCTGTTCTCAGCGACGCTCGACAACGGCGTCGACCGGCTCGTGAAGCGCTACCTGCGCAACGAGATCCTGCACTCGGTCGACGAGGCCAACTCGCCGGTCGCCGCGATGACGCACCACGTCTTCACGGTCGACTCGACCGCGGGGAAGGACGCCCTCGTGCACGCCCTCGCCCGCGGCGCCGGCCGCCGCATCCTCTTCATGCGCACCAAGCACCAGGCCAAGAAGCTCGCGAAGAAGCTCACCGAGGGCGGCATCCCCTCCGTCGACCTGCACGGCAACCTGTCGCAGAACGCCCGCGACCGGAACCTCGCGGCCTTCCACGACGGCTCGGTGCGCGTGCTCGTCGCGACCGACGTGGCCGCACGCGGCGTGCACATCGACGACGTCGAGCTCGTCGTGCACGTCGACCCGCCCACGGAGCACAAGGCCTATCTGCACCGCTCCGGCCGCACCGCCCGGGCCGGTTCGGCCGGCGACGTGGTCACGATCGCGCTGCCCTCCGACCAGGCCGATCTGCGGGTGCTCCTGCGCAAGGCCGCGATCCGCGTCGACTTCGAGTCGGTGACGGCCGCCTCCCCGCAGGTCGCAACGCTCGTGGGCGAGCCGGTCGCACTGGTGCCCTACCTGAGGCCCGAGCTGCCCGCACGCGGACAGTCCCAGGGCGGACGCTCGACGGGTGCGAACGCGCAGCGCAAGCGTTCCCGGCGCGATGTGGGCGAGCAGGGCGATCGCGCGCAGCAGCCGCGCCGGCCGGCCCAGGGCGGTCAGTCCGGGCAGGGCGGGCAGCAGACCGCGGACCGTCAGCAGGGCCAGGGCGGACAGCAGGCGGCAGGCCGCCGGCGCGGCCAGGGCCGGCCGCAGGGGCAGGGCGGGTCGCAGGGCCAGGGCGGTCAGCAGAAGACCCGGACCGGCCAGCAGGGCCAGCCGCGCGGTGCTCGCTCGCAGGCATCCGATCGTCGCGACGGCTCGACCCGCAGCGGCTCGACGACGACCTACTCGACGTCGACCGGCGGCCAGGGCGGCTACGTCGACGGCGGAGCCGCGCGTTCGCGCGCGCCGCGTCGCGCCTCGCGTCCGTAGCGGATCCTCTCCGGCGGCTGAGCGCCCAGACCAGGGCGACTCAGCCAGGATGGCCGGGCCAGGTCGCCTGGTCAGGACGCCTCGGCCGGGCACCTAGATCAGGGCGCCGACCGAGGCCAGGGCGGCCCGCACCAGGGACCCGCGGCCGCCCTCGAGCTCGGAGCAGACCGCGTCGGACGCCGCCTCGGCGGGGGTCAGCCAGGTGAGCTCGAGCGCGTCCTGACGCGGATCGGGTGTGCCCGTGACCGGCACCACGTAGGCGAGCGAGACCGCATGCTGGCGCTCGTCGACGAAGGGGGTGTCGATCGGCGCGGGAAAATACTCCGCGATCATAAAGGGCACGGGTGAGGCGGGCAGCTGCGGGAAGGCCATCGGGCCGAGGTCCTTCTCCAGGTGGCGGAACAGCGCATCGCGCAGCGTCTCGCCGTACAGCACCCGGCCCGAGACGATCGTGCGGATGAACTCGCCGAGCGGCGTCGCGCGCAGCAGCAGGCCGACGTCGATGACCCGGCCGAGCCCGTCGACGCGCACCGGCACGGCCTCGACGTACAGGATCGGCATCCGGTGCCTGATCTGCTCCAGCTCGATGTCGCTGAGCCAGGCGGGGCCGTACTCGGGCGGTTCCTCGTCATCAGGGCGGCCGTCGGGGTAGGGGTCCGGGGTGCGCACTGCCATGGACACACGATAGGCGACGGCGGTCCCGGCCAGCGCGATGTCAGCCCCCTGTGGTCGAATGTCGAGGATGAGCGAGGCGTTGGAGCAGTTCTCCGCACCGACCCGCGAGTGGTTCGCGGGCGCCTTCAGCGCGCCCACGGCGGCACAGCTCGGCGCGTGGGACGCGATCGCCTCCGGGCGCAACACCCTGGTCATCGCACCGACCGGCTCGGGGAAGACCCTCGCTGCGTTCCTGTGGGCGATCGACCGCCTGATGAACGACGAGCGGGTGACGGATGCCGGCGCCGTGAGCGGCGCAGCGAAGACGAAGGTGCTCTACATCTCCCCGCTGAAGGCCCTCGGCGTCGACGTCGAACGGAACCTGCGCAGCCCGCTCGTGGGCATCGCGCAGACCGCGGAGCGGCTCGGTATCCGCACGGCGCACGACGGCGACGACCCGGCGGCTCGCCGGGGGCCGGGCGCCGAGCGAGCCGCGCTCGCGAAGACAGAGGTGAGTGTCGGCGTGCGCTCCGGTGACACGCCCTCCTCCGAGCGGCAACGCCTGCTGCGGCATCCGCCCGAGATCCTCATCACCACGCCCGAGTCGCTCTACCTGATGCTCACGAGCGGCGCGCGCGAGACGCTGCGCGGGGTCGAGACGGTCATCGTCGACGAGGTGCACGCCGTCGCCGCGACGAAGCGCGGTGCCCATCTCGCCGTCTCGCTCGAGCGGCTCGACGAGCTGCTGGCGCGCCCCGCGCAGCGCATCGGGCTCTCGGCGACGGTGCGGCCGCCGGAGGAGGTGGCGCGATTCCTGTCCGGCTCGACGCCGACGACGATCGTCGCCCCCGCATCGGGCAAGCACTTCGACCTGCGCGTCGTCGTGCCCGTCGAGGACATGCGCGAGCTGCAGTCGGCCCCGAACGGCCAGAGCCCCTCGGGGGCACGGCAGCAGGGCGGCACGATCTGGACGCATGTCGACGAAGCCGTGCTGGACGAGGTGCTCGCCCACCGCTCGACGATCGTGTTCGCCAACGGGCGCCGCACCACCGAGCGGCTCACGGCGCGACTCAACGAGCTCTACGCCGAGCGGCTCGGATTCGAGGCGGAGGCCCCCGCTTCCTTCCCCGCCCAGCTCGTCGGCCAGTCCGGTACGACCGGCGGCGTCGCGCCGGACGCGCCCGTGCTCGCCCGCGCCCACCACGGCTCCGTGTCGAAGGAGCAGCGCGCCAGCATCGAGGACGACCTCAAGACCGGCCGGCTGCGCTGTGTCGTCGCGACGAGCTCGCTCGAGCTCGGCATCGACATGGGCGAGGTCGACCTCGTGGTGCAGGTCGCGGCGCCGCCGAGCATCGCGAGCGGGCTGCAGCGCATCGGCCGGGCGGGGCACCAGGTCGGCGAGGTCTCGACGGGCATCATCTTCCCCAACCACCGCGCCGACCTCGTGCAGTCGGCGCTCGCGACGGAGCGGATGCGGGCCGGGCTCATCGAGCGGATCGCGGTGCCGCAGAACCCGCTCGACGTCCTGGCCCAGCAGACCGTCGCGGCGGTCTCGGTCGCACCGCTCGACGTCGACGGCTGGTTCGACACCGTGCGCCGCACCGCCCCCTTCGCGAGTCTGCCGCGCGGCGCCTACGAGGCGGTGCTCGACCTGCTCTCGGGCCGCTACCCCAGCGAGGAGTTCGGCGAGCTGCGCCCCCGCGTCGTCTGGGACCGCGAGCGCGGCATCCTCAGCTCCCGGCCCGGCGCGGGCCGGCTGGCCCTGACGAGCGGCGGCACGATCCCCGACCGGGGGCTCTTCGGCGTCTTTATGGTCGCGAGCGGCGAGGACACCGCGCCGCGCCGCGTCGGCGAGCTCGACGAGGAGATGGTGTACGAGTCCCGTGTCGGCGATGTCTTCGCGCTCGGCACGACGAGCTGGCGCATTCAGGAGATCACGCACGACCGGGTCATGGTCACGCCCGCCTACGGCGAGCCCGGGCGGGTGCCGTTCTGGCACGGCGACGGCATCGGCCGGCCTGCCGAGCTGGGCGAGGCGCTCGGGGTGTTCGTGCGCGAGCTCGGCTCGGCAGCCCAGGCGGATGCCGCGGCGCGCCTGCACGCGGACGGACTGGACGAGCGCGCCTCCCGCAACCTGCTCAC
>DASWPQ010000048.1:0-1639 GCA_036398375.1 Gryllotalpicola sp.
CCGGCGGCGGCGGCATCCAGCGTGATGTTGATGAACCCGGGACCGGCGACGTCGACGGAGGCGACCCCGGCGATCGCCCGGATCTTCTCCGCCAGCTCGGTGGCCAGCTCCCTGGGGTTGATCCCGAGCGGTTTGGCAAGCTTCATGGCGATGTTGGACGCCCAGTCGCCGTGCTCCCGGTTCTTCGGGCGCTCCAGGGCGACGTCGTCGATCGTGATGGGCAGGCCGTCCCGGGCCTCCAACGCAGCGTTCACGATGGTCAGAAGCTGGGCGGAGAGTTCGGCGGGGGTCACGAGCAGCAATTCTATCGGGCCCTCTCGTGCGCACCGTGGCGCGCCGGGACGAGGACGAAGGCACCGATCGGGGAAGATGGAGGCAATCATCTCGAGGGGCGCATCACCATGAAACTTTCCGCAGCACGGGGACTCGGCAGGGTCGCACAGGTCGCCTCGGTCGCCGCCGCGGCGGTCGTCCTGGCCGGCTGCGTCGGGACCACGGATGCCGGCCACAGCTCCTCCCCTACGCGGACGCCGAGTTCATCCCACTCCCCCTCCGCCTCCCCCTCCGCGGGCACCGATCCGAGCGCCAGCCCCTCGCCCGCGGCGGGCGGCACCCCGGTAACGCTCCCCTGTAGCTCGCTCACCCCTGCCCAGGTCATGTACGACTTCAACCCGAACTTCGGGCTCGACGCGATCTTCACCCCCAAGTCGGGCACGGCCGCGGCTCGGGCCGTCGCCGACCGGGGGATCGCCTGCAACTGGACGAACCAGACCAGCGGCGACACCATCACCTTCTCGGTCGCCCGCCCCGCGGCGAGCGAGTTGACGACGCTGAAGACCGCGGCCGCGGCGGGAACCTCCGCCGCGGGCTACGGAGACGCGGCCTGGTTCTCGTCGGCCGGCCAGGTCGGCCGGGTGGATGTGTTCCGGGGCGACTACTGGCTGACCGTGTCATCGGTCTACTTCGGCTCCGCCGCCGACGCATCCTCGCTGCTCTCCGCGGCCCTGAGCGCCCTGCACTAGGCGGGTCACGCTAGGTAGGGCGTCAGCGGAGTTCAACGAGCTCCGTGCCGTCGTCGGCGGGCAGCTCGTCGACGATCGCGAGAACCTGCAGGTCGAGCAGGGTGAGGTTCGACAGGTGATTGGTGAGGAAGGCGATGTCGGCCGCGTCCCGCCCGGTCGAGATGCGCAGCAGGCTCTGTCGCGGCGCGAGCCCCGTCGCATCCACGGCGAGCCATTTGCCGTCCACGAGGGCCTCCGCCACCGCGTGGAAGTCCATCGGGCTGAGCCCGGGAGCGTAGACCGCGGCCATCCGTGCCGGGACGTCGATCGCCCGCAGAAGCGCGATGACGAGATGGGCGTAGTCACGGCAGACGCCCTGCCTGGCGAGCAGGGTGCCCACCGCGCCATCCGTCACCCGGCTCGATCCCGGCACGTAGTACAGCCGGTCGTGCACCCAGGAGCCGACGGCGGAGAGGAGCTCGACGCCGTTCAGTCCACCGAACTCCGACTGCGCCGTGGGCAGCAGCGTGTCCGACTCGCAGTAGCGGCTGGGCCGGAGATACACGATGGGATCGAGCGGGTCGAGAGTCGCCGGGGTCGCCTGGCCGCTCACCTCGGCGGCGTAGTCGACGGTCATC
>DASWPQ010000049.1:0-27990 GCA_036398375.1 Gryllotalpicola sp.
ACGTCGAGTACTCCTACGCGCTCAACACCGGCTTCCCCGTCGCGAAGCTGCTCAACCAGGCGGGCTACTACACCGAGCCGACCGCCGGCCACGTCGCGGTGTCGCTGCTGAAAGCCCAGCTCGACAACGACCCGGCGAGCCCGAACTACCTGACCGAGGACCTCTCGCAGGTGTACACCGACCCCGACCCGCGCAGCTATGAGCTGTCGTCGTACTCCTATCTGGTCCTGCCGACGAACGTGTCGGAGGGGAGCTTCAGCCTGAACAAGGGCCTCACCCTGGCCGACTTCGGCGCCTATCTGCTCTGTGAAGGCCAGCAGATCGTCGACCAGCTCGGCTATTCGGCGCTGCCCTACAACCTGGTGGTGGCCGGGCAGCAGCAGATCCAGAAGATCCCGGGCGGCAATCCCCGCATCAAGTCGATCCAGCAGTGCCGCAACCCCACCTTCTCGACCAGCGGCAACACGCTCGCCAACAAGCTCGCCGACACCGATCCGCAGCCGGCCGTCTGCGACAAGCGCGGCCCCGTCCAGTGCGGCATCGGCACCGGCGGCGACAAGACGACCTCGCCGCCGACCCGCAACCAGGATGCGGCGCCGCCGGGCACCACCACGGGCGGCGGTGCAGGGAGCAACGGAGGTCAGGGCGGCTCCGGCGGTTCCGGGCCAGGCGGTGGCGGCTCCGGTAGTCCGGGCGGCAACGGCGGTCCGGGCGGCGCGGGCGGCGGCGGCCAGGGCGGCTCGGGCGCGGGCGGATTGGGCGGCGGCAACGCGGGTGCGAACCAGGCGACGGATCCCCACGCCGGGGCGCCCGCCGGCTATGTCAACCAGGCGGCATCCGTCGTGCTCGCCAGCGCGACTCCGCAGTCGATCCCCCGAATCAGATTCCTCGCCTCCTGGATGCCGCTCATCGTGATCGGTGCCGGCGTTGTGCTGATCGCGCTCACCCTGCTGCCGACCGTGATCCGGCGGCGGAGGAAGTCACCTGTCGCGCCATGGATGACGGGAGTCAAGCGATGAGGGCCGGGGGCGCGCGCGAGCGCCGCACGGTGCGGCGCATCCGGCTGGCGAGCGCCTTCGTCGCGGTCGCCTCCCTCGTCGGGCTGGTCATGATGGCGACGGGCGCTCCGCAGGCCAGAGCCGCCGGCGGCTCGGCGATGACCGTCTCCTGGCTGGATGACGACTCCCCTGCCAAAGCCGAGCAGCCGGCCCGGCCGGCGGACGACGGCTCGGGCAAGCTCAGCGACTTCCAGAACCTCAAGATCACGGTCTCGCAGACGAGCGACCTGATCGACCAGGCCGTCACCATCACCGCGAGCGGTATGGCCCCGACGCTGAACCTCGGTCACCCCGGCGCGGCGAGCAACTACCTGCAGATCATGCAGTGCTGGGGGGATCCCAGCTCACCGGCCTTCCGTCAGAACTGCGTCTTCGGGGCGTGGGGAAACACGGGCTTCGACACCGGGGTTGCCGGGAAGAAGCTCGGGGATGCCGGCGCAGGACCGGGAACGATCATCCGGCCCGACAGCGTTCCCTTCGACGCGGTTTCCGGCGGGCACAGCACGGTGAACGGATCGCTGGACGGACTGGAGCGGTTCTTCAACACGAGCACCGGCAACGAGCAGGACTTCGTCCCGATCTACAAGAACCGTGCAGGGGACAACACGACCTCGACCGAGTTCAACGTGCAGTCCTCGGCCACCGCGCCGTGGCTCGGCTGCGGCCAGGTGGGCTCCGCCACCGGTCTGAAGTGCTCGCTGGTCATCGTTCCGCGCGGAACCCACTCCGGTGTCTACCCGGGCAAGCCGAGCGACTCGTGCACCGAGAACGAGACCATCACCGACGGCGGCTATGGCTCGCAGACGGCCGTCCAGGTCGGCTCGCCGCTCAGCACGGCGTGCAGCTTCTGGGACGACCGCATCGTGATCCCGCTGAGCTTCCTTCCCGTCGGCTCGAAGTGCCCAGAGGATGCCGAGGAGCTGCCGACGAACGGCTCCATGCTCATGAACGCCGCGATGAGCTCCTGGCAGGGCGCGGTGTGCGCGGCTCCGGGCGGCTCGGTCGTCAACCTGATCAACACCGCGGGGAGCCTCACCCGCCAGCAACTGCTGTCCGGCACGACGAAGCTCGCCTTCATCGGCCAGCCCGTCACCGCGGCGGACGATCCGGGCGGGCAATACCTCGACTCCGCTGACATCCGCTATGCGCCCGTCGCCAACGCCGCGTTATCGATCGGCTTCCTCGTGGAACAGGCCAGCAGACCCGAGAGCATCAATCTGACGCCCCGTCTCGTGGCGAAGCTGCTCACCCAGAGCTATCGCATGCAGGTGCCGACGGACTCGAGCGATTACCCCGTGAGCTACCTGCCCGACAATCCGAAGTGCATCGTCGACGACCCGGAGTTCCAGGCGATCAACCAGGACGAGTGGCAGCAGGGCGCGCTCAGCCCGCTGTGTTCCACACCGAGCAGCGGCCTGATCGTGAGCGGGCCCGCGGGCGACGACGCCATCCAGCTGCTGTGGCAGTGGATCGAGTCGGACACCCGTGCCCGGACCTGGCTCACCGGCAAGCCCGATGAGAACCGCATGGTCATCAACCCGTACTACCTGCCATCCAGCAACCGGAACGCGCTCAAGAAGGGACTCGGCGGCACCGATCTCGCACAGGGTCCCGTCTCGCAGTTCTTCCGCGCGGACCAGACCGCCCTCGACTCGGATGTGGAGGGGTTGACGCTCGACTCGATCGCCTGGAATCCGTTCAGCAACGACTTCGGCGGCGTCGCCACCCGCGTGCTCAACGGGGACAGCCAGCAGGCGACGGGAACCACAGCCGACCGGACATTCGACCCGCCGCAGCTCCCCAAGGCCGCGCCCGAGATCGCGGGCAGCGGCAAGGGGCTGATGGGCGTCACCGATCAGGCCGACGTCGACCAGTACGGTCTCGACGCCGCAGCGCTGCAGCTGCCCAACAGCCCGGATCCCACCGATCTGAACAGCTTTGTGAGCCCGACCGCGGATTCCATGGCGGCCGCCGTCCGGGCGGAGAAGCTGCCCCCGTCGAAGCGACCGGCGACCGGCATGGCGACCGTCGACTTCTCGAAGCTGCCGCCCAACGCCTACCCGCTCACGACGACCGTCTATGCCGCGGTGAACATCACGGACAGCACGCTCGACACGGCGACGCGGAAGCAGTACGCCGGGCTGCTGGACTATGCGACCGGCGACGGTCAGGTGCCGGGAACGCAGCGCGGCGAACTGCCCGAGGGCTATGCGCCGCTCTCCGTGCCGCAGGTGATCCAGGCGGAGGAACTGGTGGGGATCCTCAACGGGACCGTGGCTCCGAACGGCCCGAGCGCGCCGACTCCGGCACCCACCGTGACGGTGACGGCTGCGCCGAGCCCGGCGCCCACCATGACGGTCGTCGCCGCGTCGGGTTCCTCCGGTGAGACGCCGCAGAATCCGACGACGGATGCCTACTCGCCCTCGACCGGGAACGTGCCGGCCGGGGGCCGGGATGTCGTGAACACCGTGTCTGCTTCGGACGCCTCCGGCGGGGCAGCAGATGACTCCTCGCCGGTCGCGGCGCAGAAGCAGCCCGCGTCGAAATCCATGGCGGGGCAGGCCGCGCTCGGCGGCTCGCTGGGCGCCGGGGTGGCCGGCATGATCGCGGCTCCCTTCCTCATGCGGCGGAAGGCGATCACGCCATGACGCGCCGCCCGCTCATCACCGAACTTCTTTCTCGGGCTTTCGCCCTCCGTTGGCCTGAGAAAGGGACATCCCCCCGACGACGAGTCGCCAGGGGGATGGTTGTCAACCAAACAACAGAGGGCAGTTTATTCCGCGCGAGTGTAAAGGAACCTTTCAATGCGCATTGGAACTAAGACGTCTGTCCTCGGCGTCGCCTCCCTCATCACGGCTGTCGGCCTCGCCTGCGCCATGGCGGTCCCGGCGAACGCCGACCCGATCCACCCGAACCCGACCACCGAGGCCAACGAGACCGCCCTCGTCGGCGTCGGGTCGGACACGATCCAGGACCTGTTCACCGGTCTGACCCAGACGGTCCTCGACCAGTCGAGCAGCAACCCGGTCTTCTCGTCCTACGACGCGGTCGGCAGCGCACAGATCAAGACGCGCGTCCTCGGCCAGCAGTTCGACCGCCCCAACGGCTCCGGCCCGGGGCTGACGGCGCTGCGCTCGGCGGTCGAGGGCGGCACGCGCACCACCCCGAACAACGGCGCCAACGTGGTGCTGCGCGGTTCCGACGTGCAGTTCTCGCGCTCGTCGAGCTTCACCACGCCGACCGTCGCGGGCGGCCGCTACGCCCAGATCCCGATCGCGGTCGACGCGGTGACCTACGCGACGAGCACGCGCACGGCGGGCGCCACCCAGACCAAGATCCCCACGGGCATCCCGGTCGGCGGCACGCCGGACGCTGCGACCGGCACGACGGGGAACCCGGACGACATCACCCTGTCGAACATCTTCGCGGGCAAGGGCTACCTCTCGAGCAGCGTCGGTGGCACGACGTACAAGTTCTACTCGGGTGACCTCGCCCAGAGTGCCGTCGCCTCCGGCTACACCAAGCTCGACGTGTACGTGCCGCAGTCGGGTTCGGGCACGCGCAACTTCTGGTACCAGGCGCTCGGCCTGGGCACCAACACGGTGCTGGCCCCGGGGGTGCAGGATCACTTCAACGGCGCCGTCAACGAAGAGCACGACGGCACCGCGGTCGGCAACGACCCGGTCGGCATCGAGCCCTTCTCGATCGCGCAGTTCAACGCGCAGAGCAACATCGCCGAGATCAACGGCGACTACGGCACCTCCGTCGTCGACCGCCGTCACGGTGTGGTGCTCAACGCGGTGGCCGACGGCTCGAACACCGTCGTCCAGCCGACGACCGGCGCCGGCGTTCTGAACACCGCCTTCCCGATCTCCCGCCCGGTCTTCGTCAACGTCGAGTACGCGCAGTTGAAGATCAACCCGTACCTCGAGGGTGCCTTCGTCGATGACTCGAACTTCGCCGTCAGCAACTCGATCTACGACGCGGTCAACCCGGCCGACTTCACCACGAGCGTGATCAACGACTTCGGCTTCGCCAAGATCCCGGCGGCCGGCTTCACCACTCCCGTCTACCCCGGTGTCACCTTCCGCCAGGGCGACGCGAACGACTACCGCTTCAACTGATGCGGCCCGACCACCACAACGCACTGTCAACCGAACACGCAGTTAGGAACCATTCGATGAAGTCCAACACCACGACGCGCCGCGTCGCCGTGGCGGCCACCGGCGCCCTCGTGGCGCTCACCGGTGCGCTGCTCTCGGCCACGGCGGCCAACGCCGTCACGCAGACGCCCGACCCGAACAACAACTTCTCGGTGACGCGCCCCAGCAACCCCGTCAACCGTGCCAGCGTCCCGAGCACGGTGGACGTGACGGACGCCAACGGCAAGACGGTCCAGCTTCCGAAGGTCGCCGTCGTCGGCGACCAGGCGCACGACACCATCTTCCCGCCGGACCCGAACAACACGACCGGTGCCACGGTGGTCCCGATCAGCCTGTTCTTCTACATCCCGTCGACCGGTGACCTCGAGTTCGTCGGCAACCCGACGTCCAAGTTCCCCATCACGGCGACCTCGGCCAGCCCGACGGCCGTCGCGTACGACCCGCTCGCCGCTTCGGCCGTCGTCGAGGCACTGGCCCCGGGCACGGAGTTCGACTGGATCATCGCACAGACCCCGTTCAACCCGGACGGCACCGCGGGCGACCCCACGGTTCTCGGTCCGACGGAGAACTACTACGAGTTCGCCTGGCAGTGGAACGGCCTCAACCCGGCCACCGGCACCTATGAGTCCGGTGCCCCCGGCACGACCCCGAACCAGCCGCCGGCCGCAGCGGTCGACACCACCACCGTGCTGGCGGCCACCGCCGACGCGAACGGCGGCGTCCAGCTGACCGCCACGGTCGAGGACGCGGCCGGTGCCACCGACACCACGGCGACCGGCAATGTCACCTTCCACGCCGACGGCCTCACCGACGTCACCGTCCCGGTGACGGCCGGCGTCGCCACGACGACCGTCTCGCGCCCCGCGACGCAGTACGCCACCGCGTACTCGTTCACGGCGGCGTACGCCGGCGACTCGGCCTTCAACCCGTCGACCTCGGCCGCGGTCTCGGTGACCACCTCCGCTGCCCCGGCCAACTCGGGTCAGGCCACCAGCAACGAGACGGTGACGATCCCCGCCCCGGCCGCCGGTGAGCTCACGCTCACCGTCGCCGACGGCGGCGTGGCGTTCGGCACCGCGACCGAGGACGTCGACGCGGGCACCTTCTCCGCTTCGGCTCCGCTGCCGGAGTCGACCGTGACGGACAACCGCTTCCAGAAGGACGACTGGACCCTCAACGGCTCCTCGACCGCCCTGATCAGCGGCACCAACTCGATCCCGGCCTCGGCGCTCAGCTGGGCCGCCCCGACCGTGACCGGCACCGCGGATGCGGGCACCACGCCCGGTTCGGCCGCGAACGACCTCACCGAGGACCAGGCTCTGGCGCTGTTCCACACCGCGGGTCTGAACGGTCTGGTGACGTCGACGGTCAACACCCAGCTCTCGCTGACCACCCCGGTCACGCAGGCCGTGGGCGACTATGCGGGCACGCTGACGATCACCCTGATCTAAGCGCGAACCCACCAGCCGCTGGGGTGTCCGAGGCGTGACCTCGGGCGCCCCAGCGTGCCACACCCACCCCGAGCGGGCGCGCCCCGCCTTTCGCCCACCATCCATCGGCCCCGGTCACATCAGGAACGAGCACCCGTCATGACGAACAGCCGAGCTGCCTTCAGCTCCTCTCTCGCGAACGCCGCGCGGTCAGGCATCCGTCTCGCCGCGCTCGCCCTCGTCGCGGCGCTTGCCGTCGCCGCCGCGATCGCGCAGTCCCAGGCTGCCCATGCCGCCGCGCCCCGGCCCGGGGCGAGCCAGCCCGCGAAGCCGGGAGCCGCGAAGACCAGCAAACCCGCGCCCTCGAAGCCCGCGGGGCCCGCCGTGACCTGGAGCGTCTCGCCCGCCACGGCCACCAACTTCGACGCGAAGCGCAACTTCTACGACTACTCCGCGAAGCCCGGCGTCACACTCAGCGACCACGTCGCCGTGACCAACTACTCGAGCCGGCCCATCGCCTTCCACGTCTACGCCGCCGATGGCACGACCGACTACAAGACCGCGAAGTTCACCCTGATCTCGGGCAAAAAGACCTCAAAAGACCTCGGCTCGTGGGTCAGCGTCGAGGGCGGCCCCTCGAACTGCCCGGCGGGCCAGACCGGCGCGAAGCTCACTGCGTGCCTCGCCAAGCTCGGCACGACCGTGACGGTGCAGCCGAAGACCGCGGTCATCATCCCCTTCCGCGTCGCCGTGCCGAAGAACGCCTCGCCCGGCGACCACGCCGCCGGCATTGTCGCCGCCTACACCGAGAAGGGCAACGGCACGACCGCGGTCGCCGTCGAGCAGCGCGTCGGCGCGCGCGTCTATCTGCGCGTCGCGGGCAAGCTCGCGCCGTCTCTGCGCGCCTCGGGTGCCGTGATCGGATTCCACGGCGGCATGAACCCCTTCGGCGGAGGATCGGCCTCCGTGGGCTTCGACCTCACCGACAGCGGAAACACGCGGCTCTCGGCCGGCACGACGGTCAAGGTCACCGGTCCGTTCGGCATCCCGGTCACGACCCTCACGGCCCCGCCCGTCGAGAACCTGCTGCCCGGCGGCGTCGCCCACGTGCAGCTCAGCGTGCCCAAGGGCGTCCCGCGCTTGTTCCTGCTCTTCGGCGGCATCACCGTGAAGGCGCAGCACGCCGACGGCAACGCCACGGGCGACGTGCTGCCCGGCAGCACGAAGGCGAGCGCGATGACCTGGGCCGTGCCGTGGGTCTGGCTGCTGATCGCGCTCGTCGTCGCGGCCGGAGTCGTCGGCGCCCTGTGGTGGCGCCGGCGCTCGCGCGAGCAGCTCGCGGTGGCATTGCACCAGTACGTGCTGCAGGTGCAGGCGGATGCCGCGCGGGGCGAGCTCGTGGCGCACGCGGGCGAACAGGAGCCGCAGCGGTGACCCCCCGCGCCCGCGCCCGCGCCCGCGTCGCGGCCGCACTGCTGTCGTTGGGCATCCTCGGCGGCGGGCTGATCGCCGCGGTCGTCACGACCGGCGCGGCGCTCGCCGACAGCGATTCCGACACGAGTCCGGTGTCCGTGACGATCCCCGGCTCGCCGACGCCGACGCCGACGAAGACCGGCACGCCCCACCCGCATCCGACGCACCCCGGTCACCCGACGTCCCCCGCCCATCCGGGCGCCCCCGGGCACCCCGGCGGCCCGGGCAACGGGAATCCCGGTGGTCCTGGTGGCCCCGGACATCCCGGCGGGCCGAGTGGTCCGGGCAATCCCGGGCACCCGGGCAGCGGCGACCCGGGTGGCGGCCACGGCAGCAGCCCGACCCCGCCGCACAAGCCCGGCACCGCGCCGGTCGTGCCGAAGGCCCCGATCGCGGGAACCGTCAAGATCACCATCACACCGCAGAAGAAGGTGTTCCGGGCGGGCGACCGTCTCACTGCCTCGGCACGCGGCTTCACCCCGAACGAGAAGATCCGCGTCGTCGTCTACTACCTGAAGCGCAAGCCGGTGACGATCGGCGACTTCGGCGCCGATCGCTCGGGTGCGCTCAGCGGGACCTTCTCCGTTCCGAAGCTGGACCCCGGCACCGACACCGTGCAGTTCCTGGGATGGGACAGCCAGAAGGTCGGCAGCGGCACCTTCCTGATGGGCGCGGACTCCTTCGGCGGCACCCGGCCAGGCGGGAGCCACGCGCTGTGGTTCGGCGTCGGAGGCTGCGCGGGGCTCGCCGTCGTCGGTGTGGGCGCCTGGATCGGCATCCGTTCGCTGCTCGGCGCCTCGATGCTGGTGACCAAGGTCTAACGCATGACCGCGATGTCAGTCGAGACCGTGGACGAGCAGCCGCAGTCGCGGAACGGCTCCGCCCCCGCGCCGCCGCTGCGGAGGCCGCCGCGCGGGCTGCCCGTCCAGCCGAGGGCTCCGAAGCAGCTGGCGCCGCGTGGCGTGCGGTGGTGGATCGGCGCGGTGCTCATGATCCTGTCCGTGCTGCTGCTGACCTTCGTGGCCGACGCGACGACCTTCTCGTGGCTGCAGTACAACCGGGCGCAGACGCTCGAGTACGGCGAGCTGCGCTCCGCGCTCGCGAAGGCGACCGTGCCTGTCGGCCAGCTCGACTCGAAGCGGAACCTGGTGCCGCTCGGCACCCCGATCGCGCTGCTGCGCATCCCCGCCCTGGGCGTCTCGCAGGTCGTGTCAGAAGGCACGACCGCGAAGGTGCTGCGCTCCGGGCCCGGGCATCGCCGCGACTCGGCGCTGCCCGGCCAGGCCGGCACGGCGGTGGTCATGGGGCGACAGACGAGCTACGGCGGCCCGTTCGGGTCGATCAGCCGGCTCGTGCCCGGTGACACCATCACGGTGACCACCGGTCAGGGGCGGAGCACCTTCCGCGTCGTCGACGTACGCCGCGAGAGCGATCCCGCGCCCGCACCGCCGCCGCTCGGCGCGGGCCGCCTCGAGCTCATCACCGCCGACGGGCTGCCGCTCTTCCCCCAGGGCGGGTTGTACGTCGATGCCGAGCTCGTCTCCGAGGTGCGCACGACGCCGTCCTCCGTCATGAGCTATCCGGCGCTCCCGGCCGCCGAGCGCGCGATGGGGCAGGACCACGCAGCCTGGGTCTTCGCCGCCTTCGCCTTCGCGGTCTTCGTCGCGGTGGGCGTGCTCCTGGTGTGGCTGTGGCGGGTGTGGGGGCGGCGCCAGGCATGGCTGATCGGCGTTCCGATCATGGTCGTGCTCGCCGCCACCGTCGTCGACCAGGTGCTCGACGCTCTTCCCAATCTGATCTGACCCCGCGCGAGGAATCCGGATGTCGAACGACGTGAACAACGAGAACGAGCCCACGACAGCCCCGCTGCCGACGCAGTCGGCCAAAGACGTCAAACGGGTCCAGAACTTCCTCAGGAAGATGGGCCGCAACGCCCAGATCGACCCGGATGAGGTCGTCGAGCTGGTGTCGTTCGACGACGTCGTGAAGACGAGCAAGACCCTGCCCGTGCGCGCCCACCGCTCCGCGCGGTTCGCGCCGACGGCCCCGCCGCCGCCCCGCCCGCTCGCAACGCTCGAGGCCCGCGAGGTGAGCGCCTGGTTCGGCAGCCACAAGGTCCTCGACCGCGTCTCGCTGACCATGCCCGCCGGGCGGGTGACCGCTCTGATCGGCCCCTCGGGCTGCGGCAAGTCGACCTTCCTGCGTACCCTCAACCGGATGCACGAGCAAGTGGCCTCCGCCCGCTTCGCCGGCTCGGTCCTGCTCGACGGCAGCGACATCTACGACCAGAAGGCGAAGATCACCCAGGCGCGCACGCACATCGGCATGGTCTTCCAGCGGCCGAACCCCTTCCCGGCGATGTCGATCTATGACAACGTCATCTCGGGGCTGAGGCTCGAAGGCATCCGTGCCTCGCGCGACGAGAAGGACGAGCTCGTCGAGAAGAACCTGCAGCGCGCCGGCCTGTGGAACGAGGTCAAGGACCGCCTCGCGCAGCCAGGCGGCGGTCTCTCCGGAGGCCAGCAGCAGCGCCTCTGCATCGCCCGCGCGCTCGCCGTCGATCCGCGCGTCCTGCTGATGGACGAGCCCTGCTCGGCCCTCGATCCGACCTCGACGCGCGTGATCGAAGAGACGATGATCGAACTGCAGAAGGAGGTGACGATCGTGATCGTCACGCACAACATGCAGCAGGCTCAGCGCGTCTCGCAGCAGTGTGCCTTCTTCCTGGCCTCGCAGGGCACCCCGGGCGCGATCGTCGAATACGGCGACACCGGGGCGATGTTCGACACCCCGCAGGACCAGCGCACCCGTGACTACGTGAACGGCCGGTTCGGGTGATGGCGGATGCGTCGATCGACGTTCCTCGCGTCGGCCGCCGCGGAGTCGAGCCGGCGCCCGCCCCGCACGGCATCGGCTACCACGTCGCGATCGTGGCCATGTCCGTCGCGATCGTGGCGGTGGTCGGGGTCGTCGTCTGGGCGAGGTTCCTGACCGGCCTCGCCGCTGGCCCCGTGCCGGCTGGGCCCGTGGACCCGGTGCCCGCCCTCGCCCCGCAGGCCGCCGCCGTGCCCGGGCCGGGCGGAACGGCCTCCGCGTCCGCAGCCTCTGGCGCCTCAGCCGCCTCCGCCGCGCAGGCGGTGAACTCCGGCGCGGGCTCGGCTGCCGCGTCCGCTCTGTCGTCCGCCGCGAGCGCGGCGTCCTCGTCGGCGGCGAGTGCCGCGGCCGCGAGCGCCGCCGCCGCGTCGGCTGCGGCGAAGACGGATGCCTCGCCGCAGGCGCTGCCGACCCTCCCCGCCCCCCGCACCGGCGTCGCGTCATCCGTCGAGCCGCCCGTCGACCCGGCGTGGCTCGATCGCACGGCCGCCGCCACCGGCATCCCGCGCCGCGCCCTGCAGGCCTATGCGGGCGCCGACCTCGAGCTGCTGCGCGAAGAGCCGGCGTGCGGGCTGGGCTGGAACACCCTGGCGGGCATCGGCGACATCGAGTCCGGGCACGGGCGCGACCTCGGGCCGGCCGGCTACGCCTCGGCGCCCATCCTCGGGCCGCCCGTCGCCGGGGGAGTGCGCGCGGAGGGGCCGATGCAGTTCCTGCCGAGCACCTGGAAGCGCTGGGGCGCCGACGGCAACGGCGACGGCGTCGCCGACCCGAACCAGATCGACGACGCGGCGCTCGCCGCCGGGCGGTACCTGTGCTCCTACGGCGGGCTCGACACCTCGGCGGGGTGGCACACCGCCGTCTTCGGCTACAACCACCTGGACAGCTACGTCGCGTCCGTGGCCGCGCAGGCCGTGCTCTACGCGCAGCGCGCCGGTTCGTGAGTCCGGTCCGGGGCCGGGAAGCAGGGGACGAGAGATGGCGCATCCGGCACGTGCGCTGATCACCCGTGACGCCGAGTCGGCCGTCGACACACTCGGCAGCGTGGTCCGCGTCGCGATCCTGTCGTTCCTGCGCCGGCACGGGCCGGCGACGCGCGGGGACATCGCCGCGGAGCTCGCCATCGACACTCAGACGGTGCAGCTGCAGCTCGGGCACCTGCGGCGCGTCGGGGTGGTCGTGGGGGAGGCGATCCGTGCGACGGGAGCCGACCGTCATCGGATGATCTACGCCGTCGATGCGGCCCGCGCCGCCGCACTGCTCGCGGCGCTCAGCGCGGAGGTTCTCGGGGCCTGAGGTTGTCGGCGGGGCGCGGGCGGACCGTGCTCGGGCACGGAGACGGGTCGATTCGGCGGAGGCATCCGCAGGGGTGCTCCGCGAAATCGACCCATCTCCGCCGAATCGGTACGCCCGGCGCACCGGCACGCGCCGGCGGAGGGGTCAGTGCGCGTGTGCGCCCTCGGTGAGCTTGAACGCGACCCGGCCGTGAGCGAAGGAGGCCCCGGCGCGCAGCGCCGCGGCGACCCAGGCCGCTTCGGCGAGCTCCGCCTCAGTGGCGCCGGCCTTCACGGCGTTGTTGCTGTGCGCGTCGATGCAGTACACGCACTGCGTCGTCAGAGCCACGCCGAGGGCGATCAGCTCACGGTACTTCAGCGGGATCTCACGCCCTTCGGTCGCGAACACGGCGTTGTCGAAGTCGTTGAACGCCTTGAGGATGTCCGGCGTCTCGGCCTTGTAGACGCGGGTGTACTTCTTGTCGTCGCTGTCGAGGTAGGCGGTCATCGATCTCTCTCCTTGGGGTGGGATGCCTGGGCTGATGCGTCTGGGCTGATGCCCGTCGAGCGCGGTGGATGCCCGCACTCAGAGCAACCGTAGGCGAGGGTGCACCGTCGCCGGAGGGTTCGTTCCGGGGTGCGCGCAACACGGCGTCATGCGGTCACGGCGCCGAGCTCCCCGCGCTCCCGCCGCCGGAAAGACAGTCGGCGCCGTGCGGCACGAGGACGGCGTCGACCCGGATCGTGACCGAGCCGCGCCCGCTGGGGATGAACTCGAAGGAGAGGGAGCCGTCCTCGTGCTGCGGGGAACGCTCGGTGAGCGCGGAGAGACCGCTCGAGTCCTGCATGGTGCCGTCGGCGACCAAGCCGGTGATCGGGTGGGCGGTCAGCCAGGCTTTCGCCGCGTCCGCGGCAGAGGCATCCGTCGACCACCACTTCGTCGCGTGCACGAGCCAGTCGCAGGACGGCAGGACTCCGGGGCGCGCGAGCCGCCTGAGCCGTTCCGGGTCCCGCGAGATCGATCCCATTTCGTTTCGTCGAAGATCTCGCCTCTGTTCGCCATCCGACGCATGTTTTTTGCGTGAGCGGCTGAGCGGCTGAGCGGCTGCCGCTTCGTCTGCTCTCGGGCCCTCGCGCGTCCTGCTCTGCAGCGCGCGCTTCACGGCACTGTCGGCGCGTGCGCGGAACGGTCCACCCGATCTCGCCGTGAGGAAGACGTTCCCCGAGGGCCCCGGAGCGTCGAACGCCTTCGCTCACGCCGTCCTCATCGCTGTACCGGACGGCGGCCGAGCCCGGACCGCAGCGATGGGCGCGGGCTCGTCGGCGTCATCGCGCGGGAGCCCCGGGGTGCTGGGCGTCGAAGGTGGGGCTGTCCACCGCCACTCGCGCGTCGTCATCAGGGTCGATCCGCACCGGGATCTGCAGCCCGGGCACGCCGATCACCTGCCGTCTGGCCTCAGTGCGGAACGCGATACGGGTCTGCGCGTCGTAGCTGGTGCCGTCCGCCCGGATGACCGTGAGGTCGAGATCCCAGAGGGATGCCTCCGGGCCCGGCAGCATCGTGTGAGGGATCTCCACGCGCGTTGCGCTGCGGATGGTCGCGGTCGCAGCGATGCCCGTTCGTTGAAGCTCGGAGGCCTCTGCGGAAGAGAGGTGGCCGCCGCCGCCCACTGTGATGTGCCTGTTCACGCCGTTCTCGTTCACGTCGACCGCGATCGGTGTTCCCATCGCCGCGGCGAGCTGACGGGCGATGGTGTCGGACGCCGACGGGTCGGTGAGCGCGATGCCGACGGCGTCGGCATCACCGGCGGTATGTTCGGCGCGGCCGGTGGTCATGAGTTGCTGGACGACCTCGGCGGCGGAGTCATTGCGGAGAGCTGCGACCTGCTGTTCGGCCTTCGAAGTGGTCCAGTCCACCCGGACCTTGAGCGGATTCCTCGACGTGATGGCCACGGGCACGACAGCTCCCGCCTGGGGGATCGAGTCCGTCCCGAAGTGCTGCTCGATGCTCATCGCCTCCGGCGGCATGCTGTCGGCCTCAACGATGCCGGACACATGCATGCGAAGCTGCGGCATGCCGTTGAGCACCAGCTGGCCAGCGCCATCAACCCGTGTCACCCCGGTCACACGGAAAGTTCCGGTCATCACCGGTTTGCGCGAGAACCACCCCATCGTCGTCACCCCTCCGCATGGAACCGCCGGACGATTTCACTCTTTCATATCGGGCATTGCTGAGCCGGAGGGGCTTTTTGTGCTCCGGTAGCGGCCGATCGGGCTGAGGCGGAGAGGAGAGCGGCCGTTCGAAGGCACCGCGAATGCGAAAAGAGCCCGCGGCGAATGGCGCGAAGAGATTTGCCGAAGAAGGCCCCGAGATTCGCCGACCCCCCGAGAAGGGCCTGGGGGAAGGTGACCCGAACACCTTCCACCAGGCCCCTGCACGCACTCGCTGGGAACTCACCATCGCGTGCCTCCCGCATGGAGCCGGGGTGCCGTCCAGCGCGGCTGTAGCCAGCGTAGGGGATGAGATGTCCCCTGAAAAGGGGGTAATGCGCCGAATCCCGGATCGTTCACATCCGAGTGGTCCGGTGTGCAGGACGGATCGATTCCGCGTCGTTCCTGTCCACGTCCTCGAGCAGGGCGAAGGCCGTCGTCTCATCCACGATGAGGTCGGTGATCAGGCCGGCGTTGAGCGCGCCGCGCAGGCTGTGCACCTTCGACGGGCCGGCCACGACGCACACGCGGCGCGGCGTCCGCTTGAGCAGCGACACCTCCGGGCCGCTCGCGCGTGTGTTGAGCGGGATGTCCTGCCAGCTGCCGTCCTCCCGGAAGAAGACCGTGGCGACGTCGCCGACAACCCGCGCCTCGCTCAGGGAGGTGTAGTCCTCCGGGCTCAGGTATCCGCCGGAGTAGACGTGGCTCGGCACCTCGGAGAACGGGGCGCCGAGGCCGAAGATCGCGAGCTGCATGCGGTGCTGCACGTCGAGGATGTGCTTGATGCTGCGCTCGCGCCACATCAGCTCGCGCGTGTGCGGGTCGTCGAAGAGCGCCGGCACCGGGAACTCGTGCGTCACCGCCGAGAAGGCCTCGCCGAAGCGGCGCAGCAGCTCGCTCGCGTACACGACGCCCGTCGTGTGCTGGTTGCCGGCGCCGTTGAGCTGCACGAGCTCGACGTTGTGCAGGTTCCGGGGCACGAGGTGGCGTGAGACGGCGCTCATCGTCGTGCCCCACGCGAGGCCGACCGTCATGCCGGACTCGACGAAGCGGTCGAGCGTGCGCGCGGCGACGATCGCGACGCGCTCGAGGCGGTCGATCTCGCTCACGCTGTCCGGCACGGGCACGACCTGGCTCGCGATGCCGAAGCGCGTGTTGACCTCGGACTGGAGCGACGGCACGGATTCCTCGGGCGAGTGCACCGCGATCGAGACGAGCCCGGTCTGCCGCGCATAGCCGATGAGACGGGACACGGAGGACCGTGAGGTGTGCATCTCGGCGGCGATGGCCTCCATCGTGAGGTCCTGCAGGTAGTACAGGTTCGCGGCCATCAGCGCGTCCTGCGTCTTGCGGTCCGTGACGCCTCCCTTCCTCGATCGCGTGCGGTGGGGTGTGCGGCGATGTGGGGCCGGATGCCTCCCCGGCGCGTCCGCTGCACATTCGTGCAGATCCGCTTACTCACTTTGTCCAGTTTCGCCGAGCGGCGCAAGGTAGTAGACGAGGTGAACCCGTGACCGATAGCAGTGACTCCCCCCAGACCACCGTCCGCCCCGACATCCAGGCCATCCAACGGCGTCCGCACGCCCAGGTGCTTGTCATCGGCGGCGGCATCAACGGACTCGGAACGTTCCGCGACCTCGCCCTGCAGGGCGTCGACGTGGTGCTCGTCGAGCGCGACGACTTCGCGTCGGGCGCATCCGCCGCCAGCTCGCACATGATCCACGGCGGCATCCGCTACCTCGAGAACGGCGAGTTCCGCCTGGTGCGGGAATCCGTCGAGGAGCGCAACGGCCTGCTGCGCATCGCGCCACACTATGTGCGCCCGCTGCCGACGACCATCCCGATCTTCTCCACCTTCTCCGGCATCGGCTCGGCCCCGTTGCGGTTCCTGACCCACCGGCAGGGCAAGCCGAAGGAGCGCGGTGCCGCGCTCATCAAGATCGGCCTGGCGATCTACGACTCCTTCTCGCGCGGCGGGGGCATCGTGCCGCGGCACCGTTTCGTCGGCCACGCGGACTCGCTCCGCGCGCTGCCGAAGCTCAACCCGCGCGTGAAGTACACGGCGACCTACTACGACGGCTCGCTCGTGAACCCGGAGCGCCTCGCGCTCGACGTGCTCACCGACGGCCTCGCGGCCGGCGGCCGCGCCGCGAACTACCTCGAGGCCGTCGGCGTCGCCGGCGGGACCGGCGCAGCGGACGGGACAGGCGGAGCCATCACCGTGCGCGACCGGCTCAGCGGTGCGGAGTTCGCCATCTCCGCCGACGTCATCGTCAACACCTCCGGCCCTTGGACCGACCTCACCAACGAGTCCCTCGGCGCCGAGACCCGCTACCTCGGCGGCACGAAGGGCTCGCACATCGTCGTCGACAACCCCGAGCTGTACGAGGCCTGCGCCGGCCGCGAGCTGTTCTTCGAGCATTCCGACGGCCGCATCGTGCTCGTCTACCCGCTGCTCGGCCGGGTGCTCGTCGGCACGACCGACCTCGAGCAGGACATGACGCGGCCCATCGAGACGACCGAAGCGGAAGTCGCGTACTTCCTCGGCCTCGTGCGGGACGTCTTCCCGACCATCCGGGTCGAGCGCAGCCAGATCGTGTTCCGCTTCGTCGGCGTGCGCCCGCTGCCGCGGCACGACGACACGCAGCCGGGCTTCGTGTCGCGCGATTACCGCATCGTCGACTCGCCCCTGCCGAGCCTGCCGGGCATCCCCGTGCTGAGCCTCGTCGGCGGCAAGTGGACGACCTTCCGCGCCCTCGCCGAGCACCTGACGAACGAGGTGCTCGCGCGCCTCGGCACGCCGCGCCGGCTCAGCACGGCCGGCCGGCCGATCGGCGGCGGCGTCGACTACCCGATGACGCCGGACGGCGTGGACCGCTGGGCGCAGCAGCACGCCGGGTCCGTCGGGGCGGGCCGCGCCCGCGAGCTGCTGGAGCGCTACGGCACGAAGGCGGCCGGCGTGATCGCGGCCATCGGCGCCGACGACCGGCCCCTGGCATCCGTACCCGGCTACAGCCGCGACGAGATCGCGCACCTCGCCCGCACCGAGCACGTCGTCCACCTCATCGACGTGTTCCTGCGCCGTACCAGCATCGCATTCCAGGGGCTGCTGACCGCGGATGCCGCAGCCGAGCTCGCCGATGTCGTGGCCGCCGCCCTCGACTGGGACGACCCGCGACGCGCGCAGGAGCTGACGGATGCCGCGGCGACGCTCGCCGAGCGGCACGGCGTTGAGCTCGGCCTCGCCTCGGCGGTGCGTCCGGCATGAGCGGCACGGGGCGCGGGGCCCGCGAGACGGGCGAGTACGTCATCGCCATCGACCAGGGCACCACGGGCACGCGCGCGATCGTGTTCGACCGGGCGGGCGCGATCGTCTCGAGCGGCCACCTCGAGCACCGCCAGCTCTTCCCCCGCCCGGGCTGGGTCGAGCACGACCCGATGGAGATCTGGGACAACACCCGTGAGGTGATCGGCCAGGCGCTCTCACGTGCGGACATCACCCGGCACGACATCGCCGCGCTCGGCATCACCAACCAGCGCGAGACCGTCGTGGTGTGGGACAGGAACACGGGCCGGCCCGTCTACAACGCCATCGTCTGGCAGGACACCCGCACGCAGGGGATCGTCGACGCGCTCGCCGCGGACGGCGGCGTGGACCGTTTCAAGGAGATCGTCGGCCTGCCGCTCGCGACCTACTTCTCCGGCACCAAGATCACCTGGATCCTCGATCACGTCGCGGGGGCGCGGGAGCGCGCCGAGGCCGGCGAGCTGCTGTTCGGCAACACGGATGCCTGGCTGCTGTGGAACCTGACGGGCGGCCCCGACGGCGGGGTGCACGCCACCGACGTCACGAACGCCTCCCGCACCCTCTTTATGGACCTCGAGACGCTGGACTGGCGCGACGACATCCTCGAGGTCTTCCGTGTGCCGCGGGCCATGCTGCCGCAGATCCGCAGCTCCGCCGAGGTGTACGGTCACGCCGAGTCGTCCAGCCTGCTGCGCGAGGTGCCCATCGCCGGCATCCTCGGCGACCAGCAGGCCGCCACCTTCGGTCAGGCCGCCTTCGCGTCGGGCGAGTCGAAGAACACCTACGGCACCGGCAACTTCCTCATCGTGCAGACGGGGGAGGACATCGTCCGCTCGAAGCACGGCCTGCTCACGACGGTCGGCTATCGCCTGGGCGACGACGCCCCCCACTACGCGCTCGAAGGCTCGATCGCCGTCACCGGCTCGCTCGTGCAGTGGCTGCGCGACAACCTCGGCGTCATCGACTCCGCCGCCGAGATCGAGACGCTTGCCGCATCCGTGCCCGACACCGGCGGCGTCTACTTCGTGCCGGCCTTCTCCGGCCTGTTCGCCCCGTACTGGCGGCCGGACGCCCGCGGCGCCCTCGTCGGTATGACGCGCTATGTGAACAAGGCGCACCTGGCCCGCGCGGTGCTCGAGGCGACGGCCTTCCAGACCCGTGAGGTGCTGGACGCCGTGAACGCGGACGCGGGCGTCGAGATCGCCGAGCTCAAGGTGGACGGCGGCATGACCGCCAACGAGCTGCTGATGCAGTTCCAGGCAGACATCCTCGGCGTGCCGGTCGTGCGCCCGGTCGTGGCGGAGACGACGGCGCTCGGCGCCGCCTACGCGGCCGGCCTCGCGGTCGGCTTCTGGTCGAGTCTGGACGAGCTGCGCGCCAACTGGCGGGAGGACCGGCGCTGGGAGCCGGCGCTGGAGCCCGCCGAGCGCGAGCGCCGGCTGCGCCTGTGGCGGAAGGCCGTGACGAAGACCTTCGACTGGGTCGACGATGACGTCGAGTAGGGAACGCGAGGAGAGAACGTGGAACGAGTAGATTCGGCGACGATGAAGAAGCTCATCAACAGTCCCGATGACGTGCTGGTCGATTCGCTGCGCGGCTACGCGGCGGCGCACCCCGAGGTCACGGTCGACCTCGGCAGCCGCGTGGTGTTCCGCACCGTGCCGAAGGCGCCGGGCATGGTCGGACTGGTCTCCGGCGGCGGCAGCGGCCACGAGCCCCTGCACACCGGCTACGTGGGCCTCGGGATGCTCGACGCGGTGGCCGCGGGTGCGGTGTTCACCTCCCCGACGCCCGACCAGGTGCAGGCGGCCACGGCGCGCGCCGATTTCGGCGCGGGTGTGCTGCACATCGTGAAGAACTACACCGGCGACATCATGAACTTCGAGATGGGCGCCGAGCTCGCCTCCGCCGAGTCGGGCACGCAGGTCGAGACGGTCGTCGTCGCCGACGACGTCGCGGTCGAGGACTCGAGCTTCACCGCGGGCCGCCGCGGCGTGGGCACGACCGTGCTGCTGGAGAAGATCGCGGGCGCCGCCGCCGAGGAGGGGCAGGATCTGGCATCCGTCGCCGCCCTTGCCCGCCGCGTCGCCGCGCAGGGCCGTTCGATGGGGGTGGCGCTCACGAGCTCCACCGTGCCGGCCGCCGGCCGCCCCACCTTCGAGCTGCCGGACGACGAGATGGAGATCGGCATCGGCATCCACGGCGAGCCCGGTCGCAGCCGGGTGCCGCTCGCGTCGGCCGTCGAGATCGCGCGGATGCTCGTCGAGCCGGTCCTCGCCGACCTCGACTTCACGGGCGCTCCGGCCGTCGTCCTGCTGAACGGGCTGGGCGCCTCACCGCTCATCGAGCTGTACCTCATGTACGGCGAGGTGGCGAAGCTGCTGGAGGCGGCCGGCGTGCAGCTCGCGCGACCGCTGGTCGGGAACTACATCACCGCGCTCGACATGGCCGGCTGCTCGCTGACCGTGCTGCGGGCGGACGACGAGATCCTGCGGCTCTGGGACGCCCCCGTGGCGACCCCGGGGCTGCGATGGGGAGCATGACCATGACCGACACGATCGACCTCGCCGCGCTGACCGCCTGGCTGTACCGTTTCCAGCAGCTGGCCGCCGAGAACCGCAGCCACCTGACCGAGCTCGACTCGGCGATCGGGGACGCCGACCACGGCGCCAACCTGGACCGGGGCATGGCGGCGGTCGTCGCCGCGCTCGACGAGGCGCCCGCCGCCGCCGCCGACGAGCTCTTCAAGCGCACCGGAATGACGCTCGTGTCGACGGTGGGCGGGGCGAGCGGTCCGCTGTACGGCACGCTCTTCCTGCGGCTCGGAACGAGTCTCGGCGCAGTCGAGTCGGCCTCCCCGGCCGCCTTCGGGGCCGCCCTGCGCGCCGGACTCGAGGGCGTTGTTCAGCGTGGCAAGGCGGAGGCGGGCGACAAGACGATGTACGACGCGCTGGCCCCCGCCGTCGCGGCGTTCGAGGGCGCCGCGGCGTCGGACGCGTCGGCGACGGATGCCGCGCACGCCGCGTTCGCGGCGGCTGTCGCCGGGCGTGACGCCACCGTGCCGCTCGTCGCCCGCAAGGGCCGCGCGAGCTACCTCGGCGAGCGGGCCGTCGGCCACCCCGACCCCGGCGCGACCTCGACGGCGCTGCTCTTCCAAGCACTCGACGAGACCCTCGCCACGACCCCAGCCGAGCGCTAGGCGGCCGTGATGATCGGCATCGTCGTCGTCTCGCACAGCTCTGCGCTCGCCGCCGCCGCGCTGGAGCTCGCCGCGCAGATGGTGCACGGCTCCGGCCCGCGGGTGGAGCTGGCCGCCGGGACAGCCGACGGCGGGCTGGGCACGGATGCCGTGCGGGTCGCCGCGGCGATCGACGAGGTCGCCGCCGATGCGCCGGAGGGCGTGCTCGTGCTGATGGACCTCGGCTCGGCCGTGCTCAGCGCCGAGCTCGCGCTGGAGCTGCGCGGCTCGGACGCGCCCGTGGAGCTCACGAGCGCGCCGCTCGTGGAGGGGCTCGTCGCGGGGCTCGTGCTCGCGTCGACGGGGGCGTCGCTCGCGACCGTGGCGCGGGAGGCGCGCGGGGCGCTCGCCGCGAAGGCGACGCAGCTCGCGGAGGAGCCCGATGCCGAGCCGGGCGACGGGGCGGATGCCGCGTCGGGGACGTCGCCCGAGGCGTCCGTGTCTGCTGCGGTTCTGGACGAAGGCGGGGAGGGCGCACGCGCCGCCGTGGCTCCCGCCGCGGCATCCCCCGTCCTCATCACCCTCGTGGACCCGGCCGGGCTGCATGCGCGCCCCGCGGCCACGCTGGTCGGCGCGCTGGCCGGATTCGACGCCCGGGTCAGCCTGCGCAACCGCCGCACGGGTCACACCGTCGCTGACGCGTCGAGCATGAGTGCGCTGCTCACCCTCGACGGACGGCACGGCGACGAGATCGAGGTCACGGCCTCCGGCGCCGGCGCCGCGGCCGCAGTCGCGGAGGTGTCGCGCCTCGCCGCCGACGGCTTCGGCGAGAGGGGCGCGGCGGAGGGTTCCGGGGCGTCCGGTCCCGTTCCCGCGGCGACCGTTCCTGTCTGGTCCGCTGTGCCGGCAGCGTCCGATGCATCCGATGCACCTAACGCGGTCGATGCGGCCGACGGCGGCTACGCCGTCGCCCCGCTCGGCGTGAGCCCCGGGGTCGCCGTCGGGCCCGTGGTGCGGATGTCGGAGCCGGTGACGGAACCGGCGGCCGGCACCGCCCTGCCCGAGGCGGAACGTGCTCCGGCCGCGGCATCCATCGCCGCCGCCTTCGCGGTCGTGCGGGAACGACTCGAACAGCGCGCCGCCCGCCTGACGGACCCGCGGCTCGCCGAGGCCCGCGCCGTGGTCGCGGCGACGGCCGCGCTCGCCGCGGACCGCGCCCTGATCGACGACGCGGCCGCCCTCGTCACCGCACAGGGGCGGGGAGCCGAGCGGGCCGTCTGGGAGTCCCTCGGCGCGTTCGCCGGCCGGCTCGCGGCGCAGGGCGGCACCCTCGCGGGCCGGGCCGCCGACGTGCGGGACCTGCGGGCGCGCGTCGTCGCGCAGTTGCGCGGCGCGGACGAGCCGGGGCTGCCCGACCGTGCGGAGCCGTTTGTGCTCGTCGCCCGCGAACTGGCCCCGGCGGATGCCGCGCTGCTCGGCACCACGCGCTGCGCCGGGCTGATCACGGCCGCCGGCGGATCGACCTCGCACACGGCGATCCTGGCGCGCTCCCTCGGGCTGCCCGCCGTGGTCACGCCCCAGGCGCTCGAGCTCGCCGCCGGACAGCTCGTGCTGCTGGACGGCACCAGCGGCGAGGTCGTCATCGCGCCGTCGGAGGAGCGCGTCGCGCAGGCATCCGCCCGGGCCGCCTTCGCGCCGTTCGACGGCACCGGGGCCACCGCCGACGGGCACCGCGTCGAGCTGCTCGCGAATGTGGCCTCCGGCCCCGAGGCTCAGACCGCCGCCGCGGCGCACGCGGAGGGCGTCGGCCTGTTCCGCACCGAGTTCGTCTTCCTCGACCGGCAGACGGCGCCGAGCCGCGCCGAGCAGCTCGCCGCCTACCGGCCCGTGCTCGCCGCCTTCCCCGGCCGCAAGGTCGTTGTGCGCACCCTCGACTCCGGATCGGACAAGCCCCTCGCCTTCCTGGGCGGCGCCGTGGAGCCCGACCCGGCGCTCGGCGTGCGCGGCTACCGCGCCGCGCGACGGCGCCCCGAGGTGCTGGACGAACAGCTGCGCGCGATCGCCGACGCCGCACGGGACGAGCGGGCGGCTGCCTGGGTCATGGCCCCCATGATCTCCACGGCCGCGGAGGCGCGGGACTTCGCCGCGGCGTGCCGCGCGCACGGGCTCGGCACGGCCGGCGTGATGATCGAGACCCCCGCCGCGGCGCTCACGGCCGCTGAGGTGCTCGCCGAGGTCGACTTCGTGAGCCTCGGCACCAACGACCTCGTCCAGTACACGATGGCCGCCGACCGGCAGCTCGCCGAGCTCGCGGCCCTCAACGACCCGTGGCAGCCCGCGGTGCTGCGGCTGATCCGGTTCGTGGGCGAAGCGGGCGCCGCCGCCGGGAAGCCCGTCGGGCTGTGTGGCGAGGCCGCCGCCGATCCGGCGCTCGCCCCGGTGCTCGTCGGCCTCGGTGTGACGAGCCTCTCGATGACACCGCGCGCCCTCGACGGCGTCGCCGCGGCGCTCGCCGCGGTCGGCATCGAGCAGTGCCGGGCCGCGGGGGCCGCTGCCGCCGCCGCATCGGGCCCGGGTGCGGCGCGCGCCGCCGCCGCGGCGGCGCTGGGGCGCTGAGGCCGGCGGTCTCGGCGGCACCTGGCCGTCCGGCGGCCCGGCGGGTTTGATCTGCGTCTGAAGCTGCTCACGGCAAAGCCGCAGATTTCTCATAGGAAGGGCATTGCCTCGGCAAAGTCTGCCCCCGGCCGGCGGGCTTCTCATAGTGGGCATGAGCGAGTTCTACGGTTATCAGCCGACGGCAGCGGCCTTCGTGCGCCCCCGGCGGGAGTACTTCACCAAGCGGCAGACGCTGCTGGTCGCGGCCGGCACGGTCGTCGCGGCCGCGCTCGGCGTCGGCGGCGTCTTCGGGGTGCAGGACGTCATCGCCACGCACCTCTCCACCCCGGCCGCCGTGCAACAGCAGCTGCCCGGTGCGGGCGGCACCACCTTCGGCTTCGGCAGCTCGGGTTCCGGCGCCTCCGGTTCCAGCGGCAGTTCGGGCAGCGGCTTCGGCAGCTCGGGTTCCGGGTCCGGTTCTGGGTTCGGCTCGGGCTCGGGCCTGGGTTCGAGCGGCGGCTCCCTCGGCCAGGACGGCTCCGGGTCGTCGAGCCAGGCCGGCTCGGCCGCGGGCACGGCGGCGAGCTCCGCGGAGTCCCGCGGGATCGTCCTCATCGACACCGAGCTCGGCTATCAGGATGCCGAGGCCGCCGGCACCGGCATGGTGCTCACCTCGAACGGCGAGGTGCTCACCAACAACCACGTCGTCGAGGGCTCGACCGCGATCAAGGTCGAGGTCGTCTCGACGGGGAAGAGCTATACCGCGAAGGTCGTCGGCACGGATGCCACGGACGACGTCGCGGTGCTGCAGCTCCAGGGCGCCAGCGGCCTGACCACGGCGAAGTTCGACACCTCCGGGGCCGTGCGGAGCGGCGATGCGGTGACGGGCGTCGGCAACGCGGAGGGCGGCGGCCAGCTGCTGGCCGCGCCGGGTCAGGTGACGGGGCTCGACCAGAGCATCACGACCGAGGCCGAGGCATCCGCTGCGTCAGAGTCGCTCAGCGGACTGATCGAGACGAACGCCTCGATCGAGCCGGGCGACTCGGGCGGCCCGCTCTACGACGCCGACGGCGAGATCGTCGGCATGGACACCGCCGCGAGCACAAGCGGCACCCCCGACGGCTACGCGATCCCCATCACCTCGGCCCTCGACCTCGCCGGTCACATCGTGTCGGGCGACACGGGCGACGGCATCCAGCAGGGCTACCCCGCCTTCCTCGGCGTCGAGCTCGGGCAGACGGATGCCTCGGGCTCCGGTTCCGGGGCCGGTTCGGAGGGCTTCGGCTCGTCCGGTTTCGGCGCAGGTGGTCTCGGCTCTGACGATGGTTCGGGTTCGGAGGGCGCCGGCAGCGGTGACGGCACCGACTCGGGCGCCGCGGACACCGCCGGCGCACAGATCGCCGGCGTCGTCTCGGGCGGACCGGCCGCGAGCGCGGGACTCGAGGCGGGCGACGTCGTGACCGCGGTCGGCGGCACCGCGATCGGCTCATCGAGCGAGCTCAGCGCCGCCCTGCAGCAGCAGCGCCCGGGCGACCGGGTCTCGATCACCTGGGCCGACACGACGGGGGCGAGCCACACCGCGACCGTGACCCTCACCGAGGGCCCCGCCGCCTAGCGCCTCTGCGCCGATTCGGCGGAGATGGGTCGATTCCGCGGTTGCATCCACCCGGGTGCTCCGCGGAATCGACCCATCTCCGCGTCAGAGCGTCGTCTCGGCGTAGTCCTGCCCCCACGAAGGCGGCGCTGATCGAGCTGTGCTCGATCAGGACCGGCGCGACAATCAGCTCAGTACCGCAGGCGCAGCCCCCGCGGCGTCTCGGTGAAGCCCGCAGTCGCCAGCGCGTCGCCGAGCGGTGTGCCGAGCACGAAGGAGCCGTTCGCCGACTCGATCGCGAGCTTGTCGCTGCCGCCTCGGCGCACCACCTGGGCGAGTGAGTCCGCCGCTGCGCCCAGCACCGTCGTGTCATCGCTGAAAGCGAGCACGGTCTTGCCGCCGCGCTCGATGTACAGCACGAGCCGTCCGTCGACGAGGGTTACGAAGGCGCCTGCCTTGCGGCCGGCGCGGTGCCCCGACGCCTCGCCCTTCTCGGTGAGGGGCGGATCGGGCCACGGCAGTGCGGCCCCGTAGGGGTTGGCGGGGTCGGTGGCGGCGAGGGTCACCGTCTGCAGCGGAGCGGGCGTGGTGTCATCCGTCACGAAACCGCGCAGCCGGTCCACGGTCGGCGCGCTCGCGAACTGCGCCGCCCCGAGCGTCTCGATGAAGTAGCCGCGGCGTACCTGGCCCGCCTGCTCGAACTCCGCGAGCACCCGGTACGCGAGAGCGAACCCGCCGGGGAGGCCCTCGTTCTGCACCGCGCCGCGGGTCACGATCCCGTAGCGGTCGAGCAGGGTCTCCGCCGCGGCATGCGCGCGCAGGGTGGGATCGGGGGTACCGAGCGGCAGCAGCGACCAGCGGCCGGCCACGGTGGGCGGTCCGGTCCGGGTCGGTACCTCGGGCCGGCTCAGCCGCCCCGCTGAGGCGGTGGCGGCGGCGTACTGCATGCGGCCGCCGCGGAACAGCCGCGTGCGCGGAGCGCGAGCGGGGCGCCGGTGGGCGGCACGGCCGCCCGTGAGCGCGCGCACCGGCGCGAGGGTGTCGTTGGTCACGAGCCCGGCCCAGACGAGGTCCCACAGTGCGGTCTCGAGCACCTTGTCGTCCTGCGAGCCGACCGCATCGGAGAGCTGGCGGAAGAAGAATCCGCCGCCCGCACCGAGCGTCGTGAGGATCTCGCGCTGCAGCTCGTCCGTCTCGAAGTCCATGGGGGCCGCGAGCGTGAGCGGCGCCGCCTCGGCGAGGTGCAGGCTGAGCCAGCCATCACGGCCCGGGATGGTGCCCGCCCCGGCCCAGACGACCTCCCCGCTCGCGGTGAGCTCGTCGAGCATGACCGGGGCATAGTCGGGGATGCGTGCCGGGAAGATCAGCGTCTCCCATGCCGATGCAGGAATACGAACGCCCGCGAGCTGCTCGATGACGGATGCCACCCCGTCGACGCCGCGCAGCGCGCCCGTCCCCACGTGCTGCCACTCGGGCAGGAAGCGTGCGTAGGCGGCCGGTTCGACGGGCTCCACCTCGTGCCGCAGCGCCGCGAGGGAGAGGCGCCGCAGGCGCCGCAGCACCTCGGAGTCGCACCACTCGACACCGGTCGTGTGGGGACGGAACTCGCCTTCCGTGACGCGGCGCTCGTGGGCGAGCCGACGGAGCGTGCCCGTCACGACCGCGACGCCGAGACCGAAGCGCGCGGCGACCTCCTCGGCGGCGAACGGCCCGTGCGTGCGTGCGTAGCGCCCGACGAGATCGCCGAGCGGGTCGGCGACCGGCTCGATGAAGGCCAACGGCACCCCGATCGGCAGCGGCACCCCGATCGCGTCGCGCAGGCGCGCGGCATCCTCGATCGCGCTCCACTGCTCGGTGCCCGCGACGGCGACCCGCAGCGCGCGCTTCGCCCGCAGCAGCTCCTCGAGCGCCGCGTCCAGTGCGTCCTCGGAACCCGTGAACCGGGCGGCGAGCTCGCGCGCCGACATCGGCCCGAGGATGCGCAGCAGATCGGCGACGCCCTCGAGGTCGTGGGCGCGGCGGTCGAGCGGCATCCGCTGAAGCTCGGACTCGACCCGCTCGATCACGGCCGGGTCGAGCAGCTCCCGCAGCTCGGAGCGGCCGAGCAGCTGGGAGAGCAGCTCGGTGTCGACGGTGAGCGCGGCGGCGCGGCGCTCGGCGAGCGGCGAGTCGCCCTCGTACATGAAGGCCGCGATATAGCCGAAGAGCAGTGTGGAGGCGTACGGGCTCGGGCGTTCGGTGGTCGTCTCGACGACGCGGATCTTGCGCTGCTCGATGCGCTTCGCCACGTCCCGCAGGGCCGCGAGATCGTAGACGTCCTGCAGGCACTCCCGCATCGTCTCGAGGATGATCGGGAACTGCGGGTACTTGTGTGCGACCTCCAGCAGCTGCGCCGAGCGCATCCGCTGCTGCCACAGCGGCATCCGCCGCCCGGGGTCGTAGCGCGGGAACAGCAGCGCCCGCTGCGCCGCCTCCCGGAAGCGCGCCGCGAAGAGTGCGGAGCCGCCGACCTCCTCCGTCACGAGCTGCTCGAGCTCGTCGGGGGAGAACACGAACAGCTCGGCGCCGGGCGGCTCGGCGTCCGAATCCGGCAGTCGCACGATGATGCCGTCGTCGGCGGCGAGGGCCGAGCCCTCCAGCCCCAACCGGTCGCGCAGCCGCCGGCCGACGGCGAGCGCCCACGGGGCGTGCACGGTCATGCCGTACGGGGAATGCAGCACGATGCGCCAGTCACCGAGCTCGTCGCGGAACCGCTCGACGACGAGCGTCCGGTCGGTCGGCAGGTGTCCGGTCGCGGTCTTCTGGTCCTCGAGGTAGGTGAGCAGGTTGCGGG
>DASWPQ010000050.1:0-70719 GCA_036398375.1 Gryllotalpicola sp.
AGCTTGCGGGTCGAGCGCTTCGCCTCGATCAGGCCGTACATGAGCGGCTGCGTCATCGACGGGTCGTCGCCCTCGTTGTGACCGCGACGGCGGTAGCAGATGAGGTCGATGAAGACGTCCCGCTTGAACTCCTGGCGGTACTCGAAGGCGAGCTTCGCGACGCGCACGACGGCCTCGGGGTCGTCGCCGTTCACGTGGAAGATCGGCGCCTGGACCGTCTTCGCGACATCCGTCGAGTAGACCGAGCTGCGGCCCTCGTCCGGTGAGGTCGTGAAACCGACCTGGTTGTTGATGTTGACGTGGATCGTGCCGCCCGTGCGGTAGGCGCGCAGCTGCGACATCTGCAGCACCTCGACGTTGATGCCCTGGCCGGCGAGCGCCGCGTCGCCGTGCACCAGGATCGGCACGGTCGTGAAGGTGCCGGCGGGGCGGCGGTCCTGCTTGGCGCGGACGATGCCCTCGAGCACGCCGTTGACCACCTCGAGGTGCGAGGGGTTCGCGGCGACGTAGACCGGGACCTCCTGTCCGTCCGGGGCCACGAAGGTGCCCTCGGTGCCCAGGTGGTACTTCACGTCGCCCGTGCCGGAGAGCTCGAACTCGCCCTCGAACTCGCGGAAGATCTGGCCGTAGGTCTTGCCGGCGATGTTGGTCAGCACGTTCAGGCGGCCGCGGTGGGCCATGCCGATCGCGACGCCGTCGAGCTTGGCATCCGCCGCGCCCTGCAGGATCGCGTCGATCAGCGGGATGGTGGACTCGCCGCCCTCGAGGCTGAAGCGCTTCTGGCCGACGTACTTGGTCTGCAGGAAGGTCTCGAAGGCCTCGGCCTCGTTGAGCTTCGTGAGGATGTGCAGCTGCTCGTCGTGGCCCGGCTTGACGTAGGGGCGCTCGAGCTTGTCCTGCACCCACTTGCGCTGCGCCGGGTCCTGGATGTGCATGTACTCGACGCCGACGGTGCGGCAGTAGGAGTCCCGCAGCACACCGAGGATGTCGCGCAGCTTCATCTCGCCGTAGTTGCCCGCGAAGCCGCCTGCGACGAAGGTGCGGTCCAGATCCCAGAAGGTCAGGCCGTGGCTCGCGATCTCCAGGTCCGGGTGGGTGCGCTGCTGGTACTCGAGCGGGTCGATGTCGGCCATCAGGTGGCCGCGCACGCGGTAGGAGTTGATCAGCTCGTGCACACGGGCCGTCTTGTTGACCTGGTGCGCGAGGTCGACGTTGATGTCCTGCGCCCACAGGATCGGCTCGTAGGGGATGCGCAGTGCCGCGAAGATCTCCTGGTAGAAGTCCCGGCCGCCGTTGAGCAGCTCGTGGACGATTTTGAGGAACTCGCCGCTTCCCGCGCCCTGGATGACCCGGTGGTCGTAGGTGCTCGTCAGCGTGATGGTCTTCGAGATACCGAGCTCGATGAGCGTCTCCGGGCTCGCGCCCTGGAACTCCGCGGGGTACTCGAGGGCGCCGGCGCCGATGATGCAGCCCTGGCCCTTCATCAGGCGCGGCACGGAGTGCACGGTGCCGATGCCGCCGGGGTTGGTGAGGCTCACGGATGCTCCGGAGAAGTCATCCGCCGTCAGCTTGTTGCCGCGGGCCCGCTTGACGAGGTCCTCGTAGGCGGCGAGGTAGTCGGTGAAGCTCAGCGTCTCCGCGCGCTTGATCGCGGGGACGAGCAGGGAGCGGCTGCCGTCGGGCTTGGGCAGGTCGATCGCGATGCCCAGGCCGATGTGGGCGGGCTTGACGACCGAGGGCTTGCCGTCGACGACGTCGTAGTAGACGTTCTGGCTCGGGAACTGCGTGAGCGCCCGGATGAGCGCCCAGCCGATGAGGTGGGTGAAGCTGACCTTGCCGCCGCGGGTGCGGGCCATGTGGTTGTTGATGACGATGCGGTTGTCGATCATCAGCTTGGCCGGGAGCGTGCGCACACTCGTCGCGGTCGGGACCGTGAGGCTGGCATCCATGTTCGTCGCGAGCGACTTGGCCATACCGCGCAGCGGGGTGATCTCGTCGGCGCTGGCGGGGGAGTCGTTCTTGGGGGCGGCCGCGGGGGCGTCGGCCGGAACGGGCGTGGGCCGCGGCGCGATCGAGGTGGTGCGGGCCACGGGCGGCTGGCTCGGCGGCACCGCTGCGGGAGCGGTGGCGGCGCTGGTCGCGGTGGTCGTGCCGGAGGCGGTGGTCGTGCTGGGGGTCGGCGGGGCGGCGGGGGCGGATGCCTCGGCCGGGGCGGACTGGGCCGGAGCAGCCGGAGTTGGGGCGGGAGCGGCGGCGTGCTGGCCGCCTGCGGTCTCCGCCCTCTTCTGCTCGAGGATCGGCCACCAGGACTGGTCGACTGAGTTCTTGTCCGTGAGGTACTGCTCGTAGAGCTCCTCCACCAACCAGTCGTTGGCTCCGAACTGTCCTTCTTCCGTGCCCGTCAACTGGCTTGCCACAGCCGATCGCCCACCTTCTCCATTGACGTTAGGTCTGCTAAATGCGCCTCGCACCACGGTCGTCGTGGAGACACCCAACAAGGAACAAGCCTAATCCCTGCGGGTCCTCCGCCGGGGTTTGTGCGAAGGACTCGGGTGGCGCGGTCACCGGCATGTCGGGGATGGAATGGCGCCCGGCGCCGCGACGGACATAGTTTGGCCGTATGAGGTTCTACGGCGAGGCCCCGCACCACGACCTGACTTACTCGGACGTGTTCCTCGTGCCGAGCCGTTCCGCCATCACGAGCCGGCTCGACGTCGACCTCTCGCCCGGCGACGGCACCGGCGCCGCGATCCCGATCGTGGCGAGCAACATGAACTCCGTCACGGGACCGCGCCTTGCCGCGACGCTCGCCCGCCGTGGCGGGCTCGGCGTCCTGCCGCAGGACATGCACCTGCAGGACCTGGCGGATGCCATCCGCTGGGTCAAGCGGCAGCCGGTCGCATACGACACACCGCTCATCATGTCGCCCGATGACACGGCGGCCGACGCGCTGCTGCGCATCCCCCCCGTCCCCGGCCGCGGCATCGTGCTGAACGACGCCGACGAGCGCTACGCCGGGGCGATCCTCGCGACCCGCCTCGCGTCCGTGCCGCCGGACGCCCTTCTCGGCGACCTCGTGCACGGCGAGCTCATGGCGCTCGAGGGGGAGGACGTGCCCGACGGGCGCGCCGCGTTCGAGCTGCTCGACGCGACCGGAGCGGACTTCGCGCCGGTCGTCTCCCAGGGCCGCGTGATCGGCACCCTCTCGAAGACCTCGGCGTTGCGCGCGACGATCTACCGCCCGGCCGTGGACGCCGAGGGCAAGCTGCGCGTCGCCGCCGCGATCGGCATCAACGGCGACGTCGCGGCCAAGGCGAAGGCCCTGCGCGACGCGGGCGTCGACGTGCTCGTGCTCGACACGGCGCACGGTGATCAGGAGGGCATGCGCCGCGCCCTCAGCACCGTCGCCGGGCTCGACCTCGGGCTGCCGCTCGTCGCGGGGAACATCGTCACGGCCGCCGCGGTGCAGGATCTCGTCGCCGAGGGCGCCGACATCCTGAAGGTCGGCGTGGGCCCCGGGGCCATGTGCACGACCCGCATGATGACGGCCGTCGGCCGCCCGCAGTTCTCGGCGGTGCTCGAGACGGCGGAGGCGGCGCGCGAGCTCGGCAAACACGTGTGGGCGGACGGGGGAGTCCGCTACCCGCGGGACGTCGCCCTCGCGCTGGCCGCGGGCGCGGCATCCGTCATGATTGGCTCGTGGTTCGCGGGCACGATCGAGGCGCCGGGCACCCTGCACACGGATGCCTCGGGCCGGCTCTACAAGGAGAGCTGGGGCATGGCATCCACCAAGGCGGTAAAGGAGCGCTTCGAGCGGCTCTCTCCCTACGAGCGGGCGCGCAAGGAGCTCTTCGCCGAGGGCATCTCGTCGTCGCAGATCTACCTCGACCCGCTACGGCCCTCGCTCGAGGACCTGCTCGACATGATCACGACGGGCCTGCGCTCCTCGTTCACCTACGCCGGCGCCCGCTCCGTGCCGGAGTTCCACGAGCGTGCGCTCGTGGGCATCCAGTCGGCAGCCGGCTACGAGGAGGGCAAGGCGCTCCCGGTCTCCTGGTGAGATCGGCCGTTCGCGCCCGGCTCGCGCCCGGCTCGCGCCGGCCTCACCCGGTCGCGCTACTCTCCCGGACGCGCGCTGCTCTCACGCGAGGCGCTGGCGTCCGTTTGAGTAGCGCGCGGGGCGGAGCTGCGGCAGGCCGGACTCCAGAAGCTGCCGCGCGAAACGAGGCCGGCTGTTCAGAACCGGTGTGTCCCATCTCGTGAAGCGCGGCCCGAGGCGTCTGATGCGATCCTCACGCGTCTTCTCCGCCATCACGGCCTGGGCCGTGGTCCGGCCGCCCAGGAACTCTTCCTTCAGGTACTTGCTGAGGCCGTCGTACTCGCCGACCAGGCCGTACTCCGGCCACCAGAAGTCGCTGTCACCGATGTGGCCGAGCGCGTCGAACCAGGGATGCTGGAGGACCGGCTCCGGAAAGCCGAGTTCGAAGATGAGAACCCGGCTTTCCGACTCCCGCACCGAGTCGGAGAGAGGAGTGGCGAATTCGGCCACGCGGCGCATCTTCGCGAAGCGCGAGCGCCCGCGCTGGAACTCGAGTTCGGCGGCGAGCTCGTCCAGGGTGAGCAGCGGGGCGGGCCGGCGTTTTCGATGCAGCGCGGCGTCGGCCGTGGCGACCGCGTGCGCGAAGGGTGCGACGCGTGCGATGTCGAGCACGGTGCGGGCCGGCGATGTGACCAGGAAGCCGTCGACCTCACGGATCTCGTCGTCGCGAAGCGCCGCTCCGAAGCGGCGGACGTTCCCTGTCGAGCGGCCGCCCGACGCCGGCGGGATCGTCGTGTCGACCCGGGCCGGCCAGGGCCACAGGCTCGGCAGGCCGAGCAGGACAGCGGCCGAGGAATGCGAGAACACCGTGCCGGGCGCCATCGTGGTGGCCATGCCGACGACGAACGCCTCGAAGCGTCGGTCCGAGGTCATGACGCGCCACGTCTCGGTGGCGGCGTAGACGCCCGGGCACACTCGGACGTGGGCGCCACGCGCGAGTGAACGGCGGACGGCGGCCGATTCCGAGGCCCGCCCGAAGGCATCCGTCGTGATCTCCAAGCCGAGCTCGGCGGCGCGGGCCAGTGCGGTTGTGATCGTCATGCCGTGGATTGTGGCGCCCCTGGCGGGCGGGCGGGTGCGTGCCGCGCTCTGATCCGTGGACAATCCCGCCGTCCCCACAGCTGTGCTGTGGAAGACGTCGTCTCGTTCGCGCTACTCACACGCACGAGCGCCACTAACACGCCAGCCGCGGCGGTGCGGGTGAGTAGCGCACCGGGAAACGGCGCGGCACCGCGCGGATTCTCGGGGGAACCGGGGGCGCGCTCGCTACACTGGCGCTCATATGGACGAGCCCCCGTCTGAGCCCAGTCATAGTCCCGAGCCCGTGACCCCGGGCGGAGGTGCCGTGTGAGCCAGTGGATCCTGCTCGCCGTCGGCATCGTCCTGATCGTGGGCACGGGCTTCTTCGTCGCGAGCGAGTTCGCGCTCGTGAACCTCGATCGCGCCGAGCTCGAGGCGCGCCGCGACCGCGGCGAGACCCGCCTGGCGATGACCATCGCGGCGCTCCGGCACACCTCGACGCACCTCTCCAGCGCCCAGCTGGGCATCACGCTCACGACGCTGCTGACCGGCTTCACGCTCGAGCCGTCGATCGGCGCGCTGCTCGCGCCGCTGTTCGGGGGGCTGCGTCTGACGGATGCCGCGTCCGGGGTCGTGTCGTCGGTGGTGGGCATCGTGATCGCCACGCTGGCCTCGATGATCCTCGGCGAGCTCGTGCCGAAGAGCTTCGCACTCGCCCTGCCCGTGGCCACGGCCAAGGTCGTGATGCCCTTCGAGACGGCGTTCCAGACGGTGTTCCGGCCAGCGGTCGCCCTGCTGAACGGCAGCGCCAACGCGGTGTTGCGGCTCTTCGGCGTGGAGGCGAAGGAGGAGCTCTCCGGCGCGCGCAGCGCGGAGGAGCTCAGCTCGCTCGTGCGCCGCTCCGCCGAGCAGGGGGTGCTCGAGCAGGACACCGCGAGCCTGCTCGACCGCACCCTGATGTTCTCGAGCCGGGTCGCCAGCGACGTCATGACCCCGCGCCCGCGCCTCGAGACCGTCAAGCGCGACGACAGCGCCGAACGGGTGATCGCGCTCGCGCGCGAGACGGGCTACTCCCGCTTCCCCGTCATCGACGACGACATCGACGACATCGCCGGCATCGTGCACGTCAAGCAGGCGGTCGCCGTGCCGCGCGAACGGCGCGGACGCGTGCCGGTCAGCGCCCTGCAGGCGGAGGCGCTGCGTGTGCCCGAGACGATGCGGCTCGACGCGCTGCTGGCGGAGCTGCGGGCGCGCAGCCTGCAGATGGCGGTCGTGGTCGACGAGTACGGCGGCACGGCCGGCGTCGCGACGCTCGAGGATCTCGTCGAGGAGCTCGTCGGCGAGGTCTCCGACGAGCATGACACGGGTCCCATCGACATCGTCGTCGAGCCGGGGCCGGGGGGTGTGGTCGGGTTCAGCGGCATGCTGCGCCCCGACGAGCTGCTCGACCGCGCCGGCGTCGCCGTGCCGGAGGACGAGCGCTACGAGACCGTCGCGGGCTTCGTGATGGCGGAGCTCGGCCGGCTTCCCGAGCTGGGCGACGAGGTCCACCTCGACGGCGGCACGCTGCGCGTGACGGCGCTCGACGGGCGCCGCATCGACCGGCTCGCCTATACGCCGGGCTCGCAGGCATCCGCCGGTGACCTGACCGTAGCGGGCGGTGAGACGGATGCCTGACTGGGCCGGAATCGTCTGGCTGTTCGTCCTGCTGCTGGGCAACGCCTTCTTCGTCGGCGCCGAGTTCGCCGTGATCAGCGCCCGGCGCTCGCAGATCGAGCCGGCCGCCGAGCACGGCAGGCGCAGCGCGAGGACCGCCCTCTGGGCGATGGAGCACGCGACGCTGATGCTCGCGACGACCCAGCTCGGCATCACGGTCTGCTCGCTGCTGATCCTGAACGTCTCTGAGCCGGCGATCCACCACCTGCTCGAGGCGCCGCTCGCCCTCACCGGCATGTCGGAGGGCGCGATCGGCGTCACCGCCTTCGTGATCACCCTCCTGATCGTCTCCTTCCTGCACGTGGTGCTCGGCGAGATGGTGCCGAAGAACCTCTCCTTCTCCTTCCCGGACCGCGCCGTCGTGCTGCTCGCCCCGCCGCTCGTCGGCGTCGGCCGCGTCTTCGGCCCGATCACGCACGCGCTGAACTGGACCGCCAACGGCATCGTGCGGCTGTTCGGCGTCACCCCGCGCGACGAGGCGGTGTCGACGTTCACGCTCGAGGAGGTCGAGACGATCGTGCAGCAGTCCACGCGGGAGGGAGTGCTGCAGGACTCGACCGGGGCGCTCACCAACGCCTTCGAGTTCAGCTCCAAGACGGCCCGCGAGGTGTGTGTGCCGCTCGACCGGCTCGTGCGACTGCCCTACACCGCCAGCCCGGCCGACGTCGAGCGGGCGGTCGCGAAGCACGGCTTCAGCCGCTACGTGATCGAGGACGCGACGGGGGAGCCGAGCGGCTACGTGCACCTCAAGGACGTGCTCGAGCTGGAGGGCGACGCCTTCCACGAGCCGATCCCCGCGGCGCAGATCCGCCGGCTCGTCGAGGTCGACGCGGAGGCCGAGATCGAGGACGTGCTCGCCGTGCTGCGGCGCACCGGCACCCACCTGGCGCGCACGCGGGATGCCGCCGGCCTGACGCTCGGCGTGCTCTTCCTCGAGGACATCCTCGAAGAGCTGGTCGGCCAGATCCACGACGCGACGCACTGATCGTCGCGTGATCCCCATGGGGGCGGACGATGGCTCTCAGCGCGGGCGGGCGCGCACGTACTGCGGCTGCCAGAGCTCGGGCTCGTCTGCGCCCAGCTCGCGCGCCCAGCGGAGCGGCGTGTGCGGGTCGCGCAGCGCCTCCCGGGCGATCAGCACCGCGTCGGCCTGGCCGCTCGCGACGATCTGCTCGGCCTGCGCGGCATCGGTGATGATCCCGACCGCGCCGGTCGGCACCTCCGCCAGCGAGCGCACGTACTGCGCGAAGCGCACCTGGTAGCCGGGGCCGATCGGGATCTCGGCGGTGACGTTGCCGCCCGTCGACACGTCGAAGAAGTCGGCACCCGCGGTGCGGGCCCACCCCGCGACGGTCGCGGTGTCCGACTCGGTCCAGCCGCCCTCCGCCCAATCGGTGGCAGAGAAGCGCACGAAGACGGCGGCGCGCCCCGCTGCGGCATCCGCCACCGCCTCGACGACCCGGATCAGCAGCCGGGCGCGGTTCTCGAGCGAACCGCCGTATGCGTCCTCGCGCCGGTTGGACAGCGGGGAGAGGAACTGGTGCAGCAGGTAGCCGTGCGCCGCGTGCACCTCCAGCACCCGGAAGCCCGCGCCGACGGCCCGGCCGGCCGCGGCGCCGAAGTCGGCGACGACCTTGTCGACACCGGCCGCGTCGAGCTCATCGGGCACCGCGTAGCCCGGATAGGCGACCGCGGAGGGCGCGAGCGGCGCCCAGCCGCCCTCGGCCGCGGGAACGGTGCCGCGCTTCTCGGCTCCCCACGCCGGGTACGTCGAGGCCTTGCGGCCGGCGTGGCCGAGCTGCATGCCGGCGACGGCGCCGCGCGCCGTGATGAACGCGACGATGCGACTCCAGGCCGCGGCCTGCTCGTCGTTCCAGATCCCCGTGTCCTGAGGCGAGATGCGGCCCTCCGGGCTGACGCCCGTCGCCTCGGTGATGACGAGGGCCGCGCCGCCCGAGGCGAGCGCGCCGAGGTGGGCGAGATGCCAGTCGGTGGGGACGCCGTCGCGCTCGAGCACCGAGTACTGGCACATCGGGGCGATGAAGACGCGGTTGCGGAAGGCGACGGGGCCGAGGGTGAGCGGGGTGAAGAGCTGAGCGGGCATGGTGTCCTAGGCGAGCGATTCGAGGAAGGAGCGGAGCGAGGCGGCGTCGGTGAACACATGACCCGTGATGCCGAGCGCCTCGGCGCCCGCGACGTTGTCCGCCCTGTTGTCGGTGAACACGGTCTGCTCCGCCGTGATTCCGAGATCGTCCATGACGTGCCGGTAGATCGCCGCGTCGGGCTTCAGCAGCTTCAGCTCGGCGGAGACGTAGAAGGCCTCGAAGAGGTCGCCGAGCGGTCCGTGGCGGAAATAGCTGCCGAAGTCGAGGCCGGCGTTCGACAGCAGCGCGAGGCGCGTGCCGCCCGCCTTGAGGTCGGCGAGCACCTCGATCGTGCCGGGGTTGACGGACAGCCAGCCGCGGAAGTCGGCGACCCACAGCTCGTGGATGCGCGCGTCGTCCCAGTCGGCGCCGACCTCGGCCGCGATGGAGCGCCAGTACGCCCGCACGCCCGCGGTGCCCTGGTCGAGGCCGTCGCGGTGGGCCCAGTAGGCGTTCCAGAAGGGCTCGGCCGGCACGCCGGCGAGGGCGAGGAGCGTCTCCCGGTCGGCCTCCGCAGGGCTGAAGGAGATCACCTCGCCGTAGTCGAAGACGACGGTGCGGTCGGGAAGGGAGAGGGGGCTCGTCACGATCCGAACCTATCGTGGAGTCATGACGTCGCAGCAGGGCGAGACGGCCGGATCAGGCACGACGGCCGAGAGGAACTGGACGGCCGAGGACGTGGCGCGCGTGCTGCGCGCCCCGGGCGCCGGCGACGACAAGTACACCCGTGGCGTCCTGGGCGTCGCGACCGGATCGGAGCCCTACCCCGGCGCCGCGGTGCTCGGCGTCGAGGGGGCCGTGCGCACCGGCGTCGGCATGGTGCGCTATCTCGGCCCCGCGACCCCGACCGGGCTCGTCCTGGCCCGCCGCCCCGAGGTCGTCGTCGGCGCGGGGCGCGTGCAGGCGTGGCTCGTCGGCTCCGGAATCCCGGGCGAGGGCGAACGCGACCACGAGGACGGGCTGCGCATCCTGCACGCCCTCGGCTCGGGGGTGCCCGTCGTCGTCGACGCCGGGGCGCTCGATCGGCTCGGAGCGGCGCGCGGCCCGGCCGTGATCACGCCCCACTACCGCGAGCTCGAGCGGGTGCTGGCCGGCACCGCCACGCCGCTCACGGTGGACGAGATCGGGGCGGATGCCGCGACGGCGGCGCTGCGTGCGGCGGAGACCCTCGGCGTCACGGTCCTGCTCAAGGGCGCGACGACGCATGTCGCGGCCGTCGGCGCCCGGCCCGTCGCCGTCGCCCTCGGGACGCCGTGGCTCGCCACGGCCGGCAGCGGCGACGTGCTGGGCGGCATCCTCGGCGCACTTGTCGCGAGCCATGCCGTCGACGTCGCGGAGCGCGGCCCCGCCGCCCTCGTCGAGCTTGCCGCGAGCGCCGCCGCGCTGCACGGCCTTGCCGGCGTCGCCGCCTCGGGCGGGGGCCCGATCGCGGCACTCGACATTGCGGAGGCGGTACCGCGCGTCGTCGCCGCGCTGCTCCGGGCCGGCTGAGCCGCGCCATCCCCTCCGCCGCGCCCCCTCCGGGTCGCTCCCTTCGGGTCGCTCCCTTCAATCGCGCCACTCTCCCGGACAGCCGCGCCCGTCATGACGCGCGCGGGGATCCGCGTGAGTAGCGCGAGTGAGTAGCGCGACGGGGCATGCCGAGGGCATGACCGGGGATGCCGCGCCGATAGGGTGGGGCCATGCCCGCCCTGGTCAGACGACGCGCTGTGCTCTGGCCGGTGTTCATCGCGGTGCATCTCGTCCTCGCGGCGTCGTGCCTGAAGCCGGGCATCACCGGGAACTCCTTCAACGATGTCACGGGCTTCTACCGGGTCTGGGTCGACAACGCCCTGCACGGCGGCCCGTGGCCCGTTGTCTCGACACCATGGGTGTACCCGGTCGTCGCCCTCATCCCCATGCTCGTCCCGGCGCTCGGCGGGGACGCCGGCTACGGGGCGGTGTGGCTCCTCGAGGTGAGCCTGCTCGACGCCGCCGCCTTCGGCGTGCTCATCGCCCAGAACACGGCCCCGCGAGTGCGGGCGGCCTGGTATTGGCTCGCGGCGCTGCTCGCCCTGGGGCCGGTCGCCCTCGGGCGGCTCGACGCGGTCTCGGTCGCGCTCGCCGTGCTCGGCGTCGTCGCGCTCGCGACGCGGCCCTGGCTGGCCGGCATCCTGCTCGCCCTCGGCACCTGGGTGAAGTTCTGGCCGGCCGCCCTCATCGCCGCGGCCGTGGTGGCCGCGAAGGGGCGCTGGCAGGTCTTCGCCGGAGCGGTGGCCACGACGGCCGTCGTCGCCGCGGTCGCGAGCTGGGGGCTCCACGCGCGCTTCCTGTTCAGCTTCATCGGGCAGCAGTCCGGGCGCGGGCTGCAGATCGAGTCGCCGTTCGCGACGCCGCTGATGTGGGCGGCGTGGGCACACGCGCACGGGGAGCGCATCTACTACGACACGGGGATCTACACCTTCCAGGTCGCGGGCCCGGGTGCATCCGCGCTCGCCGCCGCCGCCGACTGGGCCATGCCGCTCGCGGTGATCGCCGCCGCGCTGCTCGGCCTGCGCGCCGTGCTGAGGAAGGCCGAGCCGCGCCTCACGACCGCACTGCTCGGGCTGGCGCTCACGGTCGGGTTCTGCGCCTTCGACAAGGTCGGATCGCCCCAATACCACGCCTGGTTCGCCGTTCCGATCATGATGGGGCTGATGGTCTCGGGGCGGCTGTTCCGGATGCCTGCGCTGCTCGTGCTCGCCTCGACGGTGCTGACGCAGCTCATCTATCCGTGGTTCTATGACGGCATCACGGGGGCGAGGCCGGGCATGCTGCTGGTGCTCACCGCCCGCAACGCGCTCGAGCTCGTGGTCTTCGGCTGGGCGCTCGTCGCGCTCTGGCAGGTGGCGAAAGGGCGCGGCCCCCAACAGTCCGCAAGGAAGGGAAGACACTCATGATCGTGGCATTCTCCGTGGCGCCCTCGGGCGGTGCGTCCGCCAACGACGACGCCTCGGTGCACGACGCCGTGGCCGCCGCCGTGGCCGTCGTGCGCGCATCCGGTCTGCCGAACCGCACGACGTCGATGTTCACCGAGCTGGAGGGGGAGTGGGACGAGGTCTTCGACGTCGTCAAGCGCGCCACCGAGGCCGTGCAGCCCTTCGGCACACGGGTCTCCCTCGTGCTCAAGGCCGACATCCGCCCCGGCCACACCGGTGAGCTCGACGGCAAGATCGCACGCCTCGAATCCGCGATCGACGCCCGCACCCCCTGACCTCCGCCGGCTCCCCGCCGGCAACTCGTTCCCATTCCGGACGTGTGCGTCCGGGGCCGCGGGCGCACACGTCCGGAATGGGAACGAGTCCGGCGGAAACAGGCCCGCCGACCCCGAGTCGAATCGTTTCGATTCGTGGGTAGAATCGACGCATGGCTCGCACCGTCGCCGGGTCGGCGACGCTGTCCCCGGCCCGCATCCGCTTCGCCCTGACCGCCCTGGCGCTCGGCGGTTTCGCCATCGGCTCGACCGAGTTCGTCGCGATGGGCCTGCTGCCCGACATCGCCCACGCGATGCTCCCCGCCGTCTGGGCGCGCAGCCACGAGGCGGCGAACGCCCAGGCCGGGCTGATGGTCAGCGCCTACGCGCTCGGTGTCGTCGTCGGCGCGCCGACCATCGCCGCGAGCGCGGCCCGGCTGCCCCGCAAACGGCTGCTGATGTGGCTGCTCGTCGCGTTCACGGTGTCCACCGTGGCCGCAGCGCTGTCGCCGAACTTCCCCTCGCTGCTGCTCTTCCGCTTCATCTGCGGTCTGCCCCACGGCGCCTACTTCGGGATCGCCTCGCTCGTGGCGGCCTCCCTCATGGGCGAGGGCAAGCGCGCTCGCGGCGTGGCCTTCGTGCTGACGGGGCTCACGGTCGCGAACGTCGTGGGCGTGCCCGCGATCACCTGGGTGGGGGAGAGCTGGGGCTGGCGCACCGCGTACCTCTGCGTCGCGGGGCTGTTCGCGCTGACCTTCGCGGCCGTCGCGCTCGCGGTTCCCTGGCAGCCGGGCAACCCGGAGCAGACGCTGCGGCGCGAGCTCTCGGCGTTCCGGCATCCGCAGCTCTGGTTCGCCCTCGGCATGGGCGCGATCGGCTTCGGCGGATTCTTCGCCCTGTACACCTACATCGCCCCGCTCGTCACCGACGTCGCCGGACTGCCCCAGCAGCCGTGGGTGCCCCTGATGCTCGTCACCTGCGGCCTCGGCATGTTCGTCGGCAACCTGATCGGCGGCATCGCGGCCGACCGCGCGCTCAAGCGCACGATCATCGTCTCGTTCCTGGCCGTCATGGTGACGCTCGCCTTCACCGGCGCGTTCGCGCATGTGCCCGTGCTGCTCTTCCTCGGCGTGTTCCTGGTGGGCGCCGCCTCCTCGGCGGTGTCGCCCGCGGTGCAGACCCGCCTGATGGATGTCGCCCACGACGCGCAGTCGATCGCGGCGGCGCTCAACCACTCCGCCTTCAACATGGGCAACTCGCTCGGGGCCTACCTCGGTGGCGTGGTGGTGGGGCTCGGCCTCGGCTACCGCGCCCCGGTCTGGATCGGCATCGTCCTCAGCTTCCTCGGCCTGGTCGTCGCCGTGGTCTCCTTCACGGTGGAGCGGCGCTCGGGTCGCCTGCGCGCCCATACGAGGCCGCTCGACATCACGATGCCGGCGTAGGCGCAGCGGGCCGGATGCCTGGCCGGGGGGTGCCGGATGCCTCCGGCATCCGCCCCGCCCACGAGGGATTCGCGTGCCACGAAGGGCGCATCCGCGCCGATGTTCCCCATCAGCCCGTGTTTTCCCCTCCACGCGGCTACCGCGTCACGCTAGCCTGCCAGGGTGAGCAACGCGGCGCCTCCCGGCTGGTACCCCGACCCGTGGCAGCAGGCCGCCCAACGGTTCTGGGACGGCACGCAGTGGACCCACCGCATCGCCGGCGGCGGTGCACCGGTCGATCGCCCGCCGCTGCGCGAGGACGCCCCGATCTACGGTCCGTTCATCTGGATCATCGCCCTGCTGCCGATCGTCACCGCGGTGACGATCTGGTTCATCCACATCGATATCGGATCGCTCGTCCACTACGTCGCGCAGGTGCAGCAGTCGGCGGAGTCGGGCGACACGACCACGGTGCCGATGTTCGACGTGTCGAGCCTCTACGGGGCCGGGTACTGGTGGAACGCGGGCCTCGGCTGGGGCGTCTTCTTCCTGACGGTCGTGCTGGCCTACTTTGACCAGCGTCGGCTGAGCCGGATCGGCGTCCTCCGGCCGTTCGGCTGGGGCTGGGCGTTCCTGACGTCGATCGTCTACGTCATCGGCCGCAGCGTTGTGGTGCGCAAGGTCGCCGCGCCGCGTGGGCTCGCCCCGATCTGGGTGCTCATCGCCGCCTACGCGATCTCGCTCGTGGCGAGCACGATCTGGGCCGTGACGTTCCTCTCGCAGCTCCTCCACGAGCTGGGCGGCACCTTCCCCACGGCCTAGCGGTGTGCCGCTGACGCGGAAACGGGCCGATTCGGCGGAGCACCCGCCGGCCGACATCCGCTGAGTCGACCCATCTCCGTCGAATCGGCCCCGGCGCGCAGGCCCGGCGGGGAGGGACCGGCAGGGTCGGCGTGATCCGCTCGGTGAGGCGGCGATCCATTCGCCGCCGGAGGTGTGCTCTACGAGAGTCGACCGCGTGGCGCCCGGCGGGGGCGGGCGCCTCAGTCGTTATTCAGCAGGATGCCGTCCGCGATGGCGCGCTTGCGGAGGGCGACCTTCGTGCCGACGTCGAAGCCGGCCAGGCGGTACTTCTCACGGATGCGCTTCAGATAGCTCTTCGCGGTCTCGTCGCTGATGCCGAGCTTGTAGGCGACCGACTTGACCGGCTCGCCGGCGCCGTAGAGCGCCATCACGCGCCGCTCCTGGGCGGAGAGCTTGGGGCTCGAGCCGGCGGTCTCGATGAGCTGCACCTCGAGCTCGGCCGAGATGAACGACTCGCCCTGCATCGCCGCGCGCACGGCCTCGGCGATCATCGCCGCGTCCTCGCTCTTGACGACGTAGCCGAGCGCACCGGCGGCGAGAGCCTCGCGCACCACGTTGGGGTCGGACAGCGCGCTCATCAGCACGGTGCGCGTGCCGGCGGTCTTGAGAGCGGCGAGCTTGACCGAGACCGGGATGTTGTCCTTGAGGTCGACGTCGAGCAGCACGACGTCGACGGGGAACGCGGGGCTCGTCAGCAGTTCGGGCCACGTCGCGACGGCGGTGACGACCTCGATGTCATCGGCGGCGTTGCGGATCCACTCAGTGAGCGCTCCGAGGATCATGCGATGGTCGTCGACGAGCGCGACCCGGATGGGTTGACCTGTCACTGTGTCTCCTCCTCGAAATGCTCTACGGCGATCATCGATCGGCGACCACGTCGAGTGCGCAGTCGATGTCGATTCTCAGGGTGGGTGATTCACTGAATTCCGAGTAACGACCTACCCTGCTGATAGCCTGCCATGCCGTGGGGTCGATGCGTCGCTTCGGCACACCGATGAGCTCGATGCTGATCGCCAGTCGCTGGGTCTGCGCGCCGGCGTTGCTGGCCCGCCGCACCTTCACAGCCAGAGACTGTGCGACCCGTTCGCCGTCGCCGGCGAGCATCCAGATCGCCGTCAGCAGGCCGTCGCGCTGGTCGGGGGCGAGCCGCGCGGCGAGTCTGTCCGGGTCGTCGGCGGTCGAGATCGAGCCGAGCACGGCGGACTCGTTGAGGGCGTGGTAGAGCCAGGTCTCGCTCTTGCCGGCGACGAGGTTCATGCGCAGCTGGGCCGCGATCATCGACGCCTCCTCCGCGGTGACCTCCGGCAGCGGCAGCGGGGTGCGCCCGCTGGCGACGTCGTCGAGCAGCCGCTCGGCCTGCGCGTCCAGCCGCACGAGCTGCGCCGAGGCCGAGAGGCCCATGCTCACGCCGGGGGCGCTCGTGGTGCCCTTGGCCTGCGACAGGTCGGACTGGAACTCGACCATGTTGTTGAAGGAGCGCACGATCGACACGGCGAGGATCGGCGGGATGACGGCCGTGGCGATCGCGACGATGCCGGGCACGAGGTTGATCGAGTTGTCGAGGTCGCGCGCGGTCAGGGCGATGTCAGCGACCACCAGGATGCCGAGCGCCGCGGTCGCCCAGTTGATGCTGCGCTGACGCTGGGTGGTCGCGAACATCGACAGCCCGGCGCCGATGCCGATCGCCGCGTCGGGGTAGGGACCCCAGACGCTGCTGCCCGCGCTGTCGAGCACCCCGAACACGTCGAGCACGAGCACCACGCCGAAGGCGATCCGCGCGATCGTCCACCAGTTGCCCGGCAGCCGCACGCGTCGGGCGAGGCCGAGCTGCGTCAGGACGACGACCGCGATGAGGACGACCCACGCGGCGATCGTGAGCGGCCGCATCGGATAGTTGCCCCAGTCGAAGACGAAGAAGACGAGGCTGACCGCGAGCACGACGTCGGAGGCGAGGTTGATGCCGAACGCGAGCCGGTCCACGCTCGGCGCGGTCTCCGCAGCAGGCGGGGCGGACGGGCGGGTGGCTGGGCGGGCGGCATGGCTCATTTCGGCACCTCCAGCACGACGGTCGTGCCGCTCCCCGGCGCGGAGAACAGCCGGGCGTCGCCGCCGACGTCGCGCAGCCGGGCGACGATCGACTCGCTGAAGCCGAGGCGGCCGGGCGCGACCTGGTCGAGCGAGAACCCGACGCCGTCGTCGGTGACCATGGCGCGCACGCTGCTGTCGTCGTCGGTGATGGTCACGTGCGCCTCGCCGACGCCGGAGTGCCTGCGCACGTTCTCCAGGCTCTCGGAGAGCGCGAGCAGGAAGGCGTCGAGCGTGTCGCTCGGCAGCAGCACCTGCCCCTTGCCGTGCCAGGTCACCTCGAGGCCCATGCGGCGAAACCGCTGCTTCACGGACTCGAGCGTGTTGCCCAGCGTCGACTCCTCCACCGGGCGCAGCTTGTACTCGCCGCTCGCGCTCGGATTGGGCGTGTAGCCCATGCGCAGCTGGCGCAGCAGCGCGGCATCCTCGCCGGCCTGCTCGCGCAGCGCGGACTCGCTCACCCCGACGCCCGAGTGTGCGAGCAGCGTGAGCGTCGCAAGGACCGTGTCGTGCAGCAGCCGTGCGCCCTGCCGCCGCCGTGCCTCGGTCTCGCTCGCCACGCGCTCGGCCCGGTAGGCGTCGCTCATGTTGGCGATGCGCCGCATCGCCTGGGGCACCATACGGCCGAGCCACAGGGCGAGGATCGTCGCGAACGTCCACCCCGCGACGCCGATGATGGTCGAGTGGTACCCGTAGTCGCCCCGGACGTCGGAGACCACGAGCACGGCGACCGAGATGATGCAGCTGACCGCATAGAGCACCATGCGGGGGCCCGTCGTGCCGAGCAGGATGCCGAGCGCGGCGACGGAGCCGCCCGCGACGACGCCGAGCGCGTAGGAGGCGGCGACGCTCGGCTCGGCCCCGCCGACGACGCCGACGATGACCATCGCCGCGATCAGCACGGCGTCGATTCCGACGATCCAGCCCATGCCGCTCGTCACCCGCAGCTGCAGGAATCCGATCAGCGCGAGCAGCAGCAGCACCACGACGGCGACGGTGCGCCAGAGGCCCGTCAGCGCGCTCGGCAGGATGAAGCAGATCAGCGCGGTGATCGTCGCACTCGCCCCCATGACGCGCGACGCGGCCGCGAGCATGCGGTCGCGCTCGGTCGAGATGCGGTTCATCTGGGTGCGTCCTGAGGGGTGTGCAAGGTGTGGGGGTGTGCGGGTGGGGCGTGCGTCACTCGGCCAGCAGCCGGGTCAACTGCTCGCCGATGAGTTCATCTTCGATGAGGAACCCGTCATGACCGTACTCCGACCGGATGACGACGGCGCGCCCGCCGTCGATGTTGCCGGGGACGCCGGCCGCGATGACGCGCTGGCCCTCGACCGGGAAGAGCCGGTCGGTGTCGATGCCGACCACGAGCGTGCGCGCCGTGATCCGCTCGAGCGCCTCCGCGATGCCCCCGCGCCCCCGCCCGACGTCGTGGGAGTTCATGGCCTGCACGACCGTGATGTAGCTGTTGGCGTCGAAGCGGCGCGTGAAGCGGTTGCCGTGGAAGTCCAGGTAGGACTCCACCGCGAAGCGGCCGCCCGCGCCGAGCGGGTTGATGTCGCTCTGCCAGGTGCGGGCGAAGCGCGCGTTGAGCTCGTCGGGGCTGCGGTAGTTCAGCAGCGCCATGCGCCGGGCGAGCGCCAGGCCGCGGTGCGGCCCCTCGCCGTCGGCCGCGTCGTAGTAGTCGCCGCCGTGATACAGCGCGTCCGTGCGGATCGCCTCCAGCTGCACGGAGTTGAGCGCGACCTGGTCCGCCGTCGTCACCGGCGGGGCGGCGATCACGCCGAGACGTTCGACCCGCTCGGGGAACATGATCGCCCACTCCAGTGCGTTCATGCCGCCCATGGAGCCGCCGATGACCGCCGCCCAGCGTCGGATGCCGAGACGGTCGGCGAACACCGCCTGCGCGGCGACCTGGTCGCGGATCGTCGTGAACGGGAAGCGGGGGCCCCACGACTCGCCGTCGGGCGCGGCGGAGGCCGGACCGGTGGTCCCCTGGCATCCGCCCAGCATGTTCGGCACGACGACGAACCATCGCTCCGTGTCGATCGGCTTGCCGGGGCCGATGATGCCCTGCCACCAGCCGGACGTCGCATGGCCACGGCCGGCGTCGCCGACCGCATGGCTGTCGCCCGTCAGGGCGTGCTCGATGAGCACCGCGTTCGAGGCATCCGCGTTCAGCTCGCCCCAGGTCTCGTACGCGATGCGCACGAACGGCAGCGACTGCCCGCTCTCGAAGTCGAACGAGCCGATGCCGAGGAACTGCCGGTGGCCGGGGTGGTCGCTCTCCCGCCACGCGCCGGTCGCCGGCGGCTTGCCCAGGAGAGAACGGAACTGCGCGTCGGTGATGAAACTCGACGGCACAGTGTCCTCGGCGGTCTGCCACTCCATGCTGTGATCCTATTTGTGCCTTGGGGCCGATCAGGCCTGAACGGATGCCTGTGCCACGGCGCGCGCCGCGGCGAGTCCGGTCTCGAGGTCGGCCTTGAGGTCGTCGATGTTCTCGAGCCCCACCGAGAGCCGCACGAGGCCGGGCGTCACGCCGGTCGTGAGCTGCTGCTCCGGGGTGAGCTGGGAGTGGGTCGTCGACGCCGGGTGGATCACGAGCGAGCGCACGTCGCCGATGTTCGCCAGGTGGCTGAACAGCTCGAGGTTGTCGACGAAGGCGCGGCCGGCCTCGACGCCGCCCTTCAGCTCGAAGGACAGCACCGCGCCGACGCCCTTCGGCGTGTACTTGTTCGCGGCGGCGTACCAGGGGCTCGTGGGCAGGCCCGCGTAGTTGACGGATGCCACGTCGGGGTGCTGCTCGAGGAACTCCGCGATCTCCTGCGCGTTCGCGACGTGCCGTTCGACGCGCAGCGACAGCGTCTCGAGGCCCTGGATCAGCAGCCACGCCGAGATCGGCGCGATGGCGGCGCCGAGGTCGCGCAGCAGCTGCACGCGCGCCTTGATGATGTAGGCGAGGCCGTCGCCGACCGCCTGCGTGTACTGCACGCCGTGGTACGACTCGTCGGGTTCGGTGAGCCCGGGGAACTTGTCGCCGTGCTCCGACCACGGGAAGGTGCCGCCGTCGACGATGACGCCGCCGATGGTCGTGCCGTGGCCGCCGATGAACTTGGTCGCCGAGTGGATCACGATGTCGGCGCCGTGCTCGATGGGCCGCAGCAGGTAGGGCGTCGCGATCGTGTTGTCGACGATGAGCGGCACGCCGCTCGCGTGCGCGATGCCGGCCACGGTCTCGACGTCGAGCACGTTGACCTTCGGGTTGCCGATCGTCTCGGCGAAGAACAGCTTGGTGTTCGGGCGCACCGCGGCGCGCCACTCCTCGGGGTCGTCCTGGTCGACGACGAAGGTCGTCTCGATGCCGAGCTTGGCGAGCGTGTACTTGAACAGGTTGTAGGTGCCGCCGTAGATCGAGCTGGAGGAGACGATGTGGTCGCCGGCCTGGGCGATGTTCAGCACCGCGGAGGTCTCCGCCGCCTGCCCGGAGGCGAGGAGGAGGGCGCCGGTGCCCCCCTCGAGCGCGGCGAGGCGCTCCTCGACGACGTTCTGCGTCGGGTTCTGGATGCGGGTGTAGATGTTGCCGAACTCGGACAGCGCGAAGAGGTTCTTCGCGTGGTCGGAGTCGTTGAAGACATAGGAGGTGGTCTGGTAGATCGGGGTCGCGCGCGCATTCGTCGTCGGATCCGGCGCGGCACCCGAGTGGATCTGTTTGGTCTCGAACTGCCAGCCGGCAGGATCAGCGGTCATGAAATGCTCCTCGGGTGTGACTCTGCTGTCGTTTGCAGTGAGGCTAGGGGTGCGGCATCCGCCCCGCAATGCCGGCGCAACACGTCGTCACACGGGGGCGCGGCGACGGTGGAACAGCCAGTCCGCCCGCGGCTCGACGACCGGGTGGAACACGCGCCGCACGAACGGCTGCGAGAGCAGCAGTGCGATGCCGAGCGACAGCAGCACCATGGCCGCCAGCACCGGCACGGTCGAGTGGTCGTCCAGCCAGCCCGACTCCCGGATCGGGTACAGGAAGAAGGGGTGCAGCAGGTAGACGTACATCGTCGCGGTGCCCCACTCCGTGAAGAAGGTGCGCCGGCGCGGCACGAGCACGAGCACCGCCGCCGTCATGACCAGGGCGAGCGCGATCACGAGCAGTCGCACGAAGCCCGCCCACCACTGGTCGTAGCCGAAGCTCGAGTACTGCTCGTCGAAGAGCAGGAAGCGGCGGATCAGCAGATCGCGCCACACGTCGATGCCCAGGTACATCGTCACGGCGGCGGCCAGCAGCACGGCGGCGGCGGCGGCGCGCACCCACCACACCACCTTCGCGCTCAGGGCCATCCAGCGTGCGGCGAGGTGCGAGCGGCGGCGCAGCTCCCAGCCGAGCACGAAGAACGGCAGCAGCGCCGCGACGCGCGAGAGCGACAGGGTCGAGTCGGCCGTGCTGGCGTAGCCGGAGAGGAAGGAGATCAGCACGCTGATCAGGAACGGGAACTTCAGCATCGCGAGGTAGGGCAGCAGGAGCCGCCAGATCGCGAGGGCGACGAGGAACCAGAGCGTCCACTTCGCCCCGGAGTAGTCGAGCGTGAACGGATGCGTCGGCAGGACGGCCCAGTCGATGACGATCCACGCCGACTGGAAGATCAGGTACGGCAGCACGACATCCGTCAGCAGGCGTTTGAGCTGCCGACCCGTGGGCGGATCGGCCTTTGCGAAATAGCCGCTGACCAGCACCAGAACCGGGACCTGGAAGGTGTAGACGAAGAGATAGAACGCGTAGGCGACGTCGCTGGCGGCGATGAGCTTCAGGGTGGCGTGGCCCATAACGACCATGGCCACGGCGATCCAGCGGGCGTTGTCCCAGAGGGGCACACGCCTCTTCCCCGTCGTCGTCGCGTGAGTGGATTCGGTTGCCGTCATTGTGCCCTCCACGGTAGGGGCGGACCGGGGGAAGAGACCAGAATTGAGCTATGGAAGAGGTCAAACGGGTCGTCGTCACGGGTGCGAGCTCAGGGATCGGTGAGGCGACGGTGCGTCTCCTCGCCGCACGAGGCTGGAAGGTCGTCGGCGTCGCCCGGCGGGCGGAGCGGCTCGCGGCGCTCGCGGAGGAGACCGGCTGCGCGACCTTCGCGGCCGACGTGACCTCGGCGGACGACGTCGCCGCGCTCGCCGCCTGGCTCGCGCAGAACGGCCCCGTGCATGCCCTCGTCAACAATGCGGGCGGCGCGCGCGGCTCGGACCCCGTCGACGCGCTCAAGGTCGAGGACCTGCAGTGGATGCTCGACGTCAACGTCGTCGGCGTGCTGCGTGTCACGCAGGCACTGCTGCCGCTGCTGCGCGCGGCCGCACGGGCGGACGGCTCGGCCGACATCCTCACGGTGTCCTCCACCGCCGGTCTGCAGTCCTATGCCGGGGGCGGCGGCTACAACGCCGCCAAGTTCGCCGTGCACGGTCTGCTCGGCGCGCTGCGGCTCGACCTCGCGGGCGAGCCGATCCGGGTCATGGAGGTCGCACCGGGCATGGTGCGCACCCCCGAGTTCTCGCTGAACCGGCTCGGCTCGGCCGAGCGGGCCGACGCCATCTACGCGGGGGTGGACCACCCGCTCACGGCCGCGGACGTGGCATCCGTCATCGTCGGCGCCCTCGAGCAGCCGTGGTACGTCGACCAGGACCTGATCGTGGTGCGCCCGATCGCCCAGGCGGCCCAGTTCGCCGTGCACCGCGGGCCGCTCGAGCCGAAGGCGTAGCCGGCCCGGTCTCGCGAGATCCGCGTTCCGCACCTTCACGGCGGCCGTGAGGATGCCGGAGGCGGATGTCGTGCGGGCGGATCAGGGCTCCGCCGGCCGGTCCGCGAACGCCGTCCGCGGCACGAAGAACAGCAGCAGCATCGCCGCGACGGCACCCGCGCCGCAGATCGCCCAGACCGTGTAGTAGCCGCTGAGGCTCGCGGCAGTCGTGGCGGTGGACGCGCCGGCGACGAGCACCACGCCGAAGACGGCGCTCGCCACCGAGCCTCCGATGGTCTTCGTGGTGTTGGTCATGGCGCTCGCCACACCCGTCTGGCCGCGGGGCGAGGCCGCGGCCGCGGCCGCGGGGAGCGCCCCCACGAGCGCGCCCGATCCGAGCCCCGCGATGAACATGTTGACGAGCACCTGCAGCGTCTGGGCATGGAAGGGCAGGAACAGCGCGTAGCCGACGCCGACGAGGGCGGAGGCGACGATGAGCGCCCAGCGCGGGCTCGTCCACGTCGAGACGAGGGGGAACAGCACGGCGCCGACGATCATCGAGACGAGGTAGACGCCGATCAGCAGCGATCGCTGGGAGGCATCCAGCCCGAGCCCGTAGCCGTTCGCGGGGTCCGTGCCGGCGAAGGTCGACAGCGGCGCCTGCGCGCCGAGCAGGCTGATGCCGATGAGCCCCGCCGTGGCGATGACGGGCCACATCGCGGGCCGCCGCATCACGCGCAGGTCGATGGCGGGATCCTTCGAGCGCAGCTCGATCAGCGCGAACGGCACGAGCGCGGCGAGCCCCAGCGCGATCAGCAGCCAGACCCACGCGCTGCCGGGGCCCGTCGAGCGCAGCAGCGTCAGCCCGCCGGTGACGAGCAGCAGTGCGAGCGTGAGCACGACGAAGCCGCCGCCGTCGAGCGAGCGCCCGGGCAGCGGCTCCGATTCCGGGACGCCGAACAGCACGGCGAAGAACACGAGCGTGCAGCAGGCGGCGGGCAGCATCAGGGTGAGCGGCAGCGAGCCGGTGGCGGAGAACAGGATGCCGGACAGCAGCGCCCCCGCGATCGCGCCCGCCTCGAGCGCCACCACGAGCAGACCGGCGGCGCGCCGGGTGGCGGAGACGCCCGTGTCCGTCCGCCGGCCCCGGTCGAAGATCAGCGCGATCTCGAGCGGCAGCCACACGACGTAGAAGCCCTGCAGAGCGAAGGCGATGAGATAGCTCGCGAAGTCGCCGGTGAAGGCGAGCCACCACGAGGCGGCGGCCGTGAGCACCGTCGCGACGAGCAGGATGCGCTTGTGCCCGTACATGTCGCCGAGCTTCGCGAGGATCGGGACGACGATCGCCGACACGAGCAGCTGGGCCGCGTCGAACCAGTTGTAGTCGGCGTCGTGGATGCCGAGGTGCCGCACGATGTCCGAGATGAGCGGAACGTAGTAGCCCTGCAGGACGCCGCTCGTCAGCTCGACGCAGAACAACCAGCCGATCAGCGTCGTCGAGATACCGAGCGAGGCACGCGGCGAGGGCGCTGTCGTCGTCATTCCTCGGATGTTAGTGGGGATGCCGGTGAACGGTAACCTTCCTTCATGTCCTCCCTCGCGCCCCATTCTCCGGACGTCGTCTTCGATGAGCAGGGTCGCGAGGTGCTCACCTGGGAGGATTTCGGCGAGGTGAGCCGCTGGCTGGGCTGGCAGGTGCTCCAGAGCGGCTTCGAGCCGGAGGTCGTCATCGCGATCGCCCGCGGCGGCCTGCTGCTCGCCGGGTCGATCGCCTACGCGATGGGCGTGAAGTCGTGCGGGGCGCTCAACGTCGAGTTCTACACCGAGATCGGCAAGACCCTCGACGCGCCCGTGATCCTGCCACCGCTGCTCGACGGCGGCTCGCTCGCGGGCAAGCGCGTGCTGCTCGCCGACGACGTCAGCGACTCGGGGCGCACGCTCTCGCTCGTGCGGGAGCTGCTCGTCGACATGGGGGCGGAGGTGCGCACCGTGTGTCTGTACACGAAGCCGCGCACGATCCTGGCGCCCGACTTCGCGTGGCGTGAGACGGATGCCTGGATCGCGTTCCCCTGGTCAGCTCGCCCCCCGGTGAATGCCGCCGACGGCGCACGGGTGAACGGCTGATCGGTGCCGGGCAAGTCGCTCGCGCAGCTCGCCGCCGACGGGTCCATGGACCCCGGCTGGGCGCACGCCCTCGAACCCGTCGCCGGGCAGATCGCGACGATGGGCGACTGGCTGCGCGGTGAGAACGCCGCCGGCCGCGGCTATCTTCCGGCCGGCCCGAACGTGCTGCGCGCCTTCTCCTACCCCTTCGACGCGGTCCGGGTCCTGATCGTCGGACAGGACCCGTACCCCACCCCCGGGCATCCCATCGGCCTGTCGTTCGCGGTCGAGCGGCACGTACGGCCCGTTCCGCGCTCGCTGCAGAACATCTATCGTGAGCTGCACGACGACCTCGACCTGCCCGTGCCCGATCACGGGGACCTCACGGCGTGGGCGGAGCACGGGGTCATGCTGCTGAACCGGGTGCTGACGGTGCGCCCCGGCGCCCCGGCCTCGCACCGCGGCGCGGGCTGGGAGGCCGTCACCGAGCACGCGATCCGCGCGCTCGTGGCCCGCGGCGGCCCGCTCGTGGCGATCCTCTGGGGGCGCGACGCCGGCACCCTGCGCCCGTTGCTCGGCCAGACCCCGGTCATCGCCTCGGCGCATCCCTCGCCGCTGTCGGCCTCGAGCGGATTCTTCGGCTCCCGCCCCTTCAGCAAGGCCAACGCGCTGCTCGCCCAGCAGGGCGCGCCGCCCGTCGACTGGTCGCTCGCCTAGCATCCGGCGGCCACGGGCCCCGAGCCGCGCGTGCCGCTCAGTCAGAGCGACGCGGCGGCGTGCCCGGCACGACAGAATGGGTGTCGTGCTGGAAGAAGAGTACGAGACCGGTCGTCGCGTGTTGCCGCCCCATCTGCGTAAGGCTGCGCCGGAGGAGGCCCCCTTCTCCTACGTCATCCGCGATGCTGTCGAGGCCGATCTGCCCAGCATCCGTGAGATCTACGCCTATTACGTCACCAACTCCACGGTGACCTTCGACGACAAGCCCATGATGCTGCGGGCCTGGCGGGCGAAGTACGCGCACATCCGCAAGGCGGGCATGCCGTTCCTCGTGGCGGAGAGCCCGAGCGGCCAGATCCTCGGCTACACGCTCGTGTCGCCCTGGTCGGCGAAGTCGGGCTACCGGTACACGGTCGAGAACTCGATCTACCTGGGGCCGGCTGCCACGGGCAAGGGGCTCGGCACTCCGCTGCTGCAGGCCCTGCTCGACGCGGCCAAGGCGGCGGGCATCCGTGAGGTCATCGCCGTCATCGCCGACCAGGGGGCGGATGCCTCGATCGCGATCCACCGGAAGCTCGGCTTCACAGAGGTCGGGCGGATGGGCCGCGTCGGCTTCAAGTTCGGCCGTTGGCTCGGCACGGTCACGCTGCAGAAGTCCCTGCGCGGCAAGTAGGGGCGCCCCGCGCGAGCGGCCGCGCTACTCTCCCGGACGCGCGCCACAGCGGCGCGAGGCGCGCGTGTCGGAGAGAGTGGCGCACCTGCCCGCGCCGGGGCTGGGGGCGCGCGGCGCTCAGGAGCGGGGCAGCGCGCGGCGCAGCGCGACGAAGCCGATGACGGCGCACAGCGCGGTGAGCGGGACCGACCAGGCGACGAGCCCGAAGGGGCCGGTGCCGGCGAACCAGCGGCCGATGGCTCCCCAGGAATCCGTGAGGGTGGCGATCGTGAGCACCCCGAGCACCGCGGCCACGAGGACCGCCCCGGTGACGTAGAGGCCGTTCGCGCGCCAGCGCACGTACACCGCGCCGAAGATCGAGCCGAGGAACAGCGCGCCCAGCAGCGCGAAGAAGATCGTGAACAGGCGCTCGCCGAGCGGGCCCGTGCCGAAGTAGACGGTCTGGAACATATGCCCGCCGACGCCCCAGCCGTTCGTCCACTGCTCGATGTAGCTGAGCAGCACCACCCCGACCGTGTACTGCGCGCTGTGGAGCAGGAACCACACCGAGGTACCGAGATAGTAGTCGCGGCGGGTCGAGGACAGGCCGAGGGCGAAGGAGAACGTCGCGTTCATCAGCTGCATCGCGAGGATCGCCTGGTAGATGAGCAGGTAGAAGATCGAGCCGGTGTACTGCGTGTTCGTCGTGGTGTCCGGCCCGGCCGTGGAGCTGATCAGGTACCAGATCGTCATGTTGACGAGCAGGATGCCGATCAGGATCGCCCACGGCAGCATGAGCGCGGATCGCCAGTTCACGTACTGCAGGCGCACGACGCGCCAGATCCGGTCGCCCTCGGTGAGGCGCCGCGGGGCGGATGCCGCGGAGGCGGTGCTCAGTGCGGTCACGGTCGTCTCCTCAACTCGTGGGCGTCGCCCGGCGCAGCGCCAGGTGGCCGATGACGGCGAACAGGGCGGAGGGCAGCAGCAGCCAGGCGCAGAACCCGGCGGGGCCGACCGAGACGAACCAGCGGCCGACCGCCGGCCAGGAGTCGCTCAGCGTGATGAGCGCGACGGTGCCGAGCAGGACCAGGACAAACGCCGCGCCGAGCACGTAGATCCCGTACATCCGCCAGCGGACGAAGGCGGCGCCGAACACCGAGCCGATGCACTGCATGAACAGGATTCCGGCGAAGAAGGTCAGCAACCGCTGCCCCAGCGCACCGTAGCCGTAGATGACGGTCTGGAAGATCGAGGCGTGCAGGCCCCAGCCGTGGGTCCACTGCTCGAGGTAGGACATCACGGTGAAGGCCACCGAGAAGCCCGCGGACTGGATGAGGAACATCGCCCAGGTGCCGTAGGAGTAGTCGCGGCGGGTCGAGGACATGCCGAGCGCGTAGGCGAAGGTGAGGTTCATCGCCTGGACCGCGAAGACCACCTGATAGGGCAGGAAGTACACGAGGCCGGACGAGTAGCCCTGCCCGCTGTCCGCGTTGTCCCCGGTCGCGCGCACGATCAGCACCTGCACGATGAGGTACACGACGAAGATCAACGCGGCGGTGTTCAGCGGGATGACGATCGAGTTGAGCCGGTTCGTGTAGTGCAGGCGCACGATGCGCCAGATGCGCTGTCCGGCGGAGGCCGCCGGTGCGACGACGTGCGTCCCGTCCGGGAAGAGGGCCGTGGCGGTCATCGTGCCGCCCCCGCGCTCGCACGGCGCCTGCGCTCGGGCACACCGGCCTCGGCATCCGTCTGCGCCAGCGCGCCGCCCGTGCGGCGCACGATGAGCTGCTGCAGCGTGACCGCGGTGAGCTGCAGGCCGGAGCCCACGGCATCCGCCCGCACGCCGTCATCGATGCCGTCGACGAGTACGGATGCCGTGCCGCCCAGCTCCTCCCGGTGCAGCACGTCGAGGCGATGGCGTGCGACGAAGGCGTCGAGCTCGGTGCGCGGCCCGATGATGCTCGCGGCCTTGCCGCGCAGCTCGTCGGCGGGGGAGTCGAGGATGACGCGGCCCTGGTCGATCACGATGACGTGCTCGAGGAGGTTCGCGACCTCGTCGATCAGGTGCGTCGAGAGCACGACGGTGCGCGGGAACTCGGCGTAGTCGGCGAGCAGCCGGTCGTAGAAGATCTGGCGGGCGACGGCGTCGAGCCCGAGGTAGGGCTCGTCGAAGAAGGTCAGCGGGGCGCGGCTCGCGAGGCCGACGATGACGCCGACGGCGGAGAGCTGCCCGCGGGAGAGCCTCTTGATGCGCCGGTTCACCGGCAGGCGGAAGTCCTCGACGAGCCGGGCGGCGAAGTCGGCGTCCCAGTTCTCGAAGAACCAGGGGGCGGAGCGCAGCACGTGCTTGGCCTTGAAGTCGTCCGGGTACTTCTGGCTCTCCTTGATGAAGGAGATGTGCTGCAGCACGGCGGCGTTCTCGGCCGGCGTCTGCCCGAAGACCCTGACCTCGCCCGCGCTGGGGAAGTCCTGGCCGGTGAGCACGTGCATGAGCGTGGTCTTGCCCGCGCCGTTGCGGCCGAGCAGCCCGGTGATGGAGTCGGTGGGGATCGTGATGCTCACCCTGTCGAGGGCGGTCATCGAGCCGAAGTGCTTGCTGAGCTCGCGGACCTCGACGACGGGAGCGTCGGTCGACGGCGGCGTGAGGGGTGCGGTGGTCATTTCTCGTCCTAGTTGGTCGCGGTGTGCGCCGGGGCGGCGTCGGTGACGGATGCCTGCTGCGAGGCATCCGTGATCAGCCGGCTCAGCGTCGCGGAGTCGATGCCGAGCTTCTCGGCCTCGGTGAGGAGAGGGCGCACGTAGTCGTCGACGAAGGTGGTGCGACGCGCCGTCCTGAGCCGATCGCGTGCGCCGGTGGCGACGAACATGCCGATGCCCCTCTTCTTGTAGAGGACGCCCGTCTCGACCAGCAGGTTGACGCCCTTGCCGGCGGTGGCGGGGTTGATGCGATAGAAGGCGGCGAACTCGTTCGTCGACGGCACCTGGCTCTCCTCGGCCAGCACCCCGTCGATGATGTCGTTCTCGATCTGCTCTGCGATCTGCAGGAAGATCGGCTTGCCTTCGTCGATCACGCGTTCCTCGTTGTTCGGTTAGTTACTTGACTAATGAACCACTGAGGGGGTGATGTGTCAAGGGAAGGTCACGAATACCGTCAGATGCAAGTGATAAGTCGTCTTGTTCCTGCAGTACGCAGATCTCGGCTCATTCGTTCTCGCGGACCGGGGGGCGAGGTCCGCGGGTCTGGCCGCAGGGTGCGCGACCGGCCCCGACCGCGGCCGAGCTCGGTCAGGCGTTCGGGCACCATGGGGTCAGGGTTGATTGACTTCCCGTCACTCCTCGTCGATGACGTCGGTGAGCCGAATCTCCTCGGCGTCCAGCCGTGCCTGGATCCGCCTCAAGACGACATCGTCAATGCGGCCCGCGTCACGCAGGCGGAGGACGGAGTCGCGTTTGACGGGGATGACCGCGCGGCGCAGCTCGCGTTCTTGCTCGCTCCGGGCGTCGTCGAGCTCCGTGACGCTGAGGTCGTCGTCGTTCATCAGCGATCCGAGCTCGTCCGCCTCGAGGGCGTATTCGGCGGTGATCCGATCCCGGATCTCCTCGGCAACGCCGAGCTCGGCGGCGATGTCGGGAAGGACGGCCAGCGCGCTCTCGAATGCCGTTCGCGTCGCGAGTGCCTCCTCGTACGCCTGTGTGGGATCCGGCGGCAGTGCCGTCCAGCGCAGCACGGCGGGCATGGTCAGCCCCTGGACGACGACGGTGAACAGGATCACCGCGAAAGTCACGGCGATGAGCGTGTCTCGGTGCGAGAACGCGGCGCCCGTCGCGATCGTCAGCGGGAGCGCGAGAGCGGCGGCAAGCGAGACGGACCCGCGCATGCCCGCCCAGGCCAGCGGGAACCTGTGCCGGGCGGCGATGCGGCGGGTGCGCAGCGCCGGGGTGCGCTCGAACGGGCGCGCGAGGTAGGGGACCGTGTAGAACCAGAGCAGGCGCAGCCCGATCACCGCGAGGACGGCCACGGCGGAGAGCGCGAGCACCGTCGGCCACGAGGCGCCGTCCAGCGCGTTGACGATGCGATGCAGTTGCAGTCCGGTGAGGACGAAGAGCGCGTCGTTGAGCACGAAGCTGGCGACCTGCCAGAAGCCGAACACCTGCCGGCGGGCCCGTGCCGGGATGACGCGCGGCCCGCCGTGCGCGATGACCAGGCCGCAGGTGACGGCCGCCACCACCCCGGAGGCATGGAGGAGCTCGGCGGGCAGGAAGGCGAGGAACGGGGTGAGCAGGCTCAGTGTGCTGGCCAGCAGCGAGTCCGTGACGATCCGCCGGACCCACAGCACGAGGAATCCGATCCCGAGACCCACCGCGACGGCGATGGCGGATGCCAGCAGGAACTGGCCCGCGAACAGCGGAACGCTCACTCTGCCGCCGCTGACCACCGCGGCGACGGCGACGCCGTAGAGCGCGAGTGCGGTTCCGTCGTTGACGAGGCTCTCCGCTCGCAGGATCGCCGCCGAGCGTCGCGGGAGCGACCCCGAGAATCCGGAGATGGCGGTCGCATCGGTGGGAGCAAGGACGGCACCGAGGGCGAGCGCGGCCGGCCAGGGCAGTCCGAAGGCGCTTCCGGCCGCGCCGATGCAGAACGCGGTCAACAGGACCAGCCCGATGGCCGCGAACAGGATCGCGCGGAGGTTGAACCGGATCTCGCGCAGGGAGGTGTTGTTCAGCGCCTCCCAGTAGACGAGCGCAGGAAGGAAGAGCAGCAGGACCAGGTCCGGTGGCAGCTGGATCTCGCCGAGGCCGGGGATGAAGCCGAGCCCGGCCCCGAGCACGAGCAGCACCAGGGGGCTGGACAGTCTGGAAACCCTCGCGAGCTTGCCGCCGACCAGGACCGTCGCCCCGATTAGCACCACCAGTTCCAGGCCGGCCATCAGTCGTGTTCTCGTTCGCGGTGTGCGGAGCTCAGGATCGCTCGGGGGATGCGCTCCCCTCCGTCGAGGCGGTCGGGGTCCGGATGATGGCGACGGCGAGGACGGCGGCCAGCACGCAGAGACCGGCTGCTACCAGGAATGCGAGCCGGAACCCGTCGACGAGCGTGCCGTCTGACCTCTCCGACCGGGCTGCGGCGATGGTTGCGAGCGCCGCGAGCCCGACTGCGGCACCGACCTGTTGGGCTGTCACGAACAGACCCCCGGCAACGCCGCGGAGGGCCGCCGACACGTTCGAGTTCGCGCCGTATGCCGCGGCGGGAATGGCCAATCCCATACCAGCCGCCGTGAACATAAGCCCGGGCAGGATGTTCAGCGCATAGTCGCCGTGTTCGGGGATCTGGGCGAGCCAGAGCTGCCCGACGGCCATGAGCGGGAGCCCGATCGCGAGCATCCGGCGAACGCCGAGTCGCGTCAGAAGGAGACGGCTCGTCAGAATCGAGACCACCATCACGACGACGGTCGCGGGAATGAGCGCGATTCCGGTCAGCAACGCGTTCAACCGCATCGCCTGCTGGAGATACAGGGACGTGAAGTAGACGTAGCTGACGATCACCATTCCCGCGATGGCGATCACGATCAGGGAGCCGCGACGCACCCGGTCGCGGAACATCTCCAACGGCAGCATGGGATCCTTCACGCGCATCTCAGCCAGGACGAACGCGACCGCCAGGATGGCGGCCAGAGCGAGCGCGACGATGGTGAGCGGGGAGTCGAACCCGTCGTCCTGACCCGCGCTCATGCCGTAGACGAGCGCCGAGACGCTGAGCGTGATCAGCGCCGCACCGAGGACGTCGACCCTGCGGTCGCCTGCCGTCGGCCGGCTGGCCGGCAGACGCCAGAGCATGGCGGCGAGCAGCACGACGATGATCGGCGGGTTGACCAGGAGCACGGAGCGCCAGCCCAGGAACTGCACGAGCACCCCGCCGAGCACGATTCCCGCGGTGGCCCCACCGGCCGTCGCGGCCTGGAAGACGCCCAGCGCGCGTGCGCGCCCGGAATCGGACGGGTACGCGCCCACCAGGATCGCCAGAGCCGCCGGGGCCACCAGCGCCGCGCTGCCGCCTTGCACGATCCGCGAGAAGACGAGCATCAGCGGACTCAGTGCGAGGCCGCCGGAGAACGAGGAGAGCGCGAAGAGGGCGAGGCCCAGCATCATGACCCGGCGATGCCCTGCGATGTCCCCGATCCGGCCCCCGAGCAGCAGCAGCGAGCCGAAGGAGAGCGCATACCCGGTGACCACCCACTGCAGCGATGCGGCGGAGAAGCCGAGCTCGCTCTGCATGGTCGGGAGTGCGACGTTGACGATGCTGAAGTCCAGCTGCAACAGCAACTGCGCCGTGCACACCAGCGGCAGGATCCAGCCGGCCGAGGACGCGGATCGATCCCGGGCCTTCATCTTGTCAGCTGCTGTCATTCCCGCTTCCCCGTCCGCGACCGCTGTCCCTGTGCTGACGCCTCGGTCCCTTACCCGCCCCGGCATCAGGGAAGCACAACCCTGGCCTGTGACTCAAGAGCGGAGCCGAGCGAGGCGCGCATTCCGGGAATCGACACGGTGGGCCGCAGCGCGTTCCTATTCGGGGGCGAGGTAGCCATCCTGATCATCGGAGGTGATGGGGTCGCTGTCGGCTGCATCGAATCGATAGCTGACGAAGAGCGTCTCACCCACGGTCCGTGTGGTCTCCACCGTGTAGCGCAACAGCGTCGGCAGGCCTTCGACATCGACATACGTCTCCAATGGGGACTCGTATGCACCCTCCGCCGATTCGCGGCTCTCCGTCGTTCCGGCCAGCGGCCCGTCGAGGAACTCGGCTTCGTATGGGTTGGGCCGGATCGTTTCACTCATAGGGCGAAGGTACCGTCTAGCGGGCCGCGACCGCGGCGAGGATGAGCTCGGCGGCGCGGTCGGTGTCGGCCGCCGTCGCCGAGCGGCTCGCGAGGTACTCCGAGGTGCCGATGATCAGCATCCCGAGGTCCTCGACGGTCACTCCGGGGCGAATCGCGTCCGCGGCGTGCAGGCTGGCGACCAGTCGCTGCAGGCGGGCGTTGACCGTGTCGCCGACGGCCGGCTCCGGGCCGTCGTGCGGGCGCAGCGCCTCGAGCAGGATCGGGGCGGTGCGGATGCGTGCCATCGTGTCGCGCACCAGCTCGACGAATCCGCCCCAGGCGTTCGGGTCGGCGATCGCGGCATCGAGCCGGTCGACGAGCCAGCGGCCGTGATGCTCGGCCGCGAAGGCGAGAAGCGCGGCCTTGGTGGGGAAGTTCCGGTACACGGTCGCCTTGCCGACACCGGCCTCGCGCGCGATGTCCATGATGGTCGTCTCGCTGCCGCGGGTCGCGAGCAGCTCCAGCGCGACCTCCTGCACGCGTCCCGCGTTGCGCACGGCATCCGCCCGCCTGTGCCCCGTCGTCGCCCCGTCGCTCATCGCCTCATTCTCTCTGCCCGCTCACCCCGCTGGACAAAACGGACTCTATGGTCCGATAATATCCGAGGGAAACGGACCCATGAGTCCGAATAGTGAGGAGAGACGGATGACTTCCACTCAGCTCCGGCCGGAGCAGCTGATGCGCGGCGAACAGCAGACGGTCCCGCGGCCGCGGAGCGGCCCGTGGCTCTGGATCATGGTCGGCGTCGCGTGCCTGGCGCTGATCGGCCAGTCGGTGTTCTCGCCGCTGCAGCGCGCGGACGCGCCGATCGGCGGCCCGCTCGCCGTGTGCTTCCTCGTCTGGCAGCTGCTCGCGACGGTCTTCGTGTTCTGGCACGGCGGTCGGCGCTACGGCGCAGGCGGGATCATCGCCTTCTTCGTCGTGACCTTCGTGATCAGCAACATCTACGAGAACGTCAGCATCGCAACCGGCTTCCCCTTCGGCCATTATCACTACACGCACGACGGGGCGCCGTTCCTCCTCCAAGTCCCGATCACGATCGGCATCGCGTACGTCAACTACGGCTATCTCTCCTGGTGCGTGGCCTCCGCCATCCTCGGCCGAGGCGACCGTCTGACGCGGTCCTGGCTCGGCACCGTCGTGCAGCCGGCGACCGCCGCCTTCGTCATGGTGATGTGGGATCTCGTGATGGACCCGATCAACTCCACGATCGGCCACACCTGGATCTGGCACCAGGGCGGCGGCTACAACGGCGTCCCGCTCACGAACTACCTCGGCTGGTTCCTCACGGTCTGGACCCTGTACCAGGTCTTCGCGCTCATCCTGCACGCGCGGCCCGGCCTGATCAGACCGGGCGAGGACGCGATCGGATTCCGCGCCATGCCGGTGCTGCTCTACGGCCTCACCGCACTCACGTACATCCTCGGCTACGCGCTGACGAAGGACGCGAGTGTGACGGATGCCGCCGGCCACGCCTGGAGCGTCTCCAGCATCTGGGAGAGCTCCGTCACCGTGATGCTCTTCACCATGCTGTTCGCGAGCTTCCTGGCCGCCGTGAGCCTGCTCCGGGAACGCCTCGCCGCCGAGGCGCTGCGATGACCGCGCTCGCCCGCACAGCGGACCGCCCGGAGGACTATGCGCGGCTGGGCATCGCCCCCGGTCGCATCGCGGCCTGGGAGGACGGCATGCGCACCGACGGCGCGTCGGGCAGCTACGAGTGGTGGTACTTCGACGCCCATCTGGAGGACGGCACCGCGCTGGTGATCGCGTTCTACACCAAGGAGTCGCTGGCGAGCTGGACCGGTCTGCGCCCCTCGGCCACCGCCGAGCTGACCCGCCCGGGTCAGGCGACGCGCAAGCTCGCGGTCGCCGTCGCGGGGCGCGACTTCTCGGCGGCGACGGAGCAGTGCGAGGTGCGCATCGGGATCTCGAGCATCCATGGTCGGGACGGACGCTACGAGATCCACTTCGCGGCAGAGGACGTCGTCATCGACGTGACGCTGCGCGCGCAGGTTCCGGCGTGGCGGCCCGAGACGGGGCACTTCTACTTCGGCCCTCACGACGAGCACCTGTTCGCCTGGCTGCCCGCGGTGCCGCAGGGCGCCGTGCACGCCAGCATCACCGAGGCGGGCGTGACGACGGTCCGGGAGGGCGTCGGCTACCACGACCACAACTGGGGCGACGCGAGCATGATGCGGCTGATGAACCACTGGTACTGGGGGCGCGCCCAGGCCGGGCCGTACTCGGTGATCGCGAGCTGGCTCGTCGGCGAGAAGCGCTACGGCTACACGGAGATCCCGATCTTCCTGCTCGCCCGCGACGGCGAGATCGTCGCCGACGACGCGAAGCGCGTCACGCTCACCCTGGCCGAGCAGTTCGACGACGAGGTCAGCGGCAAGCCCGTCGCGAACCGGATCGTCTACGAGTACGCGGGCGAGGGGGAGCGATTCCGCGTCACCTTCGCGCGCGAGCAGACGATCAGCCGGACACTGGCGCGCGAGGTGGACTCGGCGGCGCTGCGGATGCTCGTCGCCGTGGCGCGGATCGACGGCGCCTATCTGCGCTTCACCGGTCGCGTCACGGTCGAGCGCTTCGTCGACGACGAGCTCGTCGAGACGGCGGAGGACCACGGCATCTGGGAGCTCAGCTACTTCGGGCGCACCCATCGGCTCGCGCATGAGCCGGCCTAGGCCGAAGGCGGGACCGCGGGGAAGGGCACTCCGTCCGACTTCAGCGCGGCCATGATCGTGCGCGCGATCTCGGGCAGCCGCCGGGTGCCCTCGCTGGAGCGCCAGGTGTCGGCGGCGAGCTCGATCGTGAGCTGCGTGACCCGCGCGGTCATCCGGACGGAGACCGAGTCCACCGGCGCGCCGGTGCGCTCGGCGATGGCGCGCTCGAGCTCGGCGAGGTTGCGGGCGAGCACGTCCCACAGGCGGGCGCGCGGGGCCGATGACTCGTCGATCAGGGTGCGGATCGCGTTGATGCGCGGCTGGTCGTGTTCGAGGTAGGCGAACGTGGCCAGCACGGCGTGGCCGAGCACGATGTCGATCGGCTCGTCGGCCGGGCGCGAGCGGACGGTGTCGGCGACCGGATCCTCGCGGGTGAACGGGTCGAGCAGGATCAGGTCCTTGCTCGGGAAGTAGCGGTAGAGCGTGGTCGTGCCGACCTCGGCCTGCTCGGCGATCTCCTCCATCGTGGTGCCGTCGTAGCCCTTCTCGAGGAAGAGGTTCACCGCGACGTCGACGATCTGGGCGCGAGTGCGCGCCACTTTCGTCTCCCGAAGCCCCATCCCGCCAGATTAGCCGCGTCGACACCCAAGTGGAAGTAAGCTCAATGTGGTAGTAACTACCAGTTGGTATGAATTCCCGAATAGACGGAACACGAGGGAGTGTCCATGACCGTCACACCAGCCGGTTCATCCGCCCAGGCGGATGCGCTTCCCGCATTCAGCGCGGAGAACCCGGCCACACCGCTCCCACGCCTCGTCGGCGCGATGGCGGCCTCGCAGATGGGCGCCTACATCGCGCTGCTGACCCCGCTGCAACTGCTGCTGACTCTGCAGCTGACCCGGATCGCCGGAGACGGGGCGGCGGGTGCCTTCAGCATCGTGACCGGCGTCGGCGCGCTTCTCGCGCTCGTCGCCAACCCCCTCGGCGGACGCATCAGCGACCGCACCGCCGCGCGTTTCGGGCGCCGCCGCACCTGGATCCTCACCGGCTCGCTGGCCGGATCCCTCGTGCTCGTGTCGATGGCGTTCACGACCGCCGTGTGGCAGGTCGTCGTCGTCTGGTGCGTCGTGCAGACGCTGCTGAACTTCCAGCAGGCGGCCACGAGCGCCCTGCTGTCCGACCAGGTCTCCCCTTCCCGCCGCGGCTCGGTGTCCGGGCTGCTCGGGCTGGCGACCGCCCTCGGCCCCCTGATCGGCCTGGCCGCGGTCAGCGGCCTGCACCAGCCGACGCTGCAGTGGATCGTCGCGGCGACCGGCGGCGTCATCGGCGGAGTCGTCGCCGTGCTGCTGCTGCGCGACCCCGCCCACCGCGGTGCGGCGGCGCGCTCACCGTTCAGCACGGGGGAGTTCCCGCGCTCCTTCTGGGTCAACCCGGCCCGGCATCCCGCCTTCGGCTGGGCCTGGGCCGTGCGCTTCCTGATCACCTGCGCCTACGCGAGCAGCACCTACAACGCGTTCTTCCTGCTCGATCGCTTCCACGTCGGGCAGGCGAAGGTCGGCGGGATCGTCTTCCTGCTCTCGCTGCTGTCGGTCGGGCTGCTCGCGATCACGAGCGCCGTCATGGGATTCGTCTCCGACAGGCTGAAGCGGCAGAAGCCGTTCGTGATCGCATCGGGCGTGCTCGCCGCGCTCGGGCAACTGCTCATGGCGACGGCACCGTCCGTCGCCGCCGTCTTCGTCGCCACCGCCGTGAGCGGCCTGGCCACCGGCGTCTTCTTCGCGGTGGACAGCGCCCTGTGCGTGCGTATGCTGCCCAGCGCCGAGAACGCCGGCAAGGACCTCGCCGTCATCAACATGGCGAACACTCTGCCGCAGTCGATCGTGCCGCTCATCGCGACGCCGCTCATGGCGATCGGTGGCTTCGCCACCCTCTACATCGTCCTCGGCGTCCTCGGCATCGCCGGCGGCCTGTTCGTGCTGCGCCTGCCGGAGATCGGCCGAGAGGGCGACCCCCGCTGGGCGCTCATCACGAAGCCACGCCGCGGCGAGACCGTCCCCGCCTGAGACTGCCACCGATCCCGCACCGTTCGCACGGCCCGCACCCCCGCCCCGTACCACCCGTACCACCCGCACGTCCCGCAAGGAGAGCCCCATGACCCACCACCACAACACCATCGCCCTGAGCGACTTCGAGCTCATCGACACCGATCAGGGCGCCGGCGACGCGCTCGCCCTCGAGGCCGACGAGACGGGCGACTGGCTCCCCGCCGTCGTGCCGGGGGGAGTGCACGAGTCCCTGCTCGCGGCCGGGCGCATCGAGCATCCGTACTACGGCGACAACGAGCGCAAGGCCGCCTGGATCGAGGACCGCGACTGGTGGTACCGCACCCGCTTCGCGCGGCCGGCCGGGCTCGACGACGGCGCGCGCGCCCGCCTCGTCTTCGACGGGCTCGACACCGTCGCCGACGTCTGGCTGAACGGACGGCTGCTCGGCCACCACGAGAACCAGTTCCGCCCCGCGGAGTTCGACGTGACCGACGCACTGGGCGAGGCCAACACCGTGCTCGTGCGCTTCGCCCCGCCGCTCGCCGGCCGCACCGTGCCGCCGACCGTCGCCGAGGAGCTCGGGCGGCTCGCCGCGGCCTTCGGCGCGCTCGGCGCGGACGAGGCGGGGGGCGAGGCGGCGGATGCCGCCGCGGAGAGCAGCATGCTGACGACGCTCCCGCTCGCCACCACGCTGCGCAAGGCCGCGTTCTCCTGGGGCTGGGACTTCGGCCCGAACGTGCCGTCCCTGGGCATCTGGCGCCCTGTCCGTCTCAGCGTCGAGCGCCGTGCGGTCATCACGGGCCATCACATCGCGCTCGCCTCGCTGTCCGCGGACCGCTCCTCCGCGGTCGTGCGGGTGGGACTCGAGACGGATGCCGCCGCCCCCGGCGCGTACACCGCGCGGCTGCGCCTGGCCGCACCGTCCGGTCGCGTCGTCGAGGCCGGCTTCGAGCTGGGCGCCGATGGCGGCGGCTCGACGGAGCTCGTGATCGAGGACCCCGAGCTGTGGTGGACGCACGACCTCGGCGAGCAGGCGCTGCACGAGGCATCCGTCGAACTGCGCGAGGGCGACGTCGTCGTCGACGCCGTCATCGATCGCATCGGTCTGCGCACGATCGAGCTCGACCGCGGCACGCCCGCGGCACGGCGCTTCCAGTTCCGGCTCAACGGGGTGCCGGTCTTCGCCCGCGGCGCCGCCTGGCTGCCCGCGAGCACCATGGTCGGCTCGGTCACGGCGGAGACCTACCGCGACCGGGTGCTGCGCGCCCGCGAGGGGAACCTCAACATGCTGCGGGTCTGGGGCGGCGGCATCTACGAGCACGACGCCTTCTACGCGGTGTGCGATGAGCTCGGTATGCTCGTGTGGCAGGACTTCATGTTCGCCTGCATCGACTACCCGGACGCCGAGCCGGCGTTGCGCCGCGAGGTCGAGCTGGAGGCGGCGTATCAGGTGCGCCGACTGCGCAACCGGGCGAGCCTCGCGCTGTGGTGCGGCAACAACGAGGTGCAGGTGCTGCACCTCGCCGCCTACCAGAGCGTCGAGCCGGGCGACTGGGGCTGGCACTTCTTCCACGAGGTGCTGCCCGCGGCCGTCACCGCGCATGACGGGCTCACGCCGTACTGGCCGGGCAGCCCCTACGGCGAGGGTCGCGGCATCCTCTCGATCAACGGCACCGATGACGGCGACCGCCACACCTGGGAGGTGTGGCACGGCATGGTCATCCCCGGCATGACGATCGGGCCGGACGAGTACCCGAGCATCGGCGACGCGCGGCACTACCGCCGCTACGCCTACGACACGGCGCGCTTCGTCTCCGAGTTCGGCATCCACGCCGCCCCCGAGATCGCGACACTGCGGCGCTGGCTGCCGGATGCCGGCCTGGAGGTGCACTCGTCCGTCTTCGACCTGCACAACAAGGACACCCCGAAGAACAAGGGCGACGAGCTGCTGTCGGTCACCACCGGTCTGCCCGAGGGGCTCGAGCAGTACGTCGCCTTCACCCAGGCCGTGCAGGCCGAGGGCATGGCCTTCGGCATCGAGCACTACCGCCGCCGCCAGCCGGAGACCGCGGGCGCCCTGATGTGGCAGTTCAACGACGTCTGGCCCGGCTTCAGCTGGTCCGTCGTCGACTACGACGGCGTGCCCAAGGCCGCCTACTACGCGGCCAAGCGGGCGAGCGCGCCGGTCACGGTCAGCTTCGCCGACACGGAGGACGGCGGACTCGAGCTCTGGCTGGTGAACAACTCGCGCGACGCCGTCGAGCTCGACGTCGACGTGGAGCTCGGCGCCTTCGACGGCGGTGAGCGCACGACGCGCCGGGTGCGGGGGAGCGCTGGCAGCGCGGAATCCGCACGGGTCCTGACCATCGCGGCGGGCGAGGTGCCGCGCGATGCCGCCCACTACGCCTGGGCGTCGAGCCCGGACGGGGCCTTCCCCGCGGCGCGGAGGCACTTCGCGGAGATCGGGCGACTCGAGCTGCCCGTGCCGCAGCTCGCCGTCAGCGTGGTGCCGGGCGGCCTGCGCATCCGGGCCACGGGGTACGCGTACCAGGTCCGCATCGAGCAGCCCGCCCCCGGCATCCGCCTCAGCGACAACTGCTTCGACCTCCGCGACGGCGACGAGCGCGACATCGCCGTGGACGGCGCCGATCCCGCGGCGCTGAGCGTCACGGGATCGCCGGTCGGGTCGCGTACGCGTCTCTAGCGTCTCTAGCGTCTCCGGCGTCTCTAGCGTCTCTGGCGGTTCGTGCGCGCCGAACGGACGCATGCGTGTGCGGCCCCGCGCGCAGCTGTCTGTTCGACGTGCACGAAGCCGCGGAGCGGGGCGCCGCGAGGGAGCCCGCCGGGCGGCGGCCAGCGCCGAACCTTAGCGCCGGACCTCAGCGCCAGACATCCGCGGCGATGGCGACGACCTCGCGCACCTTCGCCCACTGCTGCTGCTCGGTGAGCACGTTGCCGTCCTCGGTGGAGGCGAAGCCGCACTGCGTCGAGAGCGCGAGCTGGTCGAGCGGTGCGAACCGCGCCGCCTCGTCGATGCGGGCCTTCACGAGCCCGGGATCCTCGAGGGCGCCGTCCTTCGAGGTGAGCAGGCCGAGCACGACGGTCTTGTCGCCCCGGGGCAGATGGCGCAGCGGCTCGAAGTCGCCGGCGCGCTCGGTGTCGTATTCGAGGAAGTAGCCGTCGTAGTCGGTGCCGGCGAGCAGCGGCTCGGCGACGGGCTCGTAGCCGCCCGAGGCGATCCAGGTGGAGCGGAAGTTGCCGCGGCACACGTGCGTCGTGACGACCAGATCGTCCGGCTTGCCGGCGAGGGAGTCGTTGATGAGCTTCGCGTAGCGCTCGGCGAGGCCGTCGACCCGGATGCCGCGCGCCGCGGCCTTGTCGAGCTCGGCCTGTGAGCACAGGTAGGCCCACGCGGTGTCGTCGAACTGCAGGTAGCGGCAGCCGGCGTCGTAGAACGCCCGCACGGCGTCGCGGTAGGCGGCGGCGAGGTCGTCGAACATGTCCTCGTGCTCGGCGTAGAGCCCGGTCGTGACCGCATCGGGGTCGAGGCGGAAGTGCATCACGGTCGGCGAGGGGATCGACATCTTCGGCATCACGCCGGCCGGCACGTGATCGCGCAGGTAGGCGAAGTGCCGCAGCATCGGGTGGTCGGCGGGGAAGGCGACCTTGCCGTCCACCCGCAGCACCTGGTTCTTGGTGTTGATGCCCGTGAACTGGATGCCGTGGTCGGCGTCGACCACCTGGACGCCGTCGAGCATGCCGAAGAAGTCGTAGTGCCACCAGGCCCGCCGGAACTCGCCGTCGGTGGCGAGGCGCAGGCCGGCATCCGCCTCCTTCGCGATGAGCTCGCCGATGGCCTCGTCCTCGACGGCGCGCAGCGCGGCGGCGTCGAGCGCCCCCATCTCGTGCTGGGCACGGGCCTGCTTGACGGCGGTCGGGCGCAGAAAGCTGCCGACGATGTCGGCGCGGAACGGCGGTGAGACGGTCACGCCGCCACGATAGCTGGTCGTTGTACGAGGCACCTGCCCGGCGAGGGGCCCGGGTGGGGCAAGGGGGCCGGTGCCGGGTCCGGGGGCGGTGGCCGGCTCGGGGGCCGGGACGAGCCCGGTCGGAGCGGTGCGCCGGGGGGCGGTGACGAGCTCGGAGGAGAGCGCGCGCAGAGTGTCGAGCACCGCGCGCACTCCGCGGCGGTGCATGGTGTCGGGCCGGGCGAGCACGTCGACGCGGCGCGCGACCGCGATGCCCTCGGCCAGCGGTCGCAGCCGGATCGCGGGGGAGCGGTACGCGGCGCTCGTGTGGCGCGGCAGAAGGGCGAGGTGATCGGATGCCGCGATCATCGCGGCCGCGACCGCGAAGTCGTTGACGCGGTGCGCCACGATCGGCTCCGCGCCGCCGGCCGCGCCGATCGTGCGGATCGCGTCGCCGAGCGGGAAGTCGTCGTGCGTCCCGATCCAGGCGAGGTTCCGCAGCTCGGTCGCCGTCACGGGGCCCAGCGTGTCGAGGCGGTGGCCGACGCGGAACGCGACGTCGAGCGGCTCGGTCAGGAGCGGCGTGACGGCGAGCTGCTCCGGCCAGTCCGCGCTGCCGACGAGGCGCTGCGCGATGACGAGGTCGATGTCCGGGGCGAGGCGGGCGAAGTCGCTCTGGGTGACGTCCTCGTCCTGCAGCACCAGGTGCGGACGGCCGGGGATCTGCGCGGCGAGCAGCCCGGGGAAGAGCGCGAGCGCGGCCGAGGAGAACGCCGAGACCGAGACCGGGGCGGCCGCGTCGTCGTGGAACTCGGTGATCGAGTTGGCGGCGTCGATGAGCGCGGACTCGACCGCCACCGCGGCGTCGGCCAGCGCCGTGCCGGCGTCGGTGAGCACGGTGCGCCGGCCCTCCAGGCGGGTCAACGGCACACCGACCGAGCGCTGCAGGCCCGCCAGCTGCTGCGAGACGGCGGACGGCGTGACACGGAAGGCGACGGCGACGGCGGCGATGCTGCCGCGATCCCGCAGCTCGCGCAGCGCGCGGAGTTGAGCCAATTCCATTAGGTCAAACTAATGCATCTGTGCAGAAGATGGTGTCTTGTTTACGTGACGGCGGCGGCGGAGGGTGGACGGCATGGCCAGCAGTACCTCGTCCTCCCCGTCCCGCCCGCCCTTCCCGACCGGCACCATCCTCGGCTACCCTCGCATCGGGCGCCGCCGCGAGCTGAAGAAGGCCGTCGAGGCGTTCTGGACGGGCGGCATCGATGCCGCAGAGCTTGAGGTGCGCGCCGCCGAGCTGCGCCGCGCGACCCGCGAGCGCCTCGCCGCCCTCGGTCTCGGCCGCACGGCCTCCGCCATCCCCGAGTCCTTCAGCTACTACGACCAGGTGCTCGACGTCGCCGTGACCGTCGGCGCGGTGCCGGAGCGCTTCGCCGCGCTGTGCGGGGCGGACGGCGCCGTCGACCTCGCCGGCTACTTCACCATCGCCCGCGGCGAGGGCGAGCGCGCCCCGCTCGAGATGACCAAGTGGTTCGATTCGAACTACCACTACCTCGTGCCCGAGATCGGGCCGGAGATGGAGTTCCGACTCGCGAGCGACCGCATCGTGCGCGAGTTCGAGGAGGCTGCGGCGGAGGGATTCCTGACCCGCCCGGTCCTCGTCGGCCCGGTCACCTTCCTCGCGCTCGCCAAGGCGGCCGACGGTGCGCCCGAGGGCTTCCGCCCGCTCACGCGCCTCGCGGACCTCGTCGCGGTCTACGCCGAGCTTCTCGACCGGCTCGCCGCGGCCGGCGCCGAGTGGGTGCAGCTCGACGAGCCCGCGCTCGTCTCCGAGAGCGTGCCGGATGCCCGTGGCGAGGTGCTCGCGGCGGCGGCCTCGGCCTACACGGCGCTGGGCGCCCTCGCTGGCCGCCCGCAGCTCTTCGTCGCGGCGCCCTACGCCGCCCTCGACGCCGCCCTCCCGGTGCTCGCGGCCACACCCGTGGAGGCGATCGGCCTCGACCTGGTGCGCGGCGGCCTCCCGGAGAACCTCGACGTCGCCACGCGCGCCGCGCTCGCGGGGAAGACCCTCGTGGGCGGTGTCGTCGACGGCCACAACATCTGGCGCGGCGACCTCGCCGCCGCGCTCGGCAAGCTGGCCCGGCTGCGTGAGCTCAGCCCCGCCGTCGCGGCATCCACCTCGACCTCGCTGCTGCACGTGCCGCACGACGTCGAGGACGAGCCGCTGCTCGACGCGCGCCTGAGGTCCTGGCTGGCCTTCGCCGACCAGAAGGTCGCCCAGGTCGAGGTGCTGGCCCGCGGCCTGTCCGAGGGCACCGATGCCGTACGCCGCGAGCTGCGCGCGGCATCCGTCGCCCTCGCCGACCGCCTCGACGCACCGGGCGTGCGCGTCCCCGCGGTGCGGGAGCGTGCCGCCGCCCTCGTCGCCGCGGACTTCGATCGCGGCGACTACGCGACGCGCGTGGCGGCGCAGACCACGGCGCTGGGCCTGCCGGCGCTGCCGACCACAACGATCGGCTCCTTCCCGCAGACGGGCGAGATCCGTCGCGCCCGCGCCCGCTTCACGAAGGGCGAGCTGAGCGCGGAGCAGTACGACGCGGCCATGCGCGAGGAGATCCGCCGGGTCGTCGAGCTGCAGGAGGAGCTCGGCCTGGACGTGCTCGTGCACGGCGAGCCCGAGCGCAACGACATGGTGCAGTACTTCGCCGAGAACCTCGACGGCTTCGCCGTCACGGTCAACGGCTGGGTGCAGTCCTACGGCAGCCGCTGCACGCGCCCCTCGATCCTGTGGGGCGACGTGTCGCGGCGCGGCCCGATCACGGTGGAGTGGTCGCGCTACGCGCAGTCCCTCACCGCCAAGCCCATGAAGGGCATGCTGACCGGCCCCGTCACGATCCTCGCCTGGTCCTTCGTGCGCGACGACCAGCCGCTCGGCGACACCGCGAACCAGCTCGCGCTCGCCCTGCGCGACGAGATCGCGGACCTCGAGGCCGCCGGCATCCGCGTCGTGCAGGTGGACGAGCCGGCGCTGCGGGAGCTGCTGCCGCTCAAGCTCGCCGAGCAGCGCGCCTACCTCGACTGGTCGGTCGGGTCGTTCCGGCTCGCCACGGCGGGCGCCGCGGCGGCGACCCAGGTGCACACGCACCTGTGCTACTCCGAGTTCGGGACGGTCATCGACGCGATCCGCGCCCTCGACGCGGACGTCACCTCGATCGAGGCGGCGCGCAGCCGGATGGAGGTCGTGCACGACGTCGAGCGCAGCGGCTTCGACCACGGCATCGGGCCGGGCGTCTACGACATCCATTCGCCGCGTGTGCCGTCCGTCGGTGAGCTCTCCGAGCTGCTGACGCTCGCGGCCGACACGATCCCAGTGCGCCAGCTTTGGGTGAACCCGGACTGCGGACTCAAGACACGCGGCTACGACGAGACCGTCGCCTCGCTGCGGAACATCATCGCGGCGACGCGCGGCATCCGCGAGCAGCTCGCGGTCGCCGCGCGCTGAGCCCGCGCGTCCCGCCTCGCCCGCCTTGCCCGCTCCGCCCGCTCCGCCCGCTTCTGTTGCGCTACTCTCCCGGACTGACGCGCCCTCCAGACGAGGCGCGTCAGTCCGGGAGAGTAGCGCACACGGCGTCGACCTCGGCTGCCGAAGGGGTGGACTCGGCTGAGCCGGGTCGCTGCACCGAGATGCTCGCCGCCGCCGCGGCCCATCTCAACGCCTCGGGTATCGACCACCCCGAGAGGAGGCGTGAGGCGAAGGCTCCGACGAAGGTGTCGCCCGCCGCCGTCGTGTCGACAGCGGTGACCTTGCGCGCCGGGATTCGGCCGACGACGGCGCCGTCGGCGAACCAGACCGCGCCGTGGGCACCCAGCGTGGCGACGACGAGCGGCACACGCCGGCTCAACTTGGCACCGGAGTCTTCGACGGTGTCGCCTGCGCCGAGTTCGCCGATCTCCAGCTCATTGCCGACGAGGATGTCGATGCCGTCGATGAGCTCGCCCCCGAGCGCGGCGACCGGAGCCGGGGTGAGCACCGTGACGGTGCCGCAGCTTCGTGCGAAGTCGAGGGATTCTGCGACCAGGGCGATGTCGAGCTCGCATTGGGTGACGAGCACGGCGCTGCGCCGGATCTGCTCGCGCCAGCCCTCGTCGAGGGCGGTGACGGCGTGGTTGGCTCCGGGGACGACGATGATCGAGTTCTCGCCGTCGTCGCCGACGGTGATGTGCGCGGTGCCCGTGGGAGTCGTCGACGTGCGAACGGACGAGGTGTCGATGCCGCGCTCGGTCAGGAAGGCGAGCAGGCGCCGGCCGAAGTCGTCGTCCCCGACCGCTCCGAGGAACTCGACGCGTGTGCCGCTCTGCGCGAGTGCGACGGCCTGATTCAGCCCCTTGCCGCCCGGTGTGAGCCGTACTCCCTTGCCGCTGACGGTCTCGCCGGGTCGGGGGAGGCGATCGAGGTGCACGGCGATGTCGAGGTTGGCGCTGCCGAGGACGGCTGCGGAGGCCTCGGGGCCGCCGCGGGTGCGCAGCCGGACGATGAGCTCATCGAGCTGTGACTGGTCGTGATTCATCAGGGCCTCGTCGGGAAAAGGATTGCCGAAGCTCCATGCTAGGGCTCTCCGTGGCCATGAGGGAAACGGCCGGAGCCGTGGGGCGGCTACGGAGAACGCCGCTGCGATGAAGGTGGCGGGCGGTCGCCGCAGTGTGGCTACACTGTGGCCATGAATCGTGCAATCGATTGCCTTCGTGCGGGAAGCCAGCTCTACGAGCTCGGCGCGACCGAGCTGGCGGCGCTCTACGATGCCCGCCGCCTCTCGCCCGTCGAGGTCGCGAAGGATGTGCTCGGGCGTATCGACGAGGTGGACGACCGTGTCCACGCCTTCTTCACGGTGACACGGGAGCTCGCGCTACGGGATGCGCACGCAGCCGAGCATCGGATGATGCACGGCGAGCGACTCGGGCCGCTCGACGGCATTCCGGTGTCGATCAAGGATCTCGAGCCGACGGCAGGCATCCGGACCACTTTCGGCTCTCCGGCGACGGTCGAGCATGTCCCGGAGGTCGATGGGGCGGCGGCGGGAAGGCTCCGCGCCGGAGGCGCCGTCCTCCTCGGCAAGACGGCGGCTCCGGACTCCGGCTACAAGGACACCAGCGATACCCTGATCTTTCCCGAGCCCGCGAACCCCTGGAACCTCGACCGCACGCCCGGGGGCTCATCGGGCGGCGCGGCTGCCGCCGTGGCCGTGGGCATGGGGCCCCTCGCTCACGGCTCGGACGGAGCGGGTTCGATCCGCATCCCCAGCGCGCTCTGCGGCGTGGTCGGGCTGAAGCCGACCCTGGGCCGGGTGCCGGTCTGGCCGCAGCCGTTCTATCGCGACACCGTGGGGCACAACGGGGCCATCGGCCGCACGGTCGCCGATGTCGCACTGATGCTCGACGTGCTCGCCGGTCCGGATGCGCGGGATCCGATGAGTCTCATCGGCGGCCCGAGCGGCGGATTCCGAGCGTGCCTCGACGCCCCGAGCCCCGAGCGCCTCCGCATCCTGGTCTCGGTCGATCTGGGCTACGGCGCAGTCGACCCCGAGATCGCCGCGGCGGTGCGGCGAGCCGCTGCGGAGACGGCCGGATCCCATGCCTGGGCCCTCGAGGAAGGCGATCCCGGATGGTCCGATCCGGGCGCGACGCAGGCTGACTGGTGGTCGGGTGAGTTCGCCGGGATCTTCGCCGATACGCTCCGCGATCACCCGGAATGGCTGCAGGACGATCTGAAGGCGCTCGTCGAGAAGGGCATCGCCCGCCGCCAGGGCGATTTCGACTATCGGCGCATGCGCGGAGCGCTCCATGACGCCCAGCGAGCGCTCTTCGAGCGCCATGACTACCTCGTCACACCGACCATGCCGTTGACCGCCTGGCGGCGCGGCACCTCCCCTGACGGCGTGGCGGGCCGTTCATTCCCGCAGGGGGCGTTCGGGCGCAACTTCCTGCTGTTCCCCTTCAACCTGACCGGCAATCCCGCCATCACCGTTCCGTGCGGGTTGTCCTCCGAAGGGCTGCCGATCGGGGTCCAGATCGTCGGCCGCCTCTACGACGAGGTAGGTGTGCTCGCCGTGGCGAAGGCGTTCGAGGAGGTCGCCGGCTTCCCCGCCGGCCCGATCGACCCTGCGGTCTAGGGGCGGACGCCGGTCGAGCCGCGCACGACGAGACGTGGCACCAGCGCCACCCGTGCGCCCGGCAGGCGATCCTTCTTCTGCATGCGCGTGCGCATGAGCCGCAGCGCCTCCTCCGCCATCTGGGGCGTCGGCTGCTCGATGGAGGTCAGAGGCGGGATCACGTGCTCGGCGAACACCAGGTTGTCGAAGCCGGTGACCTGGAGGCTTCCGGGCACCGGGATCCCGAGTTCGCGGGCCGCCTGCAGCACGCCGAACGCGATGAGGTCGTCCGCACAGACGATCGCTTCGGGCCGGGTGGTTCCGGAGAGCAGCCGGACGGCTGCGGCGTGCCCGCTCTCGACCGAGTAGTCGCCGAACACCATCCAATCGTCCCGCGTCTCGATGCCGAGGTCGGCGGCGTGGCGGCGAAAGCCGTCCAGGCGGTCGCGCGTGGACGAATTGGTGAAGTCAGAGGTGACGAAGGCGGCGGTGCGAACCCCGTTGTCGGCGAGGTGGCTCACGATCTGCCGCATCGCGTCGTCGTCGTCGACGCCGACCCAATCGGTGTTCTCCACGTTGACTCGCCGATCGAGCTGCACCAGCGGAACCTGCGTGGCGGTCTCGACGATGGCGGCGCGGCTGAGCTCGCCGTCGACGGGGCTGACGACGATGCCGTCGACCTTCCGATCCACGAGCAACCGCAGATATCCGGCCTCGATCGCCGGATCCTGCCGAGAGTCGCAGAGGAACAGCACCCGCCCTTCGTCGTGGAGCGCGCGTTCGATGCTGTCGACCAGGGCGGTGAAGAACGGGTTGAGGATGCTCGGAACCACCATCCCGACGGTGTCGGTACGCTGCCGCCGCAGCGCGCGGGCGATGCTGTTGCCCGAATACCCCAGTTCGGCGGCGGCTCTGCGGACGGTGGCCTCGATGGCCGGTGTGACCGGGCGGGACTGCGAGAGGACACGCGACACGGTGGATTCTGAGACCCCGGCCCGTTGGGCGACGTCGGACAGGGTGACGGATGTCACGGCGGGTTCTCCTTTCGCGCAGGCCTGGGCCTCGGCTCCACCACGGAGCTTACCGGCCTGGTTGCGGCAATCGTTTCTCCGACGTTCGAGCCGGTTAACGTCCTCCGTAACAGCGTGGAAACGGGCAGGTTGTCCAGCGGAAACACGGTCCGGATAATTTCAGGTACAGTCGGACGGCAATCGATTGCCGACTGCTATCGCAACAAGAGGGAAAGACTGACGTGGCACGAATCCTCATCGCTGGTGAGAGCTGGATAACGACGAGCACCCATACCAAAGGCGTGGACGACTTCACCGTCCACTCGTACACGGAGGGCGTTCATCAACTGAAAGCGGCCCTCGAGGCAGGCGGCCACACGGTCACTCACCTGCCGGCGCACCTCGTGCCGACACAGTTTCCCTCGGACCGGGCGGCGCTGAGCGCCTACGACATCGTCGTCCTCTCGGACATCGGCGCCAACTCGCTGCAACTCGCTCCCGATGTCTTCGACCGCGCACAGCGCGGCTCCGACCGCATCGGGGAGCTCGCCGAATGGGTGCGGCAGGGCGGTTCGCTGCTGATGATCGGCGGCTATCTCTCCTTCTCGGGCTTCCAGGCCCGTGCGGCGTTCGCGCGGACCGCCCTCGTCGACGTGCTTCCGGTCGAGCTGATCGATGCGGATGATCGCGTCGAGAGGCCCGCGGGCCTCCGGGCCGTCGTGCTGGAGCCCGGACACCCCGCTCTCGGCGGGGTCGAAGGCGAGTGGCCGCACCTCCTGGGATACAACAAGACGCTGCGCAAGAGTGGCGCGATCGAACTCGCGAGCATCGGCGGCGATCCGCTCATCGTCGTGGGCGAGTACGGAGCGGGCCGTTCTGCGGTCTTCACGAGCGACTGCTCGCCACACTGGGCACCTCCGGAGTTCTGCGAGCAGTGGCCGGGATATACGACGATCTTCAACGGGCTCGCAGACTGGCTGGTCGCACGGCCGTGAACGCGACGCGGTCCTCGGCCACCCTGCGCGCGGCGATCGCCGCTGACCTCGCTCGTTCCGGAGCCCACCGCCTACTGCGCGAGATGTCGGACGGCAGCGTCTCGGCAGCCGCGTTCGGCCGCTACCTCGCCTTCGAGGAGGCCTTCGTCGCCACGGCGGTCCGCGTGACCGGGTACTGCGTGTGGGCCGAACCAGACTGGGTGCGGTCCCGACGCCATGCCGAGACACTGCGGCAGCTGGCCGACGAGCAACTGGGCTATTTCGCCGAGGTGCGCCGCCGCTGGACGATCGCCGACGCCGACGCGGCGGACGCGCTGCGGCGTGCTGCGGTCCTGAGCGACCACATCCTGGCGGCGGTCGGCGACCACGGCTATCCGGGCGCCATCGCGGCGATGTTCGCCGCGGAGACGCTCTATTCGGATTGGTGCGGCCGGGCCGCCGGGCTGCCGGCCGGACGGGCTGCCGACGTCGAGGAGTGGATCATGCTTCACACGGCTCCGGCCTTCCTCGATGGCGTGGCCTTCCTCGCCGAACTGGTGGACGGCCTCGCGGACACTGTGAGTGACGAGACGCTCGCCGCATGGGCCAGAGCGATGCTGTACGCCGAAGACGCGTTCCACTCCGCCGCGTATCCCGCGGGGGCGGCGTGAGCAGCCGGCTCGCCGTGGTCGTCGCGAGGCTGCAGGAACACCGCGTGCCGTTCGAGACGATCGAGGTCGGCCCGGGCGCGGTGATCCTCGTCTCGGCATACGGCGGTCGTGTGTACGGACCGTTCTTCGACGGCGGCGTCGCCGAGAACTGGCTGCCCGACGCGTTCGCGAGCCCGAGCGACTTCGCGGCCCTCGTCTCCAGCGGCTTCTGGAACGTCGGCGGCGACCGGATGTGGATCGGCCCGGAGATCGCCTACATGATCCCCGAGCGGTCCGACTACTGGGGCAGCTACACCATGCCGGCGGACATCGATCCGGGCGAGAACACGCTCAGCCGGGACAGCGCCGGGGTGTCGGTGCGCCGCGGCATCCGGGCGCGTTCCTTCGTCTCTCCGGGCAGCGTCGCGCTGGACCTCACGACGACGGTGCGCGCAGCGGCCTCGCCGCTTCGGAACCTGCGCAGCGGCCTCGATCCGTCGGCCGTGAGCTATGGCGGCTATACCGTCACCGCCCGGCTCGAGGTCGCCGACGACTCGGACTCGGGTCTCGAGGTCGAGTCGTGGATGCTCAACCAGGTGCGCCCCGGGGGCACGGCGATCGTGCCGGGCACGCGGGTGCAGGTCACCGACTACTACGAGCCGGTCGGTGCGCTGCTGGCGGAGCGCGGGGGACACGTCGCGGTGTCGCTGACCGGGGCGCAGCGCTTCAAGATCGGATTCTCCGCGCCGACGGTGTTCGGCCGCATGGGCTACCTGCGCGACGACCCGGACGGCGCCGCCGTCCTGGTGGTGCGCAACAGCCTGAGCGATGCCTCCGCCGAATACGCCGAGGAACCCGACTTCGCCGTGGGCAGGAGGGGCGACTCGCTCCACCTCTACAACGATGACGGCGGCCTCGGCGGCTTCGCCGAGCTCGAGGCGCGCGGCCTGCCGATCCGCTCCGGGACCCCGGGAACGAGCTCGACGACGGACCGCTTCACGAGCTGGTGGTTCCGCGGCGAGGCGAGCGCGGTGCGCGACATCGCCGCCGTGCTGCTCGGAGCCGGAGCGCAGGAACACCACCGCCCGGAAAGACCGCCCGGAAAGAAGGACGCATCATGACGACCGAAGCAGCCGATCAGGCCTACGCCGACCTCACGGAGCTCGTGACCAACGGGACCCGGTTCCACGGATCGCCGACGATGGCGGCGGCGTCGCGCTGGCTGGAGCGGCAACTGGAGGAAGCCGGCCTCTCCGCCGTCCGGCAACGCGTCGAGCTGCCGGGCTGGACGCCGGGCACCGCCCGGCGGGTGACGGTGACGGCGCCGCACCGGCGCGAGCTGCCGGCCTGGCCCATGCTGTGGAGCGGCGGCTCGGGCGGTCGGCGGACCGGCACGGTCGAGGCGATCGGGCCCGAGGGCATCTGGGGCGATTCCATCGTGTGGCAGAGATTCCTCGTCACGGGCGAGGACGGCATCCCCATCGCCTACCTGCACGCCCGCGATCGCGGACCGGCCGCGCCCCAGCCGCTGCCCGTCGGCTCCGACCGCAGCCTGGCGCACCTGGTCATCGGCCACCTCGATGGACTCCAGCTCGCCGAGTGGCTGAGCGACGGAAAACGGGTGACGATCGAGATCGACGCGGATGCGGGGCCCGTCGATGAGCCGGCGGTGAGCGACAACCTCATCGTCGACATCGAGGGGGCGGCCGAGGGCAAGGTGGTGACGCTGTGCGCGCACTACGACACCTTCTTCAACACCGTCGGTGCGTACGACAACGGCAGCGGCACCGTCGCGTTGCTCGAGCTGGCGCGCTTCTGGGCGCTCACGCCGCCGCCGGTGCCGGTGCGTCTGGTCTTCTTCACCGCCGAGGAGTGGCATCTGCTGGGCTCCCGGCACTATGTGGCATCCGCCGCAGAGGGCGAGCTCGACCGGATCGCCTACCTCCTCAACCTCGATGGGCTGGGCCGCGGCTCGTTTATGGAGGCGTTCGCCTCACCGGAGCCGTTCGAGGCCGACATCCGCCGGGCGATCCTCGGCTATGCACGGGAAAGCGGCCGGGAGCTGGAGCTCGCCTCACGGTTCCCCCCGACCAAGGGGACCGACGACGCGTCGTTCTGGGCCGTGGGGGTGCCCTCGGCGTTCATCACCTTCAACGACCTGCACCGCCTGCACCAGCCCGACGACGAGCCCAATCGCGGCATCGCCGCGAACATCGTCTGGACGATCGAGCTGACGAAGCGGATCGTCGCCGCGGTGTCGGCGCCTGAGCGCGGGCCGGCGCCAGGGCTGCTGTGAGCGATGCCGGCCGGCGCTCAGCGGGCGGACCAGAACTCGATCTGACGCCGACGATAGTCGCGTTGCACCGTGGGGATGCTGTCGAAGAAATAGCTCAGCCGATCCGCGCCGGTGTACGGCGGCCAGGCGGGCGCGCCGGGGATCGACGGCCGGCCGGCCGCGGCGAAGCTCGTCCACGCCGACGCCATGCGGCGCGAGAGCGTGCGGGCGTGGGGATCGTCCGCGACGCCGTGGCCCAGGTCGGCTGCGGCGCCGGCGCCGGCGAGGTTCTCGAAGACGAAGGGGATCTCGGCCATGTGCCAGCCGGCGGAGCCGCCGAGGCTGGGCGTGCGCCAGACGAACTCGTAGACGAAAGTCGGCGAGGCGGCGGCCGACCGGGCATCCGCGATGGCATAGATGTGCCGCCGCCAATCGCGGTCGTTCGTCAGAGCGTCCCAGGCGTCGGTCTGCTCGAGCTCGGAGACGGGATCGCCGTAGAGCGCCAGCGCGTCCGCCGTGCTGCGCCCGTCCGCTGCCGCTTCGAGCGCGGGGCGCAGGGCGACGGGGGCGAAGCGCTCGCGCAGACGCAGCGTGCGGAAGGACTTCGCCTCGTCGGCGTTCATGCCGATGATCAGCGGCACGTCCGCGGCGCGACCCGCGGCGATCGCCTCGAGCGGATGCTCGGGGAGCGTCGTTCCGTCAACGACCGGCGTCAGCAGCCGCGCCGACATCTGCCGTCGAGCCGCTTGAATGCGGTCGACGGGCAGTGCGCGCAATGTCTCGACGACGCCGGGGCCGCGGGGGATCCCCAGGCTCGACAGGAACTCGCCGGTCGCGGCCTCGGAATCGTGGGGGGTGGAGAACAGGGCGGTGTGACCACTCTGCATGATCGCGCGATGGAACAGCCCGTGCGCGCGGGGGATCGCCAGGAGCGCCGCGACGCTGAAGGCGCCGGCGGACTCCCCGGCGATCGTGACGTTGCCGGGATCGCCGCCGAACGCGGCGATGTTCTCTCGCACCCATTCCAGGGCGGTGATCTGGTCGTGGATGCCGAAGTTGTTCAGGCCGGTGGCCGCCGGATCGCCGGAGTAGCCGAGCGCGATGCCTCCGAGCGCCCCCAGCCGGTAGTTCACGCCGACGACGACCACTCCGCGGTTCCGGGCGAGACTCGCGCCGTCGCTCCAACTGCTCGATGCGGATCCGGTGGCCCAGCCGCCGCCGTGGATCCAGACCAGGACCGGGGCCGGGGCGCCGTCGACGCCGGGGGTCCAGACGTTGACGCTGAGGCAGTCCTCCGAGAACGTGGCATCGGCGGGGGAGAAGACGTCCGCGGTCCCCGGGAGGACGTCGGCCATGATGTCGAGGTCCTGCAGGGACACCGCACCCCAGCGCGTCGCATCGCGCACGCCATCCCACGCCGCGGCCGGAACGGAGTGCGCGAACCTGCGCTCGCCGACGGGCGGCTCGGCGTACGGGATGCCGAGGAAGGCGAGCACGCCGTCTTTCCCGACACCGCGGAGCGTGCCCTGCCCGGTGTCCAGCAGGGTTGTCGTGTCCTCGCCCATCGCGCCTCCGCTCGTCTGCAGGAACGCATCCCACAGTACCCATATGGGCAATCGGTTGCCGCCAATGCGGTCTCACTATTTGAGCGTTAATCCGCGTGAAACAAAGGTGCATTTGGGGGGAAACAATCGGTGTTGATACTTACAGCTGTAGTCAATGGGCAATCGATTGCCTAGCTTGTCCCCACCAAGATGGACGCCGTGCGCTGGCATCGGCGGGAGTCCGGTCACATTCGAAAGGGAATGACATGAAGATCCGCAACAAGGTGTGGCCGATCGTGGCCATGGGGGCGGTGCTCGCAGCCTCGCTCACCGGCTGCGACAGCAAGCCCGCCCCGGCAGCCTCCGGTGGCAGCGCGTCCGCCTCGGCGAGCTCCGCCGTCGCGCACCCCCTCCCGACCGACGTCCCCACGGCGTGCAAGCCGGCCAAGGGCGGCAGCAACGGCAAGCTGCTCATCGGCGTCGTCGAGCTGAGCACCCAGGGGTCGTTCTTCGGCCAGGTCGATCAGGGCATGCAGGATGTCGCCACCGCGGCAGGAGTCGAGATCCAGATCGTCGACGGCAAGCTCGACCCGCAGGTCCAGTCCGATGCTGTCGACAATCTGGTCACGAAGGGCATCAACGTCCTCCTGATCGATGCGATCAACTCCGACGCCCTCGCACCGGCGGTCGACCGCGCGGTGGCGGCAGGCATCCCCGTCGTCACCTTCGACGGCCCGATGAACGACGACAAGGTGTCGACCTTCGTCGGAGTATCCAACTCCGACGGCGGCAAGCAGATCGGCGACTACTTCCTCAAGAACGTCACCAGCTCGGGTGAGATCGGCGAGATCGGCGCCCTGAACAGCTCGATCCAGATCGAGCGTCAGAAGGCGTTCGAGAACACCGTCAAGGCGGCAGGCGTCAAGATCGGCACCGTGGTCGACGGCCAGAACGACGCATCCAAGGCGCAGACCGCGGCGGAGAACCTGTTCACCGGCAGCCCCGACCTGAAGTACGTCTACGCCACCGGCCTGCCGGCGCTCGACGGCGCGGTCGCCGCGGCGCGGAGCCAGAACAAGACCAAGCAGGTGCAGCTCGTCGGCTGGGACCTCTCGGCCAACTCGGCGCAGGGCATCAAGGACGGATTCGTCAAGGCGGTGCTCCAGCAGGACACCTTCGGCGAGGGCCAGGAGGCAGCCAAGGCCGGGATCACCCTCGCCTGCGGCGGCAGCGTGGGGAAGACCATCCCGGTCCCGACCCACATCGTGACCGCGGACAACCTCGACCAGTACGCCTACTTCCTGGGAAATTGAGCGCATGAACCAAGAACCTCTCGTCACTCTCCGAGGGATCACCAAGTCGTACGGGGCGGTCCAGTCGTTACGCGGCGTCGACCTCACGCTGAGGCGCGGGGAGGTTCTCGGGCTCGTCGGAGACAACGGTGCCGGTAAGTCGACCCTCATGAAGGTCCTTGCCGGCGCCGTCCGTCACGACTCGGGCGAGATCCGGATCGACGGCGAAGCCGTGGCGTTCGACAGCCCCGCTCAGGCCCGAGAGAAGAACATCGGCATCGTCTATCAGGACCTCGCCCTCTGCGACACCCTGGACGTGGCGAGCAACCTGTTCCTGGGGCGCGAGCCGCGGTGGGGTCCGTTCGTCAAGAAGAGCCAGATGCACGCCGACGCCGCCCAGGTGCTCGAGAACTTCCACGTGCGGGTCAAGTCGACCCATCAGGAGGTCGCGCAGCTCTCCGGCGGTCAGCGCCAGTCCGTGGCCATCGCCCGAGCGGTCTCGTTCCGACCCGACGTGCTCATCCTCGACGAGCCCACGGCGGCGCTCGCCGTCCGCGAGGTCGAGGCCGTGCTCGCCCTGATCAAGGAGGTGGCCGCCCTCGGTGTCGGCGTCATCCTCATCACGCACCGGCTCCAGGACCTCTTCCGCGTCTGCGACCGCATCACCGTGATGTATGAGGGGCGGAGCGTCGACGACGCAGACATCGAGGATCTCACCATCGAGAAGCTCGTCGCTCTGATCACCCGCGACAACACGAGCACTACTCAGAAGAAGGCACAATCGTGACCACGACCATCGACGACCGGATACGCCTGTCCCGGTCGCTTCCCTGGTGGCGCCGCACCAGCGCCTCGACGCTGTTTATGCTCGTCCTGACGATCGTGGTGTTCATCGTGTTCGCGGTCTCCAGCCACGAGTTCCTCACGGCGAACAACCTGTCGAACCTGGCCACGCAGGTCTCGCCGGCGCTCATTGTCGCCGTGGCCATGACGTTCGTCATCACAACGGGAGAGATCGACCTGTCGGTCGGCTCGATCCTGGCGTTCGTCGGCGTCGCGTGCGCCTTCCTCCTGAGCGCGGGGGTCGACTCGACGATCGTCATCCCCCTCGGCCTGCTCATCGGCGCGGCGTGGGGCTTCATCAACGGCTGGCTCGCGGCCTATCAGCGGATTCCGTCCTTCATCGTCACGCTGGCGTCCATGTCCGTGATCCGCGGCTTCGCGCTCATCATGACGCAGGGCTACGCCGTCGGCGCACCGTCATGGACCCTGTTCGTCAAGATCGGTCAAGGGCGGTCCTTCGGCGTCACCTGGGTGACCTGGATCGCCGTGGCCGTCGCGATCATCGGTGCCGTGCTGCTCCACAGCACGCGCTTCGGCCAGTACGTGACCGGCATCGGCTCCAACCAGGAGTCGGTCCGCCGTGCGGGCGTCAACACGAAACGCGTCAAGCTCATGGCCTTCGTCTTCGTCGGCGCAATGGCCGGCCTTGCGGGCATGCTCACCACCGCCCGCTTGAGCTCGGCCGACGCCAACACCGCCTCCGATTTCGGGCTGACCATGGTCACCGCGGTCGTGCTGGGCGGCACGAATCTGCTCGGAGGTCGTGGCAGCATCGTCGGCACGATCATCGGATCGATCCTCGTCGGCGCCATCGGCAACGGTCTGACGCTGCTGTCGGTGAGCCCGTACTACACGCCCATCATCACCGGATGCATCCTCGTGGTCGTCATCCTGCTGAACATGCGAGGCGCTGAGCTCAGCGCATATCTGAGGAGGCTGACGCAGCGTCATGACTGAGTCTCAGGCGGTACCGGTCCGCACCGTCACCGGAGTCATCGGCAGTGACGAGTTGGGCGTGACCCTCACGCACGAGCACCTGGCCAACGTCTGGATGCAGGCGGACGGGGGCGTTGAACGCGACCCCCTCTTCCCGGAGCTCCTCGAGCAGAAGGTCTCGGCGTCCAATGCGTGGATGCTGCGCGATCGCCCCTACTCGAACTACGACAACTGCGTGCTCGATGACGACGAGGGCATGCTCGAGGAGCTGCTGGCCTACAAAGCCGTCGGCGGCGTCTCCGTCATGGAGACCACGCCGGACGGTGAAGGCCGGAGCCCCGAACGTCTCAGGGCCATGTCCGAGGCATCCGGCATCAACGTCGTTATGGGCGGAGGCTGGTACCTGGAGCGCTTCCATCCGAAGGGCTTTGCCGGGCTGTCGGTCGACGGGATAACCAACGAGCTGATGCAGCAGTATCGGCCGGAGACCGCTGAAGCGGGGATCCTGCCCGGCTTCATCGGGGAGATCGGCATCTCGCCGTTCTTCACCGAGCAGGAGGCCAAGGTGCTTCGCGCCGCTGGCAACGTGCAGCTCGATCAGAAGATCCCGATCATGGTGCATCTGCCGGGGTGGAAGCGCTATGGCGAGGAGGTCGCGCGCATCCTCATCAAGGAGGTCGGCGTCGACCCGCACGCGATCGTGCTCGCTCATATGGACCCCTCCGGGGTCGATTCGGACTACCAGCGCCGCCTGGCCGAAAGGGGAGTCTGGATCGAGTTCGACATGATCGGCATGCCGTTCTACTACCCGAGCGGCGTCGAGGGTCAGTCCCCGTCGCCCGCCGACACCGCGACCGCGATCAAGAACCTCGTCGATGCGGGCCACGGCGACCAGGTGCTCCTGAGCCACGACCTCTTCCTGAAAGCGATGATGACGAAGCACGGCGGCAACGGGCTCTGCTACGTGCCGACACTGTTCGTCGACCGCCTCGAGCGCGAAGGCGTCGACCCGGCGCTCGCCCAGCGGATGCTGCGGCATGCGGGCCGGCTCTTCGAGGCCGCGGCCCGCTGACGATGGGGATCGTCGGGGACCGTGTCCAGAGGTCGCTCGCGCGCCTCGCGGAGGCGGACAGGCCCGAGGTGTGGATTCGGCTGCGGGATCCCGAGCAGCTACGCGCCGACGCCGTGCGCCTCGACGCCGAAGTGGGGCGGGGAGCGGAGCTCCCGCTGGCCGGCCTGCTCGTCGCCGTCAAGGACAACGTCGATGTGCGAGGGCTGCCGACGACCGCGGGATGCCCCGAGTACGCCTATGAACCGACCGAGGACGCCCCCGCGATCGCACGGCTCATCGCCGCGGGGGCCCTCGTGCTCGGCAAGACCAACCTCGACCAGTTCGCCACCGGGCTTGTCGGCACCCGTAGCCCGTATGGTGCGGTGCGGAACGCGGTGGACCCCGCCTACGTCTCCGGCGGGTCGAGCTCCGGGTCGGCGGTGGCTGTCGCCCTAGGCATCGTCGATATCGGAATCGGGACCGACACGGCGGGCTCTGGCCGGGTGCCCGCGGCGTTCAACGGGCTCGTGGGCGTGAAGGCGACCCTCGGCCTCGTCCCGACGACCGGTGTGGTGCCGGCCAGCCGTTCCTTCGACGCCGTCACGGTGCTCGCTCGCGACCTCGTCACCGCTGCCGACGCCATGCGCGTCATGATCGGCCCGGACTCCGCGGATCCTCGCAGCAGGCGCTGGCCCGACGACGTGCGCCTCTCCGCGCCGGCGCACCCGGTCGTCGCGGTTCCGACGGCTCCCGAGCTGGAGCCCCTCTCGCCGGCGTATCGTGCCGCCTTCGAATCGGCGAGGGCGACGTTGGTCGAGCAGGGCGTCTCCGTACGCGAGGTCGACGTCACGGCGCTCATCGAGGTCGCTCGTCTGCTTTACGACGGCGCGCTCGTCGCCGAGCGCTTCGCGGCGGTAGGCGAGTTCATCCGAGCGAATCCATCGGGCGTCGATCCGACGGTGCGCTCGATCGTTCTCGCGGCAGAGGGCATGCCCGCCCACCGCTTTGTCGCTGACCTCGAACGCGTCGAGCGCGCTCGGCGCGACGTCGGCGAGCTGCTCGGCGACGCCTCCGCGTTGATGCTCCCCACCACGACCGAGCATCCGACGATTGCGCAGGTCCAGGCCGATCCGATCGCCGTCAACCGCAGGCTCGGCACCTATACCAACTTCGTCAACCTGCTCGACCTCGCCGCCGTCGCGGTGCCGGCTGGCACCGCCCAGGGCCTCCCGTTCGGCGTCACCTTCGTCTCGCGGGCGTTCGACGATCAGCTCGGCCTGGACGTTGCACGCAGTTTCGGCCGGGGGCAGGCTTGGGCATCCGGCGGGGACGCGCTCATCATCGACGCGGGTGTCGATCTCGCCGTGTTCGGTGCCCACCTCAGCGACCAGCCGCTCAACTCGGAGCTGCTCGCTCTCGGCGGGCGTCTGATCGCCCGAATCCTCACGGCCCCGGCGTACCGGCTGCTCGCGCTCGCGACCCAGCCGCCGAAGCCGGGTCTGGTTCGCGTGGGCGATGGCGGCTCCGCGATCCGTGGCGAGCTGTGGCGGCTGCCAGTGGCCTCGCTCGGCCGATTCCTCGCGGCGCTGCCCGCTCCCATGATGCTGGGTCCCGTCGAACTCGCCGGCGGCCGATGGGTCGTCGGCTTCGGGTGCTCGGACGAGGCGACTTCGGGCGGTGTCGACATCACCTCTCACGGCGGTTGGGCCTCCTACCTGGCGGCAACAGGCGACTCCGCCCGCTTCTGTTCCGCTACTCTCCCGGACTGACGCGCCCTCCGTGCGAGGCGCGTCAGTCCGGGAGAGTAGCGCACACAGCGTCGACCTCGGCCGGGGCACGCACCCGTGTTCCGAGCAGCGCAACGGAGGGGCGGCGCGCTGGCTAGCCTGGGAAGGTGAGCGACGCGGACGAGCTTCATGAGTACACCGCCCTCGAACAGTGGCAGCTGCTGCAGAACGGCTCGGTGTCGCCGGTCGAGCTGACCGAGCACTACCTCGAGCGCATCGAGGCGCGGAACGACGCCGTCGGCGCCTTCGTCACGGTGACGGGCGAGGAGGCACTCGAGCGGGCGCGTCTCGTCGAGACATCTGTGCCGAAGTCGGCGCCGCTGTGGGGGCTGCCGTTCGGGGACAAGGACCTCTGGAACCGCGCGGGCGTTCCCACCGGCTTCGGCTCGCGGGCGATGCAGGGCTTCGTGCCGGAGGCATCCGACGAGGTCGTCGCCCAGCTCGACGCGGCCGGTGCGATCAGCCTCGGCAAGACCGCGGCGCCCGAGTTCGGGATGCCGAGCTACACCGAGACGCTCGTCGGGCCGCCCGCGCGGACCCCGTGGGACCTCACGCGCAACGCCGGCGGCTCCAGCGGCGGTGCGGCCGCGGCCGTCGCGGCGGGCCTGCTGCCTTTCGCCCCCGGCTCGGACGGCGGCGGCTCCATTCGTATTCCCGCAGCGGCATGCGGTCTCGTCGGCCTCAAGCCGGGCCGCGGGCTCGTCCCGAGCGGCAGCGGGCTCGCCTCGCCGGACGGGCTGGTCGTCAACGGCCCGATCGCGCGCACGACGGCGGATGCCGCGCTGCTGCTCGAGGGCATGATCGCGCGCCGCGGCGACGGCGCGATCGACCACCACTACGCGGTCCGGGCGGCGAGCGGCGATGCGCCGTTCCTGGCCGCTGCGGTGCGCGGGGAGCTCGCCGACGGCACGAAGCGCTTCCAGCTCGGGGTCATGACGAGCTCCGCGTGGGAGGCGGAGTACGAGATCGAGACCGGGCCGGAGGCATCCGCCGCCCTCGACGCCGCCGTGACGGCGCTCGACGGATTCGGGCACGGCATCGAGCAGACCTCCCTCGAGCCCGACCCGAGCTACGCACCCGCCTTCCGCGCGGTGTGGCAGGGCATGGCGGCCGCGGCTCCGCTCGACGACGCGCAGCTTGCGCTCACCGAGCCGCTCACGCAGTGGCTCATCGCCGAGGGACGGGCGCTGCGGGCGCGGGAGCTCGCCGAGGGGCTCACGGCGCTGCGCCTCTTCGAGCGTCGCTTCCTCGCCCGCTTCGCCGCCTACGACGCGGTGGTCACGCCGACGCTCGCGATGACCCCGCGGCCCAACGGCTGGTACGACCAGAGCGATCCGGTCCGCAACTTCGCGCAGCAGTGCCAGTACACGCCGTTCACCTCGATGGTGAACGTCTCAGGGCTGCCGGCGATCACCGTCCCGGTGTATCAGACCGCACCGACGGATGCCGCGCCCGCCGGCCTGCCGATGGGGGTCCAGCTGATCGGCCGCCCAGGCGGCGAACGGACGCTGCTCGCCCTCAGCGCGCAGCTGGAGCGGACGTTCCGCTGGCGCTTCCGCCGCCCTCCGGTGTGGTGAGTCCGGCCAGCCCGAGCAGCGCGTCGAACAGCTCGCGCCGCGCCTGGGCGTTCTGCGCGAGCGGCGCGGTCCTGCCGCGGGGGTGGAAGCGCGAGAAGTAGGTGCCGCTCGGGGCGCCCACCGGCCGGGTGCCCGTGAGCTGGATCAGCGGCGCCGCGCCGCTGGCGGCCGAGCGGCCCCAGCGGCCGCCCAGCAGCGCGTTGGCGAAGCCGATCAGCCCGGAGCCCGCACCGAAGCTCGTGCCGACCGTGCCGGGGTGAACGGAGAACGCGTCGACCCCCGTGCCGGTGAGTCGCTCGGCGAGCTCGCGGACCCACATGATCACGGCGAGCTTCGCGGTGCCGTAGGCCGGCCAGCCCCCCTGGTAGGGGCGCCGCGCCCAGTCGAGGTCGTCGATGCGCAGGCGGCCCCACTGGTTCGCCATCGACGCGGTCGCGAGCACACGCACCGTGCCCGGCATGACGTCGCCGCGCGCCGCGGTCGCCTCCAGCCGCGGCAGCAGCAGCTGGGTGAGCAGGAACGGCGCGAGGACGTTCGACTGGAAGGTGCGCTCGTGGCCGTCGGCGGTGAGCTCCCGCTCACTGACGAGGCCGCCCGCGTTGCCCGCGAGCACGTCAATGCGCTCGTAGCGCTCCAGGAGCTGCGCGGCGAGCGCCCGCACCTCGTCCAGCCGATCGAAGTCTGCGAGGAAGGCCTCCGCGCCGGCCTCGTGCGCGACCGCACGCGTGCGCTCCGGGTTGCGGCCGACGACGGCGACGCGGTCGCCGCGTGCCGCGACGGTGATCGCCGCGGCCCGCCCGATGCCGGAGCTCGCCCCCGTGATGACGACGACCCGCTCGCTCACACGTATCCGCCCTTCTGAAGTCCGGCCTCGACCTCGAAGCGGTTGGTCAGCGGGTTGCGCCCCGCCGCTGCGTACAGCACCGGGAACAGCATGCCGTATTTCTGCCACTGCGTCTTGTGCACCGCCTCGTGCTCCAGCACGTCCGCGCTCACGTTGTGCGCGGTCAGGTAGCAGCCGCCGACGCAGGAGCCGCCGCGGCGGAACGCCCAGCCCGGCATCCCGGTGAACACGAACAGGCCGGAGCGACGCTGCACCTCGCCCGTGCTCCAGAGGAAGCCCCAGACCAGGCCGACGGAGGTGGCGAAGAGGTAGCCGGGCAGCGACAGCAGCCGCAGCAGCGGCGTCACGCCGTGGGGCGCCCGTACGTCTCGAGCAGGCGCAGCCACACCTCGCTCAGGGTCGGGTAGGCGGGCACGGCGTGCCAGAGCCGGTCGATCGGCACCTCTGCGCTGACGGCGATCGTCGCCGCGTGCAGCAGCTCGCCGACATCCGGCCCTACGAAGGTCACACCGACGAGCACGTGACGATCCTCGTCGACGATGGCGCGGGCCTGCCCCTGGTAGCCGTCCGAGTGGACGGAGGCGCCCGCGACCCAGCCAAGGTCGTAATCGAGCACACGGGTGCGGATGCCGCGCTGCTCGGCCGCGGCGGCGGTGAGCCCCACCGAGGCCACCTCGGGGTCCGTGAACGTCACCTGCGGCACGGCGGAGTGGTCCGCCGTCGCGGAGTGCACGCCCCACGGCGCGTCGTCGACCGCTTTGCCGAAGGCACGGGCGGCCATCACATCGCCCGCGATCCGCGCCTCGTACTTGCCCTGGTGGGTGAGGAGCACCCGGCCCGTGACGTCGCCGGTGGCGTAGAGCCAGTCGACGGGGTCGCCGTTCTGATCGAGCACCCGCATCGAGTCATCCGTCTTCAGCCAGCCGCCGGCCGGCAGCCCGACCGCCTCGAGCCCGAGGTCGCCGGTGCGGGGCGCGCGCCCCACGGCGACCAGGATCTTCTCGGCCGTGACCGTGGTGCCGTCGCTCAGGTGCAGGGTGTGGCCAGAGGCATCCGACTCGACGCTCTCGGTCGAGGTGCCGAGCCGTACATCCGCTCCGGTCGCCCGCAGCGCGGCGGCGACGGCCTCGCCCGCGAAGGGCTCCTGGTTCGACAGCAGCCCGCCGCGCGCGATGAGCGTGACCTTCGTACCGAAGGAGGCGTAGGCGGTCGCCATCTCGCCGGCGACGACCCCGCCGCCGATGATGGCGAGTGAAGCGGGGACGGATGCCGCGCTCGTGGCGTCGCGGCTCGTCCACGGCTGCGCCGCGGCCAGCCCGGGAATGTCCGGCAGCACGGCCGTCGAGCCGGTCGAGACGGCGATCGCGTGCGTCGCGGTCAGCTCCGTGACGGTGCCGTCGGCGGCGGTGACGGCGAGCGTACGCGGCCCGGTGAACACGGCGTGGCCGCGCACGAGATCAATGCCGGCGCCGTTCAACCAGTCGACCTGCGAGCCGTCGTCCCAGTCGTGCGTGATCGTGGTGCGGCGGCGCAGCACGGCCGCGACGTCGAGCGAGCCGGTGAGCATCTCGCGCACGCCGGGCAGGGCGCGCGCCGTCGCGAGCACCGCGCCGCTGCGCAGCAGCGCCTTCGAGGGCATGCACGCCCAGTAGGAGCACTCGCCGCCGACGAGCTCCGCCTCGACGACGGCGGTTCTCAGGCCGCCCTGGACGGCGCGGTCGGCGACGTTCTCGCCCACCGCGCCCGCACCGATGACGATGGCGTCGTACTCGCGGGCGCTCATCGGGCCTGGGTGGACTCGGGGACGCCGCTGGCGGCATCCGTCGGCAGGGGGCGGGTGAGCGCGGCGAGCACACGCAGGATCGCCGAGAGGTCCCCGGCGGCCGCGTCGGGCGAGGCGGGGGAGAAGCCGGTGACGGCGGCGCCGGCCAGCTCGAGCCGCCCGCGCAGCGCGCGGATCGCGCCGGTGAGCTCCTCGACGCTGAGGCCGAAGGGCTCGGGGTGGCTGACGCCCTCGATGACGGCCGGGTCGAGCACGTCGAGGTCGACATGGACGTACACGTGCGAGGCGCCGGTCGCGGCCGCGGCCGCCACGAGCGCGTCGGGGGTGTCCAACTCGTCGACCGTGAACGAGCGCAGCCCGGAGGCCTGCAGGTAGTCGACCTCGGCGTCGTCGAGCGCGCGACCGCCGGCGTGCAGGACCGCGGCGGGGGAGAGGCGCGGCTCCGCCGGGACGAGGCCCGGGGCACCCTCGCCGAGGATCGTGCGCAGCACCATGCCGCTGAAGGTGCCGGACGGCGAGGTGGCCGGCGTGTGCAGATCGCCGTGCGCGTCGAACCAGACGAGCACCAGCTCGTCGGTGCCGAAGCGCCGCGTCGCCGCGGTGACGCCGACGAGGTCGGCGCCGCAGTCGCCGCCGATCGTGATCACCGTCTCCGCCGCGTCGAAGGTGCGGAACGCGTCCTCGACCTGCTCCGCGAGAGCGTGGATCGAGGAGTAGCGGTTCACCCCCGTGCCGAGCGACTCCCCGGCCTCGATGCGGACTTCGACCGGCGTCGTGGCCGCAGCGGGGAGGTCGCCGGCGATCGCGTTCGCACCGTCGGCCAGGCGCATCGCTCGCGATGAACCAGACCCCTGCCACTGGGGGACGACGAGGAACCTCGCTGCCATGGGGACACCTTAGCTACAGATGCCTCATGCCGGCAGGGTGCTTCGTCCGCGGCATCCGTCCCGGCATCCGCCCGCGAGATCTGCCGGATGCATCCTCAGAGGCGCCTTCAGCGTGCAGACGGCAGATCTCGCGGCCGGGGAGTCAGCTGTGGACGACGGCGCGCTCGGCGCGCGTCAGCGCCAGCTCGAGCTCGGGCTTGGTGACGAGCGCCGTGTAGCCGGGGGTGTCGCGCTCGATGCGCCAGCTGTCGGCGAGCGGGCCGGCCTCGAGCGGGTCGTAGCCGAGCTCGTCGACGAACGCGGCCACCCGGGCGGACGCGTCGGCGTCGTCGCTCCACACCGCGAGGGCGATGCGCTCCGGGTCGCCGGCGGGCCGCGCCTGCGGCAGGATCTGCTGCCAGTTGATGTGGTTGAAGGCCTTGACGACCCGGGCCGACGGGGTCGCGGCGTCCAGGTGCTCCTGCAGCAGCCCGGAGACCGTCTGCTGCTCCTCGTCGAGCGCCGGGATGCGGCCGTCGCGCACCGGGTAGTAGTTGTTCGTGTCGATCACGATCTTGCCCGCGAGCGGCGCCACGGGCACCTGCGGCACGTTCTTGGTGGGGATGGTCACGACGACGAGCTCGCCGGCCGCCGCAGCCTCCTCCGCCGTCGCCGCGCGCGCCTGCGGGCCGAGCTCCGCGACGAGCTCGCTGAGCGTCTCTGGCCCGCGGGAGTTGCTGAGCACGACGTCGTAGCCGTGCGCGATCGCCGCCTTGGCGAGCGTCGAGCCGATGTGTCCTGAACCGATGAAACCGATGGTCGTCATGCTTCGGCGAACCGCCGGAGCGGCGGCGGCATTCCGGGGTGACGCCGGATTACGGCATCCGCCCCGTCACAGCGAGCGGGCGTGTGCGACCAGCCGGTCGAAGCCCGCGTCGAGCGCGGCGTCCACCTGCTGGTGCTCCGGGTGCGCGTCATACCAGGCGATCGTCTCCGCCGCGCCCTCCCAGTACGGGACCGTGGTGCGGAACTCGGGCACGAGCGCCGTGACCTTGGCGTTGTCGAAGACCATGGAGTGGGCCTTGTCGCCCACGAGCCCCTCGAGCTTGTCGGGCAGCACCCGCCCGATCGTCTCGCTCGCGACGTGCACGATCTCGGCCTTCGCTCCGGCGGCGTCGCCGATCCACTCGTAGATCTGGTTCCACGTCGGGGCGTGGTCGCCCGTGATCGTGAAGGCGTCGCCGATCGCGAGCGGGTTGCCGAGCAGCCCGACGAAGGCGACGGCGAAGTCGCGGGAGTGCGTGATCGTCCACAGGCTCGTGCCGTCGCCGTGCACGACGACGGGCTTGCCGGCGCGCATGCGGGCGACATCCGTCCAGGCGCCGAGCGTCGGCAGCGCGGCCTCGTCATAGGTGTGGGAGGGGCGCACGATCGTGGTCGGCAGCTCGACCTTGCCGGTGCGCGCGAGGTCGTTCAGCAGGAACTCGCAGTCGATCTTGTCGCGTGAGTACTGCCAGAACGGGTTCGAGAGCGGCGTCGACTCGGTGACGGGGATGCGTGCAGGCGGCTTCTGGTAAGCCGAGGCCGAGCTGACGAAGACGTACTGCCCGGTGCGGCCTGCGAAGAGCTCCGTCGCCGTGCCGACGTGCTGGGGTGTGAAGGAGAGGAAGTCGGCGACGGCGTCGAACTCCTCGCCGCCGAGCACCGCGCGCACGGCGGCGGCGTCGCGGACATCGGCGGTGAGCAGCCGCGCGCCCTCCGGCACCGAACGGAGCTGCGACGCCCCGCGGTTCAGGACGGTGACCTCGTGCCCGCGCTCCAGCGCGAGCCGCACGCAGCTCGTCGAGATCGTGCCTGTGCCGCCGATGAACAGGAATCGCTTCGTCGCCATGGGGTCAACGCTAGTCGCTGGGACTGACGCCCAGACGTCTCGCGGCGAGATCCTGGTGGGCCAGACGCCGCAGGGCGATCAGCAGCGGCTCGTACAGGGCGGTGCCGAGCACGGCGTACTCGACCGCCTCGGCCGGGTCGGGCGGCAGCTGGTCGAGGTCGAAGCGCGCGACATCGCGCGCCGCCCGGCCGTAGGCGTCCAGTCGGGCATCCGTCAGCAGCACGCCGGACGCCTCGGCGGCGGCGATCGCGCGCTCGAGCTGGGCGACGGCCGCGTAGTCCGGGTCGTAGATCTGGCCGAGCCGTTCGAGCGCGTCGCGGGCGCGCGGGTGGGCGACGGATGCCTCGCCGGCCGGCACTTCCGGCGGCAGGGTGCCGACGGCCGCGCCGAGCACGCCGTACAGCTCGAGGGGCGAGCCGACCGGGGTGGCGGTGAGCGCGAGCACGCGCCGCACCTGCTGCACCGAGAGGCCGACGAGCTCGATCAGGGCACGGATGACGCCGAGGCGGTGCAGGTGCTCCTCCCCGTATTCCGCCCGGGTGCGGCCGGTCACCGTGCCGGGCATCAGCAGCCCCTCGCGCAGGTAGAACTTCACGGTGGGCAGCGGCACTCCGCTGCGTTCGACGAGCTCCGAGATTCGCACGCTGCCTCCTTGTGGTGGATAGTTTAACTATCTACTCTTGGATACCGTGACTATCCAAGCTGAGACCGTCCTCCTCGGCGGCATCCTGCTGCTGGCGCTCATCACCGTCGAGTCCGGCGGCTGGTTCCTCACGCGCGTCCTCGGCGGCAGGGTCCCCGCCACGCCCTTCCAGACCGCCTTCTTCCGCGCCGGGCACGCCCACGCGGCCGTGCTGCTCGTGCTCGGCCTCGTCGTCGGCCTGCTCGTCGACCTCGCCGCCGTGCCGGAGCCCTGGGCCGAGCTCGCCCGCTGGGGCGCCCCGATCGCGGCGATCCTCATGCCCGCGGGCTTCTTCCTCTCCGCCATCGGCCCCGGCCGCACCCGCCCGAACCGGCTCATCGTGCTGCTGTGGATCGGCGCAGCCTGTCTCACAATCGGGCTGCTCACGGCGGGCGTGGCGCTCCTCGTCGCCTTCGCGGGCGCGCTGTAGCGTCGAGCGGGTGAGCTGGGACGACCCGTACGGCGGCGACGTGCTCGCCGACAAGAATTGGCGGCGTCGCGGCATCGAGCAGCCGAAGCAGGTGCCCGCCGAGCGCGAGCTCGTGGTCGAGGTGGCGGACGGCGGCTTCGTCGGTGCCGTGGTCGGCATCGCCGAGGGCGGGCTGGTGCAGCTCGAGGATCGCCGCGGTGCGGTGCGGGTCTTCCCCCTGGGGCGCGGATTCCTTGTCGACGGTCACCCCGTCGTGCTCGTCAAGCCCACGCGGCAGGCCCCCGGGGGCCGTGCGCGCAGCGCCTCCGGTTCCTTCCACGCCGGAGAGGTCGCGTCGCGGGTCGCCCGCGCGAGCCGCATCTTCGTCGAGGGCCGTCACGACGCCGAGCTCGTCGAGAAGGTGTGGGGCCACGATCTGCGCGTCGAGGGCGTCGTCGTCGAGTACCTGGAGGGCGTCGACAACCTCGAGGAACTGCTCGCCGAGTTCCGTCCGGAGCCCGGCCGGCGCGCCGGGGTGCTCGTGGACCACCTCGTGCCCGGCTCGAAGGAGAGCCGCATCGCCGAGGCGGTGGCGCGCGGGCCCTTCGGGGCGGACGTGCTCGTCGTCGGGCATCCGTTCGTGGACGTCTGGCAGGCCGTCAAGCCCGAGCGACTGGGTCTCGCGGCCTGGCCGCAGATCCCGCGTCACATCGAGTGGAAGAAGGGCATCGCCGCCGCGCTGCGGCAGCCGCACGAGAATCAGGAGGACATCGCGCGGCTGTGGCAGCGCATCCTCGGGCGAGTGCGGAGCTACGCCGACCTCGAGCCCGCGCTGCTCGGCCGGGTCGAGCAGCTCATCGACTTCGTGACGGAGTAGGGGCGGCGGGCGGATGCGTCGCCGGCGCGCTCTTCCGCCGGCAACTTGTTCCCGTTCCGGACGTCTGCGCCCGCGGCAACGGGAGCGAAGGTCCGGAACGGGAACAAGCTGCCGCGGGTGGGCACTGGACGCGGCGTCGGCGCGGGGCGCGGAGACGGCGGGGGGAGGCTCAGCCGCGAGCGGCCTCGTCGACGGTGTCGCAGACCTCCTGCGGCTGCTCGTCGAGCGAGTGCGCGGCGTGCGCGAGGGCGACGCGCAGGGTGTCGGCCTCGGTGAGCGGCAGGCCGCCGAGCAGCTGGTCCTCGACCTGGCGCATGCGGCTGCTCAGCTCGATGAGGCGGGAGGTGCCGGCATCCGTCAGCGTGATCCGCCGCGCGCGGCGGTCGTTCGGGTCGGGGGAGCGCACGACCAGGCCGGCGGTCTCGAGGTCGTCGAGCAGGTAGGTCAGCACGGTGCGGTCGAGCCCGGTGGACTCTGCGATCGCGGCTTGGCTGCCGCACGACCCCGCCGAGACGGTCGAGAGCACCTGGTAGCCGCGCGGACCGCCGGGCAGGTCGCCGAGCGCCTCGGCCGAACGACGCAGATAGCCGCGCAGCAGGGTGCCGAGCGCCCAGCCGAGATCGGCGTCGCGTGCCTCTGTCTGCGCCATGCGCTCACCTTATTCCGTTCGTCGACCGTTCACCGGGCCGGTTCGTGGCATTCCCAGATGGTCGTGTCCTATGATCGTATCAGTCGCAGATCATCTGCTGCTTAGAACAACTTCGACGCCTAGGAGCAATATCCGATGAGCACCCTCTTCCGTCTCGACGCGAGCATCCGCGTCGACGGCTCCGTCACCCGTGCGGTCGCGGACACCCTCGAGAACGCGATCCTCGCCGAGCTGGGCGACGCCACCGTCACCCGCCGCGAGGTCGGCATCACGCCGATCGCCTCGGACGTGTGGGCCACCGCCGCCTTCGCCGGGTACACCCCGGAGGACCAGCGCAGCCCGGAGCAGAAGGAGGCCGCGGCGATCGCCGCCGGGCTCGCCGACGAGCTGGCCGCCGCCGACGTCGCGATCCTGACCGCCCCGTTCTACAACTGGGGCGTCTCACAGCACTTCAAGACCTGGGCGGACATCGTGCTGACCGACCCGCGCTTCGCGCCGGGCGCCGAGGGCGGGAAGGGCAAGCACGCCTTCCTCGTCATCGCCCGCGGCGGCGGCTACGGCGAGGGCACGCCCCGCTACGGCTGGGACCACGCCACCGACTGGTACAAGCGTGTGATCAGCGACGTGTGGGGCTTCCAGCTCGAGGTCATCGAGGCCGAGTTGACGCTCGCCGAGGGCAACCCCGCGATGGCCGACCTCGTCGAGCTGGCCCACAAGAACCTCGCAGAGGCGCACAGTGCCGCCGAGAGCCACGGCAAGACCGTCGCGGGCAAGCTCGCCGCGTAGGACCCGCGCCACGGCATCCGTCATGCACAACCCAGAGGGGCTCCCCGTCGTCGGGGAGCCCCTTCGCCGTCGTAGCCGGTTACGCGGCAGCCTCGTCGCTGTCGGCCGTCTCGACGCTCTGGTGCAGCGGCTCGAACGCCTTGGTCCACGCCACGAGCTGGTCGAGCAGCGTGCTCAGGAAGCCGACGTTGTAGTCGCCCGGCTTGAAGACGCTGAAGTTCTCGAACTCGGTCATGATCGACAGGGCGACCTGCTGGCGCACGGTCGCGACCTGCAGCTCAGCGAGGATGAGGCGCAGGTGCTCCGCGGCACGCGCACCGCCGACTCCGCCATAGCTGACGATGCCGGCCGCCTTGTTGTTCCACTCGTTGTACACGTAGTCGAGCGCGTTCTTCAGCACGCCCGGGGTCGAGTGGTTGTACTCGGGGGTCACGAAGACGTAGCCGTCGAACTCGGCGACCTTCGCCGCCCACTTCTTGGTGTGCTCGCCCTGGTACTGGCCCATCGAGGCCGGGATCGCCTCGTCGAGGTGCGGCAGCGGGAAGTC
>DASWPQ010000051.1:0-96508 GCA_036398375.1 Gryllotalpicola sp.
AGCAGCTCGAGCTGCAGGATCTCGTTGCGCTTCTTCTCGCCGCCGGAGAAGCCCTCGTTGACGTTGCGGGAGGCGAACTGGGCATCCATGCGCAGGCGGCCCATGGCCTCCTTGACGTCCTTGGACCAGGATCGGATCGATGGCGCCTCGCCGTCGACCGCGGTCTTCGCGGTGCGCAGGAAGTTCGTGTTGGTCACGCCGGGGATCTCGACCGGGTACTGCATGGCCAGGAAGAGCCCAGCCCGGGCGCGCTGGTCGACGGTCATCGCGAGGACGTCCTCGCCGTCGAGCGTGATGGTGCCGCCGGTGACCTTGTACTTCGGGTGGCCGGCGATCGTGTAGGCGAGGGTCGACTTGCCCGAGCCGTTGGGGCCCATGATGGCGTGGATCTCACCGCTCTTCACGGTCAGGTCGACGCCGCGCAGGATCTGCTTGGTGCCCTGCTCGGTCTCGACCGTGGTCTCCAGGCCGCGGATCTCGAGGACTGACATGTTAGACGTTCACTTTCTTGGAGGCGGGGTCGACAAGGACATCGCCGTCGGCGATCTCGACCTCGAAAACAGGGACCGGCTCATAGGCCGGCAGGTTCAGGGGCTTCCCGCTCGTCAGCGAGAACATCGAGCCGTGTGCCCAGCACTCGATGGTCTCGCCCTCGACGAAGCCCTCGGCGAGCGAGATGTCGCCGTGGGTGCAGGTGTCGCCGATCGCGTACACCCGGTCGTCGGCGTCGCGCACGACGGCGATGGCGACGCCGTCCAGCACGATGCGCTTGGCCTGGTTCACGGCCAGCTCGTCGAGGGAGCAGACCCGGGTCGCGCTCACGCGCGATCGCCTTCGGTGGCCAGCTCCGCCTCGATCGCGTCGTTCAGGCGGTCCACGAGCGGGGGGATGCCGATCTGCTGCACGATCTCGACGAGGAAGCCGCGCACGACGAGGCGTCGGGCCTCGTCCTCCGGGATGCCGCGCGACTGCAGGTAGAACAGCTGCTCGTCGTCGAAGCGGCCCGTGGCGCTCGCGTGCCCCGCGCCCTCGATGTCGCCGGTCTCGATCTCGAGGTTCTGCACCGAGTCGGCACGTGTGCCGTCGGTGAGGACGAGGTTGCGGTTCTGCTCGTAGGAGTCCGTGCCCACGGCATCCGGTCCGATCAGCACGTCGCCGATCCACACGGTGTGCGCGCCCGCGCCCTGCAGGGCGCCCTTGTAGGTGACGCGGCTCTTGGTGTGGTCGGCCTCGTGGAAGACGAAGACCTGGTGCTCGAGGTGCTGGCCGGCGTCGGCGAAGTAGACGCCGAGCATCTCGGCGTCCGACCCCGAGCCGGCGAGGCGCACCGAGGGGTTCAGGCGTACGATCTTCCCGCCGAGCGAGACGACCACGTGCTTGAGGCGGGCGTCGCGGCCGATCTTCGCGAAGTGCGCGGAGACATGCTTCGCTCCGTCGTTCCACTCCTGCAGGCTCACGACGGTGAGGTTCGCGCCGTCGCCGACCACGAACTCGACGTTCTCGGTCAGCAGCGCCTCGCCGCGGCTCTCGAAGATCAGGGTCGCGTGCGTGTGCGGCGCGACCGACACGATCGTGTGCGCGGCGCGGGCGGTGGCGCCGAGCCCCTCGCGGGTGAGGGTCGCGGTGAACGGCTCCTCCCCCGACAGCTCGATGAGCAGCGCGCGCTCGAACTGCGTCCAGGCGTTCGCGCTCGCACGGTCCTCCGGCAGGCCCGCACCCCCGACGAGGGCGTGGTCGCGGGGCACCCATGAGGTGCGGATGCCGCGGCCGTCGTCGATGCGGAAGTCGTAGGAGCCGCCGTCGAGCGGCCCGTCGCTGAGGGCGACGAGCTCGGCGACGGGCGTGTACTTCCACGCCGCCTCGCGCCCGGTGATCGGCTCGAAGTCGGCGACGTCCGCGGACTTCGGGCGCTCCGAGCGCGTCTGCACGGGCGTCGCGGACGCCCGTGCAGTGAACGAGGGCTCGGTCTCGGTATAGGTGCTCAACTCAGCCAACGCTGCCTTCCATGCCCATCTCGATGAGCTTGTTCAGCTCCAGCGCGTACTCCATCGGCAGCTCGCGGGCGATCGGCTCGATGAAGCCACGCACGATCATCGCCATCGCCTCGTCCTCGGGCAGGCCGCGGCTCATGAGGTAGAACAGCTGCTCCTCGGAGACGCGCGAGACGGTCGCCTCGTGGCCGAGCTGCACGTCGTCGACGCGGATGTCGATGGCCGGGTAGGTGTCCGATCGCGAGATCGTGTCCACGAGAAGCGCGTCGCAGCGCACGGTGTTCGCGGAGTGGTGCGCCTTCGGGTCGACGCGCACCTCGCCGCGGTAGCCGGCGCGGCCGCCGCCGCGGGCGATCGACTTCGAGACGATCGATGACTGCGTGTACGGCGCCATGTGGATCATCTTCGCGCCGGCGTCCTGGTGCTGGCCGGGGCCGGCGAAGGCGACGGACAGGGTCTCGCCCTTGGCGTGCTCGCCCATCAGGTAGATCGACGGGTACTTCATCGTCACCTTGGAGCCGATGTTGCCGTCGATCCACTCCATGGTCGCGCCCTCGTGCGCCACGGCGCGCTTGGTGACCAGGTTGTAGACGTTGTTCGACCAGTTCTGGATCGTCGTGTAGCGCACGCGGGCGTTCTTCTTCACGATGATCTCGACGACGGCCGAGTGCAGCGAGTCGCTCTTGTAGATCGGGGCCGTGCAGCCCTCGATGTAGTGCACGTACGATCCCTCGTCCGCGATGATCAGCGTGCGCTCGAACTGGCCCATGTTCTCGGTGTTGATCCGGAAGTAGGCCTGCAGCGGGATGTCGACCCGCACGCCCTTGGGCACGTAGACGAAGGAGCCGCCCGACCAGACCGCCGTGTTCAGCGCCGCGAACTTGTTGTCGCCGGCGGGGATGACGGTGCCGTAGTACTCCTCGAAGAACTCCGGGTGCTCGCGCAGCGCCGTGTCGGTGTCCATGAAGATGACGCCCTGCGCTTCGAGGTCCTCGCGGATCTGGTGGTAGACCACCTCGGACTCGTACTGCGCGGCGACGCCGGCGACGAGGCGCTGGCGTTCGGCCTCGGGGATGCCGAGCTTCTCGTAGGTGTTGCGGATGTCCTCGGGCAGGTCCTCCCACGACTGGGCCTGCTTCTCCGTGGACCGCACGAAGTATTTGATGTTGTCGAAGTCGATCTCCGACAGGTCGGCGCCCCAGGTGGGCATCGGCTTCTTCTCGAAGGTGGACAGCGCTTTGAGGCGGCGCTGCAGCATCCACTCTGGCTCGTTCTTGAGCCCCGAGATGCCGCGGACCACGTCTTCGGAGAGTCCACGCCGGGCCGACTGGCCCGCTGCGTCGGAATCCGACCAGCCGAACTCGTACTGGCCGAGGCCCTCGAGCTCAGGACGGTCGATGAGAACGTCTGACACTGTTGTTTCTGATGGCACTGCTCAACCTCGCTCACTGCCGCCCGTGACCGGTTATCAGACCGGCTCGCCCGCCGAGCCCCGTCGGGGACGCCGTCTCCTTCGGGAACACAATGCGGCAGTCACGAGTCCGCCGCGGCACGCGATTGTGCGGATGGCTATCAGGCGCGTGGTGACGCGCCCCTGGATTCTGGGAGTCTATCGCGCGACCGCGCGAGACCGCTTTGAAACGGCGATGTCGGATGCCTGCGCAGGGCGGACGGAGGGGAAGAGCCCCGGCTGGACGTCGAGCACGACCCGCACCGCACCGACCCACACGAGCCCCGCGCCGACGACGTGCAGGATCACGAGCACGTCGGGGAGCTGTGTGACGGACTGGATCACGCCGATCAGTCCCTGCACGACGACGGCGCCGACGAAGAAGGCAGCCCGCTGTCGGGCGACGCGCTCCCCCGGCCGGTTCAGGACGAGGAGCAGCACCACGCCGAGGACGAGCGTCGCCCCCGCGAGCAGCCCGTGCACCCACGTGATCGCGAGCCAGTCGAAGGCCATCCGGGTCACGGGCGAGCCGTCGGCGGCCTGGCCGGAGTGCGGGCCCGATCCGGTGGCGAGGGTGCCCGCGCCGATCAGCACGAGCGTGACCGCGACGGTGACCCAGCTGAGCACCTTGGCGAGGGGCCGGGCGTCGCGGGGACGGTCCGGCTCCTCGTGCACGCGGTGCCAGGTGAGCGCGATCGAGGTCAGCAGCGCCATCGCCATCAGGTAGTGCCCGGCGACGACGTACGGGTTGAGCTTCGCCAGCACGCTCACCCCGCCGATGACCGCGTTGGCCACGACGAGCCAGAACTGGCTCCACGCGAGGCGGGTGATGCTGCGCACCCGCGGCTTCTGCAGTCTGGCCGCGATGATCACGCACGCGACGGCGATCTCGAGCAGGAAGGTGATCATGCGGTTGGAATACTCGATGAGCCCATGGATGCCGAGCTCAGGCGTCGTCGTGAGCGAGCCCGCCTCGCACTCGGGCCAGGTAGGGCATCCGAGGCCCGACCCCGTCACGCGCACGATGCCGCCGCCGAGCACGATGAGCAGGCCCGTCACGAGTGCGAAGGTCGTCGCCCAGCGCAGGACGCGCGGCGGAAGGGTCCAGCGGTCGGCTGCCCAACCGAGGGGGGTGCGGATCCCCATGTCAGAGGTGGATCAGCGGGTCGATCGCGACCGCGAGGAACAGGATCGAGAGGTAGGTGATCGAGCCGTGGAAGACCCGCATCGGCGAGACCTCCTCGTGACGGATCGCGAGGTGGTAGAGCCGGTGCGTCTCGTAGACGAACCAGGCCCCAGAGGCCACGGCGCCGATGGTGTAGATCCAGCCCATGTTCGCCACCGGGACGAGCAGCAGCGAGCACACCACGGTGGCCCAGGCGTACAGGATCACCTGCAGGCCCACCTGCGCACGGCCGCGCACGACGCCGAGCATCGGCACGCCCACGGACTTGTAGTCGTCGCGGTACTTCATCGAGAGCGGCCAGTAGTGCGGCGGCGTCCACAGGAACACGACCGCGAAGAGGATGAACGGCGCCCAGCTCAGGCTGTTCGCGACGGCCGCCCAGCCGATCAGCACCGGGAAGCAGCCGGAGATGCCGCCCCAGATGATGTTCTGCGTGGTGCGGCGCTTGAGCCATAGCGTGTAGATGAGGACGTAGAAGAGGATCGCGGCGACCGAGAGGCCGGCGGTCAGCAGATTCGTGGTCAGCGCGAGCCAGATCGTCGAGACGATGCCGAGCGCCCAGGCGAAGACGAGGCCTTCGCGGGCGCTGACCTCGCCCGTGACGAGCGGCCGGTTCTTGGTGCGCTTCATGACCGCGTCGATGTCGCGGTCGATGTACATGTTGAACGCCGCCGCGCTGCCCGCGGAGAGGGCGCCGCCGATGACCGTCGCGACGATGAGCCAGAGGTTCGGCAGGCCGTGCGCGGCGAGGATCATCACCGGGATCGTGGTGACCAGCAGAAGCTCCATCACCCGCGGCTTCGTGAGTGCGACGTAGGCCAGTGCCTTGCGTCTGAAACCAATCCGGACCGGCGCTTCCGCCTGGTTCTCTACGGCAATGCCCATGGCTCCTCGAGGGTGGTGATGTCACGCAGAGTCTAGTTCACCCAGGGGCTACCCCCTCGTGGTGCATGTGCGTGACTATGCTGGAGGTGCTCGCCTTTTCCGAGGCTTCACCCAGACACAACAACACTCCAGCCTGACGGCTGGGAGAAGTCTGCGAAGCGCTGCGGGTTGCCGATGACGTCCGTGGCGGCACAACCGATAAAGCGGCGGGTAAGGAAAAAAGGCCCGTCCGCACTGAATAGTGAGAAGGGTCAGTTCCAGTGGCAGCTCTGCAATGGGATCCCATTGACAACAAGGCAGTCGACACCGTCCGCGTTCTCGCGGCCGACGCCGTCGAGAAAGTGGGCAACGGGCATCCGGGCACTGCCATGAGCCTCGCCCCCGCCGCCTACCTGCTGTGGCAGAAGATCATGCGCCGCGACCCGAGCGACGACCAGTGGGTCGGCCGCGACCGCTTCATCCTCTCGATCGGCCACAGCTCTCTCACCCAGTACATCCAGCTCTACCTCGGCGGCTACGGCCTCGAGCTCGAGGACCTCGAGGCGCTGCGCACCTGGGGCTCGCTGACCCCCGGGCACCCGGAGTACCGCCACACCAAGGGCGTCGAGATCACGACCGGCCCGCTCGGCCAGGGCCTCGCCTCCGCCGTCGGCTTCGCCTTCGCGCAGCGCTACGAGCGCGGCCTGTTCGACCCGGAGGCCGCCCCCGGCACCTCCCCCTTCGACCACTACGTCTACGTGATGGCCGGCGACGGCGACATCGAGGAGGGCGTCACGAGCGAGGCCGGCCAGCTCGCCGGCACCCAGCAGCTCGGCAACCTCGTCGTCATCTACGACAAGAACCACATCTCGATCGAGGACAACACCGACATCGCGCTGTCCGAGGACACCGCCAAGCGCTACGAGGCGTACGGCTGGGACGTCCGGACGGTGGACTGGGCGAAGACCGGCGAGTACGTCGAGGACGTGCAGGAGCTCTTCGACGCGATCGAGGCGGCGAAGGCCGTCACCGACAAGCCTTCGATCATCATCCTCAAGACGATCATCGGCTACCCCTCGCCGACCAAGATGGGCACCGGCAAGGTGCACGGCGCCAAGCTGGGCGCCGAGGAGGTCGCCGGCATCAAGAAGGTGCTCGGCTTCGACCCCGAGAAGAGCTTCGACGTCGACCCCGAGGTGCTCGCGCACACCCGCCGTGCCGTCGAGCGCGGCGCGGAGCAGCGTGCGGAATGGCAGCAGGGCTTCGATGCCTGGGCCGACGCGAACCCCGAGCGCAAGGCGCTGTTCGACCGTCTGGAGGCCGGCGAGCTGCCCGAGGGACTCGAGGCGGCGCTGCCCGTGTTCGAGGCGGGCAAGGACGTCTCGACCCGCGCCGCGAGCGGCAAGGCGATCAACGCCCTCGCCGCGGTGCTGCCCGAGCTGTGGGGCGGCTCGGCCGACCTGGCCGAGTCGAACCTGACGACCATCGAGGGCGGCGGCTCGTTCCTGCCGGCGTCGATCACGACGCCCGAGTGGGGCCAGGGCACCCCCTACGGCCGCATCCTGCACTTCGGCATCCGCGAGCACGCGATGGGCTCGATCCTCAACGGCATCACGCTGCACGGAAAGACCCGCTCCTACGGCGGCACCTTCCTGCAGTTCGCGGACTACATGCGCCCGGCCGTGCGCCTCGCCGCGCTCATGGACATCCCGTCGATCTTCGTCTGGACGCACGACTCCGTGGCGCTCGGAGAGGACGGCCCCACCCACCAGCCGGTCGAGCACCTCGCCGCCCTGCGCGCCATCCCGAACCTGTCGGTCGTGCGCCCCGGCGACGCCAACGAGACCGCGTACGCGTGGCTCGAGACGCTCCGCCGCCAGGGCGGCCCCGTCGGGCTCGCACTGACCCGCCAGAACATCCCGGTGTTCGAGCGCGGCGAGGGCGAGGCCTCCGGTGAGGTCTTCGCCTCCGCGAAGTTCGTCGGCAAGGGCGCGTACGTGCTCGCCGAGGCGCCGAACGGCACCCCGGACATCATCCTGATCGCCACCGGCAGCGAGCTGCAGCTCGCGGTGAACGCCCGCGCCGAGCTCGCGAAGGAGGGCGTGAACGCCCGCGTCGTCTCGGTGCCGAGCCAGGAGTGGTTCGCCGAGCAGAGCGACGAGTACAAGGAGTCGGTGCTGCCGGCATCCGTCACCGCCCGCGTGGCCGTCGAGGCGGGCATCGCCCTGTCCTGGCACAGCTGGGTCGGCTCGGCCGGCCGCATCGTCTCGATCGAGCACTTCGGCGCCTCCGCCGACTACAAGACCCTGTTCGAGAAGTTCGGGATCACGACGGACGCCGTCGTCACGGCCGCCAAGGAGACCCTGGCGGCGCTCACCCCGACCGTCTGATCGTCTCCGACAATCCAGACCACCTCTGACAGTCCAGATTCAGCAAGGAAAGAAGAAGAGGAAATGACCACTCCTACCGCGGAACTCTCCGCCGCAGGCGTCAGCATCTGGCTCGACGACCTGTCGCGCACCCGGATCGCCTCGGGCGGGCTCCAGAAGCTGATCGACGAGAAGAACGTCGTCGGCGTCACGACGAACCCGACCATCTTCGCCGCCGCCATCGGAAAGGGCGAGGGCTACAGCGAGAAGCTCGCCGAGCTCGCCGCCGCGGGCGCGAGCGCCTCGGAGGCGATCTTCGAACTGACCACCACCGACGTCGCCGACGCCTCGGACATCTTCACGCCGATCTACGAGTCCAGCAAGGGCGTCGACGGCCGCGTCTCGATCGAGGTCGAGCCGGGCCTCGCCCACGACGCCGCCGCGACCATCGCGCAGGCGCAGGAGCTGTGGGCCAAGGTCGGCAAGCCGAACGCCCTCATCAAGATTCCCGCGACCGTCGAGGGCCTCGAGGCCATCGCCGCCGTCATCGGCAAGGGCATCAGCGTCAACGTGACCCTGATCTTCTCGCTGCAGCGCTACCGCGAGGTCATCAACGCCTACCTGACCGGTCTCGAGACCGCCAAGGCCGCGGGCATCGACATCTCGACCATCCAGTCGGTCGCCTCGTTCTTCGTCTCGCGCGTCGACACCGAGATCGACAAGCGCCTGACCGCGATCGGCACCGACGAGGCGCTCGCGCTCAAGAGCAAGGCCGGCGTCGCCAACGCGCAGCTCGCCTACCAGGTCTACGAGCAGGAGTTCGCGACCGAGCGCGCCCAGAGCCTCCTCGCCGCCGGCGGCAACGCCCAGCGCCCGCTGTGGGCCTCGACCGGCGTCAAGGACCCCTCGCTGCCCGACACGCTCTACGTGACCGGCCTCGTCGCCCAGGGCGTCGTCAACACCATGCCGGAGAAGACGCTCGACGCGACCTTCGACCACGGCGTCGTCACGGGCGACACCATCACCGGCGCCTACGACGAGGCGGCGGGCGTGCTCGACGCGATCGCCCGGGTCGGCGTGAGCTACGAAGAGGTCGTCGAGCTGCTCGAGTCCGAGGGCGTCGACAAGTTCATCGTCTCCTGGAATGAGCTCGTCGCCTCGGTCCAGAGCGCTCTCGAGTCCTCCCTGGAGGCTGCCAAGTGAGCTTCCAGATCCACGTCAGCGGTGCAGCGAAGGCGGCCGTTGACGCGGTCCTTCCTGCGCTCGTGACGGACCTCGTCGCCTCCGGCATCTTCGCGCAGGACCCGACGCTCTGGGGCCCGGACGCGGAGTCCGAGGCGAGCAAGCGACTCGGCTGGATCGACGCCGTCAACATCTCGCGGCCGCTCATCCCCGAGATCTACGCGTTGCGCGACAAGCTGCGCGCCGCGGGCATCGACCACATCGTGCTCGGCGGCATGGGCGGCTCCTCGCTCGCCCCCGAGGTCATCACGAACACCGAGGGCGTTGAGCTCACGATCCTCGACACGACCGACCCGGGCCAGGTGCTCGCCGCGATCGGCGACCGGCTCGCGACGACCGCCGTCGTGGTCTCGTCGAAGTCCGGATCGACGCTCGAGACCGACAGCCACCGCCGCATCTACGAGAAGTCGTTCACCGACGCGGGCATCGATCCCGTCGAGCGCGTCGTCATCGTGACCGACCCGGGCTCGCCGCTCGACGCGAGCGCTCGCGAGGCCGGGTACACGGTGTTCAACGCGGACCCGAACGTCGGCGGCCGCTACTCGGCGCTGACCGCCTTCGGCCTCGTGCCCTCCGGCCTCGCCGGTGTGGACCTCGAGGAGCTGCTCATCGAGGCCGAGGCCGGCCTGCGCGAGCTGTCGATCGACGATGAGAGGAACCCGGGCCTCATCCTCGGTGCCGCCATCGCCGGCTCGAAGCCGCTCAAGGATAAGCTCGGCATCGTCACAGACGGCAGTCCGCTCGTGGGCTTCGGCGACTGGGCCGAGCAGCTCATCGCCGAGTCCACCGGCAAGCTCGGCACGGGCCTCCTGCCCGTTGTGCTCGACACCGAGTCGCCCGAGCTCGACGAGAAGCTCGTCGATCTGCAGGTCGTCCGCCTCGTCGAGGACGCCACCGAGTTCCATCTGCTGCCGTCGGCGCGCCACGAGGGCGAGATCCTCGTCTCCGGCTCGCTCGGCTCGCAGCTCGTGGTGTGGGAGTTCGCGGTCGCCGTCGCGGGCCGCCTGCTCGGCATCAACCCCTTCGACCAACCCGACGTCGAGGCCGCCAAGGTCGCCGCGCGCGCCCTGCTGGACGCCACCCCCGCGCCGACCGAGCCCGCCTTCACGGACTCCGGCATCGAGGTGCGCGCGACCGAGGGGCTGCTCGGCCAGGCATCCGACCTCGACGGCGCCATCGGCGCGCTGCTCGCGCAGCTGCCCGAGAACGGCTACGTGGCCGTGCAGGCCTATGTCGACCGGCTGGCGCTGCCGCAGCTCGCGGGCGTCCGCGACCTGATCGCCGCGCGCGCCAAGCGTCCCGTCACCTTCGGCTGGGGCCCGCGGTTTCTGCACTCGACCGGCCAGTTCCACAAGGGCGGCCCCGCAGTGGGCGTGTTCCTGCAGATCACGGCCACCGATCCGCAGGACCTGCAGATCCCCGACCGCCCGTTCACCTTCGGCCAGCTCATCAAGGCGCAGGCGGCGGGCGACCGAAATGTCCTCGCCGAGCACGGCCGCCCGGTGCTGACCCTGAACCTCACCGATCCCGAGGCGAACATCACCTCGCTGTTCGGTGCGATCAACGAGTAGTTAGCGAGTTCGATGTCCCCGGTGGAGATCACCAAGGAGTTCAATCCCCTTCGGAGCCCGAGCGACCAGCGGCTCAACCGCATCGCGGGGCCGTCCGGCCTCATCATCTTCGGCGTGACGGGCGACCTGTCGCGCAAGAAGCTGATGCCGGCCGTGTACGACCTCGCGAACCGCGGCCTGCTGCCGCCTGGGTTCGCCCTCGTCGGCTTCGCCCGCCGCGACTGGGTCGATCAGGACTTCGAGAAGGTCGTGTACGACGCCGTCAAGGCCAACGCCCGCACTCCGTTCCATGACGAGGTGTGGAACCAGCTGGCACAGGGCATCCGCTTCGTCCCCGGCGAGTTCGACGACGACGCGGCCTTCCAGCGCCTGGCCGACACGATCCACGCCCTCGACGAGGAGCGCGGCACGAATGGCAACCACGCCTTCTACCTGTCCATCCCGCCGAAGGCGTTCCCGCTCGTCACCGCGCAGCTGAAGAAGTCCGGCCTCGCGGAGCAGACGGACGGCCAGTGGCGCCGCGTCGTCATCGAGAAGCCCTTCGGGAGCGACCTCACGACGGCGCGCGAGCTGAACAGCGTGGTCGAGTCGGTGTTCCCGCCGGACTCGGTGTTCCGCATCGACCACTACCTCGGCAAGGAGACGGTCCAGAACATCCTGGCCCTGCGCTTCGCCAACGAGCTGTACGAGCCGCTCTGGAACGCCAACTACGTCGACCACGTGCAGATCACCATGGCCGAGGACATCGGCGTGGCGGGCCGCGCGGGCTACTACGACGGCATCGGCGCGGCGCGCGACGTCATCCAGAACCACCTGCTTCAGCTGCTCGCGCTGACCGCGATGGAGGAGCCCATCTCCTTCAACGCCGCCGATCTGCGCGCCGAGAAGGAGAAGGTGCTGGCGGCGGTCCGCCTCCCGGCCGACCTCTCCACCTCGACCGCGCGCGGCCAGTACGCCGGCGGGTGGCAGGGCGGCGAGAAGGTGCTCGGATTCCTCGAGGAGGAGGGCATGAACCCCCGCTCCACGACCGAGACCTTCGCAGCCATCAAGCTGGAGATCGGCACCCGCCGCTGGGCGGGCGTGCCGTTCTACCTGCGCACCGGCAAGCGCCTGGGCCGCCGCGTCACCGAGATCGCGGTCGTCTTCAAGCGCGCACCGCAGCAGCTCTTCGACGGCAGCCAGACCCAGGCGCTCGGTCAGAACGCCCTGGTCATCCGCGTGCAGCCCGACGAGGGCGTGACGATCCGCTTCGGCTCGAAGGTGCCAGGGGCGGGCATGCAGGTGCGCGACGTGACCATGGACTTCGGTTACGGCCACTCCTTCACCGAGGCGAGCCCCGAGGCGTACGAGCGGCTCATCCTGGACGTGCTGCTCGGCGACCCGCCGCTGTTCCCCCGCCATCAGGAGGTGGAGCTGTCCTGGAAGATCCTCGACCCGATCGAGGAGTTCTGGGCCACCCAGGGTCAGCCCGACCAGTACAAGCCCGGGTCGTGGGGCCCGAAGTCCGCAGATGACATGCTGGCCCGCGACGGCCGTGTTTGGAGGCGTCCGTGATCGTCGACCTTGCCGACACCACTACCAACGGTGTCGCGAAGACCCTCGTGAAGATCCGCGACGAGGGTGGCGTCGTCACCCTCGGCCGCGTGCTCACGCTCGTCATCGCGACCACGATGGGCGAGGAGGAGGAGGCCATCGAGGCGGCGAACGACGCCTCGCGCGAGCATCCCATGCGCGTCATCGTCATCGCCAAGGCGGATGACGACGACCCGCTGGCCGCGAACGTGGGCGACCGTCTCGACGCGCAGATCCGCGTGGGGGCCGACGCCGGCGCCTCCGAGGTGATCATCCTGCGCGCCTACGGCGACGTCGCGGACGACGAGGAGGGCCTCGTCACGGCCCTGCTGCTGCCCGACGCCCCCGTCGTCGCCTGGTGGCCGGGCAAGGCGCCGATCAAGGTGTCCGAGTCGCCGCTCGGCAAGATCGCGACGCGGCGCATCACGGATGCCTCGACGCAGGTCGACCCGGCCGCGGCGATCCGCCACAACTCGGTCACCTACGCCCCCGGCGACACCGACTTCGCCTGGACACGGCTCACGCTGTGGCGGGCGCAGCTCGCCGCGGCGCTCGACCAGCCGCCGTACGAGCCGGTCACGCAGATCCACGTCACCGGTGCGGAGGACTCCCCCTCCACCCTGCTGCTGGCCGCGTGGTTGCGGATGTCGCTCGAAGCGCCCGTGAACAAGGACATCACGACGCGTGCGAACGGCTCGAGCGGCATCCACGGGGTGAAGCTCGCGCGCCCCTCCGGCGCGATCGAGCTCGAGCGCGACGTGCCGGGGGTGGCAACGCTCAAGCAGCCGAACCAGCCGACGCACGACCTCGCCCTGCCGCGCCGCAACCTGCGCGACTGCCTGGCCGAGGAGCTGCGCCGGCTCGACCCGGACGAGCTGTACGGCGAGGTCATCACCAAGGGGATCGCCCTGTTGGAGAAGTGAGCCGGCCGGGGCGGCATGCGCGCCGCCCCGCCTGGCACGCCCGGCGGAGACGGGCGCAGTAAGCTCGGAGAACCATGACGACGAACGAACGGCGGGTGCTTGTCCACCCGAACAAACAAGCACTCGCCGCCTCGGTCGCGGCACGGTTCCTCACCAAGCTGGTGGACATCGTCGCCGAGCACGGTGACGCGCATGTCGTCCTCACCGGCGGCACCATCGGAATCGGCACGCTCGCCGCGGCGAACGAGTCGCCCGCGCGCGACACGGTGGACTGGTCGAAGGTGCACTTCTGGTGGGGCGATGAGCGCTTCGTCCCGAAGGCCGACCAGGATCGGAACGAGCTGCAGGCGCGCCAGGCGCTGCTCGACCACATCGCGGTGCCTGCGGGCAATGTGCACGCCTTCGCGGCGAGCGACGAGGTCGCCACGCTCGAGGACGGGGTCGCGGCGTACACCGCCGAGCTCGCCCGCTTCTCGCCGGACGGCGGGCAGTGGCCGCGCTTCGACCTCACCTTCCTCGGTGTTGGGCCGGACGGGCACATCGCCTCGCTGTTCCCGGAGATGGCGGGCATCCGCGTCACCGACGTCCCCGTCGTGAGCGTGCGGAACTCGCCCAAGCCGCCGCCCGAGCGCCTCTCGCTCACTCGACCCGTGATCAACTCCTCGGAGCGGATCTGGCTCGTGATGGCCGGCTCGGACAAGGCATCCGCCTTGGGTCTCGCCCTCGCGGGCGCGTCGTACACCGAGGTGCCGGCCGCGGGCGCAAAGGGACGCCGCCGCACGGTGTTCTTCGTCGATCAGGATGCCGCGGCCGAGGTGCCCGAGAACCTGATCGCCGACACGTACTGAGTGCGTATGTGCTGAGCGACCACGCACGTGCACTGCGGAAAGCCCCCGCCTTCGAGCGGGGGCTTTCGCGTGTGTGGCTTCTTCCGGCTAGCTGCTGGTCAAAGTTCCGCGGCGGGCGCGCAGCTTCTGCAGCGCCTCCTGCAGCAGGGCCTCGGCCTCTTCCTCGGTCCGACGCTCCTTCACGAAGGCGAGGTGGGTCTTGTACGGCTCGTTCTTCGCGAGGGCCGGCGGGTTCTCCCGATCGCGACCGGCGGGGAGGCCGGAGAACGGGCAGTCGATCACCTCGGGGATCTCCTCCTCCGGCAGATTCGCCGCGAAGTAGCGGACCGTCTCATTGCCGAGCGCGTCCCAGTACGAGATCGCGATGCGATCGGCGTGGTGGCCGTGGTCCTGCTCACCCATCGGTCCCGCACCGACGCGGGACCCTCGGATGGCGCTGCCTCCGGAAACCATTGCTTTCCTCCTCGTTCAGATGTGCGTGCGTGCGTGTGTCGAAGCCGTGCGGGCCTACGACGTGAACTTGGTGATCAGCCCGAGCACGACGATGCAGATGACCCAGACGAGACCCAGGATGACGGTGATGCGGTTGAGGTTCCGCTCTGCGACGCCCGAGGCGCCGAGGCTGGAGGTCATGCCGCCGCCGAACATGTCGGACAGGCCGCCACCGCGCCCCTTGTGCAGCAGGATCAGGAGGGTCAGCAGGAGGCTGGTGATGCCGAGGAGCACCTGCAACACGACCTGGAGGATTTGCACGGTATGGGACCTTTCGTAGCTTCCTGGTGTACGCGACAGCGGTTGCGGCACCGTCTGCCAGTATAAACGAGCGAAGCTCTGTGCCTCAGTACGTGGCGTGCTTCTTGTAACGGGCGATCGACGCGAAGTCGTCCACGTCGAGGCTCGCACCGCCGACGAGCACGCCGTCCACGTCCGGGCACTTCATGAAGCCCACGATGTTGTCCGGCTTCACCGAGCCGCCGTAGAGGATGCGGGTCGTCCGCGCCGCCTCCTCCCCCACCGACTGGCGCACGACGTCGCGCAGCACGCTCGCCACGTTCTGCGCCTGGTCCGCCGTCGCGGCCGTCCCGGCGCCGATCGCCCAGACCGGCTCGTAGGCCACGACGAACTCGTCGCCCGGCTTGAAGTCGAGAAGCGCGCCGCGCAGTTGGTTGGCCGGCACCGCACTCGGCTCGTGCCGTTCGAGGTCCTTCGCGGTCTCGCCGACGCAGATGAGCGGGACGAGGCCGCCGTCCATCGCGGCCTTCGCCTTCGCGGCGACGGTCTCGTCGGACTCGACGTGACGGTAGCGGCGCTCGGAGTGGCCGACGATGCAGTAGCGGCAGTCGAGCTGCTTCAGGAAGTGCGCAGAGATCTCGCCCGTGAAGGCGCCGAGCGCGTGCGTCGAGCAGTCCTGGCCGCCGTAGCTCAGCGGAAGCTTGTCCGCCTGCACGAGCGTCTGCACGCTGCGCAGGTCCGTGAACGGCGGGAACACCGCGACCTCGACGTCGTCGAAGTCGTGGTTCGCGTCCTTCAGCGTCCAGGCGAGCTTCTGGACGAAGGCGATCGCCTGGAGGTGGTCGAAGTTCATCTTCCAGTTGCCCGCGATGAGCGGGGTACGACTGCCTTCGCTCATTCGGTCGGCTCCCAGCCGAGCGCCTCCAGGCCCGGCAGCCTCTTGCCCTCGAGGAACTCGAGGCTCGCGCCGCCGCCCGTGGAGATGTGCCCGAACTGGTCGTCGGTGAAACCGAGGGCGCGCACGGCCGCGGCGGAGTCGCCGCCGCCGACGACCGCCAGGCCGTCGACCTCGGTGAGCGCCTGCGCGATGGCCTTGGTGCCCGCGGCGAAGGGGGCGAGCTCGAACACGCCCATGGGGCCGTTCCAGAACACGGTCTTCGCCGAGGTGATCTTCGCGGCGAACGCCGCGGCGGTGTCGGGGCCGATGTCGAGCCCGAGGCCCTCCGCGCCCCACGGGCTGCCCTCGATGTCGTCGACGGGGCGCACCTCGTGCTCGGCGTCCGCGCCGAACGCCGAGGCGACCACAACGTCGCTCGGCAGCACGATCTCGACGCCGAGCTCCTCCGCCCGGGCGAGGTAGCCCTTCACGGTGTCGATCTGGTCTGCTTCGAGGAGGCTCGTGCCGACCTTGTGGCCCTGCGCCGCGAGGAAGGTGAACAGCATGCCGCCGCCGACGCACAGCGCGTTCACGCGCGGCAGCAGGTGGCCGATGACGCCGAGCTTGTCGCTGACCTTCGAGCCGCCGAGGACGACCGTGTAGGGGCGCTCCGGGCTCTCGGTGAGCCGGTCGAGCACGTCCAGCTCGGCGGCGATGAGCAGGCCGGCTGCGCTGGGCAGAGCCTGGGCGAGCTCGTAGACGGATGCCTGCTTGCGATGCACCACACCGAAGCCGTCCGACACGAAGGCGTCGCCGAAGGCGGCGAGCTTCGCGGCGAAGCCGGCGCGGATCGCGTCGTCCTTGCTCGTCTCCTCCGGGTTGAAGCGGAGGTTCTCGAGCAGGGCGAGCTGGCCGTCGGCGAGGCCGGCGACGACCGCCTCCGCCTCCGGGCCGACCGTGTCGCCCGCGAAGGCGACCGGCGCGGAGAGCAGCTCGCTCAGGCGGCTCGCGACGGGGGCGAGCGAGTACTTCGGGTCAGGGGCGCCGTCGGGGCGCCCGAGGTGGCTGATCACCACGGCTCGGGCGCCCTGCGACAGGAGCGCGTTGAGGGTGGGCAGGGACGCTCGCACCCGGCCGTCGTCGGTGATGACGCCGTCCTTGAGCGGGACATTCAGGTCGCAGCGGACGACGACCTTCTTTCCTGCGAGCGAGCCCAGTGAGTCCAGGGTGCGAAGCGCCACTGCTCTTCCTCGTTTCGTTCTGTGTCGGCCGGGGCTAGAGGCGCTCGGCCACGTAGTCGGTCAGGTCGACGAGACGGCGGGAGTAGCCCCACTCGTTGTCGTACCACGCCGTCAGCTTGACCTGGTCGCCGATGACGCGGACCAGGCCCGCGTCGAAGATCGAGGAGTGCGGGTTGCCGACGATGTCGCGCGAGACGATCTCGTCCTCTGTGTACTCCAGGATGCCCTTGAGCGGGCCCTCTGCGGCCTCCTTGTAGGCGGCCTTGATCTCATCGACCGTGACCGGGGTCGTGGTCGTGACGGTGAGGTCGGTGATCGAGCCGGTAGGGGTCGGGACACGCAGCGCGAAGCCGTCGAGCTTGCCCTTCAGCTCCGGCAGCACGAGGCCGATGGCCTTGGCTGCGCCGGTCGAGGTCGGGATGATCGACAGTGCGGCGGCACGGGCGCGGCGCAGGTCGCGGTGCGGGCCGTCCTGCAGGTTCTGGTCGGCGGTGTAGGCGTGGACCGTGGTCATCAGGCCGCGCTCGATGCCGAACTTGTCGTTGAACACCTTGGCCAGCGGCGCGAGGCAGTTCGTGGTGCAGGAGGCGTTGGAGATGATGTGATGGTTCGCGGGGTCGTAGGTCTCCTCGTTCACGCCGATGACGAAGGTGCCGTCCTCGTTGCTGGCGGGCGCGGAGATGATGACCTTCTTGGCGCCGGCCTCGATGTGCGCCTTCGCCTTGTCGGCGTTGGTGAAGAATCCGGTTGACTCGACGACGATCTCGACGCCGAGCTCGCCCCAGGGCAGATTGGCCGGGTCGCGGTCGGCGAGCACCTTGATGCGCTTGCCGCCGACCACGATGCTGTCGCCGTCGACGGAGACCTCCTGGTGGAGCGCGCCGAGGATCGAGTCGTACTTGAGCAGGTGGGCCAGGGTCTTGGCATCGGTGAGGTCGTTGACCGCGACGATGTCGAGGTCGGTGCCCTTCTCCAGTGCTGCGCGGAAGAAGTTGCGGCCGATGCGGCCGAAACCGTTGATGCCGATCTTTACGGACACGGGTGGTCTCCAGTTGTTCTGGCGCCGGGGCTCGACCGGCGCGGTTGGTGAAGAGGAAGGAAGTCGGTGCGGTGGCCGGCCCTCTTGGCGGGCCGGCCACCACGCCGGTTACGGCAGCAGGAGACCGGAGGTCGTCGTGCGGGCCTTCTCGAAGCGGTTCGCCACGTCGCCCCAGTTCGCGATGTTCCAGAACGCCTTCACGTAGTCGGCCTTGACGTTGACGTAGTCGAGGTAGAAGGCGTGCTCCCACATGTCGAGCAGCAGCAGCGGGACCGTCGCGGTCGCCAGGTTGCCCTGGTGGTCGTAGAGCTGCTCGATGATGAGCTTCTGACCCAGCGAGTCCCACGCCAGGATCGACCAGCCGGAGCCCTGGATACCCAGCGCCGACGCGGTGAAGTGGGCCTGGAACTTGTCGAACGAGCCGAAGAACTCGTCCACCGCCGCGGCGAGCTCGCCCTCGGGCTTGTCGCCGCCGTCCGGCGAGAGGTTGTTCCAGAACACCGTGTGGTTCACGTGCCCGGCCAGGTTGAAGGACAGGTCCTTCTGCAGCTTGTTGACGTAGGTGAGGTCACCGGCGTCGCGAGCCTCGGCCAGCTTCGCCAGCGCGGTGTTCGCGCCATCGACGTAGGTCTTGTGGTGCTTGTCATGGTGCAGTTCCATGATGCGACCCGAGATGTTCGGCTCGAGAGCCGAGTAGTCGTAGGGCAGATCGGCGAGCGTGTAGTCAGCCATTCACTCTTCTCCTCATATCTTCAGCAGACACTCTCAACTCTAGTGACGCCTGCGCATGGGGTTAAGGCTTTTGACATAGGCCGACGGCGGCTCGCCTGGTCACTCGTCGAGATCGGCTGGGAGGTTCGCCTCTGTGCCCGGGATGCCGAGCTCGATCGCCTTCTTGTCGGCCATCGCGAGCAGGCGGCGGATGCGTCCGGCAACGGCATCCTTCGTCATCGGCGGGTCGGCGTGGTGGCCGAGCTCGTCCAGGCTCGCGTCGCGATGGGCGAGCCGCAGCTCCCCCGCGTAGCGCAGATGGCCGGGCAGATCGTCGCCGAGGATCTCCAGCGCGCGCTCCACGCGCGCGCAGGCGGCGACGGCCGCCTGCGCGCTGCGCCGCAGGTTCGCGTCGTCGAAGTTCACGAGTCGGTTGGCGGTGGCGCGCACCTCGCGACGCTGCCGCAGCTCCTCCCAGCTGCGCACCGTCTCGGTCGCGCCCATGTGCGTGAGCATGCCGCTGATCGCCTCACCGTCGCGGATGACGACGCGGTGCACCCCCCGCACCTCGCGCGCCTTGGCGGCGATGCCGAGCCGCCCGGAGGCGCCGACGAGCGCCATGGCGGTCTCGTTGCCTGGGCAGGTGATCTCGAGCGCGGCGGAGCGGCCGGGATCGGTCAGCGAGCCGGCGGCGAGGAAGGCGCCGCGCCAGACGGCCGCGAGCTCGTCCCGCGCACCCGTCGTGAGGCGGTTGGGAAGGCCGCGGATGGGGCGGCGCCTGGCGTCCAGCAGGCCCGTCTGACGGGCGAGCGTCTCGCCGCCGTCGACGACGCGGACGAGGTACTGGTCGCTGCGGCGTCCACCGGCTGCGGCGATCACCGTGCCCTCCGCGCGCACCCCGTAAAGGTCCAGCAGCGCCCGCACCACGTGCCGGGCGAGCTGCGGGCTGTCCAGCTCGCTCTCGACGGCGATCCGGCCGGAGATGACATGCAGCCCCCCCGCGAGGCGGAGGATCGTGGCCAGTTCAGCGGCGCGTACCGTGATCTTGCCCGCGTCGACTCCGAGGAGCTCGTCCTTCACGTCCGCGGTCAGCGCCATTGGGTAAGACCTGCCACTGAGAATGTCCAATCTGCCGCGTCACTCGCGGCCAAGGTCACGATGCTTGACGTTGACGGCGACCCCCGGCAGGCCGGAGATCCGCCTGGCCAGCTCCTCGACGATGGCGACGGAGCGGTGCTTGCCGCCCGTGCAGCCTATCGCGATCAGGGCGTGTCGCTTGCTCTCGCGCTGGTAGCCGGCGAGGGCGACCGCGAGCATCCGCTCCCACAGCCCCAGGAACTCCTCGGCCCCCTCCTGGGCGAAGACGTAGTCGCGCACGGACGGATCCTGGCCGGTCAGGGGGCGCAGTTCCGGCACCCAGAACGGGTTCGGCAGGAAGCGCACGTCCGCGATCATGTCGGCGTCGCTCGGCAGGCCGTACTTGAAGCCGAAGCTCGTCACCGTGACCCGCACCCCCGGCGTCGCCTCGGTCTTGAAGGCGTCGTGCACGCGGTTGGTCAGCTCGTGCACGTTCAGCTCGGAGGTGTCGATCACCTGGTCGGCGAACTCCCGCAGCTGCTTGATGCGGGTGCGCTCCTCCATGATGCCGTCGAGGATCGTGCCGTTGCCCTGCAGGGGGTGGGGGCGCCGCACCGACTCGAAGCGGCGCACGAGCGTGGCATCCGAGGCATCCAGGAACAGCACGCTCAGCTGCACGTTGTCGCGCAGGGACGGCAGCAAATCCTGCAGCTCGGTGAAGAAGTCGCGGCCGCGTACGTCGAGCACGGCCGCGATGCGCGGGGTGCCCTCACCGGAATGGCTGGCCAGGTCCAGCAGGGGGCGCAGCATCTGCGGCGGCAGGTTGTCGACGACGAACCAGTCGAGGTCCTCGAGCGCTTTGGCCACCGTGGATCGCCCGGCACCGGACATGCCGGTGACGATGAGCACCTCTTGGATGGGCACGGTTTGCATGGGCGCAGTCTGCTGCGGTGGTGGCTGGGCCGTCACACCCCCAGCCTATTCACCATCGGGGGCGTGCAGGGTGTCGTACACCGCCTTTGCGAGGGAGGGGCCGATGCCGCGGGACACGGCGATCTCCTCGACGGATGCCTCGCGCAGGCGCGCGACGGAGCCGAAGTGCCCCAGGAGCTCCTTCACCCGAGTCGGGCCGAGCCCAGGGACATCGCCGAGCACCGTCGAGATGTCGCGCTTCCGCCTGGCCCGCTGGTAGGTGATCGCGAAGCGGTGCGCCTCGTCGCGGATGCGCTGGATGAGGAACAGCGCGTCGGAGTTGCGCGGCAGGATCACCGGGAAGTCGGAGTCCGGGAGCCAGACCTCCTCCAGGCGCTTGGCGATGCCGGCGAGCTGGATGCCCTGCACTCCCGACTCCTCGAGGGCGCGCTTCGCGGCGTTGACCTGCGGCTGGCCGCCGTCGACGAGCAGCAGCTGCGGAGCGTAGGCGAACTTCTTGCGGCGGGTCTCCCCCGTCTCGCTGTCGCGCTCCGCCACGGGGGTGGCCTGGTCCTCCTTGAGGTAGGCGAGGCGCCGGGTGAGCACTTGGTAGATGGAGTCCGTGTCGTCCGTCGTCTCGGGGATCGAGAAGCGGCGGTACTGGTCCTTGCGCGGCAGCCCGTCCTCCATCACGACCATGGAGGCGACGACGTTCGTGCCCTGCAGGTGGGAGACGTCGTAGCACTCGATGCGCAGCGGCGCCGCGGCCATGCCCAGGGCGTCCTGGATGTCGTTCAGGGCCTGCGAGCGGGCGGTGAAGTCGGCGCTGCGACGGGTCTTGTACAGGGAGAGCGCGCCCTTCGCGTTCAGCTCCGCCGTGCCGGCCAGCTGCGCCTTCTCGCCGCGCTGCGCGGTGCGCAGTGCGACCTGCCCGCCGCGGCTGCTCTCGTCGGACTCCGTGCGGCGGTCGGTCAGCCACTGCTCGAGCGCGGCGCTGTCCTCCGGGACCTCGGGCACGATCACCTCGCGCGGCGGGGCGAAGTCGCCGTCGTAGGCGTTCTGCAGCACCATCTCGACGAGCTCGCCGAGCTCGATGTCGAGCTCCTTGTCGAGCACCCAGCTGCGCGTGCCCCGGATGCGGCCGCCCCGCACGATGAACTGCTGCACGGCCGCGGCGAGCTCGTCCTGGGCGATGCCGAAGACGTCGGCGTCGACGCTGTCTGGCAGCACGACGGCCGTCTTCTCCATCACCGCCTGCAGGGCCTGGATGCGGTCGCGGTAGCGCGCCGCTGCCTCGAAGTTCAGCTCGGCCGAGGCATCCGTCATCTCTTTCGTCAGCGTGCGCAGGTAGCGCTGGTCGCTGCCGGACATGAAGTCGACGAACTCGTTCGCGAGCTCGCGGTGCTCCTGCTTCGTGACGCGGCCCACGCAGGGCGCCGCGCACTTGCCGATGTCGGCGAGCAGGCAGGGGCGGCCCGTGAGCTCCGCCCGCCGGTACACCCCGTCGGAGCAGGAGCGCATCGGGAAGGCCTTGAGCATCAGGTCGAGCGTCTCGCGGATCGCCCAGACCTTCGTGTACGGCCCGAAGTAGCGCGAGCCGCCGTACTTGCCTGAGGCGCCGGAACGGCGGCTGCGCGTGACGAGCGCCCGCGGCACCTCCTCGCCGAGGGTCACGGCGAGGTAGGGGTAGCTCTTGTCGTCCTTGAAGACGACGTTGAACGGCGGGTTGAACTCCTTGATCCAGGTGTACTCGAGCTGCAGCGCTTCGAACTCGTTGCCGACGACGGTCCACTCGACGCTCGCGGCCGTGGTCACCATGCGGCGGGTGCGCTCGTGCAGCCTGTACAGCGGCTGGAAGTAGTTCGAGAGCCGGGCGCGCAGGTTCTTCGCCTTGCCCACGTAGAGCACCCGCTGCGTGTTGTCGCGGAAGCGGTAGACGCCCGGCCGGGTCGGGATCTCCCCCGTCTTCGGCCGGTAGGGGACGGTGTCGGCCACGACCTACGCCGTCGCCTTCGCGCCCACCGGCACGCCGATGCCGAGGATCTCGCGCAGGAACTGCCCCGTGTAGCTGGCCTCGACGCGGGCCACCTGCTCGGGCGTGCCCGTCGCGATGACCTCGCCGCCGCCCGCGCCGCCCTCCGGACCGAGGTCGATGAGGTAATCGGCGGACTTCACGACGTCGAGATTGTGCTCGATCACGATGACGGTGTTGCCCTTGTCGACGAGACCGCCGAGGACCAGCAGCAGCTTGCGCACGTCCTCGAAGTGCAGGCCGGTCGTGGGCTCGTCGAGCACGTAGACGCTGCGGCCGTTGGTGCGCCGCTGCAGCTCGGTGGCCAGCTTCACGCGCTGCGCCTCGCCGCCGGAGAGCGTCGTCGCCGACTGGCCGAGACGCACGTAGCCGAGGCCGACGTCGACGAGGGTCTTGAGGAAGCGGTGGATCGCCCCGATCGGCTCGAAGAAGTCCGCCGCCTCGGCGATCGGCATGTCGAGCACCTCGGCGATGTTCTTGCCCTTGTAGTGCACCTGCAGGGTGTCGCGGTTGTAGCGCGCGCCGTGGCACACCTCGCAGTCGACGTAGACGTCGGGCAGGAAGTTCATCTCGATCTTGATCGTGCCGTCGCCCTGGCAGTTCTCGCAGCGGCCGCCCTTGACGTTGAAGCTGAAGCGGCCGGGCTGGTAGCCGCGCGTCTTCGCCTCCGCCGTCTCGCTGAACAGGGTGCGGATCTTGTCGAACACGCCCGTGTAGGTCGCCGGGTTCGAGCGCGGGGTGCGGCCGATCGGCGCCTGGTCGACGTGCACGACCTTGTCGAGGTTGTCGATGCCGGTGATTCGGGTGTGCTTCGCGGCGAGCTTGCGGGCGCCGTTGAGGCGCTGTGCCAGCACGCGGTACAGGATGTCGTTCACGAGCGTCGACTTGCCGGAGCCGCTCACGCCCGTCACGGCGGTGAACACGCCGAGCGGGAAGTCGACCGTGATGTTCTTGAGGTTGTTCGCGTTGGCGCCGACGACCGTCAGCTGGCGCTTCCTGTCGATCTTGCGGCGCTTCTTCGGCACGGCGATCGCCCTGCGGCCGGCGAGGTAGTCGCCCGTCAGCGAGTCCTCGTTGCGGACGAGCTCGTCATAGCTGCCCGAGTGCACGACCCGGCCGCCGTTGACGCCCGCCCCCGGGCCGATGTCGACGATCCAGTCGGCGGTGCGGATCGTGTCCTCGTCGTGCTCGACGACGATGAGCGTGTTGCCGAGGTCCCGTAGCGCGACGAGCGTCTCGATGAGACGGCGGTTGTCGCGCTGGTGCAGGCCGATCGACGGCTCGTCGAGCACGTACAGCACCCCCGTGAGCCCCGAGCCGATCTGCGTCGCGAGTCGGATGCGCTGCGCTTCGCCGCCCGACAGCGTGCCCGCCGCGCGCGCCATGTCGAGGTAGCCGAGCCCGACCTGGATCAGGAAGTCGAGCCGCAGCTTGATCTCGCGCAGCACCTGCGCAGCGATCATCGCCTCGCGGTCGGACAGCTCCATCCGGTTCATGAACTCGCGGGCGTCGACGAGGCTCAGCTCGGCGACGTCGGCGATGGAGCGCTCGTGCACGAGCACGGCGAGCACCTCGGGCTTGAGGCGCTTGCCGCCGCAGACCGGGCACGGCACCTCGCGCAGGAACTCGGACCAGCGCTGGCGCTGCGTGTCGGTCTCCGCCTGGGCGTACTGCCGCTCGATGTAGGGCACGACGCCCTCGAAACCGCTCGTGTAGCTCATCTCGCGGCCGAAGCGGTTGCGCCACTTGACCTTGACCTCGAAGTTCTCGCCATACATCACGGCCGAGCGCACCCGCTCCGGCAGCTGGTTCCACGGGGTGTCGAGGTCGAAGTCGAGGTCGCGGGCCAGGCCCGTGAGCAGCTTCTCGTAGTACTGGTACAGGCTCTTGCCCTGGCTCGTCCACGGGATGATGACGCCCGCGGCCAGGCTCGCCTCCGTGTCGCCGAGCAGCAGCTCCTCGTCGACGGCCATGCGCACGCCGAGCCCCGAGCACTCGGGGCAGGCGCCGAACGGCGCATTGAACGAGAAGGTGCGCGGCTCGACCTCGGTGAGCTGGACCGGGTGGCCGTTGGGGCAGGCGAGCTTCTCGCTGAACTCGGCCCAGGCGTCGGGGCTGTCGGCCGGCTCGTCGACGAAGTTCACGTCGATGAGCCCGTCGGTCAGGCCCAGCGCGGTCTCGATCGAGTCGGTGAGGCGGCTCAGGATCTCGGGGCCGGCCACCAGGCGGTCGACGACGACCGAGATGTTGTGCTTGTAGGACTTCTTGAGCGTGGGCGGCTCGGTGAGCGGATGCTGCTCACCGTCGACCAGGACGCGGGCGAAGCCCTTCGCCGCGAGCTCCTTGAACAGCTCGACGAACTCGCCCTTCTTCTGCTTCACGACCGGGGCGAGCACCTGGTAGCGCGTGCGCTCGGGCAGTTCCATGAGCTGGTCGGCGATCTGCTGCACGGTCTGGCGCTGGATGCGCTCGCCGCAGACGGAGCAGTGCGGCACGCCGATGCGCGCCCACAGCAGGCGCATGTAGTCGTAGATCTCGGTGATCGTCCCGACCGTCGAACGGGGGTTGCGGTTGGTCGACTTCTGGTCGATTGACACGGCGGGGCTGAGCCCCTCGATGAAGTCGACGTCGGGCCGGTCGACCTGGCCGAGGAACTGGCGCGCATAGGCCGACAGGGACTCCACGTAACGGCGCTGGCCCTCCGCGAAGATCGTGTCGAACGCCAGCGACGACTTGCCGGAGCCCGACAGGCCGGTGAACACGACAAGGGAGTCGCGGGGGATCTCGAGGTCGACGTTCCGGAGGTTGTGCACGCGGGCTCCGCGCACGCTCAGCTTGGCGCGCGAGTCGACCGGATGGACATGACCGAACGTCGTCGAAGTGCTGATGGACGTCACCCTTCGAGTCTATGTTCGACCGCCGACATCGCGCTGACGGGGGCCAGCCGAGGCCGATCCCGGCCTCGCGCGCCCGCACGATCGCCGGGTCGGGCAGGCCGCCCGCGATGAGCGCGAGGAGGCCGTGCCGCGAACGGTGCTCGCAGCGCGGCCTCCCCGGCGTGATCCGCTGCCTCAGCCTCAGCCTCAGCCTCAGCCGAGCTCGTGCCCGTGCGCGGCCTCGCTCACCTCGCGCCAGGCCTCCCACGTCGCGATGCGGCTCTCGTAGTCGGCCTTCGCCGTCTCGAGCGGGCCGCGGCCGAAGAAGATGCGCAGCGGCGGCTGCTCCGCGTCGACGACCGTGAGGATCGCCTCGCGCGTGGCCTCGGGGTCGCCAGAGTAGCCGGCACGGGCGGCGCGGCGGGCCCGGTTGAACTCGCGCACGTGGTCGTAAGCGGGCAGCTCGGCCGAGTGCACCGAGGAGTCGCCGGCCCAGTCCGTCGAGTAGCCGGTCGGCTCGATGAGCGTGACGTGGATGCCGAACTCCGCGACCTCCTGTGCGAGCGACTGCGAGAAGCCCTCCAGCGCCCACTTCGAGGCGTGGTACAGCCCGAGGCCGGGGAACGCGGTGATGCCGCCGATGCTCGAGACCTGGATGATGTGCCCGGAGTGCTGCTCGCGCATGATGGGCAGCACTGCCTGGGTCACCCAGAGCGCACCGAAGACGTTGGTCTCCAGCTGAGCGCGGGCCTCAGCTTCCGTGGCCTCCTCGATCGCGCCGAAGTGGCCGTAGCCGGCGTTGTTGATGGCGATGTCGATGCGGCCGAAGCGCTCCTTCGCCTGCGCGACGGCGGCGAACACGGCCTCGCGATCGGTGACGTCGAGGGCGATCGGCAGGATGCGGTCGCCGTACTTCTCGACGAGCTCGGCGAGCGAGCCGGCGTTGCGGGCGGTGGCCGCGACGCTGTCGCCACGGTCGAGCGCGGCCTGCGCCCACTCGCGGCCGAAGCCGCGCGAGGTGCCGGTGATGAACCAAACCTTCATGAGTGGAAATCCTTTCAGACCAACTGGTTGGACTCATCGTAGCCCGAATGCGATAAAATTTCAACCAACCGGTTGGAAAGAAGCGAAGGTAGGCTGACCCGATGGCATATGACTCGGAGAGGACGCGGCAGAAGTTCCTCGACGCCGCGCGCGACGAGTTCGTCGAGCACGGACTGGCAGGTGGCCGCGTGGATCGCATCGCCGCGCGCGCCGGGGCCAACAAGCAGGCCATCTACGCCTATTTCGGCTCGAAGGAGGGCCTCTTCGACGCCGTGATCGACCAGCGCCTCGGGCTGCTCGTCCAGGCGGTGCCGATCACGGCCGACGACCTGCCGGGCTACGCCGTGTCGCTGTACGACTGGCTGTGCGCGCATCCGGAATACTCCCGCATGAACATGTGGAAGCGGCTCGAACGCCCAGACTCCACGGCTGAGGAGCTCGAGGTGTACCGCCACAAGCTCGAGCAGATCGACGCGGCGACCTCGATCGACCACACGCGCTACTCCCCCATCAACGTGCTGCTGCTGGTCACGAGCCTCGCGCATTCCTGGGCGAACTCCGCCCCCGCCATCCGTGCGCTCGACGCCGAGGCGGATGATATCGCGGGCCAGCAGGCGCGGCACCGCACGGCGCTCGTCGTCGCCGTCGAGGCGGCCGTCGCGGCGCTCGTCGGCACGCCGGCGCAGGGTTAGACTGTGGCGGTTCCCGCGGGTGATCCGCTGATGCCAGGGGACGGGATGAAGGACCAGGGATGACGGGCTACGCCGGTTTCGCGATGACCTCGCGCTGACTCCGCCGCCTGCCCGTACCCGCCAGGCTCCGCTGTGTCAGCGCTTCACACTGACACGGACCGGAGCCTTTTCCATGCCTTCTTCCACCCCCTCTGTGGTGTTCCACGACCTCTCCTTCGCCTGGCCGGACGGCGAGACGGCCCTCGACGGACTGACCGGCTCCTTCGGCCGAGGCCGCACCGGGCTCATCGGCGCCAACGGCGCGGGCAAGTCCACGCTGCTGCGTCTCGTGGCCGGACGCCTCGCGCCCAGCCGCGGCACCGTGACCGTCACCGGGACGGTCGACTACCTGCCCCAGCAGCTGACGCTGGCGACGGATGCCTCGCTCGGCGAGCTGCTGGGGGTGCGCGCCGTCGTCGACGCCGTGCGCGCTGTCACGGCGGGCGACGTCTCCCCCGAGCTCTTCGAGCTCATCGGCGCCGACGGCTGGGACCTCGAGGAGCGCGCCGCGGCCGCCCTCGCCCAGGCCGGCCTGCCACCCGAGCTGGACCGGCGCGTCGCCGAGCTGTCCGGCGGCGAGGCCGTGCTCGCCGGCGTCGTCGGGGTCCGGCTGCGTCAGGCATCCGTCGCCCTGCTCGACGAGCCGACCAACAACCTCGACGCCGACGCCCGTGAGCGGCTCCATGAGCTCGTGCGCGGCTGGCGGGGCGCCCTCGTCGTGGTCAGCCACGACACGGAGCTGCTCGAGCTGATGGACGACACCGCCGAGCTGCGCGCCGGTGCGCTCGCCGTTTTCGGTGGCCCGTTCAGCGCCTACCGGGCCGGGCTCGAGACTCAGCAGGATGCCGCGCGACAGGCCCTCGCGACCGCGCGGCAGCGATTGCGGGTCGAGAAACGCCAACAGGTCGAGCTGCAGGAGCGCATCGCCCACAGCGAGCGGCAGGCGCGCACGGACAGGGCGAACCGCCGCTACGTGCCCGCGGCGATCAATGACCGGCGCAACTCCGCGGAGAAGAAGCAGGCGGCCCGGCGCGGGCTCGCGGAGGACCGGATCGGGCAGGCCCAGGCCGCCGTCGACGCCGCGGACCGGCTGGTGCGCGATGACGACCGCATCTCCGTCGACCTGCCCGACCCCGGCGTCGCCCGCGGGCGGCGCCTCGCCGTGTTCACGAGCGCGGATGGGCGCGAGTTCGTCCTGCAGGGCCCCGAACGCGTCGCGATCACGGGCGGCAACGGCGTCGGGAAGACCACGCTCCTGGAGCGGCTCGTCGGCGGCGACGGCCTCTCCGCCGACCGCGTCGGCTACCTGCCCCAGCGCCTCGACACGCTCGATGAGTCCGGGACCGTGCTCGACGAGGTCGCCGCCGGCGCCCCGGGGGTGACGGCGGGCGAGCTGCGCAACCGTCTCGCGCGCTTCCTGATCCGCGGCGACGCGGTCGATCGCCCCGTCTCCTCGCTCTCGGGCGGGGAGCGGTTCCGGGTCGCGCTCGCGCGTCTGCTGCTCGCGGAGCCGCCCGCGCAGCTGCTGGTCCTCGACGAGCCGACGAACAACCTCGACCTCGACTCGGTCGACCGTCTGGTCGAGGCGCTCGCGGCCTATCGGGGCGCCCTGCTGGTGGTCAGCCACGACCGGAGGTTCCTCGACCGTCTCGGTCTGGACCGCGAACTGCGGCTGGAGCCGGGCGGCATCCTCGCGGAGGTCCGGGTGTGAGCGGGCCGATTCCGCGGAGACGGGTCGATTCGGCGGATGCCCTGGGGCATCCAGTCCGCTGGATGGGCCCATCTCCGCCGCGAGGCACGGGCCGCAGCGCAGCCGGATGCCGCAGCGACGGGTGCCTCAGCGACGGATCCGGAGCCGCACGACGTCGCTGCGGTGCAGCGCGATGCCGAACGCCGAGGTGCCCCCGTCGGCCGCGATCACGGCCTGCTCGGTGCGCAGCACGGGCGTCCCCTCCGGAACTTCGAGCGCGCGGGCGTCGGCGCCCTCGGCGGCGACCGCCTCGACGTCGGTGACGGCGTGGGCGGCCGTGCCGACGCGGTGGCGGTTGAGGAGGGTGAAGAGGTCGACCTCGGCCGACAGCATCGCCGCCGCGTCGACCGGGCGGCCGTACAGCCGCTGCGGGATGTACTCGCGCTGCAGCGCCGACGGCATCCCGTCCACGAAGAAGCGGCGGGTGACCACCCAGACCGACCCGTCGCCGTTGCTGCGGCCGGTGCCGTCGGCACCGACGTCGGCACCGACGCCGAGGGCCGCGGCCGCGGGCTCGGGGGCCGTGCCGAGCTCGCAGCTCGCCTCCCCGAGCCGCACGGTGCGGCCGGTCGCCTCGATCCGGCTCCGGTAGGACTCCAGCACCGACATGTCGAGCAGGCCCGCCGGCCCCGGCGCGGTCACGAAGGTGCCGACCCCCCAGCGCCGTTCCACGAGCCCCTCGGCCGTGAGCATCCCGAGCGCCTCGCGCACGCTTGCGCGGCTGACGTCGAGCCGCTCCGCCAGCAGCAGCTCGCCCGGCAGCCGCTCCCCCTCGGCGTGGTCGTTCGAGATGAGCTCGCGGAGCCGCTCGGCCGTGCTCTGGACGACGGTGTCGCGCTTCACCATGGCCCTATCGTTCCGGCTGCAGGCCGTGCGCGCCGACTGCCACGCCCAGGCGGCGCACCGCGGCTCGGCCGCTCACCGGACCGGGCCCGCTCACCACACCTGGGCGAGGACCCGCAGCGCGTTGCCGCCGAGCACCTTGGCGATGTCCTCGTCGCTGTAGCCGTCGGCGACGAGCCAGCCGGCGATGTTCCAGAACGCCTCGCCCGGGTTCTCCACGCCGTCCACGTACGCGATCTCCTCGTGGTCCGGGTGCGTGTCGCGGTTCTTGGCGTAGTTGTTCGCGTAGGCGCGGTGCACGGCCATGTGGTCGCCGAACATGGTGTCGGGGCCGAAGGAGACGTGGTCGATCCCGACGAGGTCGACGCAGTACTGGAAGTGGTCCATGACCGACTCGAGGCTGTGCCTGCGGTGATCGGTCGAGATGGTGGTGTTCGGCGCGGCCTCGATGCCGATGACCCCGCCGCGATCCGCGCAGGCGACGATGACGTCGTCGGGCTTGAGGCGCGCGATCGGCCAGATCGCCCTGGCTCCGGCGTGCGTGATCATCACGGGGACCGACGAGGCGTCGATGACGCCGAGCGAGGTCTTGTCGCTCGAGTGGGAGATGTCGATGAGGATGCCCAGCCGGTTCATCCGCTCGATGGCGCGGCGGCCGAAAGTGGTGAGGCCGCCGTCGTCCGGCTCGGAGAGGCCGGAGCCCAGCATGTTCGTCTGCGAGTAGGCGACCCCGAGCTGCCGGACGCCGAAGCCGTAGAGGATGTCGATGCGGTCGAGCTCGTTCTCGATCATCGTCGCCGACTCGAAGCCGGCGACGAGCGCGAGCTTGCCGTCGCGGCGCGCGCTCTCCAGGTCGGCGAGCGAGGTAGCGAGCGTGACGTAGTCCTGCTTCGCGAGGTCCGCCAGTCGCAGCCCCAGCGCGTAGATCATGTCATCCCACTTCCAGCCGTTCTCGCTCGTGATGCACGAGGCGCCGGCCATGAAGTTGTCGATGTAGGCCGTGAGGCCGGAGTGGGCGAGGCCCTCGTATGCCGTCCGCTGCCGGCCGGTGTGGTTGTAGGCGCGGATCTGCTCGCCGTCCTCCGGCAGCACGATGCCGTGCTCGTGGAGGGAGATCACCGGGTGGTCGCGGAAGAGGCGTTCGACGCGGGCTGCCTGTTCCTCGTCGAGGGCGAGCGAGTACGCGGGGACGCGATCGAGCTGCGCCGCGAGGGCGAACTCCTGATAGTCGCGCCCCGGCTCCAGATAGCTGTACGCCTGGTAACCCCGATACGCCGTGGCGAGCTGTGGCATCTCTTCTCCCTGCTTGTCGAGCTGCTTGTCGAGTCAGTTGTCTGACCTCATACCTCTCTGGACACGCTAGAACCGGAGCGGGGTACACGGCAAGCGGCGTCACGAACAGGGAGCCGCGCGGGCTCAGGCGTGGCCGGCCTTCTCCATCTGCCGCAGCTCCTTCTTCAGGTCGGCGAGCTCGTCGCGTAGCCGGGCGGCGAGCTCGAACTTCAGCTCGGCGGCTGCCTCGAGCATCTGGCCGTTGAGGTCGGCGATGAGGTCCTCGAGCTCCATCGCCCCCTGCGCGGCGATGCCGACCCGCTGGGTCTTCGCCCCCTTGCCGCCCTCGCCCCTGTCGTGCTCGGCGAGCACCCGCGCCGTGTCGGCCTCCTCCCGGGCGAGCACCTCGGTGATGTCGGCGATGCGCTTGCGCAGCGGCTGCGGGTCGATGCCATGCGCGGTGTTGTAGGCGACCTGCTTCTCGCGGCGGCGGTCGGTCTCCTCGATGGCCTGGTTCATCGAGTCGGTCATCCGGTCCGCGTACATGTGCACCTCGCCGGAGACGTTGCGGGCCGCGCGGCCGATCGTCTGGATGAGCGAGGTGCTGGAGCGCAGGAAGCCCTCCTTGTCGGCGTCGAGGATCGCGACGAGCGACACCTCCGGCAGGTCGAGCCCCTCGCGCAGCAGGTTGATGCCGACGAGCACGTCGTAGACGCCGCTGCGCAGCTCCGTGAGCAGCTCGACCCGGCGCAGCGTGTCGACGTCGGAGTGCAGATACCGCACCCGCACCCCGGCCTCGGTGAGGAAGTCGGTGAGCTCCTCCGCCATCTTCTTCGTGAGCGTCGTCACGAGCACACGCTCGTTGCGATCGACGCGCGTGTGGATCTCCTCCAGCAGGTCGTCGATCTGACCCTTGGTGGGCTTCACGACGATCTTCGGGTCGATGAGGCCCGTCGGGCGGATGATCTGCTCGACGATGCCGTCGGCCACCCCCAGCTCGTACTGGCCCGGCGTCGCGGAGAGGTAGACGGTCTGCCCGACCCGGTCCTTGAACTCGTTCCAGGTCAGCGGGCGGTTGTCCAGGGCACTCGGCAGTCGGAAGCCGTGCTCGACGAGGGTGCGCTTGCGGCTCGCGTCGCCCTCGTACATCGCCCCGATCTGCGGCACCGTCTGGTGCGACTCGTCGATGACGACGAGGAAGTCGTCCGGGAAGTAGTCGAGCAGGCAGGTCGGCGGCTCGCCCGCCTGGCGCCCGTCGAGATGGCGCGAGTAGTTCTCGATGCCGGAGCAGAAGCCGATCTGCTCCAGCATCTCGAGGTCGAAGGTCGTGCGCATGCGCAGTCGCTGCGCCTCCAGCAGCTTGCCCTGCCGCTCCAGCTCCTCGAGCCGCACGGCCAGCTCCTCCTTGATCGTCCCGATCGCCCGGTGCACGGCCGCCTGGCTCGCCGCGTACTGTGTGGCGGGCGAGATGGAGACCGAGTCGAGCCGCTGCAGCACCTGGCCGGTGAGCGGGTGCAGCATCGTGATCGCCTCGACCTCGTCGCCGAACAGCTCGATGCGGATCGCGTTCTCGTCGTAGATGGGGATGATCTCGATCGTGTCGCCGCGCACGCGGAACTTGCCGCGCGAGAAGTCGATGTCGTTGCGCTCGTACTGCGCGTCGACGAAGGTGCGGATCAGCCGGTCGCGGCCGATCACGTCGCCGACCTGCAGCACGGTCATCGCCCCGAGGTACTCGTCGACCGCGCCCAGGCCGTAGATGCACGACACCGTCGAGACCACGATGACGTCGCGCCGCGACAGCAGCGCGTTGGTCGTGGAGTGCCGCAGCCGCTCGACCTCGGCGTTGACGGAGGAGTCCTTCTCGATGAAGGTGTCCGTCTGTGGCACGTAGGCCTCGGGCTGGTAGTAGTCGTAGTAGGAGACGAAGTACTCGATGGCGTTGTTCGGCATGAGCTCGCGGAACTCGTTGGCGAGCTGCGCGGCGAGGGTCTTGTTGTGCGCGAGCACGAGCGTCGGACGCTGCACCTGCTCGATGAGCCAGGCGGTCGTCGCGGACTTCCCCGTGCCCGTGGCGCCGAGCAGCACGACATCCGTCTCGCCCGCGTTGATGCGGCCCGCGAGCTGTCGGATCGCCTCGGGCTGGTCGCCGCTCGGCTGGTACTCGCTGACCACCTCGAAGGGGCGAACGGCGCGTGTCGGTTCCATGGTCTTCAGTCTAGGAACGGGGTACGACATCCGTCCGATCGAGGACTCCGGTACCCAGCCGGAGGTGAGGATCGAACGGGCGGATGCCGACGGCCTGGTGCGTGACGAGCACCGTGGTCTTCGCCGCCAGTGCGCCGCGCAGGTCGGCGAGCAGGCTCCCCGCGGCCTCCTCGTCGAGGTGGGCGGTCGGCTCGTCGAGCAGTACGACGTCGCTCTCGGCCAGCAGCGTGCGGGCGACCGCGACGCGCTGCCGCTGCCCGCCGGAGAGATAGGACCCCGCCGCCCCGATGGGCGTGTCGAGCCCGAGCGGCAGCGCCTCGAGCAGGGGGCCGAGCCCGACCGCGACGAGGACGCCGGCGAGCTCGGCGTCCGTCGGCGCATGGTCGCGGTCGCGCGCGATCGCGAGGTTGCCGCGCAGGGTCGAGTCGAAGAGGTGGCCCTCCTGCGGGCACCAGCTGACGCGGCGGCGCAGCGCTTCCGGATCGATCCGCGCGGCATCCGTCCCGTCCACGAGGTAGCGGCCCGCCGTCGGGGCGAGGTAGCGCAGCAGCACGCCGAGCAGCGTCGTCTTCCCGCTGCCGGAGGGGCCGGTGACGACGAGCCACTCCCCCGTCCCGGCCTCCGCGTCGAGCCCCGTGAAGACCGCGGCGGCGGCGCCCGGGTAGCGATAGCCGAGCCCGTCGAGGCGGATGTCGGAGACGGGGCCGAGCGGCGAGCCGGGCTCCGCACGCTCGGCGGCGTCGGCCGCCGCTGTGACGGGGCTCACCCGGCGCAGCACCTGCGCGAGCTCCGGCCAGCGCTGCGCGGCGCTGACGGCCTCGAGCACCGGGTCGATGAGCGCGAGCGGGGCGAACACGAACACCGCGGCGAGCGGCACGGGCAGCGGCCCGTGCACGGTGAGCGGCTGGCTGAGCGCGAGCATCCCCATCGCCGCGGCCGTGCACACGGCGACGACGAGCGCGGCGCCGGCACCGAGGGCGGTGGCGCTGTGCTTGGCGGATGCCGCGACCCCGGCGCCCAAGGCGGCGACGGAGGCGAGCTCCCCGTCCGCGGAGCCGTTCGCGGCGAGGTCGTCGCGCGCGGCGAGCAGCGCCGCCGTGCGCCGCACGATCTCGGAGCGGTCCTGATCGCGACGACGGGTCGCACGGGCGTCGGCGGCGATCGCGAGCCAGCTGCCGCCGACGAGCGCGATGAGGCACGTGGCCAGCAGCAGAAGCCCGGCGGGTCGCCAGAGCACCCACAGCGCCGCGATCGCGACGGCCGAGGCGAGCACGCCGGAGAGGAGCGGGACGACGACGCGCGGGGCGAGGTCGCGGACTCGGTCGCCGTCGCCGATCAGCCGGTCCAGGGTGTTCGCCGCGGTGAGCTGGACGCGCCCGGCCGGACCCTGCGCCGCGAGGCCGCGCCACAGCCGCAGCCGCAGCTCGGTGAGCGCCGTGAACACGGCGTCGTGGGTCATGAGCCGCTCGGCGTAGCGCAGGGCGGCGCGACCGATGCCGAAGAAGCGCACCCCGACGATCGCGACCTCGAGGAACAGGATGTGGGGGTGTTCGGCGGCGCGCACGATGAGCCAGCCCGAGAGGGTGGTGAGCGCCGCGGCGAAGAGCGCCGCCCCGGTGCCGAGGGCGATCGCCCCGACGGTCTTCCCGAGGGCGGGTGCGAGCACACGGCGGAGCTCACCCGTCGCCGTCGCGGCGTTCCCCTGCTCGGTCGCCGCCGCGGCCCCCAGCCGGGTCGTCGCCTCTGCGCGGCGCGCGCGCCCGGCGTCGTGCCGCGGTGACGACCCGGGCGCGCGGGTCCCGCGCCGGTCGTCCGACGCTGCCAGCCGCTCGGGGCTCCACGGCGCTGAAGCGCCGACCGGGGAGATCGGGGAGACGGACGGAGCGAGGGGGGATGCCGTGCCGAGGGGGACCCGGGCGTCGGCGAGGGCGCGCAGCGCGGAGTCGTGCGAGGCGACGACGACGGCGACGCCGCGGGCGCGCAGCGCCGCGATCTCGGAGCGAACGAGCCGTCCCGCGTCGTCGTCGAGGTGGGCGGTGGGCTCGTCGAGGAGGACGAGCCGCGCTCCGGCCTCGACGCGGGCGAGCACGCGGGCGAAGGCGAGGCGGCGCTGCTCCCCCGGCGACAGTCGCGCCGGGTCGGCGTCGGGAAGGCCGAGTCGCTCCAGCAGGGCTGCCGCCGAGGCATCCGTCGCCCCATGCGCGCGCAGCTCGGCGCGCGCCGAGTCCCGCGCGAACTGCGGGTGCTGCGGCAGCCAGGCGAGCTCAGCCGGGGCGGCGAGCGAGCCGGTGACGGATGCCTCGTCCTCCAGCTGCGCGCCGCGGCCGGCGAGCACGCGCAGCACGGTCGACTTGCCTGCCCCGCTCGGGCCGTCGAGGGCGGTGATCGCCCCGGGCGGTGCCGTGAAGGAGAGCCGGGCGACGGCGGGCGCCGGCCGGCCGGCGTGCGTGACGCTCAGCTCGGACACCGTGGCGCCCGACGACGAGACGGTGCGCACCAGGGCCGAGACGGGCGCCGGGGCGTCGAGCAGCTCCCGGACGCGGCGACGCGCCTCGAGTCCCGTCTGCGAGGCGTGGAACGCGCTGCCGATGTCGCGGAACGGCGCGTAGCACTCCGGCGCGAGCACGAGCGCGACGAGCCCCGCCTCGAGCGGCATCGTCCCGGCGACCAGTCGCACGCCGACGAACACCGCGACGAGGGCGACCGACAGGGTCGAGATGAGCTCGAGCGCGAGCGCCGACAGGAACGCCGTGCGCAGGGTGCCCAGCGAGGTGCGGCGCCACTCCTCCGACAGCCCGCGCAGCGCGGTCGTCTGCTCGCGCACCCGGCCGAGGCCGATCAGCACCGGCAGGCCCCTGGCCAGCTCGACCATGTGGTCGGAGAGCCGCCCGAGCGCCGTCGTCGCCTCGGCGACCGACTCGCGCGTGTGCATGCCGATCAGCACCATGAACACGGGGATCAGCGGGATCGTCAGCACGACGATGAGGGCCGAGACCCAGTCCGCCGTGAGGATGCGCACGCCGACGAGCAGCGGCACCGTCGCGGCGCCGACGAGCGTCGGGAGGAACACCGTGTAGTAGCGGTCGAGCTCGTCGAGGCCGGCGGTCGCGAGGGCGGTCGTCGCGCCGACCGTGCCACGGGCATCCGTCACCGCACGATCGAGCACACGTACGCGCAATCTCTCCTTCGCCCCCAGCGCGACGCGCGCCGAGGCCGCCTGCAGCGCCCAGCTCGCGCCGCCCCGCAGCACCGCGCCCGCGAGGCCCAGCCAGACCGCCGTCCGCCAGCCGTCATCGTGGGCGAGCAGCGCCGACAGGCCGGAGGCGACGCCCTCGGCCAGCAGCACCAGGCCGGCCGCCTTCGCCGCCCCGAGCAGCCCCAGCAGGTAGAGCGCGGGCCGGCCGAGGTCGGCGAGGACGGGCTTCACTTGGCGAGCGGAACGGTGCCGGCGGCGGGCGCCACGGCGGCCTCGAACGGCACGTTCTCGGGGATGATATCGGCACGCAGGCGCTTGCGGAACACCCAGTAGGTCCACGCCTGGTAGGCGAGCACGATCGGCACGCCGAAGGCGGCGACGACCGACATCACGCCGAGGGTGTACGTCGAGCTCGCCGCGTTGTGGATCGTGAGGTCCCAGGCGTGGTTCGTGGTCGAGGGCAGCACGGCCGGGTACATCGCCGCGAAGATCGCCGCGGCACCGATCACGATGAAGACGCCGAGGGCGAGGAACGCCTGCCCCTCCTTGCGGGCCCGCGCGCTGATCGCCCACCACACGGCGCCGAGCACCGCGATCACGAGGCCCACCCAGGCGAGCACGCTGCCGCTCGTGACGACGAGCCAGATGGCCCAGAGCGCGATCGGCAGCAGGCACACGATGCCCCACGGCCAGGCGAAGCGCGCGGCGCGCTCCCGCACCGGGCCGTCGGTCTTGAGCGCCAGGAAGTTCGCCGAGTGCACGAGCGCGAAGCCCACGACCGCGATGCCGCCGAGCACGGCGAATCCGTTGAACCACGCGAAGGGCCCGCCGGTCATGTCACCGTTCTTGTCGAGCGGCAGGCCGGTCGAGGTGAGCGCGAGGGCCGCGCCGATGCCGAAGGCCGAGACGAAGGAGCCGAGGCCGAGGGTCCACGTCCAGAGCGAGACCCAGCGCGCGCTGTGCCCCTTGCCGCGGTACTCGATCGAGACGGCGCGCAGGATGAGGCCGAGCAGCACGAAGATCAGCGGAATGTACAGGGCCGAGAACAGCGAGGCGTACCAGTACGGGAAGGCCGCGAAGATCGCGCCGCCCGCGGTGATCAGCCACACCTCGTTGCCGTCCCAGACGGGGCCGATCGTGTTCAGCATGACGCGGCGGTCGCTCTCCGAGCGCGCTGAGACGAGCATGTGCATGCCGACGCCGAGGTCGAAGCCCTCGAGGAACAGGTATCCGATCCAGAGGACCGCGATGAGGATGAACCACAGGTTGGGAAGGAATTCACTCATGAGCCGCTCTCCTCGATCTCAGTACGCGAAGGCCAGCACGTCGTCCGGCGCCTTGATGCCGGAGTCCGTGTCGTCGGGTTTCTTGCCGAGCTCGGGGATCGCGCTCGCCGCGCCGCCCCGCACATACTTGACCATCAGCACGACCTCGACGACCATGAGCGCGAGGTAGAGCGAGCCGAGCGCGATGAGCGAGAACAGCAGCTCGCCCGCGGTCACGTTGGGCGAGCGCGCCGCCTCGGTGAAGAGGAACACACCGTCGACGCCGGTCGGGTTCGGGGCGACGACGAAGGGCTGCCGGCCCATCTCGGTGAACACCCAGCCGGCGCTGTTGGCCCCGAACGGGGCGAGGATGCCGACGAGGGCGAGCACCATGAGCCACTTGGGCCGCGGCACCGTGCCCTTCCGGGTGATGAACAGCGCGACGAGGGCGGCCAGCGCGGCAAGACCACCGAGGGTGATCATGACGCGGAAGCCCCAGTAGGTGACCGGCATGAGCGGCACATAGTTGATCTTCGAGCCGTCCGGTGCGGTCGTGCCGTATTTCTGCTCGTACTCGGGGATCAGCTCGTTGACGCCCTTGACGGGGGTGGTGAAGTTCGAGTTGGCGAGGAAGGAGAGCACGCCCGGCACCTCGAAGACGTCGTGCACGCTGTGGCAGCTCTCGGCGTTCCAGGCGCCGTAGGACAGCACGGAGAAGTCGGTCGTCGTGTCGCAGGCCGCCTCCGCCGCGGCCATCTTCATCGGCTGCTGGACGAACATGAGCTTGCCCTGCTGGTCGCCCGTGATGAACACGAGCACGAAGGCCGCGATGGCGACCCAGGCGCCCACGCGCAGCGAGGAGAGCCAGAGCCGGTGGTCCGCCACGTCGCGGCCGGGGATGTCCGGGTTCTCGCCGGCGACGACGCGTCCGTCCGCGCCGACCGTGTCGATGCCGTCCTTGCGACGCTGCCAGAGCTGGTACCAGCTGATGCCGAGCAGGAACATTCCGCCGACCATGAAGGAGCCGACGACCGTGTGGGTGAAGGCCCAGATGGCGGTGTTGTTGCCGAGGACGGCCCAGATGTTCGTCATGATCGGATGCCCGTCGACGAGCTTCACTCCGACCGGATGCTGCATCCACGAGTTCGCCACGATGATGAAGTAGGCCGAGAGGATGGACGCGCCGATCGCGAAGCACAGCACGATCGTGTGCACGCGCCTGCTGAGGCGGCCCCAGCCGAAGATCCACAGCCCGAGGAAGGTCGACTCGAGGAAGAAGGCGAGCAGCGACTCCATCGCGAGCGGTGCGCCGAAGATGTCCCCCACGAAGCGGGAGTACTGGCTCCAGGCGAGCCCGAACTGGAACTCCTGGACGAGGCCGGTGGCGACGCCCATGATGAAGTTGATCGTGAAGAGCTTGCCCCAGAACTTCGTCGCCCGGTAGAAGCGCTCGTCCCCGCTGCGGTGCCACCGGATCTGGAAGTAGGCCACCACCGGGCCCAGGCCGATCGTGAGCGGGACCATCCAGAAGTGGTAGACGGTCGTGATGCCGAACTGCCAACGGGCGATCAGCAGGGGGTCGAGCGCGGCGTAGTGCACTGCTTTGTCCTCTCGGACGCTCCGCCCTTCCGGGCGATGGATGAAAGGGTTCGGCTCGCGCCGAGTTCTACATGGCGTAGAACTTGTATCTTTCTACCACGCGTAGAATAGCAACGTGGCATCTCTTGGGGAACTGGAGCGCGCGGTCATGGATCTGCTGTGGCAGTCGGACTCCCCGCTCGCCGCGAGCGAGGTGCGCGATGAGCTGGCCGGCGATCCGGCGATCACGACCGTGCTCACGGTGCTCACCCGTCTCGAGGCGAAGGGCTTCGTCCGACGCGACCGCGGCAGGCGCCCGCATCTCTTCCGCCCCGCACTGAGCCGCGACGACTACATGGCCGAGCTCATGCACGAGGTGCTGACCGCCGCCCCTGACCGCGAGGCGGTGCTGGCGCGATTCGTGGGGCGCGCCAGCCAGAGCGAGACGGATCATCTCCGCAAGCTTCTCGGGTCGAGCTAGGGCCTCGGCAGTGACGAAAGTCCTGATCCTGGGCCTGATCGCGGTCCTGCTGGCCTGGCCGGTGCCGATCGTTCTCGCCCGGGCGCGCTGGACAGTGCGGATGCCGGCCGTCGCCATGCTGTGCTGGCAGGCGATCGCGGTCGCCGGTGGCCTGTCGATGATCGGCGCACTCTGGTTCGTCTCGACGGGCGCCGCCGCCCTGCTCGCCCTGCACCTGCTGCTCAACCTCGGGCTCACCACCGTCGGCACCTGGCGGCAGCGCCGTCGGCACCGCCAGCTCCTCCACCTGCTCTCGACGCCGATGCCCGACCGCCCCGGCACGCGCCTGATCGAGAACGAGGCGCCCGTCGCCTACTGCCTGCCGGGCGCGCCGCGCTCGCTCACGGTGCTCTCGGACGGTCTGCTGCGCCTGCTCTCCGAGGAGGAGCTCGCCGCGGTGGTCGCGCACGAGCGCGCCCACGTCACACAGCATCACCACATCGTGCTCATGGCGTTCAAGGCGTGGCGCACGGCACTCCCCTGGTTCCCGATCGCGAGCCGCGCGGAGGAGGCCGTGGCGCTCCTCGTCGAGCTGCTCGCCGACGACGACGCCCGTCAGGTCGTGCCCGACTCCGTGCTCGCCTCGGCCGTCACGCGTGTGGCCGGCGCCGACGGCGGGAGCGTCGCCTCACGCGTCGCACGCCTGAACGGGGTCTGAGCCGCGGTCCGTGTGAGCGGCTCGGATGCCCGCAGGCATCCATTTTCTTGAACGGATTCTGAACTTCAGACCCTCCGGTCGGGTACAGGGTGGAAAGGGAGCGCTCGTCACCGGGACGCGCCGCTCCCCGACCGGAGGACCATCGTTGACGCTCCACGCCCCTGCCACCCCGCCTCGCGAGCTCGCCTCGCCGATCTGGCACCGGGTGCGCGGCAGGGTCCTGCTGCTGCTGTGCGGCATGTACGCGATCTCCTACCTGGACCGCACCAACATCGCGACAGCCGGGCCGACGATCATGAGCGCGTTGCACCTGAGCTCGGCCCAGTTCGGACTCGCCGTCTCCGCCTTCTCCATCCCCTACGCCCTGCTGCAGGTCTTCGGCGGCAACATCGGTGAACGCTTCGGACCACGTAAGTCGCTGTTCTGGATCGGCGTGCTGTGGGGCGTCGCGACCGTCGCGACGGGGCTGTCGACCGGGCTGCTCTCGCTCGTCGGTGCCCGCCTGCTGCTCGGGCTCACCGAGGCGGCGGCCTTCCCGACCGCCACCGGCGCGATGTCGAAGTGGGTGCCGCCGGATCGCAACGGCTTCGCTCAGGGCATCGTCCACTCCGCTTCGCGTCTCGGCAACGCGGTCGCGCCGCTCATCGTCGGCGGGCTCATCGTCTGGGGCGACAGCCTGCACACCGTTCTCGCGGGCTGGCAGCTGTCCTTCCTCGTCGTGGGCGTCCTCTCCGCGCTGTGGGCGCTGCTGTGGATGCTTTCCTTCCGCGACAGGCCGCAGGACCACCCGCGGGTGACGCGGCAGGAGCTCGCGGAGATCCCCCGGGAGCTCGAGGCGGATGCCCGGCCACCGGTGCCGTGGAAGCGGCTGCTGCGCACCATCTTCCCCGTCATGGTCGTCGACTTCGGCTACGGCTGGGTGCTGTGGGTCTTCCTGACCTGGATCCCCGGATTCCTCGCCGACGTGTACCACCTGCCGCTCTCGAAGTACGCGCTGTTCACCTCGCTCGTGCTCGCCGCGGGCGTCGTCGGAGACACCGCCGGCGGCATGTTCGGCGACCGGCTGCTGCGCCGCACCGGCAATCTGCGCCTCGCCCGCCGCACGGTGCTGCTCGTCGGACTGATCGGCTCGATGATCTGCCTCACGCCGTTGCTGTTCGCCCAGAGGAGCATCGCCGTCGCCACGACGTCGCTCGCGCTGTCGTTCTTCTTCCTCGAGCTGTGCAACGCGACGCTGTGGGCGATCCCGATGGATGTCGCCCCCGAATGGTCGGCGACTGCGAGCGGCATGATGAACACCGGCTTCGGCCTGGCCGGCATCGCCTCCCCCGCCCTGTTCGGGCTGCTGGTGGACAATCAGGGGTGGCAGTGGCCGTTCGGGCTGTCGATCGCGCTGCTCGCCGTCTCGGCGGTGGTCGCCGCCGTCATGAAGCCGCGGCGCGTGCTCCCGCGCGGCGTCGCGGACGTCCCGTGAACCAGAGGCTGATCGGGCTGCGCCGGGCCAGCTCGGTGAGACCGATCGCGCCCAGGATCACGATCAGATAGGCGCACAGGGTGCGCCACGGGTCCGGCAGGGTCCGCGCGAACCAGCCGTCGCCCGCCCACAGCAGCACCCACAGCACGAGCGGGTGCGACAGGAAGATGCCGAAGGAACGGTCCGTGGCCGTGTCGATGGCGCGCGACAGCAGCGATCCGGCGGTGCGATGCTCCGACCAATAGCTGCCGATCGCCGTGAAGCCGAGGCCGACGCCCACTGCCCAGACCACGATCGCCGGCTGCACGGGTGAGCCCGCCGCGTACAGGCTCTCACCGGCGGCGTACTGGATCGCGAACACCGCGAGGAACACGATGGCGCAGCCGAGCGTGATGAGACCCACGAGCCCGCGGTGGCGCGCGATCCAGGCGAAGAACGCCTCGCCGTGGTCCGCGCACACGGCGCCCGCGATGATGAAGAAGCTGTAGCTGAAGAAGTACTGCTTGTCGAACGCGACGAAGCCCGGCACCACCTCGGGCCAGTAGTGGTACCACGCCATGAGCCCGAGCTGCAGGACGGCCGCGGGCACGAGCAGCAGCACATGGTGTCCACGGGTCCTCCGCACGAGCCAGGCGATCACCGGCACCAGCAGGTACAGCTGCATCGTCACGAGCAGGAAGTAGAGGTGGTACCAGGCCGTGCCGGTCACGACGACCCGCAGGTAGTCCACGACGAAACCGCCGAGGGACGGATCGTGGTGGGTGCGCGGGTAGTCGTAGGCGAGCAGGTAGACGAGCGACCAGACCAGGTACGGCACGCCGACGAGCAGGAAGCGGCGCGGCCAGAACCTCCGCATCGGCACCGGCTTGTGGAAGTAGCTCCACATCAGCACGAACCCCGTGATCCAGAAGAACGGCTCCCGGGTGAAGTGCACCAGGCCGAGGAGCACGTGCAGGGGCACGTCGTCGGCCGCGGCGGTGTGGCTGATCGTGTGCACCGCGATCACCGAGGCGAAGGTCAGGATGCGGACGACGTCGATCTCGTGGATGTGCAGGCGGGCCCGCGGAGGGGCGACGGATGCCTGTGCCTGCCGTGCGTCCTGCCCGGAGCTCACTCCGCCTTCCCCGCGAGGGCCGCGCGCAGCCGGGCGCGCTGCACCTTCCCCGTTGCGGCGCGGGGCAGCTCCGCGTCCACCGTGATGCTCACGGGGCGCAGGGCGCGTGGCAGGACCCGGGTGCACCGTCGCGCGAGCGCGTCGGCCAGGAGCGCGGCCTCCGTGTGGTCCACGGGCTCGGCCGTGACGACGAACGCCACCGGCACCTGCCCGAGCATCTCGTCGGGCCGGGCGACGACCACGGCCTCGCGCACGTGCGGATCGCCCAGCAGCACCTCCTCGACGTCGCTGGGGTAGACCAGCTCTCCGCCGCGGTTGATGACGTCGTCGCTGCGCCCGGCGAGGGTGACGAAGCCGTCGGCATCGACGGAGCCCAGGTCCCCGGTCCGGAGCCAGCCCTGTGCGTCGAAGCGCTCGGCCGCCGTGCCCTCGAAGTAGCCGCGCACGATCCCGGCGCCGCGAACCCACACCTCGCCGAGCTCGCCGGCAGGCATCCGCTCGCCCGCGCCGTCGCGCACCTCGAGCTCGGCCGACACGGGGCGCCCCACGGAGCCCGCGGGGGCGCTGCCGTCGAGCGGCGTCGCGGTGATCTGGCTCGCGGCCTCGGTCATGCCGTAGCTGACGACGAGCGGCACACCGGCGAAGGCGGTGCGCACGGGCCCCGGCAGCGGGGCGGAGGCGCTGCGGACGAAGCGCACGGAGGCCGGCGGCGTCACCTCCCCCGCCGCCGCCAGGATCGCCAGGATCGCGGGCACGGCGTTGACCCAGGTGATGCGGCGTTCCGCGAGGAGCTCCCAGAAGCCGGTGCGGCGGAAACGGCGGTCCAGCACGAGCGTCGCACCGGCGACGAGCGTCGCGAGCACGGCGACGACCTCGGCGTTGATGTGGAAGAGCGGCAGCGGGTTGAAGCCGCGGTCGGCCGGCGTGAGCGCGTTGTGCGCGGCGACGGCGCCGGCCACGTGCAGCAACCGGTCCTCGTCCAGCTCGACGCCCTTGGGTGTGCCGGTCGACCCCGAGGTGAAGAGCACCGCCGAGCCGTGGCCGGTCGGAACGAGGCCCTCGCCGGTCAGGAGCCCCGCCGCGGTGCGATCGCTCACGTGCAGCACGGTGCCGTCGAAGCGTGCGCCGAGCACCGCGATCGTCTCGGCGGAGCTGCCCGGCGCGATCGGGACCACTCGGGCGCCGGAGGCGAGGGCGGCGAGGTACACGAGCGTGAAGTCGAGCGGATCGGCGACCTCCAGCAGCACCGCCCCGTCCGGCCCGATGCCCGCGGCCGCGAATGCCGCGGTCGCGGAGGCGGCGGACCGCGCGAGTTCGGCGTAGTCGACCTTCCGCTCGCTGCGGGCATCCTCCAGAAAGATCGCCTCTGGGCGTGCGGCGGCCCATCGCGCGATCAGTTCGGCGACGGATGCCGCCCGGCCTTCTTCTTCCGTTCGGCTATGGTCCACCTATCCAGGCTAGACACGCTCGCTCGACATCCCGTCGGTGATTCCCGTGTGCCGGATCAAGGTGCGCCACAGCTCGTCCACGGCGTTGATGAGCTCCGGCCGCGTGCCGTCATTGTCGAGCACCACGTCCGCGACGGCCAGGCGTTCGGCATCCGTCGCCTGCGCACCCAGCCGCGCTTCGGCGTCCGCCTGCGTCATCCCGCGGTCCTGCACCAGCCGGCGCAGCCGTTCGGGGCGGGATGCGTTGACGACGACGACGCGGTCGAAGTGCAGCGGCCGGTCGCCCGCGGCCTCGACGAGCAGCGGCACGTCGTAGACGACCACGGCGTTGGGGTCTGCGGCCTCCGCCGCCGTGAACAGTTCCTTCGCACGCCCCCACACCGCGGGATGCGTGATGTCGTTGAGCTTCAGCCGGGCGGTCTCGTCGCGGAAGACGATCGCGCCGAGAGCCGGCCGGTTCAGGGTGCCGTCGGGGTGCAGCACGCCGGGGCCGAACTCCGCCGCGATCTGCTCGAGGGCGGGCTGCCCCGGCTCGACCACCTCGCGGGCGAGCTTGTCGGCATCGACGACGACGGCGCCGAGCTCCGCCAGCCGGGCGGAGACGGTGGACTTTCCGGAGGCGATTCCGCCCGTGAGCGCGACGATCTGCACGGATGCCACGCTACCGGCACCCGTGCGGTCGGCGTCCGTGCGGCCGGCGTCCGCGTACGGAAAAGGGCCGGGTCCCGAAGGACCCGGCCCCGGATCAGCCGAAGCCGATCAGATCGTTGCTCGGCCTCAGTTGCTGGAGAGGCGCTCGCGCAGCGCGGCGAGGGACTCGTCGTCGGCGAGGGTGCCGGTGGCGGACGACTCGGTCGAGAAGGAGCTCGAGCTGGACTGGCCGGTGTTGTTGGCCTCTTCCTCCAGCTGGCGGGCGACCTGCTTCTTGTGGGCCTCCCAGCGCTCCTGGGCGGCCGCGTAGTCGGCCTCCCACTTGGCGCGCTGCTCGTCGAAGCCTTCCTTCCACTCGCCGGTCTCCGAGTCGAAGCCCTCGGGGTACTTGTAGTTCCCCTGCTCGTCGTACTCGGTCGGCATGCCGTAGAGGGCCGGGTCGAACTCGGTGCCCTCGGGGTCGACGCCCTCGTTGGCCTGCTTGAGCGACAGGCTGATGCGGCGACGCTCGAGGTCGATGTCGATGACCTTGACGAAGACCTCCTCGCCGACCGACACGACCTGCTCGGCGAGCTCGACGTGCTTGCCGGAGAGCTCCGAGATGTGCACGAGGCCCTCGATGCCGTCCGCGACGCGGACGAAGGCGCCGAAGGGGACGAGCTTGGTGACCTTGCCCGGTGCGACCTGCCCGATGGCGTGGGTGCGGGCGAAGACCTGCCACGGGTCCTCCTGCGTCGCCTTGAGCGACAGGGAGACGCGCTCGCGGTCGAGGTCCACCTCGAGGATCTCGACGGTGACCTCCTGGCCGACCTCGACGACCTCGCTGGCGTGCTCGATGTGCTTCCAGCTGAGCTCGGAGACGTGCACGAGGCCGTCGACGCCGCCCAGGTCGACGAAGGCGCCGAAGTTGACGATCGAGGACACGACGCCCTTGCGGACCTGGCCCTTGTGCAGGTTGTTGAGGAAGGTGGTGCGGCTCTCGGACTGCGTCTGCTCCAGCAGGGCGCGGCGTGAGAGGACGACGTTGTTGCGGTTCTTGTCGAGCTCGAGGATCTTCGCCTCGATCTCCTGACCCAGGTACGGGGTCAGGTCGCGCACACGACGCAGCTCGATCAGCGAAGCCGGCAGGAAGCCGCGCAGGCCGATGTCGACGATCAGACCGCCCTTGACGACCTCGATGACCTGGCCGGTCACGACGCCGTCGGCTTCCTTGATCTTCTCCACATCGCCCCAGGCGCGCTCGTACTGAGCCCGCTTCTTCGACAGGATCAGACGGCCTTCCTTGTCCTCCTTCTGAAGGACGAGGGCCTCGACGGTGTCACCGACGCCGACGACCTCGCTGGGGTCGACGTCGTGCTTGATGGAAAGCTCGCGCGAGGGGATGACGCCCTCGGTCTTGTAACCGACGTCGAGGAGCACCTCGTCGCGGTCGATCTTGACGACGGTGCCTTCGATGAGGTCACCGTCATTGAAGAACTTCAGAGTCTTCTCGACCGCGGCAAGAAAATCCTCAGCAGAGCCGATGTCGTTGATGGCGACCTGCTTGGCTGCCTTTTCGGTCGTAGTGGTAGTCATTGAGTGGTTACTCCGGGTGTGGGCATGAATCGGGCCTGATGCGAGAATTCGATGTTTTCCCGCTGCAGGCGAGCGGATAGAGAAGTCACGAGGGTGACGATCTAGTTTACTCGATTTGGAACGGATGCCTCAACGCAGGTATTCCGCATCGACCGGGACCTCTTTCGCCGCCGTCAGCCGAGCAGCGCGGTGCGGAGCGTGTCGAGGCCCACACCGCCCAGGTCGAGCGCTCGCTTGTGGAAGGCCCTGATGTCGAAGGCCGCACCTTCCCGCGCCTGGAGCTCGTCGCGGATCTGCTCCCAGACCCGCTGGCCGATCTTGTAGGACGGCGCCTGGCCGGGCCAGCCGAGATAGCGGTTGACCTCGAAGTTGTTGAACTCCGCGTCGTCGTGCACATTGCGATTGAAGAAGCCGAAGGCGTCATCGCCCGTCCAGGTGCCGCTGCCGTCGGGCAGCGGCTTCTCGAGGTGCACGCCGATGTCGAGCACCACCCGGGCGGCGCGCATGCGCTGCCCGTCGAGCATGCCGAGCCGGTCGGCCGGGTCCTCCAGGTAGCCGAGCTGCTCCATCAGGCGCTCGGCGTAGAGCGCCCAGCCTTCGGCGTGACCGGAGGTGCCGGCGAAGCGCCGCCAGGCGTTCAGTCGCGCCTTGTTGTACACGGCGATGCCCAGCTGCAGGTGGTGGCCGGGCACGCCCTCGTGGTACACGGTCGTGCGCTGCCGCCAGGTGTCGAACTCGGTGACCCCCTGCGGCACGCTCCACCACATGCGGCCGGGACGGGAGAAGTCGTCGGCGGGCGGCGTGTAGTAGATGCCGCCGTTCTGGGTGGGCGCGATCATGCACTCGAGCGTGCGGATCTCGGCCGGGATGTCGAAGTGGCTCGCGCCGAGCTCGGCGACCGCCTCGTCGGAGGTCTGCTGCATCCAGGCGCGCAGGGCGTCGGTGCCGTGCAGCTTGCGGCTCGGATCGGTGTCGAGGAAGGCGATCGCCTCCTCGACGGAGGCGTCGGGGCGGATCTCCCGCGCGACGCGTTCCTGTTCCTCGGTCATCCGCCGCAGTTCCTCGATGCCCCACTCGTAGGTCTCGTCGAGGTCGACGGTCGCGCCGAGGAAGGAGCGGCTCGCGATCGTGTACAGCTCACGGCCGACCGCGTCCTTCTGCGGGGCGAGGTGCGCGAGCTCGTCGTCGAGGAAGTAGCTCAGCTCGCCGTATGCCGCGGCCGCGGCCCGGGCGCCCTTCAGCAGATCCGCCTTCAGGCTCTCGGGCAGCTCCGCCCCGGCCGACGATGCTCCGGAGAGGCGCGCGCCCTCGGCGAAGCGGTGGAAGAAGCCGTCCTTCGCGTTGAGCTCGTCGGCCTGCTGGATGCCGATCGCAACCTGGCGCGCGGCGGGGATGTTGCCGTGGACCATGCCGTAGCGCAGCGACTCGATGTAGCCGTAGACGGCGCCGGGGACGTTCGCCAGCCGCGTCGCGAGCACCGCCCAGTCCTCCTCCGTCGCGGTCGGCGAGAGGTCGAAGATGTCGCGGACGCGCTGCAGCGGGGACTCGATGTTGTTGAGGTCGCGCTGCCAGAAGCCGGCCTCGTGCTTGTCGAGCTCGAGGGTGAGCTCGCGGGTCAGATCGAGCTTGGTGACCGTGTCGACGTCATCCGTCGGCTGCGCCGCCTCGATCTCGGCGAGTGCTTTCCGGGCCGCTGCGGCGGCGGCCTCGTGGCCGGCGGGCGACTGGTCGCCGTACTCGCCTTCGCGGCCGGGACGGCCGAGATACACCCGCATCTCCGGGTAGAGATCCAGTTCGGTGTCGAGCCAGCGTTCGGCGATGGCGTCGATCTCGGTGGGAGTCCGCTCGTCGGTCATGGCTTCCAACCTAACGCTCCCCCGATGCGCTCCCGCTGACCGCCGTCGGCGGCGGCGAGCTGACGATCCACGCGGACGTCACTCAATCGTGCGCAGCGGCGTCCCAGTTCGCACCGCGGCCGACCTGGACCGTGAGGGGGACGCTGAGCGGCACGCCGCGGTCGGCGGCCGCGCCCGACATCCGCCGCTTCACGATCTCCTCCAGGGTGTCCCACTCCCCCGGGGCGACCTCGAAGATGAGCTCGTCGTGCACCTGCAGCAGCATGCGCGAGCTCAGCGAGGCATCCGCCATGTCCTGCGCGACGCCCAGCATCGCGATCTTCATGATGTCGGCGGCCGAGCCCTGGATGGGCGAGTTGAGCGCCGCACGCTCGGCGTTGTCGCGCAGCACCCGGTTGAGCGAGTTGAGGTCGGGGAACGGACGGCGGCGGCCGAAGATCGTCTCGGTGTAGCCGTCGACCTTGGCCTGCGCCACGACGTTGCGCAGGTAGTCGCGCACTCCGCCGAAGCGCTCGAAGTAGTCGGCCATGAGCTGCTTCGCCTCGGCCTGCGAGATGCGCAGCTGCTTGGCGAGCCCGAAGGGCCCGAGCCCGTATGCGAGGCCGTAGGACATGGCCTTGACCTTGGAGCGCATGAGCGGCGTCACGTCCTCCGGCGGCACGCCGAAGACGTGCGAGCCGACGTAGCGGTGCAGATCCTCCCCCTCGGTGAACGCGGCGATGAGGCCGGCGTCGCCGGAGAGGTGCGCCATGATGCGCATCTCGATCTGCGAGTAGTCGGCCGTGAGCAGGCATTCGAAGCCCTCGCCCGCGACGAACGCCGAGCGGATGTGCTTGCCCGTCTCGGAGCGCACCGGGATGTTCTGCAGGTTCGGGTCGTTCGACGAGATGCGACCCGTCGCCGCGCCGACCTGATCGTACGTCGTGTGGATGCGCCCGGTCGCGTCGATCGACTTCTCGAGCGTTTCGATCATCTGCTTGAGCTTGGTCACATCGCGGTGCTTCAGCAGGGCGTCCAGGAAGATGAAGCCCGGCGTCTCGTGATCGGCTTTCTCGACCAGGTCGGCGAGCGAGTCCGCGTCGGTCGAATAGCCGGTCTTGGTCTTGCGCGTGAACGGCAGGTTCAACTCCTCGAACAGCACGGTCTGCAGCTGCTTCGGGCTGCCCATGTTGACCTCGTGGCCGATCGCCGCGAAGGCCGCCTGCTGGTAGGTGTCGGCCCAGCCCGTGAGCGCCTCGCGCTGCGTCTTCAGCACGGCCGCGTCGACCGCGACGCCCGTGAGCTCCATGCCGGCGAGCACCTCGACGAGGGGCACCTCGATCGTCTCGTAGACCCGCTTCGTGCCCTCCGCGAAGGCCAGGTCGAGATCGCGGGCGATGCGCAGCACGTACCAGGCCTGGCTGGCCGCGCTGACCGGCTCCGCGTCGGGCACGAGCTGGTTCGGGTCGGGCACGGGCAGGTTCTCGGCGAGCACCTCGTACACCTGCTCCGGCAGGCCGGCCGGGGGCTTGGTGGGGTTCAGGATCGCGCCGGCGACGCGCGTGTCGCCCGCGACACCGTGAATGGGCAGACCGACCCGGGCGGATGCCTCGGCCTGCGCCTTCGCATTGAACAGCACCTTCGGCTGCTGCGGATCGGCGAGCCAGGCGGCGAATGCCTCGTAGTCGCCCGTTCCGGCCGTGAACGGCACATAGGCGCTGTCGTCCTGCACGGCGAGGCCGTAACCGGCCACTCCGGCGGGGCCGTCGTCGAGCTGCACCGCGACGAGCGCGCCCCCGGCTGAGACCTTCGCGAGCCAGTGCGCGAGCTCCTCGTCGACGAGGGTCCTGACGGGCGGCGCGCTCTCCGTCGCCTCTTCCACGGGCGTGACGGAGGCGCCGTCGGCCGCGGCCGCCACCGGCCCGGTCTTCAGCACCCGATCGAGCAGCGTCCGGAACTGCAGCCGCGCGAACACCTCGCGCACCGCCTGCTCGTCGACCGGCCGGCGCACGAGATCGACCGGGCCGAGCGGCAGCTCGACATCGCGGACGAGCGCGTTCAGGCGCCGGTTGCGCAGCGCGTTCTCCTTCTGCTCACGCAGGCGTTCGCCCACGACGCCCTTGATCTCGTCGGCATGGGCGACGATCTCGTCGACGGTGCCCCACTGTGCGATCCACTTCGCGGCGGTCTTGGGGCCGACCTTGTCGACGCCGGGCAGGTTGTCGGCCTTCTCGCCTGTGAGCGCCGCGAGTTCCGGGTACTGGTGGGGCCACACCTCGTACTTGTCGAACACCGCCTGCGCGTCGTAGCGCTTCAGCTCGCTGACGCCCTGCACGCTCGGGTAGAGCACCGTGACGTCGTCGCCGACGAGCTGGAAGCTGTCGCGGTCGCCCGAGACGACGAGCACGTCGAAGCCCTGCGCCGAGCCCTGCGTCGCGAGCGTGGCGAGGATGTCATCGGCCTCGAAATCCTCCTTCGTCAGCCACGGCACGTTCATCGCGGTCAACGCCTCCTGCAGCAGCGGCACCTGACCGATGAACTCGGGCGGGGTCTCACCGCGGCCGCCCTTGTACTCGGGGTACTCGCGGGTGCGGAAGGAGAAGCGGCTGATGTCGAACGCGACGCCCAGATGGCTCGGCTCGTAGTCCTTCAGCAGACGCAGCAGCATCGAGATGAAGCCGTGGATCGCCTCGGTGTGCTGGCCGTCGTCGGTGATGAAGCGGCCGGCCGAGATGAGGGCGAAGAAGGCCCGGAAGGCCAGCGAATGGCCGTCGATGATCATCAGGGTAGGCTTCGTGGGGTCCGACACGGATGCCAGCCTAGCCGGGGCCTCCGACACCGGACCCGCCCGAAAGGACTTCCGTGAGCGCAGACGACGTCGACTGGTACACCTCACGCGGGCAGGGCGCGCTGGCCGATCGGATGGGCATCGAGATCCTCGAGTTCGATCGCGACCACGCCGTCGCGCGGATGCCCGTCGACGGCAACACGCAGCCCCTCGGCCTGCTGCACGGCGGCGCCTACTGCGTGCTCGGCGAGTCGCTCGGCTCGATGCACGCGAACTACCTCGCGGGCGAGGGGCGCTTCGCCGTCGGTGTCGACATCAACGCGACCCACACGGGCTCGGCGACATCCGGCTGGGTGACGGGCGTCTGCCGCCCCCTCCATGTCGGCCGCTCGCTCACGGTGCACGAGATCGTCGTGACCGACGAGGGCGGCCGCCGCTGCTCGACCATCCGCATCACGAACATGATGCGGGACCGGAAGTAGCGCGACCGGCGGACGACGAGACGGATGCCGCCGGCATCCGCCCGCGTTTCTTGTGCTTCGCGACCGCCCGTGTTCCCGGCCCCGGCCGCCTTACTTCTTGGTCGGCGCGAGCTGCTCGATGATCGCCTTCGCGACGTCGTGCATGGTGAGGCGGCGGTCCATCGACGCCTTCTGGATCCAGCGGAACGCCTCGGGCTCGGTGAGGCCCATCTTCTCGTTGAGCAGGCCCTTGGCGCGGTCGACGAGCTTGCGGGTCTCGAAGCGCTCCGCCAGGTCGCTGACCTCGGCCTCGAGCTGGATGATCTGCGCGTAGCGCGCCAGCGCGATCTCGATCGCCGGCAGCAGGTCGTTGGGCGTGAAGGGCTTCACGACGTAGGCGAGAGCGCCCGCCTCCGACGCCCGCTCCACCAGCTCCTTCTGGCTGAACGCGGTCAGCAGCACGACGGGGGCGATGTGGTTCTTGTTGAGGCGGTCCGCGGCCTCGATGCCGTCCATCTTCGGCATTCGGACGTCCATGATCACGAGATCCGGGTGCAGCTCGGTCGCGAGCGCCACGGCCGTCTCGCCGTCGCCCGCCTCGCCGACGACCTCATAGCCGTTGTCGCGCAGGATCTCGACGATGTCGAGGCGGATGAGGGACTCGTCTTCGGCCACGACAACGCGACGGGGCGCGCTGTTCTCCTGCTGGTCAGTCACAGTTCAAGCGTATACGAGCGCCGCTGTGAGCCCGCGCCCTGCGGCATCCCTGCCCCACCGCACCGCTGCGGTATCGTGATCACGCGGTGTCGGCCGGCGTGGCGGAATGGCAGACGCGGAGCACTCAAAATGCTTTGTCCGAAAGGGCATGTGGGTTCGAGTCCCACCGCCGGCACCCTGGATCCCTTCGCGAGCTCGCGGCCGCCGGCCGCGTCTCCGCGCGGCGTGGCGGGGCGTGCTGTTGCGGGCGCTGTGGCGTGCGCATATGTTTTGAACATGTTCAGAAATGGCGAGCCGGGATCGGAGCCCGAGCCGGAATCCCGGCCCGAGCCCGGATCGAAGTCAGAGCGGACGCGGGAGCTGATCCGTGGCGTGGCGCTGCGGTCGTTCCGCGAGGAGGGCTTCGAGGCGACGACGATGCGGTCGATCGCCACGCGCTCGGGGGTCTCCCTCGGCAACGCCTACTACTACTTCCCGACCAAGAACCACCTCGTGCAGGAGCTCTATCTGGAGGTGCAGGAGGCCCACCGCGCCGCCGCGGCGCCCCTGCTCGCCGGCACGGACGAGCTGGCCGAGCGCCTGGCCGCGGTGTTCCGGACCGGGCTGTCGCAGCTGGAGCCGTTCCACGGCTTCGCATCCGGCTTCCTCACGGCGATGGTGTCCCCGAGCTCGCCCTTGAACCCGCTGTCCGCCGAGTCGATGCCGGCGCGGCGGATCGTCGTCGGCCTGTTCCGGGAGGCGCTCGCCGGGGCGCGTCAGTCGCTCCCCGCCGAGTTCGCAGCCCGGATGCCGGAGGCACTGTGGCTGGGATACCTCCTCGTGTGCCTCTACTGGGCGTACGACCGCTCGCCGGGGCAGCGTCGCACGAGCCGGCTGGTCGAGCAGGGGCTACGGCTCCTCACGACCGCGCTGCCGCTGCTGAGGATCCCCGTGGTGCGCGCTCCGCTCCGATCGCTGCTCGAGCTGATCGGGGAGGCGGGCGCGTGAGCACCCTCGCGGCGCGGTACGGCTCGCCCCCGCGCACGCCGGAGCGGCCCCGCGGGTTCACGCTCGGCGAATTCGCCGCCGGCGCCGTCCGGGCGTGGGTCTGGTTCCAGCCCGGCGCGGTCATCGCCGCGACCGTCGTCGACGTGATGGGCGGCGGCGGCATCATCGGCGTCGTCGAGTTCGGGGCCGCCTCCGTCCTGTTCGGGATGCTGATCGGCATTCCGGCCGTGATCCTCGGGGCGCCGTTCGCCTATCTGCTCGGCCGCGCCCTGCAGCGACAGCGCAGGGACGTCGTCCATCTCGCGGCCCTCGCGGCCTATGGCGCGCTGGTCGGTGTGGTCACGCTCCTGGAGACTCTGGGCCCCGCGCAGTTGTCTGAGCCTTCCACCGTCGCCTACGTGCTGGCGGCCGCGGCGGCCCTTCCGGCCGGGTGGTGGAGGACCTCGCGCGCAGCGCTGCGCGCGGACCGCCGGCGGCAGCAGTCTGACCGGGCCGCAGAGGCGGCCATCGAAACGGAGACGACACCATGAGCGCTCTCGCCCTCACGACGATCCTGACCCCGTGGTACCGACGCCGCGCTCCCCGAGCGGGGCGATCGGGATCAACGGGCGAGCCGACCGGATCGACCGCGCCGACGCCGATCCTCGACCACCGTTCCGCACCGGTCCGCCGGCTCGTCGATCGCGCCACGGTCGCTGCGGCGTCGTCGGACGCCCTGCCCGTTCTCGAGGCGGCGTACGCGATCATCCGCGACGAGATCAGGGCCGTGTATGCGCTGGACGAGTCCACCCCCGCGTCACGGACCCTGACCCGCGGGTTCGGGTCGTGCAGCCAGCGGCTCGCGGTCCTCGAGAGCGCGGCACGTGCGCTCGGGATCCCCACGCGTGTGCGCGCGCTCCTCATCGATCGGTCGTTCTGGTACCCGCGCTTCCCCCATCTGGGCTTCGCGCTGCCCGGCCGAGTGCTGCTCGTGTGGCCCGAATTCGAGGTCGAGGGAGCCTGGCGGCCGGCATCCGAGCTCTTCGGCCCGATCGGATGCCAGGGCGGCCCCGGGTTCGCCAACCGGGGCGCTGAGACCCTCTTCGAGGCCGTCGGCCGCTGTGCGGTGGACTGGGACGGCCGACACCGCGAGGGCCGGGACCACGACGACGCCTATGACCTCTCTCGCTTCGTCCGGGCCGACCTCGGCCGCTACCGGGATCGGGACGAGGCCTTCGCCCGGCTCGGCCAGACGCTGTGCGCGCCGAGCCGAGCCCTCGCGGATCCGATCATGCGGCGCGTGGCCGCCTGAGGGCCGCGTCGCGCGGCTCCCGGCCGGCGCGCCGTGATCGGCCGGCCGAGCGTCAGTCGTGGGCGTCGCCGCTGCTCAGCGGTAGCGATCGAAGCGGGCGGATGCCTCGTCCAGCACCTTCTCATCCCCGGCGTAGTCGCCCTCCGCACGGGGCCAGTGCATCACGACATCCGTGAAGCCGAGCTCGGCCGCCCGCCCGACCATGTCCTCGAAGGCGCCGACGCTCGCCAGCGCGAAGCGGCTGCCGTCCGTGGCGTCCAGGCTGAGATGGCGCTCGATCGTCTGCGGATCGCGGCCGGCGCGCACCGCCGCCTCCTCGAAGCGCTCCACGAGCTCCGCGACACCGCGCCACCACGCCGCGGCGTCGACGCCCCAGGAGCCCAGGGTGGTCCACGCCGCGCCGAAGCGCGCCGCGAGCTCGAGCCCCTTCGGGCCGCTCGCCGCGACCGCGAAGGGCATGCGGGGCGACTGCGCGGGCGCGCCGACCATGCGTGCCCCCACGGCGCGGTACCACTCCCCCGCGTACGAGATGCCGCCGGCATCCGCCTGCTCGCCCTGCTCGAAGCGCAGCAGCCGGTCGAGCAGCTCCACGAACTCGACGTAGCGCTCGTGCCGCTGCCGCGCGGTCAGCTCGGGCTCGCCCAGCACGGCGGAGTCGAAGCTGCGCGCGGCCCCGGATCCGACGCCGAGGATGAACCGCCCGCCCGCGATCTCGTCGAGGGTCGCCAGATCCTTCGCGAACGGCACGGGATGCCGGAAGTTCGGCGAGGTGACGAAGGTGCCGAGGCGGATCGTCGTCGTCGCGAGCGCCGCCGCGGTGAGCGTGGGGATCGTCGCGCCCCACGGCTGATCGGCGAGGTCCCGCCAGGCGAGGTGGTCGTAGGTCCAGGCGTGGTCGAAGCCGAGCTCCTCCGCCTTCTTCCACATCCGGCCGGCCGCCGGCCACGGGTACTGGGGCAGGATCACGATTCCGAAGCGCACCCCCTCAGCCTAGAGAGCGACGGCCCCGGAAGGGCCGACCCGGAATGGAGAGTCTTCAGGCGCACCCCTGAGACAATGGAGCCATGACTCAGCACACGACCGCCGCGCATCGAGCGCGGCCGCAGGGCGGCCCGGGCGATGCGGCGCCGACCAATGCGGGGCGGCCGCAGGTGCGGCCCGCCGCCGAGGGGTGGACGCAGGCGACGGATGCCGTTGGCCGCCCGCTGCTGCAGTTCGCGAGCCCCCGCCGCTCCCAGCCCGAGACGCACCTCGCGGACCTGAGCCTCGCCGAGCGCAAGGCCAAGGTCGCCGAGCTGGGCTTCCCCGCCTTCCGTGCCACCCAGCTGAGCACGCACTACTTCGAGCACTACACGGTCGACCCCGAGCAGATGACCGATCTGCCGGCATCCGCCCGCACACAGCTCGTCGACGCGATGCTGCCCTCGCTGCTGACCGAGGTGCGCCGTCTGCGCACCGACAGGGGCGAGACGATCAAGTTCCTCTGGCGCCTGTTCGACGGCGCGCTCGTCGAATCCGTGCTGATGCGCTATCCCGGCCGCGTCACGCTGTGCGTGTCGAGCCAGGCCGGCTGCGGCATGAACTGCCCCTTCTGCGCAACGGGCCAGGCCGGTCTCACCCGCAACCTCTCGGCGGCGGAGATCGTCGACCAGGTCGTCGCCGCCAATCGCGCCATCGCGAGCGGCGAGCTCGGCGGGCTGCGCAAGGACGGCGGCTTCGACTCGCCGCGCGTCACCAACATCGTCTTCATGGGCATGGGTGAGCCGCTCGCCAACTACAAGCGCCTCATGACCGCGATCGAGCGGATGACCGCGCCGGCCCCCGAGGGGCTCGGCATGAGCGCGCGGCACATCACGGTGTCGTCGGTCGGGCTCGTCCCGGCGATCCGCAAGCTCGCCGACGAGGGACTGCCCCTCACCTTCGCGCTCTCGCTGCACGCGCCGGACGACACCCTGCGCGACGAGCTCATCCCCGTCAACGACCGCTGGAAGGTCGACGAGGCGCTGGATGCGGCGCGCAACTACTACGAGAAGACCGGCCGCCGGGTCTCCATCGAATACGCGCTCATCAAGGACATGAACGACCACGCCTGGCGCGCGGACCTGCTGGCCGAGAAGCTCAACGCGCGCGGCCGCGGCTGGGTGCACGTGAACCCCATCCCGCTGAACCCGACCCCCGGCTCGATCTGGACCTCGTCCGAGTCGGACGTCACCGCCGAGTTCATCCGCCGGCTGGAGGCCGCAGGCATCCCCACCACGCTGCGCGACACGCGCGGCAAGGAGATCGACGGGGCCTGCGGGCAGCTCGCCGCCGCGGAGTAGCCCGCGCCGGGGGGCGGCTTAGGTGCGTTCCGCCGCCATGAGGATGATGTACGCCGCGTCGCGCAGATCCTGCGCGACGCCGTTCGACGCGGCGGCGTGCACGAGCACCGTGCCGAAGCCGAGTCGCGTCGCCGCCTCGATGTCCGCCTCGAGGTTGTCGCCGACCATCCAGACCGGGCCGACGGGGTCCGGCTCACCGAGCGCGCGCAGCGCGATGCGGAAGATCTCGGGGTGGCCCTTCTCGTAGCCCACCTCGGCGCTCGCGATGATCGCGTCGAAGTACTGCGCGATGCCGAGCCCCTCGACGGTGCGGGTGAGCTCGGGCACGGCGTTGCTCACGATCGCCAGGCGCCAGCCCTCCTCCTGCAGCGCCTCGAGCGCGTCGACGGTCTCGGGGAAGAGCTCCCACTCGGCCGGGTCCGAGAAGCGGGGCCGCACCGCGGCGACGGCCGAGCGGGCGATGCCGACGTCGACGCCCGCGTAGATGCAGGCCATCAGCAGCACCTGCTCCAGGCGCGCCCACCACGCATCGGGGTCGCCGTTGAGCTCCGCGTGCGGCTCGTCGGGATGGTGCCAGGGGAAGCCGTCCTCCAGCCCCGCCCACAGATCGCTGGCCGTCACGACCGTCGCGGGGTCGTGACGGTGGACGACGTCGAGCAGGATGCGCCCGAAGCTGATCCAGGGCCGACGCGCGAGCGTGCCGTCGAAGTCGAACAGGACGATACCCGCCATGGGGCGACTGTAGCGCGGGCGTGCGCTCGTGCGCCGTCATGCGGCGTCGTGTCTGGGGCCGACCACCTCGAGGCCCGCGCCCGCCGCTGCTCTGCGATGGCGGACCCCGGATTCCGCGCGGAAGGGATTCAGAGAGACACGCCGGGCGGATGCATCGACGCGCCCGTCATGCTGGCGGCGGCCTTCCCTCCCGTCGACGGCCACCGCCCGACAGTCACTCCTCGACCGCCTCGCCCGTCGGGTCGATGGCGCGGGCGTCGGCGAGCTCGGCGCCGCCCACCGGCGTGTTGGCCCAGCTGAGCAGTCTCCACCCCGCGGCGGCCGAGCCCTCGAGCACCGCGGTGCCCGTGTTGTCGAGCGGATTGTGCAGCGTGAACTCGCCGCTGATGTTGAGCGCGCGCGAGCCGACCCAGGCGCGGATGGCCGCGCCGTGGCTGAACAGCGCGACCGTGTCGTCGTGGGCGGCCGTGACCTCGGCGACGGCCGCGTCGAAGCGGCCGAAGAACTCGTGGCCGTCGTAGGCGCCGGGCATCACGGCATCCAGCTCGCCGGTGCCCCAGGCGAGCACGGTCTCGATGTACCTCGTGACCGAGGCCTTGTCGGTCCTCGACTCGAGGGCGCCCGCCTCGATCTCATGCAGTCCCCCGTGCACGGCCACGTCGAGGGCACGCGCCGCCGCGAGCGGCGCCGCCGTCAGCTGCGTGCGCAGCAGCCGCGAGGCGTAGACGCCCTGGATGTTCTCGTCCCGTAGGGCGAGTGGGACCGCTGCGGCCTGGCGCTCCCCCAGCTCGGTGAGCCCGGGGCCGGGCGCGGCCGTATCGAGCGCTCCGAGGACGTTGGCGGGGGTCTGACCGTGGCGGATGAGCAGCAGGCGCACTCTCCCAGCCTAGGCTGAGGAGATGACTGCGCGTCGTCGACTGCTGAGCGGTGCGAGCGTGCAGATCGGCAGCCTCGTGAGCGTCAACTTCGGCAACGCCGTCGCCGGGGCGCTGATGCCCGTCGTCGGGGTCTTCCCGGTGGCCGCCGCGCGCCAGATCGTCATGGCCGCGTCTCTCGCGCCGTTCTGGCGCCCCACCCGCGCGAAGCTCGCCTGGCGCCGGATGTGGCCCGCGGTCGTGCTCGGCCTCGTGATGCTCGCGATGAACCTCAGCTACTACATCGCCGTCGACCGGCTCGGCCTCGGCATCGCCGCCGTGCTCGAATACCTGGGCCCCTTCGCCCTGGCGCTCCTCGGCTCGCGGCGGATCGTCGACGGGCTGTGCGGTCTCGCGGCCGCCGGCGGTGTGCTGCTGCTCACCGAGGCATCCGGTCGCATCGACGGCCTCGGGCTCGCCTTCGCGCTGCTCGCGGCGGTGTTCTGGGCCGGGTACATCCTGTTCACCCGGCGCGTGGCGCTCGCTCTTCCCGGCTTCGAGGGCATCACCGTCGCAAGCCTCGTCTCCTGCATCGCGGCGATCCCGCTCGCGATCGCGACCATCGACTGGGCGGGGGTGACCGGGCGGGAATGGCTGCTGCTGCTCGTGCTCGGTGTGCTTGCGAGCGCGATCCCCTATAGCCTCGACTCCTTCGTGCTGCGGCGCGTGACGCCGCGCATCTACGCCGTGCTCTCGGCGTTCGGGCCGGCGGTCGCCGCCGTGTTCGGCTGGCTCGTGCTGCACGAGACCTTCAACCTGCCGATGGTGATCGGCATCGGTCTTGTGGTCGCCGGCTCGGCCACGGCGATTCTGAGCCACCGTGAACCCGATTCACAGCCGGCGGCACTGCCCCCGGAGGCCGGTGCGGCGTAGCCTGCCAGCGTGCTGTTCCATGACCGTGATGAAGCGGGTGAGCTGCTCGCCGACGTCCTCCTGAACCTCCGCGCAGAGCGCCCGGTCGTGCTGGGCATTCCCGCCGGCGGCGTGGTGGTGGCGCGGCATGTGGCCGACCGGCTGGGCGCCCCGCTGGGGGCGGTGACGACCCTGGGCGATGAGCCCTTCGCCGCCACGGAGCCCGGGCGGGCGGCATCCGGTCGCACGGTCGTCGTGGTGGACGACGGCATCCGCTCGGGCGCGACGATGCTCGCCGCCCTCGACGCAGTGGCGACTGCCGGGCCGAGGCGGCTCCTGGCCGCCGCGCCCGTCGCGCCGCAGCGGCTCAGCCTCGGCAGGCACGCCGCCGACCTCTACGCGGTCGCGCGGCCCGCCCCCTTCGCCCACGTCCGGCGGTGGTACACCGATTTCCCGGACGTGGACGATGACGAGGTGCGGGCCGCGCTCGCTGACTCGGCTCAGTTCTGGGCGTACGCCGGTGCGACCTCGTTGTGAGCGTGACCGACCGTGTACACGCGCATGTCGTTGGTCGTGCCGGGGACCCCTGGGGGGGAACCGGAGATCACAACGACCTTGTCGCCGTATGAGGCGCTGCCGTCGCCGACGAGCGCGTCGTCGACCTGGCGGAAGTACTCGTCGGTGTAGGTCACCGGCTCGACGAGATAGGACTGCGCGCCCCAGGTGAGCGCCATGCGGCGCTGGATCGCCGGATCGGTCGCGAAGGCGCGGATGGGGATCTGGTTCCGCAGTCGCGCCATGCGCCGCACCGTGTCGCCGGACTCGGTGAAGATGCACACGAACTTGGCGCCGACGAACTCGGCCACCTCGGCCGCCGCGAGCGTCAGCGCGCCGCCCTGGGTGCGCGGCTTCGTGCCGAGCGGGGGCACGCGCTCGAGGCCGTGCTCCTCGGTCGACTCGATGATGCGGGCCATGGTCTGCACCGTGATCGTGGGGTACTCGCCCACGCTCGTCTCGCCGGAGAGCATGACCGCGTCGGCGCCGTCGAGGATGGCGTTGGCGCAGTCGGATGCCTCCGCGCGCGTCGGCCGGGGACTCGAGATCATCGACTCGAGCACCTGGGTGGCGACGATGACGGGCTTGGCCAGGCGGCGGGAGAGCTCGATGGCGTGCTTCTGTACGAGCGGGACCTGCTCGAGCGGCAGCTCGACGCCGAGGTCCCCGCGGGCGACCATGATGGCGTCGAAGGCGTCGATGATCTCGGCGAGGGCGTCGACTGCCTGCGGCTTCTCGATCTTCGCGATGACCGGGAGCTTGCGCCCCTCCTCCGCCATGATCTCGTGCACGCGGTCGATGTCGCTGGCCGAGCGGACGAAGGACAGGGCGATGTAGTCGGCGCCGAGGCGCAGGCCCCAGCGCAGGTCCGCCTCGTCCTTGTCGCTCAGCGCGGGGACGTTGACGGCGACGCCGGGCAGGTTGATGCCCTTGTTGTTCGAGACAGCACCCGGCACGACGACCTCGGTCGTCACCCGCGGTCCGTCCACCGAGACCACGCGCAGCGCGACCTTGCCATCGTCGATCAGCAGGGGGTCGCCGGGCTTGACGTCCGCGGGCAGGCCCTTGAACGTGGTGCTGGAGATCTCCTTCGTCCCCACGATGTCCTCGGTCGTGATGGTGAAGGTGTCCCCCTCGTGCAGCTCGTAGGGACCCGCCTCGAACTTGCCCAGGCGGATCTTGGGACCCTGCAGGTCCACCATCACCGCCAGGGGTTTGCCCACATCGTCCGCCGCCTTGCGCACATTGGCGTAGACGGCTTCGTGCACGTCGTAGCTGCCGTGGCTGAGGTTCATGCGTGCCACGTCGACACCGGCCTCAATGATGGCGCGGATCGCTTCGTAGCTCGATGTGGCTGGTCCGAGGGTTGCGACGATCTTGGCTCGTCTCATGTTCTGTATGTCCAGCTTTCTCGACTCGGATCTGTTCGCCGAGCGCATCGCACTCAGCGCATTTACAGGCTAATGCCTCGATCGGTCGGCTTGATAGGCGACGGCAGTGCCGTCTCGCCCTCAAGGTAGCGGTCGACGGCGGCGGCCGCAGCACGGCCCTCCGCGATCGCCCACACGATGAGGGACTGACCGCGACCCGCGTCACCCGCCACGAACACGCCCGGCTCGCCGGTCTCGTAGTCCTCGTCGCGGGCGACGTTGCCTCTCCCGTCGAATCGGATGCCGAGCTGCTCGCCCAGGAACTCCTGCTCCGGCCCGGTGAAGCCCATCGCGATGAGCACCAGGTCGGCGGGGATCTCGCGCTCCGTGCCCGACTTCGGCACCCGGCGGCCGTCGACGAACTCGGTCTCGGCCACGCGCACGGCGCGCACCTCGCCCGCGTCGTTGCGCAGGAACTCGACGGTCGAGGCGAGGAACTCGCGCTTGCCGCCCTCCTCGTGCGCGCTCGACACCTCGAAGACGCGCGGGTCCATGGGCCACGGCTCGTGCTCACCGCGGGTCAGTGGCGGCTTCACGCCGATGGCGAGGTTGGTGACGGAGGCCGCACCCTGCCGGTGGGCCGTGCCGATGCAGTCGGCGCCGGTGTCGCCGCCGCCGATCACCACGACGTGCTTGCCCTCCGCGGTGATCTGGTTCGCCACCGTGTCACCCGCGCCCACGCGGTTCTGCTGGGTCAGGTACTCCATGGCGAAGTGGACGCCGGGCAGGTCGCGGCCCGGGATCGGCAGCTCGCGCGGCACCACGGAGCCGGTCGCGATGACGACCGCGTCGTAGCGCGTGCGCAGCTCGTCCCAGCTGATGTCGGTGCCGATATCGATGCCGGCGCGGAACCGGGTGCCCTCTGCGGTCATCTGCGCGAGGCGCTGGTCGAGCCGCTTCTTCTCCATCTTGAAGTCGGGGATGCCGTAGCGCAGCAGACCGCCGATGCGGTCGTCGCGCTCGTACACGGCCACGGTGTGACCGGCGCGGGTGAGCTGCTGCGCGGCGGCGAGGCCGGCGGGACCGCTGCCCACGACGGCGACCGTCTTGCCGGTGAGGCGCTGCGGCGGGTGCGGCTCGACCCAGCCCTTGTTCCAGGCCTCGTCGATGATCGAGACCTCGACCTGCTTGATGGTCACGGCCGGCTGGTTGATGCCGAGTACGCAGGCCGACTCGCACGGAGCCGGGCACAGCACGCCCGTGAACTCCGGGAAGTTGTTGGTCGCGTGCAGGCGCTCGATCGCCTGCCGGCCCTCACCGCGCCAGGTCAGGTCGTTCCACTCGGGGATGAGGTTCCCGAGCGGGCAGCCGTGATGGCAGAACGGGATGCCGCAGTCCATGCAGCGCCCCGCCTGCCGGCGCAGCTGCGTCGCATCGCCCTGCTCATAGACCTCTTTCCAGTCCATGAGTCGCACCGACACCGGCCGCCGCTTGGGCAGCTCGCGCTCGGTCGTCTTCAGGAAACCCTTCGGGTCAGCCACCGGTCACCTCCAGAATTCGGGTCCACACCACATCGCCGTCGGGGTCGAGCCCCTCGCTGACGGCTTGCTGCCGCGTCTCAAGGACGGCGGCGTAGTCGCGGGGCAGCACCTTGACGAACTTGGTCACGGATGCCTCGAAGTCCTCCAGCAGGGAGGCCGCGAGGGCGGAATCCGTCTCGGACACGTGCTTCTCGAGCAGATCGCGCAGGATCTCGACGTCCACGCCGTCGAGCGGCAGCAGCTCCAGCTCGCCCGAGGAGAGCGACTGCGCGTTCACCCGCTCGCCGCTCAGCTCGTGCACGTACGCCGTCCCGCCGGACATGCCCGCGCCGAGGTTGCGGCCGGTCGGGCCGAGGATCACGGCGAGGCCGCCGGTCATGTACTCGAGCGCGTGGTCGCCCACGCCCTCGACGACCGCGGTCGCCCCGGAGTTGCGGACGAGGAAGCGCTCCCCCACGATGCCGCGGATGAACATCGTGCCCTGCGTCGCGCCGTAGCCGATGACGTTGCCGGCGATGACGTTGTGCTCGGCGGGGAAGGTCGCGGCCCGGTCGGGGCGCAGCACGAGCTGGCCGCCCGAGAGGCCCTTGCCGACGTAGTCGTTGGAGTCGCCCTCCAGGCGCAGCGTGATGCCCGCGGGCAGGAACGCGCCGAAGGACTGGCCGGCCGAGCCGGTCAGCGTGACGTCGATCGTGCCGGCCGGCAGCCCGTTCTCACCGTGCCGCAGCGTCACCTCGTGGCCGAGGAGCGTCCCGACGGCACGCTCGGTGTTGCGGATCGGGTAGGACAGCATGACGGGGGTGCCGCCCTGCAGCGCATCCGCCGCCGCCTCGATGAGCGTGTTGTCGAAGTGCTTCTCGATCTCGTGGTTCTGTGCGCGGGCGTGCTTGCGGGGCTCGTCCGCGGCGAAGCTCGGCCCGTGGAGGATCGGCGTCAGGTCGAGGCCCGCGGCCTTCCAGTGCTCGATGGCACGGTCGACGTCGAGCACCTCGACGTGGCCGATCGCCTCCTCGAGCGAGCGGAAGCCCAGCTCGGCGAGGTACTCGCGCACCTCCTGCGCGATGAACTCGAAGAAGTTCACGACGAACTCGGGCTTGCCCGTGAAGCGCTGCCGCAGCACCGGGTTCTGCGTCGCGACGCCGACCGGGCAGGTGTCGAGGTGGCACACGCGCATCATGACGCAGCCGGAGACGACGAGCGGAGCGCTCGCGAAGCCGAACTCCTCCGCGCCCAGCAGTGCGCCGATGATGACGTCGCGGCCGGTCTTGAGCTGGCCGTCGACCTGCACGACGACGCGGTCGCGCATGCCGTTGAGCATCAGCGTCTGCTGCGTCTCGGCGAGGCCGAGCTCCCACGGCGTGCCTGCGTGCTTGAGCGAGTTCAGGGGGCTCGCGCCCGTGCCGCCGTCGTGACCCGAGACGAGGATGACGTCCGACAGCGCCTTCGCCACACCCGCCGCGACCGCGCCGATGCCGTTCTCGCTCACGAGCTTCGTGTGCACCCGTGCCTTCGGGTTCGCGCGCTTCAGGTCGAAGATCAGCTGCTTGAGGTCCTCGATCGAATAGATGTCGTGGTGCGGCGGCGGCGAGATCAGGCCGACCCCGGCGGTGCCGTGCCGCGTGCGCGCGATCCAGGGGTACACCTTGCCCGCGGGCAGCTGCCCGCCCTCGCCCGGCTTCGCGCCCTGGGCGAGCTTGATCTGCAGGTCGTCGGCGTGCGTCAGGTACAGGCTCGTGACGCCGAAGCGCCCGGAGGCGACCTGCTTGATCGCGCAGCGGCGCTCGGGGTCGAGCAGACGCTCGGCATCCTCCCCGCCCTCGCCCGTGTTCGACTTGCCGCCGATGCGGTTCATCGCGATCGCGAGATTCTCGTGCGCCTCCTGGGAGATGGAGCCGTAGCTCATCGCGCCGGTCGAGAAGCGCTTCATGATCGACTCGATCGGCTCGACCTCGTCGAGCGGCACCGGCGTGCGCCCGCTCGGGGCGAACGCGAACATGCCGCGCAGGGTCATCAGCTGCTCGGCCTGGTCGTCGACGAGCTTCGTGTACTCGCGGAAGACGTCATAGCGGCGCGTGCGGGTCGCGTGCTGCAGCCGGAACACCGTCTCCGGGTTGAAGAGGTGCGGGCTGCCGTCGCGGCGCCACTGGTACTCCCCGCCCGTGCCGAGGCGCTGGTGCACCGTGACGGCGCCCTCCTCCGGGTAGGCCTGCTGATGGCGGGCGAGGTTCTCCGCGGCGATCACGTCGATGCCGATGCCGCCGAGCTTGCTGACGGTGCCGGTGAAGTAGGTGTCGACGAGCTCCTGCGCGAGGCCGACGGCCTCGAAGGCCTGCGCCCCCGCGTACGAGCCGACGGTCGAGATGCCCATCTTGGACATGATCTTGAGCACACCCTTGCCGAGCGCCTTGATCAGGTTCTTCACGGCCTTCTCGGCCGTGAGGCCCGGCAGCATGCCCGCGTTCACGAGTTCCTCGACCGACTCCATCGCGAGGTACGGGTTCACCGCCGAGGCGCCGTAGCCGACGAGCAGCGCGACGTGGTGCACCTCGCGCACATCGCCCGCCTCCACCACCAGGCCCACGCGCATCCGCTTCTCCGTGCGGATCAGGTGGTGGTGGACGGCCGCGACCATCAGCAGCGACGGGATCGGCGCGAAGTCCTTGTTCGAGTCGCGGTCGGAGAGCACGATGAACTCGGCGCCGTCCTCGATGGCCTGGTCGACCTCGTCGCACATGGCGGCCAGCCGCTTCTCCAGGGCCTTCTTCCCGGCATCCGGCCGGTACAGGCCCCGCACGGTCGTGGTGAGCCTGCTGCCGGCGCGCGGGTCGATGTGCTGGATCTTCGCGAGCTCGTCGTTGTCGATCACCGGGAAGTCGAGCACGACCTGGCGCGCATGCTGCGGGGTCGCCGAGAGCAGGTTGCGCTCGGGGCCGAGGCCCAGGCGCATCGAGGTGACGACCTCCTCGCGGATCGAGTCGAGCGGCGGGTTGGTCACCTGGGCGAACTGCTGGGTGAAGTAGTCGAACAGCAGCCGAGGCCGCTCGGACAGCACCGCGATGGGCGTGTCGGAACCCATGGCCCCGAGGGGCTCGGCGCCGGTCCGGGCCATCGGGGTGAGCAGGATGCGCACCTCCTCTTCGGTGTAGCCGAAGGTGCGCTGACGGCGCCGCACGGAAGCGGGCGTGTGCACGATGTGCTCGCGCTCGGGCAGGTCGGCGAGGTTGATCGAGTTCTTCAGCCACTCGGCGTAGGGCTGCGCCGTCGCCAGGCTGGCCTTGATCTCGTCGTCCTCGATGATCCGGCCCGCCTCGGTGTCGACGAGGAACATGCGCCCGGGGCGCAGGCGGCCCTTGCGCACGACCTTGGCCGGGTCGATGTCGAGCACGCCCGTCTCGCTGCCGAGCACGATCAGCCCGTCATCCGTCACGAGGTACCGCGCGGGGCGCAGGCCGTTGCGGTCCAGGGTGCCGCCGACGAGGGAGCCGTCCGTGAAGACCAGCGCCGCGGGGCCGTCCCACGGCTCCATGAGCGTCGCGTGGTACTCGTAGAACGCCTTGCGGGCCGCATCGATCTCGGTCGCGTTCTCCCACGCCTCGGGCACCATCATCATGATGGCGTGCGGCAGGGAGCGGCCGGCGAGGTTGAGCAGCTCGACGACCTCGTCGAAGGACGCGGAGTCGCTCGCGCCCTCCGTGACGATCGGGAACAGGGGGCGCAGATCGCCGAGCAGCTCGGAGTCGAGCTGCGACTGGCGCGCACGCATCCAGTTGCGGTTGCCCTGCACCGTGTTGATCTCGCCGTTGTGCGCGATCATGCGGAACGGCTGCGCGAGCGGCCACGACGGGAAGGTGTTGGTCGAGTAGCGCGAGTGTACGAGCGCGAGCTTCGAGGCGAAGCGCTCGTCGGACAGGTCCGGGTAGAACGGCTCGAGCTGCAGCGTCGTGACCATGCCCTTGTAGACCAGGGTGCGCGCCGACAGCGAGGAGAAGTAGACGTCGAGCTCTCGCTCCACCCGCTTGCGCAGGCGGAAGGCGAGCCGGTCGATGGCGATGCCCGAGCGGGGCCGCCGGTCCTCGCCGGGGTGGTCGCTCGTGACGTAGAGCTGCTCGATGGCGGGCATGGCCTCGCGCGCCAGCGTCCCGATGTGGTCGGGCCGCACGGGCACCTCGCGCCAGCCGATGACGGTGAGCTGCTCCTCGAGCGCGATCTGCTCGATCGCGAGCTTCGTGTCGGCGCGCTCGTCCGGGTTCAGCGGCAGGAAGACGTTGCCGACGGCGTAGCGGCCGAGCGGCGGCAGCTCGAAGCCGGCGACCTCGCGGAGGAAGGCGTCGGGGATCTGCGTGATGATGCCGGCGCCGTCACCCGTGCCGGCGTCCGAGCCGACCGCACCGCGGTGCTCGAGGTGGCGCAGCGCGTTCAGGGCGCCCACGATGATGTCATGGCCGGCCGTGCCGCGCAGGGTCGCCACCATCGCAAGGCCGCACGCGTCCTTCTCGGAGCGCGGGTCGTAGAGGCCCTGCGCTTCGGGCACGGTGCTGAAGCGGGTCCGGGAAGACTTCGGCGGATGCGCCATTTTCAACCGTCCTCACGTGATTGAGAAAAGAGACTGGTGGGGACGCCATCGGCCCTACGAGAAGTCGGGGTGGGTGATGCCGTTCCCTGCGGTCGTGGGACGGTGCTGACGCGATGCTTCGGGTGTGGCTGATGGCGGCGGAGGCGTGTGCGGACGCGCCGCCCGTGGTGCGTTACGAGCCGGACGGGCTTGTGGCCTCGGCTGCATCCTTCTCGGTGTCGGCAGCGGCTGCGTCGCCGTCGATCTGCCCCACCGGGTCGGAGTCCTTCGATACTACGTCATCGTCACCCGGGGTCCATTCGTAGCCGCGGCGGTACACGCTCGGCTCGGCGCCCGCGTGACGGTGGTGCTGCACGGCGATGATGACGATGCCCAGCACGATGGCGCCGAAGGCGGCCCACACATTGCTCGGGATGCCGAGGAAGGAGTACTCGCTCGGGTCGATGCGGATCGACTCGAGGTAGCTGCGACCGGCGCCGTACCAGACCAGGTACATGCCGAAGAAGATGCCCCAGCGGGGCTTCCAGCGGTGCTCGATCAGGAGCAGCACGACGATGCCGACGACGTTCCAGACGATCTCGTACAGGAACAGGGGGTGGAACAGCGTGCCCTCGGGCAGGCCGGCCGGGTAGGCCTTGTTGCTCGACGGGATCTGCAGGCCCCACGGCACCCGCGTCGGCAGGCCGTACAGCTCGTTGTTGACCCAGTTGCCGAGGCGGCCGACGGCCTGCGCCAGCAGCAGTCCGGGCACGAGGGCATCCGCGAAGGACATGAACCGCAGCTTGTGCCTCGGCACCGAGCACGCCGCCCACAGGCCGAAGGCGCCACCGATCAGCGCGCCGAAGATCGCGTTGCCGCCGTCCCAGATGGCGAACACGTTCCACAGATTCGCGCCCGCGTAGAAGTAGTCGTGCGGGTGCGTGAGCACGTGGTAGAAGCGCGCGCCGACGATGCCGAGCGGGACCGTCCACAGCACCACGTCCAGCACGATGCCGGGCTCGCCGCCGCGCGCCGTGAGGCGGCGGTGCGTCCACCACGCCGCGACGATGATCCCGAGCAGGATCAGCAGCGCGTAGTTGTGGATCGTGAGCGGGCCGATCTTCCAGGTCTGCCACTCAGGGGTCGGGCTCGGGATGCTCGAGACAAGCGCTGACAGCAAGGTGATGGTGCCTTCCGTGGGGATCTGGCCCGTGACTGCGGGCGGGGCCTATTCTAAAGGCCTGTCTTATGGTGCGCGCGACCTAGCGCTGCGTTCCCTCGGCCAGCGAGGCGGCCGCGGCGCGGACGCCCGCCACTCCCCCGTCGGCGAGGGACTTCACGAGCATCGAGCCCACGATCGCGCCGTCGGCATAGCCCAGCACGTCGCGGACCTGCTCACCCGTCGAGATGCCGATGCCGACGCACGCCGAGTCGGCCCCGGCACCGCGCAGGCGCTCCACGAGCACCCGCGCCGCCTGGTCGACGGAGGCCCGCGCGCTCGTCACGCCCATGGTCGACACGGCGTACACGAAGCCGCGGGAGTCGTCCACGGCGAGTCGGAGGCGTTCGTCGGTCGAGGTCGGCGCCGCGAGGAAGACGCGGTCCAGCCCCGTCCGCTCGCTCGCCACGAGCCAGTCGGATGCCGAGTCCGGCGTGATGTCCGGGGTGATGAGCCCCGCACCGCCGGCGGCGCGCAGCTCGTCGGCGAAGCGGTCCACCCCGTGCTGCAGTACGTCATCACGAGGGCGGGTGCGTCGACCCGCTCGCGGATGGCCCGCACCGCCGTGAAGACGTCGCGGACGCGGAATCCGTTCGACAGCGCCTGCTGGGTGGCCGCCTGGATCACCGGGCCGTCCATCACGGGGTCGGAGTACGGCAGCCCGAGCTCGAGCACGTCGACGCCGGCCTCGACGAGCGCGACCGCGGCGTCGATCGAGGTGGCGAGGTCGGGGAAACCGATCGGCAGGTAGCCGATCAGGGCGCCGGCGCGCTCCGTGCGGGCGGCGGCGACCGCGGCGGCGGCCGGTGAGGCGGTGGTCTGGGTCACGCTTCCGCTCCTTCGTCGAGCACACCGAAGTACGCGCCCGCGGTCGCGACGTCCTTGTCGCCGCGACCGGAGAGGTTGACCAGGATGACGGCGTCGGGCCCGAGCTCCCGGCCCAGCTTGAGCGCGCCGGCCAGCGCGTGCGCCGACTCGATCGCCGGGATGATGCCCTCGGTGCGGCACAGCAATCGGAACGCCTGCATCGCCTCGTCGTCGGTGATGTTGCGGTACTCGGCGCGCCCGATGTCCTTGAGCCAGGCGTGCTCGGGGCCGACACCCGGGTAGTCTAGGCCGGCGGAGATCGAGTGCGACTCGAGCGTCTGGCCGTCCTCGTCCTGCAGCACGTAGGTCTTGTTTCCGTGCAGGATGCCGGGGCGGCCCTCCTCGAGCGTCGCGCCGTGCTTCCCCGTCTCGATGCCGTAGCCGCCCGGCTCGAAGCCGAACAGCTTCACCTCCGGGTCGTCGAGGAAGGCGTGGAAGATGCCGATCGCGTTCGAGCCGCCGCCGACGCAGGCCGCGACCGCGTCGGGCAGGCGCCCCGTGAGCGCGAGCACCTGGGCGCGCGCCTCCTCGCCGATGATCTTGTGGAAGTCGCGGACCATGGTCGGGAAGGGGTGCGGGCCCGAGACCGTGCCGAGCAGGTAGTGCGTCGTCGCGACGTTCGCCACCCAGTCGCGGAAGGCCTCGTTGATGGCGTCCTTGAGGGTGCGCGAGCCGGTCGTGACGGGCACGACCTCGGCGCCCAGCAGACGCATGCGTGCGACGTTGAGCGCCTGACGCTTGGTGTCGACCTCGCCCATGTAGATGGTGCAGTCCATGCCGAAGAGGGCGGCCGCGGTCGCCGTGGCGACGCCGTGCTGCCCGGCGCCGGTCTCGGCGACGAGCCGGGTCTTGCCGAGGCGCTTCACGAGCAGCGCCTGCCCCAGCACGTTGTTGATCTTGTGCGAGCCGGTGTGGTTGAGGTCCTCGCGCTTGAGGATGACGCGCGCCCCGCCCGCGTGGGCGGCGAAGCGCGGCACCTCGGTGATGATCGACGGCCGGCCGGAGTAGCTGCGGTGCAGCTCCGCCAGCTCCGCGGCGAAGCCGGGGTCCTGCTGGGCGGCCTGCCAGGCATCCGTCAGCTCGTCGAGCGCCGCGATGAGCGATTCGGGCATGTAGCGCCCGCCGTACGCGCCGAAATCAGGTCCGGCGACTTCTCTGAGCGTCATGACTCCTCCTAGACGGGTCAGACCGAGAGGAATCTCTCGAGGGTGCGGATCGGGTCGCCGTCGGTGACGAGCGCCTCGCCCACCAGCACCACGTCGGCACCGGCCTGGCGGTAGTGCGCGACGTCCTTGCGCTTCAGCACGGCCGACTCCGCGACCCGGATGACGCCGGAGGGGATCCGGTCGGCCACACGGCCGAACAGCTCCTGGTCCAGCTCGAAGGTCGTGAGGTCGCGCGCGTTGACGCCGATCAGCCCGGCGCCCACGTCGAGCGCGCGGTCGATCTCCTCCTCGGAGTGCGTCTCGACGAGCGCCGTCATGCCGAGCTCGCGCACGAGCGTGTGCAGGCGGGCGAGCTTCTTCTGGCCGAGCGCCGCGACGATGAGCAGCACGAGGTCGGCGCCGGCGGCCCGGGCCTCGTAGACCTGGTAGGCCGTGGCGATGAAGTCCTTGCGCAGCACGGGGATGCTCACGGCGGCGCGCACGGCCACGAGGTCCGCGAGCGAGCCCTTGAAACGGCGCTGCTCGGTGAGCACGCTGATCGCGCTCGCCCCGCCGGTCTGGTAGGTCACGGCGAGCTGCGCCGGATCCTCGATGGCGGAGAGGTCGCCGCGCGAGGGGCTCGCCCGCTTCACCTCGGCGATGATCTTGACGCGTTCCGCGGGCGCGAGCAGCTCGAGCACGTCGAGCGCCGGCCGCTGGGCCAGTGCCGCCTTCTCGACCGCGGCAGTGGGGCGCTCGGCCTTCCGCGCGTTCGCGTCCTCGACCGAACCGTCGGTCAGGTCGCTGAGCAGAGACATCAGTGCCCCTTGGGCTGGAACTTCTCTCCGCCGACGCCGTAGCCGGCCCGCTTCATGATCCAGCCGACGATGAGGCCGACGATCAGCAGTCCGCCCGACGCGACGACGAGCCAGGGCAGGTTGAACCAGAAGAAGATCGTGCCGAGTGCGAAGGCGAGCAGCATGATGATCACCGCCGTCCACGCGGCCGGCGAGTGGCCTTCGCCGAGTTCCTCGTGCGTCTCCGTCGTGCTCATCTTTCTCCTGATCTTCGAAGCTGTGTGGCCAGTCTAGCGATCGTAGGCGGCGCGCATTCCGCACCATGGCGGAGCGCCGACTCGATCGGCGCGACCATCAGTGCTCTGTCGGGTCCTGGCCGCGCGTCAGCTCGTCCCAGTCGGAGACGGCGGCGTCGCCGGGCCGTTCGGCCGGCTGACGCGGTGCGGCGGATGCCTGGCCGCCGGCATCCTCGAAGCGCAGCGCGCTCGGGGGCGCGGCGTCGTAGCGCCGCGAGCCGCCCGGCCACAGCCGGCCCGTGACGAGCGCCGCGATCGCGCCGAGGGTGACGACGATGCCGCCGACGAGCGCGAACGCGGGCCAGACGGAGGAGGAGACGTCGGCGATGAGGGCGTGGACGGAGGCCTCGCCGGAGATGCCCGTCGCCTTCGACACCGCGTCGCGCACACCGGGCGAGGCCGCGGGGTCGCCCACGGCCGAGTAGATCAGGCAGCCGCCGACGACGACGCCGAGCGCGCCGACGATGACGCGGGCGAGCCGCCCGGCGATCGCCAGCGCGAGCGCGAGGGCCAGCCCGGCCAGCGAGAGGGCGGTGAGCGCGGGCGCCGCATCGGAGCCGGAGACCACCACGGGCGCGCTGTGGGCGGCGGAGGCGACCAGCCGGACCGTGTACCAGTCCTGTGTCGCCCCGGTCAGGCCGAGGCCCGCGCCGATGATGATCGCGACGATCGTGGCGAGCTTGAGACTGCGATCCCTCCGCCGGTCGACTACCCGGGCGAAGCCGTTGCTTCCGGCGCCGGCCTCCGTCATGCGTCCACCCGGCGCATCGCGTTGGCGACCGCGACCGCCCGCAGCGGCGCGGCGGCCTTGTTGCGGCACTCCTCGTACTCGCTGAGCGGGTCCGAGTCGGCGACGAGGCCCGCACCGGCCTGCACGTAGGCCATGCCGCCGATGAGCGTCGCGGTGCGGATCGTGATCGCGAGGTCGGCGTCGCCGGCGAAGCCGAAGTAGCCGGCCACTCCCCCGTACACCCCGCGCTGGGCCGGCTCGAGCTCGTCGATGATCTCGAGCGCCCGCGGCTTCGGCGCGCCGGAGAGGGTGCCGGCCGGGAAGGTCGCCCGGAACACGTCGACGGCGCTCGCCTCCGGCCGCACGTCGCCCTCGACGGAGGAGACGAGGTGCATGATGTGGCTGAACCGCTCGACGCGCATGAACTCGGTCACCTCGACCGAGCCGGCCGCGCAGACCTTCGCGAGGTCGTTGCGGGCGAGGTCGACGAGCATGAGGTGCTCGGCGCGCTCCTTCGGGTCGGCGAGCAGGCTCGCCTCGAGCTCCGCGTCGGCCTCCGGGGTCGCCCCGCGCGGCCGCGAGCCCGCGATCGGGTGCGAGTAGGCGCGGCCGTCCTCGACCTTGACGAGCGCCTCCGGGCTCGAGGCGACGATCGTGTACGGCTCGCCGTCCGGGCGCTGGAGCGCGAGCAGGTACATGTACGGGCTCGGGTTCAGGGCGCGCAGCACGCGGTACACGTCGACGGGCTCGGCGGTGACCGGCTGCTGGAAGCGTTGCGAGATCACGACCTGGAAGACGTCCCCGGCGCGGATGTACTCCTTCGACCGCTCCACGGCGGCGAGGTAGTCCTCGCGGGCGGTGCGGTTCTCGGGGTTCGGCTCGGTGGCGAGGTCGGCGATCGCGAGGTGCGCGTCGAGCGGCTGGACGAGCCCGTGCTGCAGGGCGTCGAGGCGGGCCTGCGCGTCGGACCACAGCGTGTCGGCATCCGCCACGCCGTCGTTCAGCGCGTTCGCGATGAGCTGCACGGTGCCCGTGCGGTGGTCGAGCACCACGAGGTCGGCGACGAAGCTGAAGGCCTGGCCGGGCACGTCGAAGTCGGCGGGCGGCTGCTGCGGCAGATGCTCGAGCTGTCGGACGGCCTCCCAGCCGATGAAGCCGACGAGGCCGCCGGTGAGCGGCGGCAGCCCGTCGATGCGCGGGGTCTGCCAGCGGGCGTAGAGCGCGGCGAGCACGTCGAGCGGCGCGGCGGCGGGGTCGACGGCCGCGCCGAGCGCCCGCTCGGCGGGCAGCCCGTAGTCGAGCCAGGTCGCGGAGCCGCCGGTCTGGGTGAGCACCCCGAAGGCGTTCGCGCCGACGAAGGAGTAGCGCGACCAGATGCCGCCCTGCTCGGCCGACTCCAGCAGGAAGGTGCCCGGCCGGCCGGCGGCGAGCTTGCGGTAGATGCCGACCGGGGTCTCGCCGTCCGCGAAGAGCTCGCGCACGACCGGCACGACCCGATGGCCGGGCAGGAGCGCGTCGAAGGCGGCGCGGGAGGTGCTGGCCGTGCTCATCCGGCCAGCTCTCCGATCACCGGGTCGAGCGCGTCCGCGTCGAAGCAGCTGCGGTCGCCGGTGTGGCAGGCCGCGCCCACCTGCTCGACCTGGACGAGCAGCGTGTCGCCATCGCAGTCGAGGGCGGCCTGGTGCACGTACTGCGCGTGGCCGCTCGTGTCGCCCTTGCGCCAGTACTCCTGCCGGGAGCGCGACCAGAAGGTCACGCGGCCCTCGGTGAGGGTGCGGCGCAGCGCCTCGGCGTCCATGTAGCCGAGCATGAGCACCTCGTGGGTGTCGTGCTGCTGGATGATCGCCGGCAGCAGGCCGTCGCCGTTGAAGGTGACGCGCTCGAGGATCGTCTCGACATCTGGCGTCGTCATGGTCGTACCTCCAACCCCGCCGTGCGGAGCTCGTCTTTGACCTCGGCGACCGTGAGCTCGCCGTAGTGGAACACGGATGCCGCGAGCACGGCGTCCGCGCCGGCGGCGATCGCGGGCGCGAAGTCGCCGATCCGGCCGGCGCCGCCGCTCGCGATGACGGGGACGCGGGACAGCTCGCGCATGAGCCCGATCAGCTCCAGGTCGTAGCCGGCCTTCGTGCCGTCGGCGTCGATCGAGTTGACGAGCAGTTCACCCGTGCCGAGCTCGATCGCCCGCCGCGCCCAGGCGAGCGCGTCCAGCTCCGTCTCGGTGCGGCCGCCGTGGGTCGTCACGACGAAGCCGCTCTCCGTGCGCGGGGAGCGTTTGATGTCGAGCGACAGCACGCACACCTGCGCGCCGAAACGGTCGGCGATCTCGCCGATCAGCGCGGGGCGGGCGATCGCCGCCGAATTAACGCCGACCTTGTCCGCACCGTGCGCGAGCAGCCGCGCCACATCGTCGGCGGAGCGCACGCCGCCGCCGACCGTGAGCGGCACGAACACCTGCTCGGCGGTGCGGCGCACCATGTCGTAGGTCGTCGCGCGGCCGTCGACGGTCGCCGTGACGTCGAGAAAGGTGATCTCGTCCGCACCCTGCTCGTAGTACTTCCGGGCGAGCTCGACCGGATCGCCGGCATCCGTCAGATTGAGGAAGTTCACCCCCTTGACCACGCGGCCCTCGGCCACGTCGAGGCAGGGGATGACGCGTACGGCGACACCCATGTCAGAGCCTGGCCGCGTGGATCGGCGTGACGAGGATGGCGCGGGCGCCGAGCTCGTACAGTCGGTCCATGATGTCGTTCGTCGCCTCGCGCGGGATCATCACGCGCACCGCCACCCACGCCGGGTCGCGCAGCGGCGAGACGGTCGGTGACTCCATGCCGCCGGCGATCGCCGTCGCCTCCTCGACGAGGTGGCTCGGCAGGTCGTAGTCCATCAGCACGTACTGCCGGGCGACCATCACGCCCTGCAGCCGGTGGTGCAGCGTCTCGAGCCCCTCCGCCCCGCTCGGGCCCGTGACGAGCACGGCCTCGGAACGCAGGATGACGGGACCGAAGATCTCGAGGCCCTGCTTGCGCAGGGTCGTGCCGGTCTCGACGACGTCCGCGACGGCGTCGGCCACACCGAGGCGCACCGCCGACTCGACGGCGCCGTCGAGCTTCACGAGCTTCACCGCGACGCCCTGCTCGGCGAGGAATCCGCCCACCAGGCCCGGGTAGCTCGTGGCGACGCGCAGGCCGGCCAGATCGCCGAGCTCCTGAAAGCGGCCGACCGGGCCGGCGAAGCGGAAGGTGCTCGCCGCGAAGCCGAGCGGTGAGATCTCGCGCGCCTCTGAGCCGGAGTCGATGAGCAGGTCCCGGCCGGTGATCCCCACGTCGAGGGCGCCGGAGCCGACGTACGTCGCGATGTCGCGCGGGCGCAGGTAGAAGAACTCGACGTCGTTCTTCGGGTCGGAGACGATCAGCTCCTTGGGATCGCGACGGCCGTGATAGCCAGCCTCGCGGAGGTAGTCTGCGGCGGTTTCGGAGAGCGCGCCCTTGTTGGGCACCGCGATTCTGAGCATGTCGTGTGGTCGCTTTCGGGTCTGAGGATGATCGCTTCGTGACGTCCGATCACAGATGTCGGTAGACGTCCTCGAGGGTCAGGCCCTTCGCGAGCATGGCGACCTGCAGGTGATAGAGCAGCTGCGAGATCTCCGCGGCGGTCTCGTCGTCGCTCTCGTACTCCGCCGCCATCCAGACCTCGGCGGCCTCTTCGACGATCTTCTTTCCGATCTGATGGATGCCGGCATCCAGCTCCGCGACGGTGCGGGAGCCCTCGGGGCGGGCAAGAGCCTTCTCGCTGAGCTCAGCGAAGAGGTCGTCGAAGGTCTTCACACCGTCAACGTTACCGGGGGATGACGCGCGCCTCGTGCACATGAGCGGCGGCGGCGGCGCGCAGGCCCGTGATCGCCGCCCCCGCGTCCGCGGCCCCGAACACGCTCGAGCCCGCGACGAAGGTGTCGGCGCCGGCCTGCGCCGCGGTGACGATGGTCTCCTCCGTGATCCCGCCGTCCACCTCGAGCCAGACGTCGAGGCCCTTCCGCGCCGCCGCCTCGCGCAGCGCCGTGAGCTTGGGCATCACGTGCGGCATGAAGCTCTGCCCGCCGAAGCCCGGCTCGACGGTCATCACGAGCACCTGGTCGAACTCGGGCAGGAGCTCGAGGTACGCGCCGACGTCGGTCTTCGGGCTGAGCGCGATGCCGGCGCGGGCGCCGAGCCGGCGCAGGGTGCGCGCGAGGGTGACGGGCGCCGCGACCGCCTCGGCGTGGAAGGTGACGCTGAAGGCGCCGAGCTCGGCGTAGGCGGGCGCCCAGCGGTCCGGGTCCTCGATCATGAGGTGCACGTCGAGCGGGACCGGGCTCGTGGCCTGCACGCGCGCGACCATCTGGGGGCCGAAGGTGAGGTTCGGCACGAAGTGGTTGTCCATCACATCGACGTGCACGTAGTCCGCTTGCGTGATGCGCTCGAGGTCGCGCTGCATGTTGGCGAAGTCGGCGGAGAGGATGCTCGGGTTGATGCGGGCGGCCATGGCTTCAGCCTACCGAGGACGGATGTCGCGCGGCGCGGGGCCCGTTCGGGCGCGCTACTCTCGCGGACGCGCGCTACCGCCGCGGCGGGCGCGCCTGTCGGCGAGAGTAGCGCGCGCAGGGAGGTGTCAGCGCCGCTGGAGCAGCGCGATGAACATCGCGTCGGTGCCGTGCCGGTGCGGCCACAGCTGCACCTGCGCCGGGTCGCCGGCGAGGTCGATCGGGGTGCGCGTGGCACCGCGGAGGATCTCCTGCGTCGGCAGCTCGTCGAGCTCCTCCGGGTGGCGCTTGAGTGCGTCGGCCACCGCGATCCGCGTCTCGCCGAGGTGCGGCGAGCAGGTGACGTAGGCGAGGATGCCGCCCGGCTTCAGCGCCGCGATCGCGGAGTCCAGCAGCGCGGCCTGCAGCCGGGTCAGCTCGGCGACGTCGCGTGGCTGCTTCCGCCAGCGGGCCTCCGGCCGGCGGCGCAGGGCGCCGAGGCCCGTGCACGGCGCATCGAGCAGCACCCGGTCGAACTCCCCCGGGCGCTCGGCGCCGATCCGTCGCCCGTCGCCCTCGAGGACCTCGACCGCGTCGCCGAGTGGTGCGACCGCGTTGCGCACGAGCCCCACCCGCACCGGCACGAGCTCGTTGGCGAGCAGCGTCGCGCCCGCCCGGCGCGCCTCGGCGCCGAGCAGCGCCGCCTTGCCGCCGGGTCCCGCGCACAGGTCCAGCCACCGCTCCCCCGCCGCGACGGGCCGGGCGGCGACGAGGGCGATGGCGGCGAGCTGCGAGCCCTCGTCCTGCACCCGCAGCCCGCCCTGCGAGGCGCGCAGGAGGGGGAACGGGTCGCCGGGCAGCGTGAAGCCGTACGGGGAGTAGGCGTCGGGCTCTGCGCCGTCCGGCAGGGCGCTCTCGCCGGGCAGCGCGATGAGGTTGACGCGCGGCGCCGCGTTGTCGGCCTGGAGCAGCGCCTCGAGCTCGGCGGCCGGGTCGGCGCCGGGGCGGCGCTCCGCCGCGAGGGCCTGGCGCAGCGCGCGCACGATCCACACGGGGTGGGAGGCGAGCTCGGAGATCGCCTCGTCCGGGTCGGCGGCCTCCGCCTGCACGCGGGCACGCCACTTCTCGGGGGCGGTGCGGGCGATGCCGCGCAGCACGCCGTTGACGAATCCGACGCGTCCGCGTCCGATCGCCTGGGCGGCGACACGCACCGTCTCGTTCACGGCGGCGTGCGACGGCACCCGCATCGACAGCAGCTGGTGGGCGCCGAGGCGCAGCACGTCGCGGACGGGCGGCTCGATCTGGTCGATCTCGCGGTGCGCCGCGAGCCGGATGACCGCGTCGTAGTAGCCGCGCATGCGCAGCGTGCCGTAGGTCAGCTCGGTCGTGAGCCCGGCGTCCGCCGAGGAGAGCCCGGAGCGTTCGAGCCGCACCGGCAGCAGGAGGTTCGCGTAGGCGTCGGAATCCCGCACGGCCGAGAGCACGTCGTAGGCGATCCGGCGGGGGCTCGGCGTCGTCGGCGGATTGCTCATGAGGCGATCAGCTCCTCCGGGGACGACAGACCGCGCCACCAGTCCGCCGCCGGCATCGCCTTCCGCCCGGCCGGCTGCACCGTGAGGAGCTCGAGCGGGTGGGTGCCCGTGCCGAGGTACACCCGGCCGCCGTGCGCGCCGAAGCGCCCCGGGGCGAGCCGTTCTGCGCCCTTGGCGAGGCGGGCGTCGTGCAGCTTGACCCGCTCCCCCGCGATCAGCACGAACGCGCCGGGCTCCGGCGTGACGCCGCGCAGGCGCGCATAGACCCGGTCGCCGGCATCCGTCAGCTTCAGATGGGCGTCCTCGATCGCGAGCTTCGCCGCGACGGTCACCTCGCCGCTCTGCGGGACGGCGACGGCGGTGCCGTCCGCGAGCGCGTCGACGACGGAGGCCAGCTGCCCGGCGCCGCTCGCGGCCAGCGCCGCGAGCACCTCCCCGGAGGTCTCGTCGCGCCCGATCGGCCGGCGCACGAGGGAGTACACCTCCCCCGCGTCGAGCTCCTCCACGAGCTGGAACACGGCGGAGCCGGTCTCGGCATCCCCGGCCATCACGGCGCGCTGCACGGGGGCGGCGCCGCGCCAGCGCGGCAGCAGCGAGAAGTGCAGGTTGATCCAGCCGAGGCGCGGGGCGGCGAGCATCGGGGCGCGCAGCAGCCCGCCGTAGGCGACGATGACCCCGAGGTCGGGGGCGAGCTCCCGCACGGCTGCGGTCTCGGCCTCGCGCAGCCGGTTCGCCTTGATCGTCGTGAGCCCCAGCTCCGCGGCGCGCGCGGCGACCGGCGAGGGGGTGAGCACGCGCTTGCGGCCGAGCGGGGCGTCCGCGCGGGTGAGCACGCCGACGATGTCGTGGCGGCTCGCCGCCAGCGCGTCGAGGCTCGGCACCGCTACGGCGGGGGTGCCTGCGAACACGAGTCGCAGGGAAGGTGCGTCGGAGGGCATTGTCACCTAGAGGATCTCGGGGTCGTCCAGCTTCACCCTCAGTGTAGGGGCGGTGCGGGTGCGCTTCTGTCCAGCGGGGGGCCGCCGTCCGCCGGCGGCCTGGCGGATCACCGCGCTCCGCAGCGCCCCCGCGACGGCCGCCCCGTGGGCGTAGTCGAAGCGCACGATGGCGCGCACGAGGCCTTCGTCCGGGCGCCGCGGCCCGTCGGGCGGTACGGGCGTCGGGCCGAGCACATCGCGGATCGGCACCTCGCCCAGCGCGTCGAGCGCCGCCTGCACCGGCCCGGGCCGCCCCGTGACGGAGGCAACGCGCACGGCGGGCGGGAAGCCGAGCACCCGGCGGTCCTGCAGCTGCGCCGCGGCGTAGCTGTGCTGCTGCCACAGCGCGAGCGCCTGAGCGAGCGCCCCCCCGACCCCGACCAGCAGGGTCGGCGCATCCGGTCCGGCGAGGGCGGCGGCGTTCGACCACCAGCGCAGGCAGTCGTCGCCGACGTGCAGGCTCTCCCGCTGGAGCATCCGCTCGCCGTCGAGCAGGATCACCGCCGCGTACCCGCCATCCGCCACCGGCTCCGCGCCACGGGTGGCGACGACGAGCGTGTGCGGTTCGTCGGTGACGCGGGTGAGCGGCCGTTCGCCGTCGCTGACGATGACACGGGTGCCGGGGAAGGCGCGCCCCAGCTCCTCCGCGGTGCGACCGGAGCCGCGCGTCACCATGCGGTACTGGGTTCCGTTGCACTCCGCGCAGTGCCAGTCGCCGGCGAGCTTGCCGCACCAGGCGCAGGCCGGCAGGGCGTGCGAGGAGGCGAGCTGCAGCGGCCCGGCGCAGTGCGTGCAGCGCGCGGCCTGCCCGCAGCGGCGGCAGGCGAGCAGCGACACGTAGCCCGGGCGCGCCACCTGCACGAGCACGGGGCCGGCCTGCAAGGCCTCCGTCGCGGTGCGGAAAGCGGCGCTCGGCACCCGGCCACCCTCCGCGCCGCCCGAAGCGGACTGCGCGGCCGTGGGCACGACCTTCGGGGTCATAACGCGCGCCGGCGCGACGTCCTCCAGGAAGCGCAGCTCGACGAGCCGCTGCACCTCGACCGAGCGGGTGTGACCGGCGAAGACCAGGGCGCAGCCCTGCTGCTCCTGCCGGATGAGGGCGACGTCGCGCGCGTGGGCGTACGGGGCGAGCGGCTCGGCGAACAGCGGGTCGCCGTCGTCGTAGAGCGCGATGAGCCCGAGCCGTGCCGCCGGAGCGTAGACGACCGAGCGGTTGCCGACGATGATCCGCGGCGTCTGCTCGGCCCGCGCGGGATGGTCGAGGCAGGACAGGAACGCAGCGTAGCGCTGCGCGTTCGTGCGCCGGGCGTCGAGCGAGGCGATGGCGCCGGCGGGGGCGAGGGCGCGCAGGGCAGTCTCGAGCTGCTCCTGGTCGCGGTAGTCCGGCACGGCGATGATCGCGCTCCGGCCGTCGATCACGGTGCGCACCGCCGCCTCGGCGAGGGTCAGCGCCCACCGCCCGACCCATTCGCCGCCGGGGAGCTGTACGAGCCCGGGCAGCGCGCGCAGGGCGAGTCGGCCGCCGTGCTCGATCGCCGCCTCGATCAGGCCGGTCTCGTAGCCCGTGACGGGATGCGCGAGGCGCGGCAGCTCGGTGGCGGCGCCCTGCGCCAGCCACTTCTTCTCGACCGCGACCGAGCGGCGCGGGATCGCGAGACGCAGCACGTCGTTCGCGCCGCCCGCCTGCCGGTCGGCGACGCGGCGCGCGAGCGCCCACACCTCCGGTGCGAGGACGCGCGCGGCGGAGACGACGGATTCCAGCGGAGCCAGCGCGCCCGTGAAGTCGCTCGTGTCCCCGACGTCTACCACGAGCCCGTCCGCGAGGCGCCGTTCGCTCTTGAGCGCGGCGGTCACCCGCACTCCTCGGGCGACCTGGCCGTCGAGGGCGGGCGGGATCGCGTAGTCGAAGAGGCGGTCGAGCTGCGGCAGCGGCGAGTCGATCAGGACCCGTGCGACGGAGGACACAGGGGTCTCGCGCGTCAGAGCCCCGCGGCGCCGCGCAGCGCGTCGACGCGGTCGAGCTTCTCCCACGTGAAGTCGGGCAGCTCGCGGCCGAAGTGTCCGTAGGCGGCGGTCTGGGCGTAGATCGGGCGCAGCAGCTCGAGGTCGCGGATGATCGCCGCGGGGCGCAGGTCGAACACCTCGCGGATCGCGGCGGTGATGCGGTCGACCGGCAGCTTCTCGGTGCCGAAGGTCTCGACGTAGAGCCCGACCGGGTGCGCAGCGCCGATCGCGTAGGCGACCTGCACCTCGAGCCGGTCGGCGAACCCGGCCGCGACGGCGTTCTTCGCGACCCAGCGCATCGCGTAGGCGGCCGAGCGGTCGACCTTGGAGGGGTCCTTGCCGCTGAAGGCACCGCCGCCGTGCCTGCTTGCGCCGCCGTAGGTGTCGACGATGATCTTGCGGCCGGTCAGACCGGCGTCGCCGTGGGGGCCGCCGATCTCGAACTTGCCCGTCGGGTTGATGAGGAACTTCAGCCCGCTCATGTCGAGCTCGACGGTCTCGAGCACGGGCTCGATGACGTGCTCGCGCACCGCGGCGCGCAGCGCCTCCAGCGAGACGGACGGCGAGTGCTGGGTGGACAGCACGACGGTGTCGACGGCCTGCGGGGTGAAGCCGTCGTAGCCGACGGTCACCTGGGTCTTCCCGTCCGGCCGCAGGAAGTCGAGCTCGCCCGACTTGCGCACGGCCGCCAGCCGCTCGGCGAGCCGGTGCGACAGCCAGATCGGCAGCGGCATGAGCTGCGGCGTTTCGTTCGTCGCGAAGCCGAACATGATGCCCTGGTCGCCCGCGCCCTGTCGGTCGAGCTCGTCGACGCTGGTGCCCTCGCGCGTCTCGAAGGCGTCGTCGACGCCCTGGGCGATGTCGGGCGACTGCGCGCCGATCGAGACGGACACGCCGCAGGAGCGGCCGTCGAACCAGACGTCGGATGAGGTGTAGCCGATGCGCGAGATCGTGTCACGGACGATCTGCGGGATCTCGACGTAGCCGGAGGTCGTGACCTCCCCCGCGACGTGGACCTGGCCGGTCGTCACGAGCGTCTCGACCGCGACGCGGGCGTGCGGGTCGACGGTCAGCAGGGCGTCGAGGATGCTGTCCGAGATCTGGTCGCAGACCTTGTCCGGATGGCCTTCGGTGACGGACTCAGAGGTGAAAAGGCGCAGATCAGCCATGGGTCTCCCTCGTGGGATCGGGCCAGAGGCGTCTGGTTCGCGTCAGGCGGATGAGCAGGTATCGCTACACACGTGCAAGCGTCGCGTCGAGGATACGGTCGGCCACCGACAGCTTGCTTCCGGAAGTCTCCATCACTATATCCCCGGCCTTGTCGAGCACGATGACGTCGTTGTCGTCTGTTGCGAAGCCCTTGTTCCAGCCGACGTTGTTCACCACGAGGAAGTCGCAGCCCTTGCGCGCGAGCTTCGCCCGGCCGATCTCCACGAGGGTCGCCGGGTCGGGCTCGGTCTCGGCCGCGAAGCCGATGACGAGCTGCCCCTCGTGCTTGTGCGCCGACAGCTCGGCCAGGATGTCGGGGTTCACCACGAACTCGACCGTGAGCCGTTCGCCGGTGTGCTCCTTCTTGATCTTGCCCTGCTGCACCTGCGCCGGCCGGTAGTCGGCGACCGCGGCGGCCATGATGACGACGTCCGCGGCGGCCGCGGCATCCGTCACCGCCTTCTGGAGCTCGAGGGTCGTGGAGACCGGCTCGACGTCGATGCCGGCTGGCACGGCATCCGTGCCGATGTTGGCCGCGATGAGCGTGACGTTCGCGCCTCGGGCGGCCGCCGCGGCAGCGAGGGCCATGCCCTGCTTGCCGCTGGAGCGGTTGCCCATGAAGCGCACCGGGTCGAAGGGCTCGCGCGTGCCGCCCGCCGTCACGATGACGCGCAGGCCGTCGAGGTCGAGCCTGCTGTCCGCGCGTGCGGCATCCGGGCGGGCGCGGCGGGCGCGGGCGACGGATGCCGGGCCGGCCGCTCCCTCCGCGGAGACGGCGGCCAGCGCCGCCCGCATGATCTCCTCCGGCTCCTCCATCCGGCCGGGGCCCGAGTCGATGCCGGTCAGCTGGCCGGAGGCGGGGCCGACGACCACGACGCCGCGCTCGCGCAGGGTCGCGACGTTCGCCTGCGTGGCGGCGTTCTGCCACATCGCGGTGTGCATCGCCGGTGCGACCACGACGGGCGCCTTCGAGGCGAGCACGGTGTTGGTGAGCAGATCGTCCACGATGCCGTGTGCGAGCTTGGCGAGCGTGTTCGCGGTCGCCGGGGCGATGACGATGAGATCGGCCTTCTGACCGAGGGCGACGTGCCGCACCTCGTCGACGCCCTCGTACAGGCTCGTCGTGACCGGGTGACGGCTGATCGCCTCCCAGGTGGGCGTCCCGACGAAGCGCAACGCGGCCTCCGTCGGCACGACGTGCACCTCGTGCCCCTCGAGCACGAGCCCGCGCACGAGCGAGACGGCCTTGTATGCGGCGATGCCGCCGGTCACCCCGACGACGATCGTCAGTCTGGGCGCTCCGGCGGCAGCCATGATCACGTGCGGTGTCGTTCCGGTACTACGGCTGCTCCACGATCGGCTTGACGATCAGCTTGTCCTCGTTGATCTCGTGCAGGGCGACTGAGAGCGGCTTGTCATCGACGGAGGAGTCGACGAGCGGGCCGACGTTGTCGAAGAGGCTGCCCTCGTGCAGGTCGGCGTAGTAGTCGTTGATCTGGCGGGCGCGCTTGCTCGCGAAGATGACCAGCGCGTACTTCGACTCGACCTTGCTGAGCAGCTCGTCGATGGGCGGGTCGATGATGCCCTTCTGGGACGTCGCCATGGGGTTCTCCTATCCGGGAAGGTCTGCGGGCGGGCGCATCTCGTCCTGCGCGCGCATGAACATCAAGTCTACGACTTCCTGCGCGGCTTCGGCCACGGTGCTGTTCACGACGGTCCGGTCGAACTCGTCCTCGGCGGCGAGCTCGACCTTCGCGGTCTCGAGCCGGCGCTGCTGCTCCTCCGCGGTCTCGGTGCCGCGGCCGATGAGCCGTCGCACGAGCTCGTCCCAGCTCGGCGGTGCGAGGAAGACGAGCAGCGCATCCGGATCGGCGGCGCGCACCTGCCTGGCGCCCTGCAGATCGATCTCCAGCAGCACGTTGCGGCCGGCTGCGAGCGCCTCCGTCACGGGCGTGCGCGGCGTGCCGTAGCGGCTCTGGTTGTGCACGACCGCCCATTCCAGCAGCTCGTCCTCCGCGATCATCCGGTCGAACTCGGCGTCGTCGACGAAGTAGTAGTGCACCCCGTCGACCTCGCCCGGGCGGGGCGTGCGCGTCGTCGCGGAGACCGAGAACTTCACCTCTGGGTAGTTCTCGCGGATGTAGGCGGAGACGCTGCCCTTGCCGACGGCCGTCGGGCCGGCGAGCACGACGAGGCGGGCGGTGGTGCGCCCCTTGGCCGAGAGCCGGGCCCGATCACGCAGGAAGGCGCGCAGCCGCTCGCGCTGATGGCGGCCGAGACCGCCGACGCGCTTGACGGGAGAGATCTGCAGCCGTTCGAGCGTCGCGTTCATCTTCGTGACGCCGATCGCGGGGATGGACAGCAGGAAGTCGGTGATCCGCAGGGTGCCGGCCGGCCCGTTCGGGTCGCGAGCGCCCTCGTCGAGCACGGACTCCGCGCTGCGGTGCCCCGCGGCGATCTCCGCCTTCAGCCCGGCGCGGGCGCGGCGCGCGGCCACCGCTGCCCGGGACGCCGCCACGCGATCGACGTCCGGCGGTGTGGGCCGGGCAGGCAGCGGTGGCGCAGCCACCCCGCCGTTCGTCGTCGCCTCCGCCTCAGACAAGGGCGGCTCGCAGCTCGGCGGCGCGCTCGTCGATGGCCACGGCGAGACCGGCCGGACCGGCCTGCAGCAGACTGCGCGACTCGGAGACGATCGTGAACGGGGCGAGGGCGCCGAACAGCTCACGCACGCGCGTCGCCTGCGCACCCTGATGGCCGAAGCCCGGCGCCAGCACGGGCAGCGCGGGCACGTGCGGCGCGGTCACGTCCACCCCCTGGGCGGCGAGGTCGACGGTCGCGCCGAGCACAACGCCGATGGACCCGATGGGGCCGTCCTCCGCGCGGCTCGCATTGAATGCGCTCACACCATCGATGATCGCACGAGACACTGTGCGGCCCGCAAGAGATCCCTGGTCAGGATGCAAAGACGGCACCCGCGCGGCTTGAACCTCCGCCGCCTCCGGGTTCGAGGTCGCGGCGAGCACGAAGACGCCCTTCCCGTTGTCCGCCGCGTAGTCCAGCGCCGCGGTCAGCGAGCCGACGCCCTGGAAGGGGCTGACGGTCATCGCATCCGCCTCGAGCGGGGAGCCCGGCGTCAGCCATGCCTCCGCGTAGCCGGCGAGGCTCGTGTCGATGTCGCCGCGCTTGACGTCCGCGATCGTGATGATCCCCTTCGCCCTGGCGGCGGCGAGCACCTCCTCCAGCGCCTGGTAGCCGGCCGCGCCGAAGCGCTCGAAGAAGGCGACCTGGGGCTTCACGATCCCGGCCCGTCCGGCCGCGGCATCCACCGCCCGCAGCCCGAACTCGCGTACGCCCGCCGCCGAGGAGGGCAGCCCCCACGCCTCCAGCAGGAAGTCGTGCGGGTCGATGCCGACGCACAGCGGCCCGAAAGCATCCAGCGCCGAGCGCAGCACGCCGCCGAAGGAGAAGGAGAAGTCGCTCATGCCCTGCTCTCACGCTCCCGCTGATAGTCCTGCAGGCTCTTCACATCGAAGCCCGCGCGCACCGCCTCGATCGAGGCGACGGCGGCGGACAGCTCGCTGATCGTGGTGAACAGCGGTTTGTCGGCGGCGACGGCGGCTGCGCGGATCTCGTAGCCGTCGTGGCGCGTCGACCCGCCGGTCGGCGTATTCACGACGATATCGACTTCCCCGCGATTCAGCATGTCGACGACCGACTCCCCCGACTTGTCCGACTCGCTGTACTTGCGCACCATCTGGCTGCGGATGCCGTTGCGCGCGAGCACCTCCCCCGTGCCCTCGGTGGCGACGACGCGGTAGCCGAGCTCGGTGAGCCGCAGGATCGGCAGCACGATCGAGCGTTTGTCGCGGTCGGAGACGGAGACGAAGACCGTGCCCGACTCGGGGATGCCGCCGTACGCAGCCGCCTGGCTCTTCGCGAAGGCGCGCGGGAAGTCCCGGTCGATGCCCATCACCTCGCCCGTCGACCGCATCTCCGGCCCGAGCAGCGAGTCGACCACCTTGCCGTCGCGGGTGCGGAAGCGCTTGAACGGCAGCACGGCCTCCTTGACGGCGACCGGCGCGTCGAGGGGCACGACGGAGCCGTCGGCGGTGGGCAGCATGCCCTCCGCGACGAGCCCGTCGATCGTCGCGCCCGCCATGATGCGGCTCGCGGCCTTGGCGAGCGGGATGCCGAGCGCCTTGCTCACGAAGGGGACGGTGCGGCTGGCCCGCGGGTTCGCCTCCAGCACGTAGAGCACGCCGGCGCCGATCGCGAACTGCACGTTGAGCAGGCCGCGCACCCCGATGCCGGCGGCGATCCTGCCGGTCGCCTCGACGACCTTCGCGATGTCGATGCGGCCGAGGGTCACCGGCGGCAGAGTGCAGCTCGAGTCGCCCGAGTGCACGCCCGCCTCCTCGATGTGCTCCATCACGCCGCCGATGTACAGCCGCTCGCCGTCGTAGAGCGCGTCGACGTCGATCTCGGTCGCGTCGTCGAGGAAGCGGTCGACGAGCAGCGGGTGCCCCGGGCCCACGATCGCCTGATCGGCGATGCGGTCGAAGTAGTCGACGAGCTGGGCCTCGTCGAAGACGATCTCCATGCCGCGGCCGCCGAGCACGTAGCTCGGGCGCACCAGCACGGGGTAGCCGATCTCGCCGGCGACCTGCTTCGCGCCCTCCAGCGCGTAGGCGGTGCCGTTGCGGGGCGCCAGCAGCCCGGCCTCCTCGAGGATGCCGGCGAACAGCCCGCGCTCCTCGGCGAGGTCGATCGCCTCGGGCGTCGTGCCGAGGATCGGCACCCCCGCCTCCTTGAGGCCCGTCGCGAGCCCGAGCGCGGTCTGCCCGCCGAGCTGCACGATGACGCCGACGAGCTCGCCGGACTGCGACTCGGCGTGGATGACCTCGAGCACGTCCTCGAGCGTGAGCGGCTCGAAGTACAGCCGATCGGAGGTGTCGTAGTCGGTCGAGACCGTCTCGGGATTGCAGTTGATCATGATCGTCTCGAAGCCCGCGTCGTGCAGGGCGAAGGAGGCGTGCACGCAGGAGTAGTCGAACTCGACGCCCTGGCCGATGCGGTTCGGGCCGGAGCCGAGGATGACGACCTTCCGCTTCGTGCTCGGCTCGACCTCGGTCTCGAGGTCGTAGCTCGAGTAGTGGTACGGGGTCAGCGCGGGGAACTCCCCGGCGCAGGTGTCAACGGTCTTGTAGACGGGGCGCACCCCGAGGATGTGCCGCACCTCGCGGACATCCGCCTCGCCGAAGCCGCGCAGCTGCCCGATCTGCGCGTCCGAGAAGCCGTGCTGCTTGGCCCAGCTCATCGCCGCGGTGTCGAGGGCGGGCGTCGTGCGGATGTCCTCCGCGACCTCGTTGATGAGCGCGATCTGGTCGAGGAACCACGGATCGATCTTGGTCGCGTCGAAGAGCTCGGCGACGGTTGCGCCCTTCCGCAGCGCCTGCTGCACGAGCACGATGCGGCCGTCGGTCGGGGTTCTCGTGAGCTCGACCAGCTCCTCGGCAGATCGGGGCTCCTCGCCCCAGTGGAAGGAGGAGCCGTGCTTCTCCAGGCTGCGCAGCGCCTTCTGCAGCGCCGTCGAGAAGTTGCGGCCGATCGCCATGGCCTCGCCGACGGACTTCATGGTCGTGGTCAGGGTGGGGTCGGCGGCGGGGAACTTCTCGAAGGCGAAGCGCGGCACCTTCACGACGACGTAGTCGAGCGTCGGCTCGAAGCTCGCCGGGGTGACCCGGGTGATGTCGTTGGGGATCTCGTCGAGGCGATAGCCGATGGCGAGCTTCGCCGCGATCTTCGCGATGGGGAATCCGGTCGCCTTCGATGCGAGCGCGGAGGACCGCGAGACGCGCGGGTTCATCTCGATGACGATGACGCGGCCGGTCTCCGGATTGACGGCGAACTGGATGTTGCAGCCGCCCGTGTCGACGCCGACGGAGCGGATGATGTCGATGCCGATGTCGCGCAGCTTCTGGTACTCGCGATCGGTGAGCGTGAGCGCCGGGGCGACCGTGATGGAGTCGCCCGTGTGCACGCCGACCGGGTCGACGTTCTCGATCGAGCAGACCACGACCGTGTTGTCGGCCTGGTCGCGCATGAGCTCGAGCTCATACTCCTTCCAGCCCATGATCGACTCCTCCAGGAGCACCTCGTGGGTGGGGCTCTGGTGCAGGCCGTCGCCGACGATGCGGACGAGCTCCTCCTCGGTGTAGGCGAAGCCGGAGCCGAGCCCGCCCATCGTGAAGGAGGGGCGCACGACGAGCGGATAGCCGAGGTCGAGGGCGAACCCCTTCGCCTCCTCCACGGTGTGGGCGATGTGCGAGCGGGCGACGTCCGCGCCCGCCTCCACCACGAGCTCCTTGAAGATCTGGCGGTCCTCGCCCTTCCGGATCGCCTCGACCTTCGCACCGATCAGCTCGACGCCGTACTTCTCGAGGATGCCGCGCTCGTGCAGCGCCATGGCCGCGTTGAGCGCGGTCTGGCCGCCGAGGGTCGGCAGGATCGCGTCGGGCTTCTCCTTCGCGATGATCGTCTCGATCACCTCGGGGGTGATCGGCTCGATGTAGGTCGCGTCGGCGAAGTCCGGGTCGGTCATGATCGTCGCCGGGTTGGAGTTGACGAGGATGACGCGCACGCCTTCCGCGCGCAGCACCCGGCAGGCCTGGGTGCCGGAGTAGTCGAACTCGACGGCCTGGCCGATCACGATCGGGCCGGAGCCGATGACGAGGACGGAGTTGATGTCGGGGCGCTTGGGCATACGGTTACTCGGCGTCCTTCTGCTCGGGGTTCTGGTGTTCCGGGCTCTGCTGGGCGAGGACGAGCTCGCGGAAACGGTCGAAGAGGTAGTTGGCGTCGTGCGGGCCGGCGGCCGCCTCGGGGTGGTACTGCACCGAGAAGGCGGGGATGTCGAGGGCGGTGAGCCCCTCGACGACGTCGTCGTTCAGGTCGACGTGGCTGACCTCGATGCGGCCGTAGCCGTTGGGCGAGTCGAAGGGGCCGTCGGTCGGCGCCTGCACTGCGAAGCCGTGGTTGTGCGCCGTGATCTCGACCCTGCCCGTCGTCTTGTCGAGCACGGGCTGGTTGATGCCGCGGTGGCCGAACGGGAGCTTGTAGGTGTCAAGGCCCAGCGCACGGCCGAACAGCTGGTTGCCGAAGCAGATGCCGAAGAACGGCAGACCCGCGTCCAGCACACCGCGCAGCACCTCGATCTGTGCATCGGAGGCGGCCGGGTCGCCCGGGCCGTTGGAGTAGAACACGGCGACCGGCTCGATGGCGCGCAGCTGCTCCAGGCTCGAGTCCTGCGGCAGCACGTGCACCTCGAAGCCGCGCTTCGCGAGGTTGGTGACGGTCGACTGCTTCACCCCGAGGTCGAGCACGGCGAGATTGCCGAGCCGCTCCCCCACGGCGGACGTCACGGTGTCCGCGGCGACGGAGACCTCGGCCGAGAGGTTGAGGCCGGCCATCTCGCGCCCGCTGCGCACGAGCTCGAGCTGCTCCGAGTCCGTCAGCCCCGCGTCCGGGCCGGAGAAGACGCCGGCGCGCATGGCGCCCCGGTCGCGGACATGGCGGGTGACGGCGCGAGTGTCGATGCCGGAGATCCCGACGATGCCCGTAGCGACGAGCTCGTCGTCGAGGCTGCGCGTGGCGCGGAAGTTGGAGACGACGCGGCTGGGGTCCCGCACGACGTAGCCGGCGACCCAGATGCGGCGGGACTCCGGGTCCTCGTCGTTCAGTCCGGTGTTGCCGATGTGCGGAGCGGTCTGGATGACGATCTGGCCCGCGTAGGACGGGTCGGTCAGGGTCTCCTGGTAGCCGGTCATGCCGGTGGCGAAGACGAGCTCGCCGAGGGTGCGGCCCTCGGCCCCGTATGCACGACCCGCGTAGCGGGTCCCGTCCTCGAGGACCAGGACGGCGGAAGAGGGGACGGTCATGTCAGACCTCGCTTTCGGCAGGAGTTGCAGGAGTCAGGGAGTCGATCGCGTCGTACAGCTCGACGGACTTCTCCGGCTCGAGGACGCGGAAGTAGGAGTCGAGGGTCGTGGGGCCGAGGTTCCAGGCAAGGGCCAGCAGGCCGTCCCGCTCGACGGCCTTGTCGATCGCCACCTGCGCGGGGCGGGCACCGACGACGGCTGAGCGGTCGATCCAGATGTCCTCTGCGCCGTCCAGGCGCAGCACGACGCCCTCCCGGTGGACGGCGAGGGAGCCGTTCGCGCGGAACGACAGTCCGGCCGCCAGCACCCGCTCCAGCGGCTGCTGATGCCGGGTCGTCGCGGCGTGCAGGACGTTCGCGGCGACGACCGGCGCGTCGAGCTGCGCGGGCACCGCATGCGAGGGCACGAGGCCCGCGTCGCGGCGTCCGCGACGGCGCCAGCCGGTCCACATCAGCAGGAAGGCCGCCAGGACGCAGGCGATGACGATCAGGGTCGAGGCCCATTCAGGCACGGGCGGCCTCCTCAGCGGCGATCGGGGCGCCGTCGACGACGGTCGCACGCCCCTCGTGGAAGGTGTACAGCACGCGCCCCGGCAGCTCCAGGCCCAGGTAGGGCGAGTTCGTGCCCTTGCCGGCCAGGTCCTCCGCCGCGAAGGTGCGGCTCGCCTCCGGATCGTACAGGGTGACGTTCGCCGGCGCGCCCGGCACGATGCCCGCGGCATAGCCGTCGAGCCGTCCGATCTCGGCGGGCTTCGCGCTCATCACCCGGGCGACGTCCGCCCAGTCGAGCCCGCCGTCGGCGACCATCGCGGCGTGCACGACCGACAGCGCCGACTCGAGCCCGACCATGCCGTTCGCCGCGACGTCCCACTCGGCCTCCTTCGCCTCCACCGGGTGCGGGGCGTGGTCGGTCGCGACGATGTCGATCGTGCCGTCGGCCAGGGCGGCGCGCAGCGCCTCGACGTCCTCGCGGGTGCGCAGCGGCGGGTTCACCTTGTAGCGGGCGTCGTAGCCGCGCACGAGATCCTCGGTGAGCAGCAGGTGGTGCGGGGTGACCTCGGCGGTGACGGGGATGCCGCGCGACTTGGCCCAGCGCAGCACCTCGACGGAGCCGGCCGTGGAGACGTGGCACACGTGCAGCCGGCCGCCGACGTGCTCGGCCAGCAGCACGTCGCGGGCGATGATCGACTCCTCGGCGACGGCGGGCCAGCCGGCCAGCCCCAGCTCGCCGGAGAGCGCGCCCTCGTTCATCTGGGCGCCCTGCGTGAGCCGCGGCTCCTGCGCGTGCTGGGCGATGACGCCGTCGAAGGCCTTCACGTACTCGAGCGCTCGCCGCATGAGCAGCGGGTCGGCGACGCAGAAGCCGTCGTCGCTGAAGACGCGCACCGCGGCGCGGCTGTGCGCCATGGCGCCGAGCTCCGCGAGCCGCTCCCCCTTCAGCCCGACGGTCACGGCGCCGATCGGGCGGACGGTCGCGTAACCGGCGGCCTCGCCGAGGCTCAGCACCTGCTCGACGACTCCCGCGGTGTCGGAGACGGGCGAGGTGTTGGCCATCGCGAACACGGCGGTGTAGCCGCCGGCTGCCGCGGCGCGGGTGCCGCTCAGCACGGTCTCGGACTGCTCGTAGCCCGGCTCGCGCAGATGGGTGTGCAGGTCGACCAGGCCGGGAAGGGCGATCAGGCCGTCCGCGTCGATGCGCTCGGCCGAGGCATCCGTCACCCCCGTGCCCAGCTCGGCGATCACGCCGTCGGCGATGCGGATGTCGGCGCGCTCGCCGCCGGGCAGGGTCGCGCCCTGGATCAGATACGACGTCATCTAGCTCTCCTCGCCTGCCAGCAGCAGATACAGCGCCGCCATCCGCACCGACACGCCGTTCGCCACCTGCTCGCGCACGGTGGACTTCGGCGAGTCGGCGGCGGCGGCCGAGATCTCGAGCCCGCGGTTCATGGGCCCCGGGTGCATCACGATCGTGTCGGAGGCGAGCCGGGTCAGGCGCTCGTCGTCGAGCCCCCAGGTGCGGGCGTACTCGCGCTCGGTCGGGAAGAAGGCGGCATGCATCCGCTCGCCCTGGATGCGCAGCATCATCAGCACGTCGGGGACGCCCTCGTCGATCGCGGCGTCGAGGTCGTAGCCGATCGCGACCGGCCAACGGCTGGTGTCGACGGGCAGCAGGGTCGGCGGGGCGACGAGGGTGACCTCGGCGCCGAGCGTGTGCAGCAGCCACACATTGGAGCGGGCGACGCGCGAGTGCAGCACGTCGCCGACGATCGTCACCGCGACGCCGTCCAGCGCCTTCCCGCGGCTCGCGCTCGCTCCGTGCAGCCGTCGGCGCATGGTGAAGGCGTCCAGCAGCGCCTGCGTGGGATGCTCGTGCATCCCGTCCCCCGCGTTGATGACGCCGGCCTGGATCCAGCCGCTCGTCGCGAGCATGAACGGGGCGCCGGATGCCTGATGGCGGATCACGACCCCGTCGGCGCCGATCGCCTGCAGCGTCTGCGCCGTGTCCTTGAGGCTCTCGCCCTTCGAGACGCTCGAGCCCTTGGCACTGAAGTTGATGACGTCGGCCGACAGCCGCTTCGCCGCCGCCTCGAAGGAGATGCGGGTGCGGGTCGAGTCCTCGAAGAACAGGTTCACGACCGTCTTGCCGCGCAGGGTGGGCAGCTTCTTGACCTCACGGTTCTGCACCTCGGCCATGTCCTCGGCGATGTCGAGGAGGCGGATCGCGTCCTCGCGGGAGAGGTCCTTCGTGCTCAGCAGGTGCCGCATCACGCCTCTCCCTCCGTCGTGGCGGGCATCCCGGCATCCTGCTGCTCGATCGCGACGAACTCGTCGCCGTCGATCTCGCCGAGGTGCACGTTGATCCGTTCGTCGAGGGCCGATGGGAGGTTCTTGCCGACGAAGTCGGCGCGGATCGGCAGGGCGCGGTGCCCGCGGTCCACGAGCGCCGCGAGGCGCACGATGCGCGGCCGGCCGATGTCGTTCAATGCGTCGAGGGCGGCCCGGATGGTCCGCCCGGAGAAGAGCACGTCGTCGACCAGCACCACGGTGGCCCCGTCGATCGAGGTGGGCACGGCGGTGCGCCCCGGCGTGCGGGTGCGGGTGTGGGCGAGGTCGTCGCGGTACATGGTCACATCGAGGCTGCCGGCGAACACGGAGCTGCCCGGCTCGATGCGTGCGATGTTCGACGCGATGCGCCGCGCGAGCGGAACGCCGCGGGTCGGGATGCCGAGGATCACCAGACCCTCCGTACCTCGGTTCGACTCGAGGATCTCATGGGAGATCCGGGTCAGAGCCCGAGCGATGTCAGCCTCGTTCAGCACGATGCGTGTGCTCATCCGCTGACTCCCTTCTCCGCCTCACGGGACGGTCTTAAAGAGTGCCTGTTTCTGTAGCCTATCAGCCACGGTGTCATCGCCTGTCGACGCCCGTCGTCGTCCCCGCCAGCCGTCCTCGTCAGCCGTCCTCGTCAGCTGGACGCGCCGCGCGGTGGGCCGCCGAACCCGGCGGCCCGGGCCTTGACGATGGCCTCGGCGCGGTGGGCTGCCTGGAGCTTGTCGAGGATCGTCGAGACGTTGTTGGCGATGGTCTTCGGGGAGAGGAACAGCTTCGCGCCGATCTCGGCGTTCGTGAGCCCGGCCGCGACCCCGTCGAGGATCTCGCGCTCGCGGTCGGTGAGGCCCGGGAACGGGCGCGGCGCTGGCTGCGGCGAGCGGAACCAGCTCTGCATGCGCCGGGCGAGTGCGGAACCGAACACCGCCTGGCCGGCGGCCGCCGCGCGGATCGCCGCGACGATGTCCGCGCCGTCCGAGCCCTTGAGGAGATAGCCGGAGGCGCCGGAGGCGACCGCCTCGAACACCATCGCGTCGTCGTCGTACATGGTGAGCACGAGCACCGCCGTCGCCGGCGAGGCCGTGCGCACCCGCCTGGTCGCCTCGATCCCGTGCAGCTCGGGCATCTGCAGGTCCATGAGGACGACGTCGGGGCGCAGCTCCACGCAGACGCGGACGGCTTCCGCGCCGTCGGCGGCCTCGCCGACCACCGCGATGTCGGGCTCCGCGCCGATGACCGCGCGCATGCCCTGGCGTACGAGCGGATGGTCGTCGACGAGCACGACGGTGGTCATGCGCCCCTCCTCGGGTAGACGGCTTTGACGTGGAATCCGTCGGGCCCCGAGCTTGCCGCGAAGGAACCGCCGAGCTCCACGGCGCGCTCGCGCATCGAGGTGAGCCCGACGCCGGCGTGCCAGGTGCCGATGACGTGGCCGTCGTCGTCGATGGTGAGCACGAGGTGCGGGCCGAGCTTCGCGATCCGGACCAGGCACCGCCTCGCATCGCTGTGCCGCAGGACGTTCGTGACGGCCTCCGTGGCGGTGCGGTAGACCGCCGCCTCGACGGCGGACGGCAGCCCGAGGGTGTCCTCGGTCTCGAGCTCGACCGTGGGCCCGGCCTCGCCGGCGAGAAAGTCGAGCTGCAGGCGCAGCGCCCCGGCGAGGCCGAGCTCGTCGAGGGCCGGAGGGCGCAGGCCGTAGACGAGGCCGCGCAGATCGGCGATCACCTCGGCGGATGCCTCGCGCGCGGTGGTGAGGTATTCCAGCGCCTTCTGCGGATCGGTCGCGAGCTGCGTCTGCACGGCGTCCAGGTTGAGTCGCAGCCCGGTGAGCAGAGGGCCGAGCCCGTCGTGCAGGTCGCGACGGAGCCGACGGCGTTCGTCCTCCTGCGCCTCGAGCAGCGTGCGGCGGGAGACGAGCAGGCCGAGCCGGCGCCGGCGCGGCACCGGGTCGCCCGCCCAGAGCTGGTAGCGCAGCACGGGGATGAGCAGCGTGGCGACGAACACGAGCGGCTCGACGGCGCCGACGAAGGCGGGCGTGAGCCCGAGGGCGGTGAGCGGGAACAGCAGCAGCGCCACCGCGGCTCCCCCGGCCCGCCACAGCAGCTGCGACCGCTCGATGCCGACCGCCCGGACGCAGCGCACGATGACACCGACGCCGGCCAGCAGGCCGAGCAGGATGACGACCGGGACGAGCACGATCGCGGCGTCGCCGATCGACGTGACCCAGGTGACGTCGATGACGCGGTGGACGGTGAGCGGATGCCCGACCAGCTCGGCCGCATCGCCGGTGACGCTGTCGCCGAGGTAGCTGCCCACGAGCGCGATGCCGATGCCGTAGCGCAGCGCCCGATCATGCCAGCGCCCGATCCGGCCGCTGGGCAGGCCGGACGGGAAGCGCACGTTGACCACGCCCTCCAGCGCGGCGGGCACCCACTGGAGCACGCCGAGCTCGATGCCCCAGGCCGCGAGCCCGACGTCACGCCCGGCATCCGCGGCGATGAGCGCGGGCATGCCGACGCCGACCACCAGCATGTCCGCGAGGGCCGCGACCCCCAGGATCCAGCCGAACGGCAGATCCGGCCGTCGCGCGATGAGCACGGCTCCGACGCCGCCGTAGCACAGCAGCTCGGCGACCGTTCCCGAGGGATCGTTCAGCAGCCCGGCACCGACCGAGCGCGCGGCCCAGGCCCAGATCGCCGCGGCCGCAGCCACG
>DASWPQ010000052.1:0-81873 GCA_036398375.1 Gryllotalpicola sp.
GCGTGGTGGCGGTTGTGCTTGTTGTTCCACCAGCCGACGCTCATGCCGACGAACAGGTTGCCGACGATGAGGCTGGCCCAGTTGTTCCACCGCCCGGACTGGAAGACCTGGCGATGGGCGGCGTCGTGGCCCAGGAACGCGGCCTGGGTGAACACGAGCGCGAAGATCCCGGCGACGAACATCTGCCACCAGGTGTCGCCCACGCGGATGAAGAGCACCACAAGGACCGCGAGGGCGAGGCTGATCAGCCCGAACTTGATCCAGTAGTAGACGCGGCGACGGCGCAGCAGGCCGGCCGAACGGATCTGCTCGGAGAGCTCCGCGAAGTCGGTGCTCTGCCGGGGCAGCCGCGGCTGATCGGGGTCGCGGCCCGTGGTCCGGATGAGGCCGGACTGGGTCGGCGCTGAGGAATCGGCGTTGCCGGTGGTGATGCCTGCGGCGGCCACATCGGCCTCCCTGTCTTACGGCCACTGACCTGTCGTCTTGACCCGCATCTGACGTTATGGCACCCGGTGGGGAGAGGGCTGGGCATACCGGGAACTGCCAGGAAGCCGCGCGTTTTGGCGGGTCTTTTGGCAGTTCGGCGGGCCTTTTGTCCGTAGCGGGGGCGTTCGCGGCACGCACGGCTGCCGGTGCCTCGGGATGCCGGGCATCCGGTGCTGTCCGGTATCCGCCACTGCCCGGCGGCCAGGGCAGTCGAGTACCGTGCGTTCATGGATGCCGCCGGCCCCCTTCCCCCTTCCCTTACTGCCGCCGCGAGCGCCCGGGGAGGTGCGGGGATGCGCGCGCCATCGGCTGATGCGTCGTGACGTCTCCGCCCGCCTCGAGCTTCGGGCCGAAGGACCGGCGCGGCTCGCGTTCGCGCTCTCGGCCGCGGCGGACTATCGGCCGGAGCGCGAGACGTTCGAGGTGACGCAGGGCGGGCGCCCGGTGGTCTGGACGAGCATCCCGGACCTGCACGGGACGCGCCTGCACGTCGTCGACGTCGCCCCCGGGGCGGTGCGGGTGGACTACGCGGCGACGCTCGACGAGGCGGCGCTGGCCCCGGAGGACGACGCGGCGGACGAGTTCCGGTACCTGCGGCCGAGCCGGTATTGCGAGTCCGATGCGCTGGCCCCGACGGCGGCAGCCGAGTTCGGGGGGCTGCTCGGCGCGGAACTGCTCGCCGCCGTCTCCTCCTGGGTCGGCGTGCAGCTGTCCTATGTGCCCGGGGCGAGCTCGCCGACCGACGGCGCGCTGCGCACGCTGCTGTCCCGCCGCGGCGTCTGCCGGGATTACGCCCACCTGGTCGCGGCGTTCCTGCGCGCGCTCGACGTGCCGGCACGCGTGGTCTCGGTGTACGCGCCGGGGCTGCAGCCGATGGACTTCCATGCGGTGGCCGAGGCGAAGATCGACGGCCGGTGGCGGGTGGTGGATGCGACCGCGCTGGCGCCGCGCCGCTCGCTCGTGCGCATCGCGACGGGCCGGGACGGCGCGGACACGGCCTTCCTCAGCACCCGCGGCAGCGGCGTCCAGCTCCTCGATCTGGAGGTCACCGCCGTCGCGGACGTCCTGCCGGAGGACGACCTGAGCGAGCTGGTGAGCCTCGGCTAGCTCGGCGTGCTCCTCAGCCTCCGGGCGGCAGGCCTGCGTCGTGATGCGTTCGAGTCGGCGGAACGTGATGTGAGGCGAGGCACAGATGCCTACGGCGCGTCGGTCGTCTATCGCCGGGGCAGCGCGGCGCTGCGCGACCAGGCTTTCCAGAGCCGCGCGTAGGCGCCGCCCAGAGCAACGAGTTCGCGGTGCGTACCACGCTCGACGATCGCTCCGTCGTCGACCACCAGGATCAGGTCGGCATCTGCAGCCTGGCTGAGGCGATGGGCGATCACGAGTGCGCTGCGCCCGGCCAAGACGGCCGCGGCGGCGGCGTCCAGGGTGCGTGCGGCGCCGCTGCCGGACTCGGCGGTGGCCTCATCAAGGACGACGACGTCGGGGTCGGCGAGCAGCATCCGGGCGAAGGCGAGGTGCTGCGCATCGTGACCGGTCAGCGTATGCCCGGCCGGGCCGATAGGTGTGTCGATGCCGAGCGGGAGCGCGTCGACCCAGGCCAGCGCGCCGACGGCGGCAAGCGCGGTGCGGAGCTGCTCGGCCGTCGCGTCAGGGAGGCCGAGGCGCAGATTGTCGGCGACGGTTCCGGTGAAGAGGTGCGTTTCCTGGGTGATCATCGCGATCGGACGGCTGCGCGGACCCCGAGTGAGCTGGTTCACGGGGATGCCGGCATAGCGGATGCTTCCCGATTCGGGTTCGCGCAAGCCGGTGATCAGACTCGCCAGCGTCGACTTCCCCGAGCCGGTGGTGCCGACCGCGGCGACGTGCTGTCCGGGCTCGATACGGAGGCTGACCTCTCGGACGGCCGGGGGCGCGCCGCGATAGCGGAAGGTGACCCGGTCCGCGGCCAGTGGCCTCGGCCCGGCGGGGGCATCCGTCGCGGGCTGCTCGGCGGCGGAGGCCACCTCGGTGATCCCGACGAGCCGCGCGAGACCGGCCGCCGCCTGCTGGACCTGGTCGAAGACCCCGAGGACCGTGTTGATGGGGTCGAACAGGCCAGCGAAGAACAGGGCGGCCGTGGTCGCTGCGCCGACGGTGGCGAGGTGTCCGTGCACAAGCAGGAAGGCGACGAGGAAGATCGCGGCGAGGCCGACGAACTCGGCGACATTGAGCCGCCCGAAGAACCTGGTCGAGGTGCGGGTCGCGGCGAACTCGTAGTCCATCGCCTGCGCCGACGCTGCAGCGATCCGCTCCTGCTGCCGCCCGGTCAGCCGGAGCGCGCGGATGGTGGGCAGTGCGGTGAAGGCGCCGAGCAGGGTCGCGGTGCGGTGGCCTTCGGCGATGCGGCCGGCGGCGTAGATCGGGCGGGAGGTGCGCAGATACCAGCGCAGTGTGGCCATCTGGATCGGCACGGCGAGCAGCCCGGCGAGGGCGAACCTCCAGTCCAGTCCGGCAAGCCCGACGAGAGTGACGAGGACGGTCAGTCCGGAGGAGACGAAGCTGCCGATCGCTCCCTGCGCGGCATCCGTGATCCGCTCGACGTCGCCGGAGACCCGGGAGACCAGGTCGCCGTCGCCGCCTTCCTCGACGGCGTCGATCGGCAGACGCAGCGCAGAGCTGACGACCTCCTCGCGCAGCTCGCCGACGGCGGGCAGCACGGTGCGGGCCAGCAGAACCCCGCCGGCCCACGAGCTTGCCGCCCCTGCCGCGGCGCCCAGGAGGAGCACCGTGAGCGGGAAGACGAGGGCGGCTGCCCCCGCGTGCTCGACGACCGCTTGGGTGATCCAGCCGATCGCGATCGGGCCGCTCAGGCCGACCGCGCTGTCGGCGATCATCACGAGGATCGTCGCGGCAATCATCCGCCACCTGCCGGCCAGGGCTCGGCGCACGTAGCGGACGACCTGGCGAGCGGTGGCGACCGGGAGCAGCACGCGCTCCGCCGGTCCGAGCGGGCTCTGCTCACTGCCGGTCATCGGGTCACCAGCATCCGATAGTCATCGTCGCCGCTGAGCAGCGCGGTGTGATCGGATGCCTTTGCGGCGCCGTCACGGACGAAGACGACCCGGTCGCACCGGGCGAGGAACGCGGGGGCCGTGGTGACGACGATGGTCGTGCGCCCGGTGCGCAGAGGCGGCAGCTGCGTGGCGATCCGGTCCTCGGTCGCGGCATCGACGGCCGTCGTCGGATCGTGCAGCACCAGCGCGGGAGCATCCGCGGCGAGAACGCGCGCGAGGGCGACCCGTTGTCGCTGGCCGCCGGACAGCTTGCGGCCGGCGTCGCCGATCTCGGTGTTCTGCCCGCTCGGAAGTGCCGTGATGAGCTGATCGGCGAAGGCCGCCCTGGTCGCTTCCGGAATGCGGTCGGGGCGCGCCACGAGCGCGATGTTCTCGCCCACGGTCCCGTCCAACAGGGCGGCATCGTGCGGGGAGACCAGGACCAGGGAGCGCAGCGCGGGCAGTTCGAACTCCCGGGCGTCGGTGCCGTCGATGAGAATCCGGCCGGACGCTGCATCCTGTTCACGTGCCAGCAGCCGGACGATGAGCGCCGCCGAGGCAGCGTCGGCGACCGCGATCCCCGTCAGCTGCCCGGCCGCGGCGGTGAACGAGAGCGTCGATCCGTCGGCGACCGGTATGCCGCGGAACTCGATCGTCGGCGCGCTTGCGCGTGGTGCTCGCTCGCGGCCGGCGCTCTCCGGCTTCGCCGATACCGCGGCCGGGGTATTCAGCAGTTCGAGGACCCGTTCGGCCGAGGCGCGCGCCCGCGCGTAGGAGGCGGGTGCGCCCGAGACGGTTCGCAGCGGCCCGATCAGGAACTGGGCGAGCCCCAGGGAGGAGACGAGTTCGCCGAGGCCGAGTGATCCGGACAGCGCGAGCCACCCCCCGAGTCCGGCGATGACAGCCAGGTAGCCGCCTGCGAGCAGCACGCTGACGCCGTCGATCGCCGACTGCGTGCCGATCGCGCGAACGGATGCCGCGACGCCGGCGCGACTGGCCTGACCGTACCGGTCCGAAGCCGCGTTCTCGGCACCCAGACCCGTGAGGACGCGCAGACCGCGGACGGTGTCCGCGGCGAGCACGGCGGCGTCCGCGGCGGCGTGCTGCTCGATGTGGCTGCGGGCGGCGAGCCGCCGTGAGAGACGGCCCGTGACGAGCAGCAGCAGAACCGTCCCGACGAGGATGACGATGCCCAGTGGGACGGAGAACCGCAGCAGCAGCACGGTCGCGACGATCAGCACGACGGCTGCCGCGATCGTGGAGGCGACGACCCCGACCAGGGCGCCGATCCGATCGGCGTCGCTCGACGCGCGGGTGAGCAGCTCGCCCGGTGCGGCGTCGGCGCCGCCCGCCGGGTCGAGGACGCGGCGGGCGGTCCACAGCCGCACCTGATGGGCGGCGTGCTGCTTCGCGCGCATGCTCGCCCGTGCGCCGAAGCGGTACGACAGCGACAGCAGCACGAAATCCGCTGCCAGCACGGCAAGCCACCACACCAGCGACAGAAGGCTCCCGCCCGCGACGGCCCCGCTGATCGCCGCCCCGATCACCACCGGAACCATCGCTTCGCCGAACTGATGACCGCTGTACAGCGCGCAGGCCAGCAGGGCATCCTGTCGGCGCACGACGCCGGCGCGCCAGAGCAGGGAACGAGCGCTCGACATGCGCGCGGCGGAGGCGGTGGTCATCGTCCCCACGTTACGGTCGTACCGCGGTGTCCTGCCGCAGCTATCAGGACAGCTGATATCGAATTCCTGACAGATTGTGCTGCGCCCATCGGTGCCGCTCAGTTCGGGTCGGTGGGGCCGTCGGTACGCCAGTAGCCGACGAGATCGGAGCCGGTCGTCGAGTAGCCGCGATCGGCGAGGTGGGCGCGAATCGCCTTGACGACCCCCATCTCGGCCGCAGCCCAGATGTACGGGGCGCCCGCCGGAAAGGTCGCGGAGGCGAGCGCGCCCATAAGCGCGCCCGGCGAGCCGGGTTCAGCCGGAGCACGGTGCACCCAGGTGAGCGTCGCCCCTGTGCCGAGCTCGAGACCCTGCTCGTCTGCGGGGCCGGCGACCTCGGCGAAGGCGTGCGCGACCGTCCCGCTCGGGAGGGACGCCAGGATCGCGTTCAGCGCGGGCAGCCCGGCGTCGTCGGCGATCAGCAGCAGCCAGCTCGCCTCGGCCGGTGGGGCGAACTCGCCGCGGCCGGCGTAGACGGCGCAACGGTCGCCCGGTGCGAGCTGCGCCACCCAGCGCATGACGGGGGTGTCGAGGTCGTGGATGGCGATATCGACATCGAGTTCCGCGCTCTCGGGGCGGAGGGCGCGCACCGTGTAGGTGCGCAGGTAGGGGCGGATGTCATCGGGCAGCGCCCTCCACTGCGCGAAGAGGTCCCCGCGCATGTCGAAGGCGGGCACCCCATCACCACCGCGCGGCAGGACCAGCTTGAAATGCTCATCCGGCCCGACGGAGACGAAGGACCGCAGCTCTTCGCCCGTGAGCGTGACGCGGACCATGTGCGGCGTGACGTCGCGCACCGCCGCGACCACCGTGTCGTACCAGCGCAGGGGCGGGAGCGCTGCGAGCCGCTCCCGCCGGGCCACGGTATGCGCGTCGCTCACGCGAGGCATCCGATCACTTCGCCGCGTCCTTCTTCAGCGCATCGGTGATCGAGGCGAGCAGCCCGAGGCCGTCGGAGTACGACCCCGGCAGGAAGTCGGCGGTGCCGACGACATGGCCGGACTCGACCGCGGGCAGATTCTGATAGCTCTGCAGCGCGAAGAGCTTGTTGATGTTGTTCGCCGGGGTGCCGTCGTTGTTCGTGTAGTAGATGATCTCGCCAGCGTCTTTCAGCAGATCGGTCTGCTCGTAGGAGACGGAGTTCGTGGCCCCCGGCTTGACCGCGGCGCTCGCCGAGGCGAACTGGGCGCCGAGCTGGGTGAGCACGGCGCCGACGGGGGAGGTGGTGCTGTAGATCCAGTAGTTGCCGGCGTCGAAGCCGCCCTGCACCACGTCCCACTTGAGCGTGGCGAGCTCCGGTGCGTAGCGCTCCTTGATCGTCGCGATCTCGTCGTCGTACTTCTTCTTCAGCGCGGCGAGCTGCGGCTTCCTGTTCAGGAAGTCCGCCGTGTAGCCGGGGTAGCTCTGCCAGCGCTCGTTGCCGAAGGGGGCGAAGACGGTGGGCGCTATGGCCGAGAGCTTCGTGTAGTCCTGCTTCAGATACGGCACGTCGACGCCGACGATGAGGTCGGGTTTGAGCGCGGCGATCTTCTCGAAGTTGATCGTGGCGCCCTGGGCGACCTTCTCCGTCGCAGTCCACTTGGCGAGGTAGCGGCTGGGCACGTACTCGGCGCCGCTGTCCTCGACACCGAGCGGTTTGACGCCGAGGTCGAAGAGCGACTCTGTGGTCCAGGAGTGCACCGAGACGACGCGCAGCGGATGCGTCGGGATCGTCACCTTGCCCTCGGGCGTCGTCACGGTTCGCGTGGCCGCGACGGTCTCTTTCGGTGAGCTCGTCGAGGTGGCCTGGCTGCAGGCGGTGAGGCCGACGGCGAGCACGGTCGCGGCGGCCGCGCCGGTGAGACGGGCGAGCAGGCGGGGACGAGGCGGGAGGGCGGATGCGGCGGGCATGCGGAGACTTTCGGATCGGTGCGGATAAGTGGGGTCGGGGTTCGAGGATCAGACGATGCTCATGTCGGGGCTCTAGGCGGATGCCGCAGCCGGGATCGTGCGCGGGGAGAAGACCTCGCCGGGGGCGCCGAGCGGAACGATGAGGGGGGTGCCCGCGATGGGGTCGGGCAGCACGTGTGCGGGAAGGCCGAAGACATCGTGGACGAGCTCGGCTGTGACGACCTCGTGCGGTGTTCCATGCGCGACCACCTCGCCGTTGGACATGGCGATGATGTGGCTGGCGTAGCGGCTGGCCTGGTTGAGGTCGTGCAGCACGGCCACGAGGGTGCGGCCGGCGAGGTTCAGCCCCCGGAACAGCTCGAGCAGCTCGAACTGGTGCGCGATGTCGAGGAAGGTGGTCGGCTCGTCTAGCAGCAGGATCCCGGTCTCCTGCGCCAGGACCATGGCCACCCAGACGCGTTGGCGCTGTCCGCCGGAGAGCTCGTCTATCAGGCGCCCGGACAGCTCGGTGACGCCGGTGGCCGCCATGGCGTCGGCGACGGCCCGCTCATCGGCGGCCGACCACTGCTGAAAGGCGCTCTGGTGCGGATGCCTTCCGCGGGCGACCAGGTCGGCGACGGTGATGCCGTCCGGGGCCAGCGAGGTCTGCGGCAGCAGGCCGAGCCTGCGGGCGACGTCCTTGGTGCGGTAGGCGTGGATGTCGCGGCCGTCCAACAGGATCTGCCCCGCGGGCGGCTTCAGCAGGCGGGCCAGTCCCCGCAGCAGTGTCGACTTGCCGCAGGCGTTCGGACCCACGATGACGGTGAAGGACCCATCGGGGATGTCGACGCCGAGGTGCTCGGAGATCACGCGGCCGTCGTAGCCGAGCGTGGCATCCGTCACCCGTAGCGGCGGGGGCACGGGGGGTGCGGCGTGGGTCATCGGCGTCGTCCTTCTGCGATGAGAAGCCAGACGAAGTAGCCGCCGCCGAGGACGACGGTGACGAGTCCGACCGGCAGAGCGGTGGGCAGGGCGTGCTGGGCGATCCAGTCCGCGGCCAGCAGCAGCGCGCTGCCGCAGACGGCCGATGCCCCCAGGGTGACGCCGGCCGAATGGGTCAGGCGCTTGGCGATCTGCGGGGCGGAGAGCGAGATGAATGCGATGGGGCCGGCGAGCGAGGTGACGGTGGCGCTGAGGGATACCCCGACGATGACGAGCAGCAGCCGGGTGCGCTCGGCGTTGACGCCGAGTTGGCGGCCGGCGTCGTCGCCGAGTTCGAGGGTGCGCATGCCGCGGGCCAGCGCCGCGGCGGCTGGGAACAGGATGACGAACGCGATGGCGGCCGGGATCAGCTGCGCATAGCTGGCGCTGTCGAGCGACCCGGCACCCCAGTAGGAGGCGCTGATCGCCTCCTGGGTCGGGGCGTGCAGGAGAAGCCAGGTGTCGAAGGAACCGAGCATGGCGGTGATGCCGATGCCCACGATGATGAGCCGGAAGCCCTGCACCCCGCGCCGGAAGGCGAACAGGTAGACGAGCGCCGCCGTGGCGAGTCCGCCGATGATCGCGCCGACCGTGGTCGAGTAGATCCCGTCGATGTGCAGGGTCAGCATGACCAGCAGCGCGCCGGTGTACGCGCCGGTGTCGAACCCGATGATGTCGGGGCTGCCGAGCGGATTGCGCGTCAGCGACTGGAAGATCGCCCCGGACAGGCCGAGGGCGATGCCGAACAGTCCGGCCAGCAGCACACGTGGCAGCCGCCAGTCGACCACGATCGTCGAGACGATGCCGGTCTCGCGGCCGGTGAGCGCGCCGACCACCTGACCGAGGCTCAGCGCATAGGAGCCGGTGGCCAGTGAGACGAGCGCGATCGCCACCGCGATCGCGGCGAGGACGCCGACGGCGGCGGCGGTGCGTCGAGGCACCCGCAGCGAGAGTCCTCTGGTGCGCAGGGTGAGCTGCGGGCGGCCGAAGTCCACCGGCTGCTCGAGGCGGGCGCTCACAGGCCGCTCGCCTTCGTGCGCCGGGCCAGCAGGATCAGCACCGGTGCGCCGACGAAGGCCGTGACGATGCCGACCGGCAGTTCGGCCGGGCGCATCACGATGCGGCCGAGCACGTCGGAAGCCAGCAGCAGGCACGGGCCGAGGGTGAGCGTGTAGGCGAAGATCCAGCGCTGGTCGGGGCCGGTGATCCAGCGGGCCACGTGCGGGATCATCAGGCCGACGAATCCGATCGGCCCCGCTGCCGCCGTCGCAGCACCGGACAGCAGCGTGACGGCGACGATCGCGACCGTGCGCGTGACGGTCGCGCGGCTGCCGAGGGAGGCGGCGAGGTCGTCGCCGAGCGCGAGCGCGTTCAGGTCGCGGGTGATGACGAGCGCCATGATCAGGCCGGCGGCGATGAACGGCGCGACGATCGCCGAGGTCGACAGCGGCGGCCCGGTGAGCGATCCAGCCGACCAGCCGAGCATGTTCCGGAACGTCAGCGGCCGTGCCAGCGTCACGGCCGAGGTGACGCCGCCGAAGACCGCCGCCACGCCGACGCCGGCGAGGGTCATTCTGATCGGGGTGGCTCCGCCGCGGCCGAGCGCGCCGATCAGGTAGACGAGCACCGTGGCGATCACGGCGCCGCCCAGCGCGAACCACAGGTACTGGTCGATGCTCGTCATCCCGAGGAAGGCGATGCCGAAGCTCACCGCGAGGGCGGAGCCCGCATTGACGCCGAGGATGCCGGGGTCGGCCAGCGGGTTGCGGGTGAAGGCCTGGATGAGCGCCCCGGAGACGCCGAGCGCGGCGCCGACGAGCAGGCCGAGCACGGTGCGCGGGATGCGCAGCCCCGTGATCACCAAGTCGTTGTTCGAGTGCCCGGGGTGCAGGAGCGCGCCGATGACCTGGTCGGCCGGGATGACCTTCGAGCCGAAGGCGAGGCTCGCGAGCACGAGCAGGGCCAGCAGCACGAGGGATGCTACCCACCCGGTCAGCCGGAAGCTCGTCGAGCGCCGGAAGCCCCTGGCGCCCCGACCTGCAGCCTCGGCGACCGGCTCGGGCGTACGTCCGGTCGCTGTGGTCGCGGTCACTTGGCGTTCTTGAGCGCGTTCTCGAAGTCGTCGAGAAGAGCGTTCGCGATCTGGTAGCTGCTGGGGAAGAAGTACGGGGTGGTGAACACGTTCCCGTTCTTCGATGCCGGCAGGTTCGCGAACACCGGAGAGGTCGTGACCGGCTTGGCCGCGATGCCGTCATTGGCCTCGACGATCACGATGTCGCTGTTCTGCAGCAGGCTGTACTTCTCGGGCGAGTACTGCACGAACCCGTCCTTCTGATCCTCGGCCGCGGCGAAGCGGGAGCCGGCCTCGGCGAGCACCCGGCCGTGCGACGAGGTGGGTCCATAGAGGAACCAGGTGCTGGCGTCGCCGCTGACGAGGTCGACGGAATGCGTGGACAGGACATCGGCATACGTCTTCTTGATCTCCGCCGCATGGGCGAGATAGTCATCGCGCAGCTTCTTCAACTCGGCGGTCTTGCCGATGGCCTGCGCGGTGCCCTCGGCGTCGTCCTGCCAGCTTCCGGCCGCCTCTGTCCAGGTGAGCACGACGGTCGGCGCGATGGCGCTGAGCTTCTCATAGATCGGTCGGTCCTTCTCGATCTTGCTCGTGAAGTCGTCGAGGATGATCAGGTCGGGCTTCTGCGCCGCGATCTTCTCCGGAACGGGCAGACCGTCCTTGTCGGTGTCATCGGGGATGCCCTTGAAGAAGTCCGTGTAGGCGGGCAGCGCCGGCGTGTAGCTGCCGATGCCGACGGGCTTGACGCCCAGGTCGGCCAGCGCGGTCGCCTCGGGAAAGTCGAGCGCGACGATCCGCTTCGGGTTCGCCGGGACGGTCACCTTCCCGTAGAGCGTCTCCACCGTGTTCGAGCTCGGTTTCGCGGTGCTCTCCTCGGCCGTGGATCCGGTCGAACCGGCGCATCCGGCGAGCGCGAGAGCTGTCGCGGTGATGAGGGCGGCTGCGGTGATCGCGCGGTGGGTGAGCGAGACGGGCGAGGACATGACGGGGGCGACGCTCCTTGATTTCGGGGTTAGGTAAGGCTTACCAAACCGGCCAATAAGGAGGTTATGCGAACCGAGGTCGACGCATCTGTCGTTATTCGGACAGGGTTTGTCGCACATCCGCCAACCGCTCGACTTCGGCGAAATACGCCCCCGGGGTTGTGCCCGTGAACTCGCGGAAGGCCGCGACGAAGGCGCTCGCGGAGGCGAATCCGACCAGCGCCGCGGTGATGCTCACGGATTCTCCGGCGGAGAGGTGCTCCAGCGCCGCACGCAGCCTGAGGCGCAGCCGCCATTGCGCGAAGCCGAGGCCGGTCTCGGCCGGGAACAGCCGTGAGAGCGTGCGCGCGCTCGCGCTCACCTGCACGCCCCACGCGGTCAGGTCCCGCCCGTCGCCTGGGTCCTCGACCAGCGCGGCGGCGACCTGCGCCGCGCGCGCGTCCTGCGGCATCGGCACCTCGATCGTCAGCGTGCGCGTGGGCTCGAGGAGCTCCGGGATGAGCGCCTCGGCCTTCCGGCGCGAATCGTCCGCCAGATCGTCTCGGCAGAGGAAGTCGATGAGCTCGCGCAGCAGCGGACTCATGCCGACGACCGTCGGCGTCGTCCACTCCGGCAGAATCTCCGCGGGCAGATAGACGCCCTGCATGGTGGCGGCGGTGCGGGTCGCGGCCGAAGTATGCCAAGTGCCGGCCGGCACCCACAACGCCAGGGTCGGCGGCAGGATCCAGTTCCGATCACCGATGCTGACCGTCAGCACGCCGTCGCGCACCCAGGCCAGCTGGTGCAGCTCGTGCACATGCTCGTCGAAGCGCTGGCCGGGACCCAAGGGGAAGCGCGCCAGCACGATCGCCATGCGACTCGCGGGCGGCTGAGTGGTGTTCGTGCGGCTGTCGGTATTCATGGATCCCCACCAGAGGTAAGGTCAGCCTATCCTTACCGTGAGTCTGGGGTGTTGCCGCATGGGCTTCGCCGACGGACGAAGGATGGGCGAGCTGTATCGCGCCGAGGTGCTGCGCGCCCAGCGGGTGTCGCCGCATCTGGTTCGCGTGACGTTCACAGGCGATGACCTGGGAGCTCTGTCACGCCGCGGTTTCGAGCAGTGGTTCCGGCTGTTCCTTCCCGTCCGGACGGCAAGAGCGACTTCGACGCGATGCCAGAGCAATTCGGCGTCGCCGGTCCGTGGACCCAGCGCGCCGATCCGGGCGAACAGGTGGCACTGATCGTGCTCGAGCTGTGCAGCGCGAAGCCGCGCACGAGCGCGATCGCGACGGCGATGCCAACCGCGGCCGAGGCGTTGAAGCTCAACCGGGGGGATTCGATCCCCGGAGTGGGTGCTGTGCTTTCACCCAACTCGTTCGGCGGAGGATGGGGGATTCGATCCCCGGAGTGGGTGCTGTGCTTTCACCCAACTCGTTCGGCGGAGGATGGGGGATTCGAACCCCCGAGGGCTTTCACCCAACACGCTTTCCAAGCGTGCGCCATAGGCCACTAGGCGAATCCTCCGTGCCGCCCGAAGGCAACCAGACGATTCTACCGGACGATTCGGACGCCCAGGCACCGAGCCGTACAATAGGTGTCGGCTCCTCGCGTGGCGCCATCCAGGCCAACTCCCCCAGGGCGGAAACGCAGCAAGGGTAACCGGGCTCTGGCGGGTGCGCGAGGGGTCTTTTTCTTTACCGCGGCGGTCGGATGCCCGGGGCAAGGCGACCGGATCGCGGAGGCATCCGTCGCCCCGCTGGAACCCCCGTACAGGCATCCGTTCACCTAGCACATCGAAGTCCCGGCCAGCGCCCAGAAGGCACTAGCGCGGCGTCCGTCGGCGTCCATAGGCTGGCCGATGGAACCGCCGTCAGGCGGCCATTGCGCAAGGGGAGGACATTTCGATGTCGACTGCACTAGCGACCGGAACAGCCTGGAAGCGTCGCGACCCGGCTCCTGTCTCCGACGAGACGATCCGTCTCGTCGACACCTGGTGGCGTGCCGCCAACTATCTCAGCGTCGGCCAGATCTACCTGCTGGACAACCCGCTGCTGCGTCGGCCGCTCACGGTCGAGGACATCAAGCCCCGTCTGCTCGGGCACTGGGGCACGACGCCCGGCCTCAACTTCCTCTACGCGCACATGAACCGCGCGATCCAGGAACGCGACCTCAACACGATCTACGTCATCGGCCCCGGCCACGGCGGTCCCGGCCTCGTGGCGTGCGCGTACCTCGACGGCACCTACTCCGAGGTCTACTCGAACATGGACCAGAGCGAGGGCGGCGTCAAGCGCCTGTTCCGGCAGTTCTCCTTCCCCGGTGGCATCCCGAGCCACGTGGCGCCCGAGACCCCGGGCAGCATCCACGAGGGCGGCGAGCTCGGCTATTCACTGAGCCACGCCTACGGCGCCGCGTTCGACAACCCCGAGCTGCTGGTCATGGCGGTCGTCGGCGACGGCGAGGCCGAGACCGGGCCGCTCGCCACGAGCTGGCACTCCAACAAGTGGCTGGACCCCGTGCAGGACGGTGTGGTGCTGCCGATCCTGCACCTGAACGGCTACAAGATCGCGAACCCGACCGTGCTCGACCGGATTCCGCGCGAGGAGCTGCTCGACCTGTTCAAGGGCTACGGCTACAACCCGTACATCGTCGAGGGCGGGTTCAACGGCGAGGACCCCATCGCGGTGCACAAGCGCTACGCCGAGACGCTCGACACGGTGCTGAACGAGATCGCCGACATCAAGGCGTCCGCCGCCGACGGCACGCTCGAGGGCCGCGCGAAGTGGCCCATGATCATCCTGCGCACCCCCAAGGGCTGGACGTGCCCGCCCGAGGTCGACGGCGTGCCCGTCGAGAACACGTGGCGCGCGCACCAGGTGCCGCTCGCGAACGCGCGGGACACGCCGGAGCACACCGCGCTGCTGGAGAGCTGGCTGCGCTCCTACAAGCCGGAGGAGCTCTTCGACGAGGCGGGCGCGCCCGTGGCGGATGCCACCGCCGTCGCCCCCGCCGGCGACCGGCGCATGAGCGCCAACCCGATCGCCAACGGTGGCCTGGTGCGCAAGGAGCTGCGGCTGCGCGACTGGCGCGACTTCGGCGTCGCGGTGCCGTCGCCCGGATCGACGAGCAACGAGGCGACCCGTGTGCTCGGCGAGTGGCTCGCGACCGTCATCGAGGACAACCCGACCAACTTCCGCATCTTCGGCCCCGACGAGACGGCGTCGAACCGGCTCGCGCCGCCCGTGTATGAGACGACGAACAAGCAGTTCGCGGGCGAGATCTGGCCGATCGACGAGCACCTCGCCCGCGTCGGCCGGGTGATGGAGGTGCTCTCGGAGCACCAGTGCGAGGGCTGGCTCGAGGGCTATCTGCTCACCGGCCGCCATGGCCTGTTCACGAGCTACGAGGCGTTCATCCACATCATCGACTCGATGTTCAACCAGCACGCCAAGTGGCTGAAGGTCAGCCGCCACATCCCCTGGCGCCGCTCGATCTCGAGCCTGAACTACCTGCTCTCCAGCCACGTCTGGCGTCAGGACCACAACGGCTTCAGCCACCAGGACCCCGGCTTCATCGACCACGTCGTGAACAAGTCGGCTGATGTCGTGCGGGTGTACCTGCCGTTCGACGCGAACACGCTGCTGTCGACCTACGACCACTGCCTGCGCTCGGTCGACTACGTCAACGTGGTCGTCGCGGGCAAGCAGCCGCAGCCGAACCTGCTGACCGTCGACCAGGCCGTCGCGCACATGACGCGCGGCCTGGGCATCTTCGACTGGGCCGGCTCGGAGGTCGCGGGCGAGGCGCCGGACGTCGTGCTGGCCGCGGCGGGCGACATCCCCACCCTCGAGGTGCTGGCGGCGAGCGAGATCCTGCAGGAGAACATCCCCGAGCTCAAGGTGCGTGTCGTCAACGTCGTGGACCTGATGAAGTTGCAGCCGGAGGCCGAGCACCCGCACGGACTGTCGGATGCCGACTTTGACGCGCTCTTCACGACCGACAAGCCCGTGGTATTCGCCTACCACGGCTACCCGTGGCTGATCCACCGCCTCACCTACCGCCGCCACGGGCACCCGAACTTCCACGTGCGCGGCTACAAGGAGAACGGGACGACGACCACGCCGTTCGACATGGTCATGCTCAACGACCTCGACCGATACCACCTCGTCATCGACGCGATCGATCGGGTGCCGGGGCTCGCCGAGCGGTACGCGGAGCTGCGGCAGCGGATGCAGGACGCCCGCCTCGAGGCGCGGCTGTACTCCTACGAGCACGGCGAGGACATCCCCGAGGTCGCCAACTGGGCGTGGAAGGGCGGGGCCCTGGCTGCGGTCAACGACACCGGCGGCGACAACGAGTAGCGTGGAGGCGTCCCCGGCCGTCGGCCGGGGCGCCGCAACGCTAAGGGCACAGTGAAGCAGGTCTACGTCACCTCCGCGGAGGGTCACACCGGCAAGTCCACGGTCGCACTCGGGGTACTGCGCACCCTCACCCGGCAGGTCGCACGGGTCGGCGTCTTCCGGCCGATCGCCCGCACGACGGAGGAGCGCGACTACGTGCTCGCCTGGCTGCTCGCGAACCAGACGGCGGATCTCGGCTATGAGGAGGCGATCGGCGTCTCCTACGACGAGGTGCACGCCGACCCCGACGTGGCGCTCGGGCGCATCATCGAGCGGTACAAGCGCATTGAGGACCGCTGCGACGCGATCGTCATCGTCGGCAGCGACTACACGGACGTCGGGGCGCCGACCGAGCTCGCCTACAACGCCCGCATCGCCGCCAACCTCGGCGCGCCCGTTCTGCTCGTCGTCGGCGGGCGCGCGGGCGAGGGCGACCAGCTCGGCGCGTCGACGGCGCGCACGGCCGCCCAGGTGCGGCAGCTCGCGGAGGTCGCCTTCGGCGAGCTTCGGCAGGAGCACGCGGGGCTGCTCGGCGTCGTCGTGAACCGCGCCGACCCGGACGCGCTCGATGCGATCAGACGGGAGGTCGGGACATCCCTCACCTCCGTCTCCCTCGCAGCCGCCGCGGCCGACGCGGCGTCGGTCGGGATCGAGCGTCCCGTCTGGGTGCTGCCGGAGGACCCGGTGCTCGTCGCCCCGACCGTGGCCTCGGTGCTGCGCTCGGTGGGGGGCGAGCTCGTCTTCGGTGACCGCGAGCTGCTCGACCGCGAGGTGCTCGGCGTCGTCGTGGCCGGCATGTCGATGGAGAACGTCCTGACCCGCCTGATCGAGGGCGCGGTCGTGGTCGTGCCGGGCGACCGCACCGAGACCCTGCTCGCGGTGCTCGCCGCCTACCAGTCGGGCACCTTCCCGAGCGTCTCGGCCATCGTGCTGAACGGCGGCTTCCCGCTCTCGGAGCCGATCCGCCGCCTCATCGTCGGCATGGACCCCTCGCTGCCGATCATCTCGACCCCGTTCGGCACCTATGAGACGACCGTGCGGGTCAACCAGGCGCGCACCCGGATGGGCGCCGACTCGCCCCGGAAGCAGGAGCGCGCGACCGACCTCTTCGACCGCAACGTCAACCACATCGCGCTGCTGGACGCCCTGGACGTCGAGCCATCGCCGGTCGTCACCCCGCTGATGTTCGAGTACCGGCTCGTCGAACGGGCGCGTGCCGCGCGCACGCGCATCGTCCTGCCCGAGGGCGACGACGACCGGATCCTGCGCGCGGCATCCCTCGTGCTCGAGCGCGGCATCGCGGAGCTGACGATCCTCGGGGATGAGCAGGCGGTGCGGGGGCGGGCCACCGGTCTCGGCCTGGACATCTCGGCGGCCGACGTGGTCAGCCCCTTCGATCCCACCCTGCGTCAGCGCTTCGGTGAGCAGTACACCGAGCTGCGCAAGGCCAAGGGCATGACGCTCGAGCGGGCGCTCGACACCGTGACGGATGTCTCGTACTTCGGCACCATGATGGTCTGGAACGGCCTCGCCGGCGGCATGGTCTCCGGCGCCGCGCACACGACGGCGCACACGATCCGGCCGGCGTTCGAGATCATCAAGACGAAGCCCGGCGTCTCCGTCGTCTCCTCGGTGTTCCTCATGGCGCTCGCCGATCGCGTGCTGGTGTACGGCGACTGCGCGGTGATCCCCGACCCGAGCTCGGAGCAGCTGGCCGACATCGCGGTGTCCTCGGCGGCCACCGCACGCCAGTTCGGCATCGAGCCGCGCGTGGCGATGCTGTCGTACTCCACAGGGGAGTCCGGTGCGGGGGCGGACGTCGACAAGGTGCGCGCCGCGACCGGGCTGGTGCGCGAGCGCGCACCCGAGCTGCTCGTCGAGGGCCCGCTGCAGTACGACGCGGCGGCGGACGCCGTGGTCGCGGCCGCGAAGATGCCGGGCTCGCCTGTCGCGGGCCGGGCGACGGTCTTTATATTCCCGGATTTGAATACAGGGAACAACACCTACAAGGCGGTGCAGCGCTCCTCAGGCGCGATCGCCATGGGCCCCGTGCTGCAGGGCCTCAGCAAGCCGGTCAACGACCTGTCACGGGGCGCCCTGGTCGGCGACATCGTGAACACCATCGCCATCACGGCGATCCAGGCGCAGTCCGCCTAAAGGAGCTCCAGATGCCCAGCATCCTCGTCATCAACAGCGGCTCCTCGTCGCTCAAGTACCAGCTCATCGACATGGGCACCGAGACGACGCTCGCGAGCGGCCTGGTCGAGCGGATCGGCGAGCAGGCCGGCCGCATCACCCACAAGGTCGGCGACCGCCACTTCGACCGCGACGTGGTGGTGGCCGACCATGCCGCGGCCTGCGATCTGATGCGCAGCGCGTTCGACCGGAACGGGCCGTCGCTCGAGGAGCACGGCCTGATCGCGGTCGGCCACCGCGTGGTGCACGGCGGCTCGCGCTTCTTCGAGCCGACGCTCATCGACAACCTCGTGAAGATCAACATCGAGGACCTGTCCGAGCTCGCGCCGCTGCACAACCCCGGTGCCGTACAGGGCATCGACGCGACGCAGAAGGCCTTTCCGGAGCTGCCGCAGGTGGCCGTGTTCGACACCGCGTTCCACCAGACCATGCCGCCTGAGGCATATACCTACGCGATCGACTACGAGCTCGCGCAACGGTACCGCGTACGACGCTACGGATTCCACGGCACCTCGCACCGCTACGTCTCGCGAGCCGCCGCCGAGTTCCTCGGGCGGCCGCTCGAGGAGCTGAAGCAGATCGTGCTGCACCTCGGCAACGGTGCGAGCGCCTGTGCGATCGACGGCGGCCGCTCGGTCGAGACGAGCATGGGCCTGACACCGCTCGCCGGCCTCGTGATGGGCAGCCGCTCGGGCGACGTCGACCCCTCGGTGCTGTTCCACCTCGCCCGCCGAGCGCGCCTCGACCTGCAGGGCCTCGACGACCTGCTCAACAAGCGCAGCGGGCTGCTGGGTATCTCGGGCTACATGGACTCGCGCGATGTGCAGGAGCATGCCGCCGCGGGGGAGGAGCGGGCCGTGCTCGCCGCAGAGGTCTTCGCGCATCGCGTGAAGTTCTACATCGGTGCGTACCAGGCGGTGCTCGGCGGCGTCGACGTCATCTCCTTCACGGCCGGCATCGGCGAGCACAGCGCCGAGGTGCGCGCCGCCGCGACGCAGGGTCTGGAGCGGCTCGGCATCGAGCTCGACCCCGAGCGCAACGGCGCGAAGGGCTCCGGTCCCCGGGTCATCTCGGCGGATGCCTCGGCCGTGACCGTCCTGGTCGTGCCGACCAACGAGGAGCTGGAGATCGCGCGCCAGACCCTCGGGCTCGTCACCGCCTGAGCACAGCAGCATCCGTGAGCCGCCGCTCACCGTGAGCGCGTCATTAGGATGAACCCGATGCCGTGAGCACGATGCTCGTCGGCGTCCCGTCCGAAGCCTCAGGGGGGAAAGTCGCGTGGATTCGGAATCGAGCAGAAAGAGGCGGGGAGCTGCGCGCCCCCGTCGATCACCCGTCGGCCGTGTCGCTGCCGTCGTAGTGGCGCTCTTCCTCTGCTGGCACTTCATCGCCACCTATGCCTGGAACAGCGCGCCGAACGCGTTGCGTGACGTGATCACGCCGCGCGCGCTCGATGCCTATATGGTCCCGTTCTTCCAGCAGAACTGGTCGGTGTTCGCCCCCGATCCGGTCTCGGCGAACCTCAGCCTGGATGTGCGCGCACGCGTCGGAGCCGATACGAAGCCGACCGAGTGGTACACCGTCACCGATGCCGATATCCGCCGCGGCGTGCTGCATGAGCTCGTACCCTCCCGCGACTACCTCGACAACTTCGCGTTGGTCGACGGCTTCTACGGCGCCTTCCGCGGGCTGCCGCAGTCGGCGCAGTCCGTCGTCGGTGCCGACTACACCGGAGCGTGGGTCGCGCAGATCACGGCCAAGCTCACCGGCGACGGTGTCACCACGCAGCTCGCACAGTCCTATTCGCGTTACGAGCAGACCGCGTATCGGCTGGCCAGCGCCGTGGCCGGTGCGCGCTGGGGTGATCATGTCTCCGCCGTGCAGGTGCGGCTGCGCAGCATGCCCGTGCGCGCCTTCGAGCAACGCGAGAGAGGTCCGAGCACGACCTACTCCTACTTCACGGACGGATGGCGCACACCGCTGTCCGTCGACGACATCGACGCCGGCGTCATCCGGCGTCTGTATGGGGGGAACGCGCCGTGATCGAGCGCCTCAGGTCCGTCGTGGCCGATTCCTACGATCGTGCAGAGGGCTGGCTACTCGATGAGAAGCGGGCCACTTACGGCGCTTCGGTCTCGCGTATCGTCTATGGCGTCGTGATGGTCGCCTTCGTGCTGGCCAACGCGTCGACGGCCCAGTACCACTGGGGCGGAGCCTCCGGCTGGGCCGATCCGATGCGGGAGACGAACACCTGGGGGTTCCCTTTCACCGTGTTCAGCCACACGGAGCCCAACGTGGTGTTCCTGCTGCTGTATGCGCTGCTCGGGGTCGCCGGACTGTCTCTGATGGTGGGCTTCTATTCGAGACTGTCGGCGATGGTCTGCCTGTACCTCTACATCAGCCTGGTGTCGGGGAATCCGCTCAACGTCGATCAGACCGACAATGCGATCCGTATCATCCTGTTCTTCTTCTGCTTCACCGATCTCTCCCGCCATTGGTCGGTGGACGCGTGGCGCCGTTCGCGACCGTCGTGGCGCCCGTGGACGCAACGCTTCCCCGCTCTCGGAAAGCTCAGCTGGGTGCCGATTCTGCTGCACAACTTCGCCATCGTCGCCATCGCGGTGCAGCTGTTCATCATCTATACCGTCGCGGGTCTGTCCAAGGTCAAGGGCGTGGCGTGGCAGAACGGCACCGCCGTCTACTATCCCCTTAACGTCGCTCGTTTCGAACCGTGGCCGGCGATCAACCATCTGCTCGGCGCCAATGCCCTGCTCGTGATGATTGCGACCTATGTCGCCGTCTTCGTGCAGCTGTTCTTCCCCTTCCTGATGCTCGCGAAGTGGACGCGCCGGCTCGCCCTGCTCGGCATCTTCGCGTTGCACGCGGGCATCGCCCTGTTCATGGGCTTGCCGCTGTTCTCCCTGTCGATGCTGGCGGCGGATACGATCTTCATCAGCACACCCACCTATCTGTGGCTCGAAGCCGTCATCCAGCGGATGCTCGCGCGCATACGGAGGTCTGATCCCGCCGCCGAGCAGCGGCGTCCGTGGCCCGAGGACGCGGCCGCGGCTTCCCGGGCGGCGGGCAAGGGCTGAACCGGGCGGACGTCGGTGTCTGGTGGTTCGCGCGTGTGCGGTGGCCGCGGCGTCCTTCGGCGTGACGTGATCGGTCTTCGGCCTGATCCGCTCGTCGCGCGGTCGGTCTGTGGTGCAGTCAGCCCCCGCTTTCCGTCCGTGCTCTCGTATGTATGCGTTATCCGGCCGGCGGGTCCGGAAATACACATGCATCGGATGAAGAACATACCTGAGGCATTTGGCCGTATGTCTGCAGGGCCGGTCGCGGTGTAGCCGAGCGCATATAACGACGCGGGTCTGAAACGTTGCGCTCTGGGCTCCGAAGCGTGATGCAAAGCGCCCGAGGCGCGCGGGATTCCCCGGGGGTAGAAAGCCCAGACGATTACCTGACGATTTATCAGTTATGGCGTCGATCCGCACGTGACTGAAATTCATCGTCGACCCCAATCCGGGGGGTATGCATTTTGGCGATCTCGGGCGTGGCGGGGCATCGTCGTGGAACAGGAATGGCGGAATCACGGCGCAGCGCGCGCAGGGAAGCCGATTCGAATGGGGGGTTTCTACCCCTGAACGGGAGGTGAACCCCTATCGACCGATCCGGCGCATCGGGAAGTGGGTCTTGTGAAGCGCTGGGCCGCATGTATACGTTCACCCATGGCGGCCTCTCATTCTTTGCGGGGTCTAATTCGCCCGCCACGGAAATGCAGTTCCGACAGAGCAGCGTCGTGGCGTAGGGGTATATCCGGGGGCACAACAATGTGGTGTTGTGTCGTGCCGAAAATCGCATATCGGTATGGGGGGAAGTAACGATGCGTCATAGTCCGCACCGTAAAAGCTCACGGTTCGCGCCGGGGGCATTCATCGCTGCAGGAGTTATCGCGGCCGCCGTCATGGGCGGTGTCGCTCCTGCCTCCGCAGCTTCGACGGACAACTCGGAATCCGAGGGCCGCGTACTCAGCGGTGGTGGATCGTTCAACCTGAACGCCATCGCCGGTCTGGAGCCCGCGTACTCGGCGACGCCCGGCCAGACCGGCGTCGACAACCACCCGCTGAATCTCTCGGTGCTCGGTGGTCTCAACCTCGACCTCGGCGACGGTCTGCAGCTGCTCAGCGGGCTCAACGACGAGGGCGCCATCCAGGTCGGCGCGCTCGGCCAGTACGCGAACACGGATGCCGGCGGCACGTCCTTCGCGTCCTCCGGCGCCATCAACAACGACGGCAGCATCGCGGTCGGCGGTACGGGGGACGGCTCCGACGACACCCGCCTGGACCTGACCGGCCTTCTCGACAACGCCGGTCTCGGTGGAGCGACGGACGGCCTCATCTCCGAGCTGAACCTCGAACTCGGGGCCATCACCGCCACCGCCACTCAGGATGGCGCGGCCGCCCCCGTCGGGGATTACCAGATCGCCGACGGCAAGCTGAACTTCACCAGCCCGGTCATCGCCCAGCTCACCTCGAGCCTGAACGGCGCGCTCGGCACCGCCAGTGACGGGGTCAACGCGGCGCTCGGCCCGGATGGGGCTCTCGGCCAGGCGCTCAACGGCATCGGCGACAACCTCGTCGGCCCGCTGCAGACCGCTCTCAGCGCCGCCACCTTGGGAGTGGCGGATGTCAACAACGTGGCGCTCACGGCCAGCGCGACTGTCAACCTGCAGACGGCGCTCAGCTCGATCACGAGCCAGCCGCTCACCGACCCAGACAGCGCGGTGACCATCGACCTGAGCACGGGACACGTGAGCGTCGACCTCGCTCGGCTCATCGCCGACACTCAGGGCGGCCCGTACGACGGCACGCTGAACGGGCTCGCCCCGAACACGCAGATCCTCGATCCCGCCCTCATCAAGGCGGCTCTCGACGGTGCGATCGGCACCACCCTCGACCAGATCCCCGCGCTGCTCGTCAACGCGGCGACGGACACGCTGAACAGCACCGCACTGCAACTGCATCTGACCGGGAACGCCGGCGTGAACCTGGGTATCGGCACCGTCCCGCTGGCCACGATCGACGTGCTCGTCAACGGCACGATCGGCGGCTTCGTCGGGGCCTCGGACTCGACCCCGCCGACCATCGACGCCAGCCACACCACAGCACTCGGTATCCTTCCGATCGGCACTCTGGTCGACCTGCTCGGCAACACCGTGACGGCGCAACTGTTGCCGGCCGTGGTGGCGCCGCTGTCCGATGCGATCACCGGCGTCGGCCTCACCGACACGCTGTTCCGCCCGGCGGTCGAGGCTGCCCAGGCTGCGCTCGAGCCGCTCGTCGGCGTGCTGAACCAGATCGTCCGCATCACCGCGAACGTCCAGGAGACCCCGGGCAGTTACACCACGCCCGGCGCCGACCCGACGGGCTCCTTCACGGAGCGCGCCCTCGCCGTCGACCTGCTGCCGGTTCTTGGCACCCCGCTCGCGTCGGTGAACCTCGCCTCGGCAACGGTGCGCGCTGCGGACATCACCGCGACGCTCTCCACCACGCCAGCGTCCGCCGCTCCTGGTGATACGGTCACCAGCTCGGGCGCCGGCTGGACGCCGAACGACCCGGTGACGATCACCTTCACCGATTCCTCCGGCGCCACCATCGACAGCATCCAGGCGACGCCGGGCGCTGATGGCATGTTCGACAACGCCGACTGGACGGTGCCGGCCGATGCCGCTGACGGGACCGTGACCGCGACTGCGACCCAGGGCGACACGACCGCCACCAGCACCTTCGAGATCGCCTCCGGAGCCGGAACGGCCACCGCGGGGACGGCGACGGCGGGGACGGCGACAGCAGGCACCGCGACCGATGGCACCGCTACGGCCGGTACGGCTACGGCGGGGACCGCGACCGATGGCACTGCTACGGCGGGTACGGCTACGGCGGGGACCGCGACGGACGGTACGGCTACGGCCGGGACCGCCACTGATGGCACGGCGACGGCCGGTACGGCTTCGGCGGGAACTGCGACTGACGGCACCGCTACTGCGGGAACTGCGACCGACGGTACGGCTACGGCTGGTACGGCGACGGCGGGGACCGCGACCGACGGCACCGCTACTGCGGGGACCGCGACGGACGGTACGGCTACGGCTGGTACGGCTACGGCGGGGACCGCGACGGACGGTACGGCTACTGCCGGGACCGCGACTGTTGGCACTGCTACGGCTGGTACGGCTACGGCGGGGACCGCGACCGACGGTACGGCTACGGCGGGTACAGCTACTGCCGGGACCGCGACCGACGGTACGGCTACTGTCGGTACGGCGACCGATGGCACTGCTACGGCGGGTACGGCTACGGCCGGGACCGCCACTGATGGCACGGCGACGGCCGGTACGGCTACGGCAGGCACCGCGACCGACGGCACCGCTACTGCGGGAACTGCGACCGACGGTACGGCTACTGCGGGGACCGCGACGGCTGGTACGGCGACCGATGGCACGGCGACGGCGGGTACGGCTACGGCAGGCACCGCGACCGATGGCACTGCTACGGCGGGAACCGCGACTGCGGGCACCGCTACGAGCGGATCGTCCACCGGCGGCACGATCACCCCGGGTACCGTGACCATCTCGGGCACCCCCGCCGTGGGTCAGAAGCTGACCGCGCACCCCGGCACGTGGTCTCCCACGGGCACTGGTCTCACGTATTCGTGGACGCTGCCGAACGGCACGGTCATCGGCACCTCGCCGACCCTGACCGTTCCGGCCTCGGCCGCGGGGCAGACGGTGACCCTGAAGGTGACCGGCACCAAGACCGGGTACAGCCCGGCGACGGCGACGGCCACCGTGAAGATCGCGGCTGCGCCGTACACCGGGCCGACCGTCAAGCGGATTGCGGGTGCCGATCGCTTCGCGACAGCGGTGAAGATCTCACAGGACTCCTATCCGAAGAAGGGCAGCGCCAAGGTGGTGTTCGTGGCTTCGGCCGAGAACTTCCCCGACGCGCTCTCCGCGGCCCCGGCTGCGGCGAAGCTCGGAGGCCCGCTGCTGCTGACGTTGCACAACTCCCTGCCGTCCAACGTCGCGGCCGAGATCAAGCGCCTCGACCCGCCCAAGATCGTCGTCGTCGGCGGTCCTGTCGCGGTCAACGAGTCGGTGGTCACGGCGCTGAAGAAGCTCGGTCCGACGACGCGCGTCGGTGGCGTTGACCGCTTCGCGACCTCGCAGAAGATCAATGACTACGCGTTCCCGGGCACGGTGCCGCAGGTGTTCGTCGCCTCCGGCGTCGCGTTCCCCGACGCGTTGAGTGCGAGCGCGTACTCCGGTGCGCACGGCATGCCCGTCGTGCTGGTCTACGGCACGAACACCTCGGCGCCGTCCAGCACGGTCTCCTGGCTGAAGGGCAAGCACATCAGCACGCTCAACATCGCGGGCGGCCCCGTGGCCGTCACGTCGGGCATGCAGTCCTCGCTCGAGAAGGCAGTCGGCCACAAAGCCACTCGTTACGGCGGTGCGGATCGCTTCCTCACCTCGGCGCTGATCAATGCGAAGTTCACGAGTGCCGGTACCGCGTACCTTGCGGCCGGTTCGAACTTCCCCGACGCGCTGAGCGGTGCGGCGGCGGCCGGTGCGGCCAAGGCTCCGCTCTACGTCAACCGTGCGGACTGCGTGGAGCAGTCGGCGCTCGACCACTTCGCGAAGTGGAAGGTCGGCACCGTCAAGGTGCTCGGTGGCAGCGCGGTGCTCGGCTCGAACGTCACGGCTCTGAAGAGCTGTGGCTGATCGGGCGTGAGCTGAGATAACGCAGGCACGGATGGCCCCGGGGAGTGATCTCCGGGGCCATTTGCGCGACGCCCGTGAGATCTGTCCACATGCGTCGCCGAGCCGCCTCCGATGTGGGTGCCCGCCGTTAGCATTGGGGGGTGGTCACCGCCCTCTATCGCCGCTATCGGCCTGAGACCTTCGCCGAGATGATCGGTCAGTCTCAGGTGACCGAGCCGCTGATGACGGCGTTGCGCACCAATCGGGTGAACCACGCCTATCTCTTCTCCGGCCCGCGCGGCTGCGGCAAGACGACGAGCGCGCGCATCCTGGCCCGCTGCCTGAACTGTGCGGAGGGTCCGACCGACACTCCGTGCGGGAAATGCCCGAGCTGTGTCGAGCTCGGGCGCGGCGGCCAGGGCTCCCTCGACGTCGTCGAGATCGACGCCGCGAGCCACAACGGCGTCGACGATGCCCGCGACATCCGCGAGCGCGCGATCTTCGCCCCCGCGCGCGACCGCTACAAGATCTTCATCCTCGACGAGGCGCACATGGTCACCTCAGCGGGCTTCAACGCGCTGCTCAAGATCGTGGAGGAGCCGCCGGAGCATGTGAAGTTCATCTTCGCGACGACGGAGCCCGAGAAGGTCATCGGCACCATCCGCTCGCGCACCCACCACTACCCGTTCCGGCTCGTGCCGCCCGCGCTCATGCTCGACTACGTGCAGAAGCTCACCGATGAAGAAGGTATGAAGGTCGCGCCGGGCGTGCTGCCGCTGGTCGTGCGCGCCGGCGGCGGCTCGCCGCGCGACACGCTCTCGCTGCTCGACCAGCTCATCGCGGGCTCGGAGGGGGACGAGATCGGCTACGAGCGCGCGGTGTCGCTGCTCGGCTACACCCACTCCGCGCTGCTCGACGAGATCGTCGAGGCGATGGCCGCCCGCGATTCGGCGACGGCGTTCGCGGCGGTCGACCGGGTCATCCAGACCGGGCAGGACCCGCGCCGCTTCGTCGAGGATCTGCTCGAGCGTCTGCGCGACCTCATCATCATCGCGGCGGCCGGCCCCGATCGGGCGGCGGCGGTGCTGCGCGGCACTCCGCAGGACGAGCTCGAGCGCATGGGCCTCGAGGCGCGCGGCTTCGGCGCCGCAGAGCTCAGCCGCATCGCCGACATCGTCAACGCCGCCCTCACCGAGATGTCGGGGGCGACCGCGCCGCGACTGCACCTCGAGCTCATGATCGCGCGTGCGCTCGTGCCGTCCGCCGACGAGCCGGGTGCGATCGCGCGCGTCGAGCGCCTCGAACGGCGCGTCGGGGTGACGGATGCCGCGCCGCCGGCACCTCGCGTCGCGCAACGGCCGCCGGCCGCCGCGCGGAACGACACCGCTCCGGCGAGCACGGCTTCGATCGCCGGCGCCGTCTCGGCCGAGTCGGAGCAGGCCGATCCAGGGCGGGTCGATCCGGCTCCGGTCAACACCGCCTCGGCCGCCGAGTCGGCTCCGGTCGAGTCGGAACGGGTCGAGTCGGCTTCGGCCGATCCGGCTCCGATCGGTTCGGCTCCCGCCGGCGCCGGTGCCGCCGGTGCGACTCCGTTGGGTGCGGCTCCGGCCGGCGTCCCGGTCCCGCCCGCCGCGCCGGCTCCGCCCGCCGCAGGTTTGCCGCCCGAGAAGACCGGGGGCTGGGCCACTCCCGGTGTCACCGGTGTCGATGGCGATCAGCCGGCCCCCGCGGCATCCGCACCCGCAGCGACCCCCTCTGCTCCCGGGGCCGAGACCCCTGTTGCGAAGACTCCCGCCGCCGCGCAACCCGGCGCGCCGGTCGGACCCGTGACGCTGCAGCACATCAGGGACGTCTGGCCGCAGATCGTGGAGTCCCTCAAGAACTCCGACCGGCGTGCCTGGATGGTCGTCTTCACCGCGACCGTGCGGAAGTTCGAGAACGATGTGCTCACGCTGACCTTCCCGAGCGAGAACGACATCGCGAGCTTCCGTCCGCAGCCGGGCGGCGCGCAGAACGTGAGCGAGGTGCTGCGCGAGGCGATCCAGAAGCTGCTCGGCGTGCGGGTGAAGTTCGTGGCGAAGACCGCGACCGATTTCGCGCAGAGCCTCAAGGCGGAGGGCTTCGGTGTCACGCTGCCCGCAGCGCCGCAGCCCGCCCCGGAGCGCCCGCAGGATGCTTCGCGGAATGATCGCGGAGAGTCGGGCGGGGCCGAGACCCCCGCTCCGCGGTCTGCTCCGTCCGCGGAGCCGGCCGTCGCTCCGAAGCTCAGCGCGGTGCCGTCCGCGGTGCAGCCGAAGAATGACTCCCCGGTCACGAGCTGGGCCGTTGCGGCGATCCCGGGCGCGGGCTCGGCCGCCGCCGCCGCCGCCCCCGCTCCGGTGGAGGCACCCGTCGAGGCACCGCGCCCGAGGCTCCAGGCCGTGCCGCCGCTCCCCGCTGAGCAGCCCGAAGCGGAGCAATCCGAAGAGAAGGCGGCGGTGGACGCATCCGTCGACGACGAGGGCTGGGCGATCGCCGCGCCGCTCGATGACGACGCGCCGAGCTTTGAGGAGGACCCGGACGCGGCCCCGCCCGCTCCGGTCGTTGCGGAGCGGAGCGAGGCACCGCGCTCCGAGGTGGTCGAGGCGCGACCGATGCCGGCTCGCCCGGGGCCGACCTTCTCGTCCGAGCCCGATCCTCGCGAGCGCAGCCCGCTCGGCGTCCCGGGCGCGGCATCCCACCGGGGTGCCGCCGCTCAGCCCGGGACGCAGCGCTACGGCGAGGCCGTTGTGCGTGAGGTCCTGAACGCGCGCTTCATCGAAGAGCAGCCGCTCGATGACGGGGGGCGCTGATGTACGAGGGCGTCGTCCAGGACCTGATCGATGAGCTCGGGCGCCTTCCCGGCATCGGTCCGAAGTCGGCGCAGCGCATCGCGTTCCACATCCTGCAGACCGAGTCCTTCGATGTGACCAAGCTCGCCGAGACGTTGCTCGTGGTGCGCGACAAGGTGCGCTTCTGCGCGCAGTGCGGGAACGTCACCGAGCAGGAGCTGTGCTCGATCTGCCGTGATCCGCGTCGCAATCAGGCGCTGATCTGCGTCGTCGAAGAGGCGAAGGACGTCGTCGCGATCGAGCGCACCCGCGAGTTCCGCGGCCTGTACCACGTGCTCGGCGGCGCGATCAGCCCCATCGACGGCATCGGCCCCGACGACCTGCGCATCCGCCAGCTGATGCAGCGCCTCGCCGACGGCACCGTCGAGGAGGTCATCATCGCCACCGACCCGAACCTTGAGGGCGAGGCGACGGCGACCTACCTCAGCCGCCTGCTTCGCACGCTCGAGATCCGGGTCAGCCGCCTCGCCTCCGGCCTGCCCGTCGGCGGTGACCTCGAGTACGCCGACGAGATCACCCTCGGCCGCGCCTTCGAGGGTCGCCGCATCGTCACCGGCTGATCGCCGCCCGCGGCTCAGCTCTCCGCGCTCACCCCGTCACCTCGAAGAACACCTCGGAGGCGGCGCACGAGGCGAGTCCGACTCCTTCCGAGCGCCCGATCCCGCCGTCGTGGCACGGCACGTAGTCACCGTCCCCGATGGTCACGCCGGCCTGCCCCGTCGGGAAGTCGTCCGGGACGGTGAACGTCACCGTGAACGAGCCGTCCGGGGCGACCGGCGTCTCGCTGTGCACAACGGCCGTGCGGACGATCGGCGGGCCGCTGACCGCGAGCGCCAGGTTCGGGGTCGGCTGGTATTCGAACTGCACGCGGATGCCGCCCGCGGCGCGGTCTCCGAGCTGGCAGACCTCGAACTGCTCCGTTTCGGCCGTCACAGCGCGCTCGCGATCTCGGCCGCGAGCCGGTCGCCGACGAGCGGCCCCATCGTGAGGCCCGCCGCGCCGAAGCCCGCGTTCACCCACAGGGGGACGGATCCGCCGAGCGTGAGCCGTTCGACGGCCGGCAGCTGTGTGCTCGACATCGAGAGCGGGCGCAGGCCGGCGCGCAGCTCGATGAGCCCCGACTCGATGAGCCCGGGGGCGACCTCGAGCGCGTTGTGCAGCAGCTCCTGCATCCCCGCCGGCGTGACGCGGGTGTCGAAGCCGCTGCCGAACTCGCGGGTGGCGCCGGCGACGATGCGCCCCTCGTCGAAGGCGAGCAGATAGTGCGTGGAGCCGAGCGGGTGCACGACCGGCCAGCGGGTGGTGTCCGCGCGCACACGCAGGTGCATGATCTGGCCCTTCTGCGCTTCGACCGGGGCGGAGAGGCCGAGCGGCGCGAGCACCTCGTTCGTCCAGGCGCCCGCCGCCACGACGATCCCGTCGGCGTCGAGTGCGTCGCCGTCGCCGAGCGCGGCCGTCCCCCCGGCCACCACGCGTGCGCCGCCGCCCGCCGGCTCGAGGCGCGCGGCAGCCGGGTGCAGCCGGCCGCCGAGCGCACGCACAGCGGCGAGCAGCCCCTCACGCAGCAGTCGCCCGTCGACGCGCCCGCCGCCGGGGATCCACACCGCCGACAGCGCCGGGTCGAGGGGCGGGAAATAGGTGGCCGCCTGCCCGCGGGGGAGCCGCCGCACCTCGCCCATGGCGGGGGCGTCAGCTGCGCGCGACGCGAGCCGGGCCTCGACCTCGTCGAGCTCCAGCGGGCTCGCCGAGACGACGAGCGAGCCGACGCGGCGATACCCGACGCCCGTGACGCCCTGCTCGGCCAGAGCGGAGACGAAGGCGGGGTAGAACGCCGCGCCGTCGGCATAGAGGCGGTAGAACTCGCCGTCGCGTCGGATCGACCACGGCTGGATGATGCCCGCGCCGGCATCCGTCGCCCGCCCGTCGCGCCCTGCGTCGATGAGCGTCACCTCGATGCCCCGTCGCACCAGCCCGAATGCGGTCGCCGCGCCGGCCACCCCCGCCCCGATCACCACGACCCGCGATGCGCTCATGCGTTCACGCTACCGGCGGCCCCGCCGCGGCGTAACCTCCCCGAAACGGACGCATAGAATTGGGGAATCCCTCGCGAGCCAGGAGCCGTGAGCCAGGAGTCCAGGAGAGCCCGTGGCGCTGATCGTCCAGAAGTACGGTGGCAGCTCAGTCGCGAATGCCGAGAGCATCAAACGCGTCGCCAAGCGCATCGTTGAGACGCGGAAGGCCGGCAACGAGGTCGTCGTCGCCGTCAGCGCAATGGGCGACACGACCGACGAGCTCATCGACCTGGCCCACGAGGTCGCGCTCATCCCCGAGCCGCGCGAGCTCGACATGCTGCTCACGAGCGGCGAGCGCATCTCGATGGCGCTGCTCGCCATGGCGATCAAGGTCATGGGCTACGACGCGCGCAGCTTCACCGGCTCGCAGGCCGGCATGATCACGGACTCCGTGCACGGCGCAGCGCGCATCGTGGATGTCACCCCCGGTCGCATCCGTGATGCGCTCGACGAGGGCGCCATCGCGATCGTCGCGGGCTTCCAGGGGTTCAGCAGGGAGAGCCGCGACATCACGACGCTCGGCCGCGGCGGCTCGGACACGACGGCCGTCGCGCTCGCCGCGGCGCTCGAGGCGAACGTCTGCGAGATCTACACCGACGTCGATGGCGTCTTCACCTCCGACCCGCGGGTCGTGCCGCTCGCGAAGAAGATCGACACGATCTCGAGCGAGGAGATGCTGGAGCTCGCGGCCGCGGGCGCCAAGGTGCTGCACATCCGCGCCGTCGAATACGCGCGCCGTCATGGCGTGACGCTGCACGTCCGCTCCTCGTTCAACAACAGCGAGGGCACACTGGTCATCAACGAGACCGCCGAACAGACCGCCGAGCGCGTCCGGCGCGAGATGCAGGAGAACGGAACCGTGGAAGAGCCCATCATCTCCGGTGTCGCCACCGATCTTTCGGAGGCGAAGATCACCGTCGTCGGCGTCCCCGACACGCTCGGCAAGGCCGCCGCGATCTTCGACGTCGTCACCAAGCAGAACGCGAACGTCGACATGATCGTCCAGAACGTCTCGGCCGCAGCCACCGGCCTGACCGACATCTCCTTCACCCTGCCCAAGGCCGACGGGCAGCGTGTGCTGCAGGCCCTGCGGGCGGAGCAGGAGCTGATCGGATTCCAGTCCCTCCAGTACGACGACCAGATCGGCAAACTCGCACTGGTGGGGGCGGGTATGCGCACCAACACGGGCGTCTCTGCGCAGCTGTTCCGCTCGCTCGCCGAGGCCGGCATCAACATCGGCATGATCTCGACCTCCGAGATCCGCATCTCGGTCGTCACCCGCGCCGACGTGCTCGCTGAGGCGGCGCGCGTGGTGCACCACGCCTTCGGTCTCGACGGCGAGGGCGCGGCCGTCGTGTACGCGGGAACCGGCCGCTAGGCATCCGCCCCGCCCCGCCCGCCCGTCATGACTTCCCCCGGCAACTAGTTCCCGTTCCGGACAGATGCGCACGGTGCACCGGACGCGAACGTCCGGAACGGGAACGAGTTCGGAAGAAAAACGCCTCCCGAGAGATTGAGAACACCATGAGCACCGGATTCCACGTCGCCGTCGTCGGCGCCACCGGGCAGGTCGGCGCGGTCATGCGCCGTCTGCTCGAGGAGCGCGAGTTCCCCGCCGCGAGCATCCGCTTCTTCGCGACCGCCCGCAGCGCGGGCACGACGCTGCCGTTCCATGGCGAGCAGATCGTGGTGGAGGACGTCGAGACGGCGGACCCGAGCGGCATCGACATCGCCCTGTTCTCGGCCGGCGCCACGGGCAGCCGTGCCGCCGCCCCGCGATTCGCCGCCGCCGGCGCGACTGTGATCGACAACTCGAGCGCGTGGCGGATGGATCCGGACGTCCCTCTCATCGTCTCCGAGGTGAACCCGCACGCCCTCGCGGAAGCCCGAAAGGGCATCATCGCGAACCCGAACTGCACGACGATGGCGATCATGCCGGTGCTCAAGGCTCTCGACGCCGAGGCGCAGCTCACCCGGCTCATCGTGAGCACCTATCAGGCCGTCTCGGGCTCGGGGCTCAAGGGTGCGACCGAGCTGCTCGAGCAGGCCCGTGCTGCCGTCGCCGACGACAACATCATCGAGCTGGTGCACGACGGCGCCGCCGTGACCATGCCCGAGCCGCAGGTCTACAAGCGACCCATCGCCTTCGACGTCATCCCCTTCGCGGGCAACCTGGTCGAGGACGGGCTGAACGAGACCGACGAGGAGAAGAAGCTCCGCAACGAGAGCCGCAAGATCCTTGAGCTCCCGGAGCTGCTCGTCTCCGGCACCTGCGTGCGCGTCCCCGTCTTCACCGGGCATTCGATGTCCGTGAACGCCGAGTTCGCGCGGCCGCTCTCGCCCGAGCGGGCGAGCGCACTGCTGGCGGATGCCCCGGGAGTCGTGCTCACGGACATCCCGACGCCCCTGCAGGCCGCCGGCCGGGACCCGAGCTTCGTGGGACGCATCCGCGTCGACGAGGGCGCCCCCGCGGGCCGCGGTCTGGCCTTCTTCGTCTCGAACGATAATCTGCGCAAGGGCGCCGCGCTCAACGCGGTCCAGATCGCGGAGCTGCTCGCGGCGCGGGAGACGCAGCCGGCCTAGAGCTCGGCGGATCTCTCTCGATTTCGAGGCCAGCGCGGGCGGCGGCGGGTACGGCGCCTGTGCGGGTTCGCGCGGCGGGGACGCGCGAACGGGAAGGGAATCTCTCTCGATTTCGAGATAGATAGGATGGGGGCGTGAGCACTAAAGCCCCCGTCGACGTGGTCTTGATCGGTGGCGGCGTGATGTCCGCCACGCTCGGAACGTTCCTGAGGCGCGTGCGCCCGGACTGGTCGATCGTGATCCTGGAGCGCCTCGGCGAGGTCGCGCAGGAGAGCTCGAACCCGTGGAACAACGCTGGCACGGGGCACAGCGCGCTGTGCGAGCTGAACTACATGCCGAACCCCGACGACCCGAGCAAGGCGCTGCAGATCAACGAGCAGTTCCAGCAGAGCCGGCAGTTCTGGACGAAGCTCGTGGAAGAGGGCACGCTCGGCGAGGCATCCTCGTTCATCAACCCGGCCCCGCACATGACCTTCGTGCGCAAGCGCAGCGACATCGAGTACCTGCGGACGCGGTGGGAGACGCTGCGGAAGCATCCGCTCTTCGAGGAGATGGAGTTCAGCGAGGACCGCGACCAGATCGCGCAGTGGGCTCCGCTGCTGATGAAGGGGCGGGACCGGAAGGAGACCTTCGCGGCCACGCGCTCCATCGCGGGCACCGACGTGAACTTCGGCACGCTCACCCGGAAGCTCCTCGCCAAGCTCGTGGCCGACGGCGCGGAGCTGCGGCTCAACTCCGAGGTGCGGGGGCTGAAGAAGCAGGCTGACGGCACCTGGCGCGTCAAGGTGCGTCAGCTCGTGCAGCAGAAGACGTCGACGCTCGAGGCGCGCTTCGTGTTCGTGGGCGCCGGCGGCTGGGCGCTGAAGGTGCTGCAGGAGGCGGGGATCCCCGAGGCGAAGGGCTACGGAACCTTCCCTATCTCGGGCGAGTTCTACAAGACCAGCAATCCGGACGTCGTGGCGAAGCACGGCGTCAAGGTGTATGCGCAGGCCGAGACCGGGGCGCCGCCCATGAGCGTGCCGCACCTCGACAAGCGCATGGTGGACGGCGAGGCGTCGCTGCTGTTCGGCCCGTACGCCGGCGCCGACCCGAAGTTCCTCAAGAACGGCAGCGTCCTCGACCTGCCCGCCGGCATCCGCCCGGCCAACATCGTGCCATACCTCTCGGTCGCCGTGAGCAACCTCAACCTGCTGAACTACCTGATCCGTCAGCTGCTCGCGACGCGGAAGCAGAAGTTCGCGGAGCTGCGGAAGTTCATGCCCTCGGCCGTCGAGAAGGACTGGGAGCTCATCACCGCCGGCCAGCGCGCCCAGGTCATCAAGAAGGACGCGGCCAAGGGCGGCGTGCTGCAGTTCGGCACCGAGGTCGTCGCGCACAAGGACGGCACGATCGTCGGTCTGCTCGGTGCCTCACCGGGGGCGTCGACCGCCGTCTCGATCATGCTCGACGTCCTGAAGACGTGCTTCCCGACCGAGTTCGCGGGGGAGTGGCAGCCGAAGCTCAAGGAGCTCATCCCCACCCTCGGCCAGAAGCTCGACGAGGACGCCGAGCTCGCCCACGCCACGATGGGGCGTACGGCGAAGGTGCTCGGCCTCACGAAGTAGCCGCACCGCGCGTTGTCGGGGGTACGGATGCCTCGCCGCAGGCATCCTTCATTGATACACATGTTCGAGTAAAGGTGGATTAAGTCTCGAAGCTGTGTTCCAATTGGTCGATGCGATGGGAGAACCAGGAGCTCGGGGTCGAGGCGGAGGACGCGCTGCCCGGGCTCGCGAAGCTGAACAACCTCGTCCGCTCGGTGCGCACGCCCGAGTTCAACGGCGTCGTCTTCCACGAGATCCTCGCGAAGTCGGCGCTCAACCAGGTGCCGGGCGCCTCGAAGGTTATGCCCTACGCCTGGACCATCAATCCCTACCGGGGCTGCAGCCATGCCTGCGCCTACTGCTTCGCTCGGCCGACGCACAAGTACCTCGAGCTCAACGTGGGGCACGACTTCGACAATCAGATCATCGTCAAGGTCAACGTGGCCGAGGTGCTGCGCAAGGAGCTCGCCCGGCCGAAGTGGCAGCTGAGCCGGCATCCGGTGGCACTCGGCACCAACACCGACCCGTATCAGCGGGCGGAGGGGCGCTATCGGCTCATGCCGGAGATCATCGAAGCGCTCACCGAGGCGCGGACCCCCTTCTCGATCCTGACGAAGGGGACCTTGCTGCGCCGGGATCTGCCGCTGCTCGCGGAGGCATCGAAGCAGGTGCCCGTCGACCTGGCGATGTCGATCGCGATCTACGACGACGAACTGCAGCAGTCGATCGAGCCGGGTACGCCGCGCGCGAAGGAGCGGCTCGCGACCGTGACGGCCGTGCGCGAGGCGGGGCTCGAATGCAGCGTGTTCATGATGCCGATCCTGCCCTTCCTGACCGACACGACCGAGCATCTCGACCACGCGCTCGACCTGGTCAAGGCGTCGGGGGCGAGCACGGTGCTCTACACGGCCCTGCACCTCAAGCCCGGGGTCAAGGAGTGGTTCACCTTCTGGCTCGAACGGGAGCATCCGGAGCTGCTCGGGAAGTACGCCGAGCTGTACCGCGACCGTCGCTACGCCCCGAAGGAGTACCGTCGTTGGCTCGCCGCCCGCATCACGCCCCTGATCGCGAAGCACGGTCTGCTGCGCGGCCGCGAGGACCTTGTGACGGGCGGCGTCGAATCCGCCGCGCTGAAGGCGGCGAGTGCGCTCGCCGGCGCGCCGGTCCAGCCCCGCGGCCGCCGCTCGCGCGTCGATGCGGACGGTGAGCGCCGCACGCCGCTCGTCTTCTTCGAAGAGACGGATGCCGCGGGCCTGGAGCCGCAGCCGACCCTGTTCTGACGATCGGCGGTTCTACGATTGACGGATGGCGAAGCTTTACTTCCGCTACGGGGCGATGAACAGCGGCAAGAGCACGGCGCTGCTGCAGGCGGCGTTCAACTACGAGGAGCGGGGCCACGACGTGCTCATCGCCAAACCGGCGCTGGACACCAAGGGTGATGACCAGATCGTCAGTCGTCTCGGCCTGGGCCGCGCGGCCGACTTCACGGTGGAGGACTCCGCCGACATCTACCTGCGCTTCCAGCAGCACCGTACCCACACGCTCAGCATCCGCGGCCGCGACGTGAGCGCGCTGCTCGTCGATGAGGCCCAGTTCCTCACCGAGGCGCAGGTCGACGACCTGCTGCGCATCGCGCTGCTCGAGGACGTGCCGGTGCTCGCCTACGGCATCCGCACCGACTTCCAGACCGTCGCGTTCCCCGGCAGCCGGCGTCTGCTCGAGATCGCGCACTCCATCGAGGAGCTCAAGACGATCTGCCGCTGCGGCCGCAAGGCGATCTTCAACGCGCGCGTCGTGGACGGCGAGTTCGTGTTCGACGGCGCGCAGGTCGCCATCGACGAGGCTGGCGAGTCCCTCGGCGCCGTGAGCTACGAGTCGCTCTGCGGCCTGTGCTATCTCCAGGAGTCGCACGGCACGCTCAACAACGGCCGGCGGCACTGGCCGAGCGGATCGGCACCGGCATACGTCGACGCCCCCGACACCGACTTCATGTAAGGGCGCCGCGCCGCGGCGGCGCGGCCCCTGAACTGGGTTCAGCTTGAGGCTGCGAAACCCCTGAACTGGTGGCGTTTCCGGGTTGACGGAAACTCACTTTTTTTGGCTGAATAGACAGGGCGGTATACCCGGACCGCTTCTCTCTCGTCGTCTCTTTCCCAAGGAGCACCACCATGCCCTTCAAACCTCATGTCGAGGTGTACACGGGCCGTGACGGGCAGCGGATCGAAGTCAGCTGCACCTGCCCGATCGGCCGCGATCACGACTACAACCGTTGGGTCGAGTTGGTCGGCGGTGAGCGCTACAAAGGTATCGAAGAGCCCTCGGCCGGCTGACCCGCGTCTCCGTGGGAAAACGTGCGCCCTGCGGACCGCATCTCGTGGCTAGGCTCGGATCGATATGACTCTGAAGCTGGGTTACAAGGCATCCGCCGAGCAGTTCGGCGCTCGCGAGCTCGTGGAGCTCACGGTCGCGGCCGAAGCGCACGGTATGGAGAGCGCGTTCATCTCCGACCACTTCCAGCCCTGGCGGCACGAGGGCGGGCACGCCCCCTTCGCGCTGGCCTGGATGGCCGCCGCGGGGGAGCGCACGACGGACATCGTGCTGGGCACGAGCGTCATGACGCCGCACTACCGCTACAACCCGGCGGTGATCGCGCAGGCGTTCGGCTCGCTCGGCGTGCTGTACCCGGGGCGCATCATCCTCGGCGTGGGCACAGGCGAGGCGCTCAACGAGGTGGCGACCGGCTGGCAGGGCGCCGGCGAGCAGGGCTGGCCGGACTTCAAGGAGCGGTTCGCGCGGCTGCGCGAGGCCGTGCGCCTGATCCGCGCCCTCTGGAAGGACGAGCGCGTCAACTTCGAGGGTGACTACTACTCGACCCATGACGCGTCGATCTACGACCGGCCCGAGACCCCGGTGCCGGTGTACATCGCCGCGGGTGGCCCGACGGTCGCGAAGTACGCGGGCCGGGCGGGCGACGGGTTCATCTGCACCTCCGGCAAGGGCATGTCGCTGTACACCGACGAGCTCATCCCCGCGGTGATCGAGGGTGCCGCGGCGGGGGGCCGTGAGGCATCCGGCATCGATCACATGATCGAGATCAAGCTCAGCTATGACCGCGACTCCGAGAAGGCGCTGGAGAACACGCGGTTCTGGGCGCCGCTGTCGCTCTCCAAGGAGCAGAAGCACGACATCAAGGACCCGGTCGAGATGGAGAAGGCGGCCGACGCCCTGCCCATCGAGCAGGTCGCGAAGCGCTGGATCGTCGGCTCGGACCCCGAGCAGACGGTCGCGGCCATCAAGGAGTACGTCGACGCGGGCTTCACGCACCTCGTCTTCCACGCGCCCGGTCACGACCAGCTCCGCTTCCTGGACCAGTTCCAGGAGGATCTCGCGCCGCTGCTGCGCGCACTGTAGCCGCGCTGTAGCCGAGGACAACGTCCCGCGCGGCGGGTCGATTCAGCGGAGACGGGCCGATTCCGCGGGCGGCTGCCTGCACTCTTCCGCCGAATCGGCCCGTCTCCGCGTTCCGGGCCGCTCGCCCGGCCTACCAGGGCCAGGCGATCAGCGCCGCCACCCCGTTGAACACGGCGTGGCCGATGATCGCCGGCCCGAGCCGCCTGGTCTGCTGCGTCGTGTAGCCGGCCAGCAGCGCGTAGGCGAGCAGGGTGACCACGAGCGACACCGACCAGCCCTCGGCGATCGTGTGCACGACCGTGAAGACGACCGAGGTGAGGCCGAGCGAGAGCCACCACGGCACGGTCCGGTCCAGTGAGCCCTGCAGCAGGCCGCGGAAGAAGGGCTCCTCGACGAGCGGTGCGAGGACGACGGGGGCGAGCACCGCCGTGAAGACGTACAGGGCCGTCACGTCGCCGAGCATGAGCCCCGCCCCGGGCAGCTGGCCCGTCGTGAGCAGCTGGGCGATGATGCCGACGGCCCGGGCGACGACGCCGATCATCAGGCCCAGGTACACGTCGGCGAGCCGGAGGCCGACGAACCGGCGCCAGAAGGCGAAGGTCGCGACGAGCGCGATGGTGAGCGGGCCCCAGGTCAGCAGGTAGTTCGCGGCGATCGACCAGCCGAACGGCACCTGGAATCGCCAGGAGGGGAAGGTGAGCGCGAGGACGACGGCGACGACGAGCGCCCCGACTGCCCACCCCAGGGTGACGAAGGCGCGCCCGGGGACGGCGGGTTCGACCGGGGCGACCGGGGTGGCCGGGTCGGCGGCCGCCCGAGAGGCGTGCGTCATGCCCACCACCGTACGTGCTGCCCCGCTTTGGCACCAGCGCCGGATCGTGTCCCCCGAAAAGGGTTGATCGGAAACATCCTTGTGGCATCATGGCGGCCAAGGCGCGTTCGGGGTGCGCCCTGTTCAAAGGCAGGTCCGTGGAACTTCGTGACTACATCAGAGTGCTGCGCAAGGGATGGCTCGTCATCCTGGTCCTTGTCGTGGTGGGGGTCGGCGTCGCCGCTCTCTACTCGACGCTGAAGGCGCCGACGTACACCGCCGACTCCAAGGTGTTCGTCAATACGCAGGTGGGCGGGAACGCCGCCGACCTGGTGCAGGGCCAGAACTACTCGCAGGATCGCATCACCTCCTACGCCGGGCTCGTGACGACGCCGGCGGTGCTGCAGCCGGTCATCGTCGGCCTGCACCTGAACGAGACGCCGGGCTCGCTCGCCCGGCAGATCTCCGCATCGGCGCCCGTGAACACGACGTTGCTGCAGATCGAGGCGAGCAGTACCGATCCGAAGATGGCGGCCGATCTCGCCAATGCGGCGGCCGAGAGCCTGACCACGGTCGTGCAGTCGCTCGAGACCACGGATGCCGACCAGAACGTGTCGCCCGTGAAGCTCTCCCGCGTGCAGGACGCGGTCGTGCCGCAGGCGCCGAGCAGCCCCAACATCCCGCTCAACATCCTGCTCGGCCTGCTCGTCGGCCTTGCGCTCGGCGTCGCCGTCGCGGTGCTGCGCGAGACCCTCGACACGCGGGTGCGCACCGAGCACGACGTCGAGACGATCAGCACGGCGCCGATCGTCGGCGGCATCACCTTCGACCCGAGGGCGGCGTCGCGCCCGCTCATCGTCGCCGACGACCCGTTCTCGAACCGGGCCGAGGCGTTCCGCACCCTGCGCACCAATCTGCAGTTCCTCAACATCGGCGACGAGATCGATCTCGATCCGGTCGACGACGAGGGGGAGGCGGTCGCGCACCGCCACGGTCGCAGCTTCGTCGTCACCAGCTCGCTCCCGCAGGAGGGCAAGAGCACCACGACGGCGAACCTTGGCCTCGCCCTCGCGGGCACCTCGAGCAACATCCTCGTGGTCGACGCGGATCTGCGCCGCCCCAAGCTCGCCGGCTATCTCGGCCTCGAGGGTGCCGTCGGCCTCACCGATGTGCTGCTCGGCCGCGTCGACCTCGCCGACGTCGTGCAGCGCCGGGGCAAGACGAACCTCTACGTGCTGCCGGCCGGTCGCGTCCCACCGAACCCGAGCGAACTGCTGGGCAGCAAGCGGATGACGAAGCTCATCGGCATGCTGGAGGAGCAGTTCGACTACGTGCTCTACGACGCTCCGCCGCTGCTGCCCGTGACGGATGCCGCGGTGCTGGGCAAGAACACCACGGGCTCGCTCGTGGTCGTCGCCGCGGGCAAGACGCACAAGAACCAGCTCAAGGCGGCGGTCACCTCGATCGAGCAGGTCGGCAGTCACGTCGGCGGCATCGTCATGACGATGCTGCCCGCCAAGGGCCCCGACGCCTACGCCTACGGCCGCTACGGCTACGGCTATTACGGCGACGAGCAGTCCGACACGCGCCGCCGTGGCCGCTTCCGCATCCGGACGAAGAAGGCCGAGGCGGCCGGCCCCGCGGCCAGCGCATGAGCGATCCGGGCGGATTCCGCATCCTCGCGGTCTGCTCGGGAAACGTGTGCCGCTCGCCGCTCGCCGAGCTGCTGCTGCGCGACCGCCTCGCCGCCCGTGCCGATCTCATCGTCGTGAGCGCCGGGACGATCGCCCGACCGGGCGACCGCATGACGGAGGAGATGGTCGCGGTCGCGGCGTCCCGCGGCGTCGCGGAGGCGAGCGCGCGAGCGCACGGCGCACAGCGCCTCGACGAGTCGCTCGTCGCCGGGGCCGGCCTCGTCCTCGGACTGACGCGCGAGCATCGCGCCGCCGCGGTGCAGCTGCACCCGCGTGCCGTGCGCCGTGCCTTCACCCTGCGGGAGCTCGCCCGGCTGGCGCAGGGTCTGCCGGCAGAGGCTGTCGCGACCCTCACTCCCGCCGAGCTGGTGGCCGGGCTCGTCGAGCAACGCGGCGGCGCCCAGCCCGTCGCGGCGGACGCCGACGGCATCGCGGACCCGATCGGGCGACCCTACGAGGTCTACGAGCGGGTCGGCACGCAGATCGCCGCCGCGGTGGACATCGTGGCCCGGGTGCTCTGCGCAACGCGGATCGTCCCCGCAGGGGCCTCCCCGGCCGCTGCCGCGAATCACGGCCCTGACCTGTCCTTTTCCTTCCGGCGGGCCTGATGCCGACCCCGAAGTTAAACGCGCGCGTAACCCAATGGCATCGCATCGCACCGGGTTCTGTTCTAGGCTGGCCCGCATAAGGGGGGTTCTTCGGTTCCTCGTTTTTGCACTGTGACCGACCACACAGAAGAAACGGAATACCGCAGTATGGCTGACCAAACTCTGGTCGGCGTTAACGCAATAGCGCCGACCCGCAGCGCGGCGGACTGGCGAAGGGGATATGCCCTTCGCCTGACGATCACGGACGCGCTCGCGCTCGTCTGGGTCGTGTTCGGCGTGCAGATTCTCTGGCTGGGCATCGACACCCAGGTGGCGACGCAGGGTGCGCCCTTCGACCACTTCTACGGTGTCAGCTACTCGCTCGTGTCGCTCGCGATCGTGGCGGCCTGGATCGCGGCGCTGGGGCTGTACGACACCCGTAGCGCCCGCACCATCGGCACAGGCAGCGCCGAGTACACGCGCGTCGTGAGCGCCTCGTTCCGGCTGTTCGGCATCATCGCGATCTTCGCCTTCCTGTTCAAGGTGGACCTCGCCCGCGGCTACGTGCTGATCGCGCTGCCGGTCGGCACCCTCGTGCTGCTGGCGATCCGCTGGATGTGGCGGCAGTGGCTGCAGGTGCAGCGCGAGCAGGGGCAGTACTCCTCACGGGTGCTGCTCGTGGGCTCGGCCTCCTCCGCCCTGCAGACGGCCGCCGAGCTGCAGCGTCAGGTCACCTCGGGCTACAAGGTCGTCGGAGTGTGCCTCGCCAACATCGATCAGGGGGCGGCGCTCGCCGCCGTGGGGGTGCCCGTCGTCGGGTCCTTCGACCAGATCGCGGAGGCGATGGAGGTCGTCGACGCGGACACGGTCGTCATTACGAGCAGCGACGATCTGCCCAACGACCGGGTGCGGCGCATCAGCTGGGACCTTGTGCCGGGGCGTCAGCATCTGGTGGTGGCGCCGAGCATCATCGACGTTGGCGGGCCGCGCATCCACACCCGCCCGGTGGCCGGGCTGCCGCTCATCCACGTCGAGACGCCGCGCTACGAGGGGGCGAAGCTCTTCGCCAAGCGCGCCTTCGACATCGTGGTCGCCGGGCTGCTCGTGGTGCTGCTCTCGCCCGTGCTGCTGCTCATCGCGGCCGCCGTCCGGCTCAGCTCGCCCGGGCCGGTCCTGTTCCGGCAGGAGCGGATCGGGCTGAACGGCCAGACCTTCCGGATGCTCAAGTTCCGCTCCATGGTGCAGGACGCCGAGGCGAGGCTCGCTCAGCTGCGCCTCGCCGGGGCGGTCGACGGCAACGGCGTGCTCTTCAAGATGAAGGACGACCCGCGCATCACCCGAGTCGGGAAGGTGCTGCGCCGCTACAGCCTCGACGAGCTGACACAGCTGTTCAACGTCCTCGGGGGCACGATGAGCCTCGTCGGCCCGCGCCCGTCGCTCGAACGCGAGCTCGTGCAGTACGAGGAGCACACCCACCGCCGCTTCCTGGTCAAGCCCGGCATCACGGGCCTGTGGCAGGTCAGCGGTCGCTCGAACCTGACCTGGGAGGAATCCGTGCGGCTCGACCTGTACTACGTCGAGAACTGGTCGATGACCGGGGACCTCTCGATCCTGTGGCGCACGGTGCGGGCCGTGCTGGCGCGCGAGGGGGCGTATTGAGCGCGCGCGGAGCGGGTGAGTCCGCGGGCGGGCGGCGCGGACGGGTGCTGGTGCTCAGCCCCTGGGGGCTCCGCGGCGGCTACAGCGGGCCGGTGACCTTTCTCAACCGCCTGTTCGAGGCTGTCCACGAGGCCGATCCGCAACTCGCGATCGATGTGCTGTACCGCGACCGCGGCGCCGAGTCCGCCGTCGGCTGGGCGCGCCAGGCGACGGCCGTGACACGCGACGCGGGCTTCGGGCTGCGCGCGCAGCTGCGTTGGGGGCTGCGGGCCGCTCGCCTCGTCCGGGCCGCGGTCCGCGAGGACGCCACGGGCGGAGCCGGCGACACGGTCGTCCACCTGCACGGCCTCTACCTGGCCAATCTGATCCCCGCGCTCACACTGCCTCCGGGCCGCGTGGTGCTCCTCCCCGTCCTCGAGAACGGCGACCTCGACCCGGCCGGCCCCGGGCCCGTCGCCGCCGTGAAGACGTGGATGCTGCGCCGCGTGGCCCGGATGGCTCGGGTCGGCTTCGCGCTGTCGCGAGGCATCCGGGCCGAATTCACCCGCCTGGGGATGCCGGACGAGCGGGTCATCCTGCTCGGCAACGCCGTCTCCGAGGACGAGTTCGCGAGCACCGCCCGACGCCCGCCGCGGCCGGGGCGGCTGCGGCTCGGCTTCGTCGGCAAGCTCGGGCCCGTCAAGCAGCCCCATCTGGTGCTGGATGCGGTCGCCCGGCTGCGCGCCGACGGCGTCGAGGCGAGCGCGGTCTTCGTCGGGCCCTTCGTCGGTCCGGACTACGAGCGCCGCTTCCGCGCCCGCGTGGACGAGCTGGGGCTGGAGGGGCACGTGACCATCGCCGGGATGCGCGACGACGTGGCCTCCGTCCTGTTGGGGGAGATGGACGTCTTCGTGCTCCCCTCCGCCGCGGAGGGGATGCCCGGTGCGCTCGCCGAGGCGATGATGACGGGCCTGCCTGCGATCGTCACGGGCGTGGGTGCGATGGGCGACGTGATCACCACCTCGGGCGGCGGAGCCGTCGTCGAGGCGGACGGCACGCAGATCGCGGGCGCGGCGGCACGGATGCTGCACGACGGCGTCTGGGCCGAGTGCTCCGTGCGCGCCGCCGCCTACGCCCGCGCCGAGTTCGGCGGTCGCGGCGTCGCCGCCCGCTACCTCGATGCGGCGGGGCTGCGCACCGCGGCCTCGAACGCCGCCGCGGCCTCGCCCCCTGCCTCGACGCCGGCAGAAGCCGCCCACCCCACGGAGGAACTCACGACATGACCGACACACTGCAGGCCATGCCCACCCTCGACGGGCTCGCCCGGCTGCTCGCCGTCTACCGCGGGCACCGCGCCTGGATCGTGCCGATGACCTCGGCCGACGGCACGACGGCGCTCGGCAACAACGGCGACCGGATCATGCATGAGGTCTTCCACCGCATCCTCGCCCGCTTCGACATCGTTGTGGTCGGCTCCGCCGCCGAGGCGGACTTCCTCGCCGTGCCGCCCAACGGCGCGCTGCTCGAGGTCTACCAGTTCCCGGAGCTGCTCGCCGAGCGCATTCGCGGCGCCGAGGCGAAGCCGCTCGTGATCTTCCCCTCCTCGACGCTCTTCCCGCACCGCGACCCGGCCTTCATGTTCCGCGGCCGCACGGCGCCCACCCTGTGGATCACGCGCGAGCGGTACTCCTCCGAGCACCTGCGCACGATGTGGTCGGGCTCGCTGGCGGATGCCGGGGTCACGGTGGTCCTCGACCACGACGTCGTCGCCTCCGGGCACGAGTTCGTCCCGGGGCTCGTGGGCGGGAACGGCGGCGGCGGGGGACTGCTCGTCGCGGGGCGGAAGGACAAGGAGGCCGCGGACCTGCGCGGCGTCGCCGGAACCCCCCGCCTCGCGGCTCCGCGCCCGCCGGCATCCGCCGCCCGGCAGACGCTCGCCGCGGCGAAGCGGCTCGTCCCCTACGGCCCCTGGTACACGGCCGCCGCCCGCTTCGCGCGCCGCAGGCAGCTCACGGCCGCGGCCGACGCCCTGCTCGCCTCCCTGCCTGAGGGGCTGCGCGACGAGCTGGCCGGCATCCCGCGCGGTCGGGCCGTCGACCTCAGCGCCGTCCAGTACGCCACTTATCGCGAGTACCTCGCGACCCTGCGCCGCGCCGACGCCGTGGTCACGAACCGGCTGCACGTGGCGCTGCCCGCCGCGATCCTCGGCAAGCGCGTCGTCCTCGTCGAGGCCGGGTACCACAAGCTGCAGGGCGTCTACGAGCAGTCGCTGTCGGCGCTGCCGAACGTCGAGCTGGTGGGTGCGCGATGAGCCAGGCCCAGCTCGGGGGCGCCGCGCCGTCGGGCGGCGTCGGCCAGGCGCTGAAAGGGGTGTTCGGCCTCTCGCTCGGCACCATCGGCACCCGGGGGCTGGCGGCCGTCGGGCAGGTCCTGCTCGCCTTCTGGCTCACGCCCACCGAGTTCGGCTACTGGGCGGCGGCGAACTCGATCCTCGCCTTCGTCTCCGGCCTCGCGAACTTCGGCGAGGTCAACGGCTATCTCTCCGGCCACGGCGCGCACTTCGCGGTCGCCCGTGGCGTCACGCGGCGCCTCAACTCGGTCCTGGCCGTCCTGGGGCTGTTCATCGCCGGCGGCTACGCGCTCGCCGGGCGCTGGGAGGTCGCGGTGCTCGGGGCGATCGTGGCGATCACGATCCCGTTCACGGGCGAGAGCGACCTGCTGTACAGCGCGAGTGTCAGGCACGGCCGCTTCCGCAAAGCCGTCGTCGCGCAGTTCGGGGCCGCCGTCTCGAAGGTCGCGCTCGGCGTCGTGATCGCCGTCACCACCCACTCCGCCCTCGCGATCGCGGTGTCGACACTCGCCTACTCCCTGGTCATGGACGTGTGGATGTACCGCATCGTCGGCCGCGAGGTGAAGGGCGAGCCGTCGAGTCGCGGCGACGCGATCCCCCGCCGCGAGCGCCTGTCGTGGGCGGTCAACTCCTGGATGATGACGCTGCCGCTGCAGGCCGGCTTCGTCGTCGGCCAGTTCGTCGCGAGCCCGCACCTCGTCGGCCTCTACTACTTCAGCTACCAGATCACACTCGGCATCTCGGGCGTCCTGTCCGGCCCGCTGGCGAAGGTGAGCCTCTCGACGCTCGGCAAGACCCGCGTGGAGGACCGCACGGCCCTCGCCCTCGACCTGAGCAGCTTCTTCGGCGCCGCCCTGCTCGCGGTCTGCGCCTTCGGCTCGATGGTCGTCCCGCCGCTGACCCCGTTCATCTCCTCCGAGTGGGCGGCCGCGCTGCCGGCCACCGTGATCCTCGTCGCGAGCCTGCCGATCCGCATGATGACCCCGGTGATGGACGCATACCAGCAGTCGCAGAACCGCTGGTGGCAGAGCACCGCGTTCAACCTGGCGGACGCGATCGGCACCTCGCTCGCCGCCCTCACGCTGCTCACCGGCAGCGTGACCGTGCTCGCGATCGCGCTCACCGCCTGGAAGATCGCGCTCGGCATCGTCCGCACCTGGATCGTGCTCCGGCACGCGAGCGTGTGGGGGCGCATCGCCCTGACCGTTCCGCTCGCGCTCGGCACCGCGGCGCTGTGCGCGGGGGCGCTCACCACGGGCTGGGCGAGCTACGCCTGGCTCGCGCTCGCCGTGGTGATCGCGGCGCTGTGGGGGGTCGGGCATCTGAGGCTGCGGGCGCGCATCGTGCGGACCGCGGCCGCTGCGCCCCCCGAGGCATCCGCCAGCGCGGCGGCCGCCGCCCCGGGGGCAGTCATCACCCCATCGGATGCCGCGCCCGCGGCACCGCCCGCCGACGGCCTCGCCGCCACGATCGGAACGGAGAACGCACGATGACCACCACGCCCAGGGCGCGCGTCGCGATCACGCAGCCCTACGTTCCGGCCTACCGCTTCCCGCTCTGGGATCGAATCGTCTCGACGCTCTCCGACCAGGGCGTCGAGACCCGGGTGTTCTACGGGGGCGATACCGAGCAGCTCGCGATCCGCGCCGAGCGCGGCGACGGCGTCGACGCCCCGTGGGCCCAGCAGGTCGAGGTCTCGACCGTCGCGCTCTCGGCGAAGCTGCCGAAGCTCATGCTGCGCCGCCTGCCGCGGGACTGGGCGGGGGCGCTGCTCGTCACAGAGATGCAGGGGTCCAACCTGAATGCCTGGACCGCCGCCGCCCGCGGCCGGCCCTTCATCACCTTCGGGCACGGCCGTTCGTACACGAGCACGGAGGGACGGGTGTCGATGGGCTTGGAGAACACGCTCAACCGCCGAGCGCGCCACGTGCTCACCTACACCGAGGCGGGGCGCGAGACCGTGCTCGCCCGCACCGGCAGGCCACCGGCCACGGTGACCGCGTTCCGCAACGCGACCGACACCTCGGCGCTGCGTGCCGTGCTCGCGGACACGGGGCCCGCCGACACGGAGCGCTTCCGCGCCGCCCACGGCATCCCGGCCGATGCGAAGCTCGCCCTGTACCTCGGCGCGCTGAACCGCCACAAGCGCATCGAGCTGCTGGCCGCCGCGGCCGAGCGCGTCTTCGCCGCCGACCCGGACTGGTGGCTCGTTGTGGCCGGCGCGGGGGAGGAGACGTCGCGGCTCCGGGCGCTCGCCGAGCGCACCGGGCGCGTGGTGCTGCTCGGGCAGGCATCCGCCCCCGACTACGCGCCCGTGGCGCGCGTGGCCCGGCTGCTCGTCAACCCGGGCCGCATCGGGCTCGTCGCGGTCGACGCGCTCGTGATGGGCCTGCCGATCCTGGCGGCGCACGGCGACCTCAACGCCCCGGAGGCGGAGTACCTGCGCGAGGGGCGCGACGTGCTGACGGTCGACGCCGATCCCGCCGCCTATGCGCGGGCGTGGCTCGGCTGGTCCCACGGCCGCTCGGAGGGCCCCTCGGACGCGCTGCCGACCGTCGAGCAGGCCGCCGACGCGGTCAGCGGGGCGATCCTCGCCGAGCTCGGGATCGGGCTCGAGTCCGGCCGGACGGCGGTGGCGCGATGACGGTCTACCACTACTACGCGCGCTACCTCGAGCACCCGTCCGGCGTGACGGACGCCATCGACCACTGGGTGCAGGCCTGCCTCGACGCCGGTCGTCCGACGCAGATCCTCGTGGCGTCGCCGCGTGGTTCGGACGCGAACGAGTTCGCCCGCCTCGACGAGGTGCGCGTCGTCCGCCACCTCGGGCGCAGCCGGGCGACCTGGGTGCCGCTCGGGCTACGTGGGCTGCTGCGCCGCGGCGACGTACTGTTCGTGCACGAGGGCTGGGTGCTGTCGAACGTGGTCGCCGTGCGGATCGCCCGGCGTGCGGGCGCGCGCGTCGTCGTTGTGCCGCACGGCGTCTATGAGCCGCAGATGGTCGCGGCCCAGCGCGACGTGCTCGGCATGCGCGCCCGGATGGAGCGGTGGATGCTGCGCGCCGCCGACGCGGTGCACGTCTTCTACCCGGGCGAGCAGCGGGTCGTGCGCGCGGTCGAGCCGGCGGTGCGCGGCTTCATCACCGCTCCGAACGGCACCCCCGACGTGGATGCCGTGCGGCCATGGACCGGCGACGGCGACTACTTCCTCTGGCTCGGGCGCTTCGACCCGTACCACAAGGGCCTCGACAACCTGGTGCGGTTCTGGGCCCGGCTGCCGCAGCCGCGCCCCCGGCTCGTGCTGGCCGGCCCGGACTTCCTCGGCGGGCGGCAGCGGGTCGCCGAGCTCGTCACGGAGCTCGGCCTGACCGGGCAGGTCGAGCTCCTGAGCCGGGTCACGGGGGAGGAGAAGGCGGCGCTGATCGCTTCCTGCCGCGCCTATCTGCACCCCTCGCGCTGGGAGTCGTGCAGCATCACGCTGCTGGAGATGGCGGCGAGCGGCGTCCCCTCGCTCATCTCCGAGACGATCCACGCCGCCGACGAGCTGCGGCCGCAGGGCGTGCTGCGCTCGGTGCGCTTCGACGACGAGACGGACCCCGGGGCGGCGCTGCGCGCCATCGACCGGAACGAGGACATCGGCCGGGCGGCACGCGACTGGGCGGCTGCGTCGGGCAACTGGAAGGCCGTCGGCCGCGACTTCGCGCGGCAGCTCGACGAGCTCGACGAGCTCGACGCACCTGTGGCGCTCGGCGAGACGGCGGGCGAGGCAACAGACGAAAGGGTGGGCTCATGATCGTCCTGGTGGACCCCGGGATGGCGTCGACGAATATCGGCGACCAGATCATCTCCGACGCGGTGCATCGCGAGTTCGTCGCGCCGCTGCGCGCGGCGGGCGTTGAGGTCGAGACGATCCCGATGCACGGGCAGCTGAGCGAGGAGAGCCGGGCGCGGCTGCGCCGCGCCGACGACGTGGTCGTCTCGGGGACGAACCTGCTCGCCGACCACATGCGCTTCCGCTCGCCGTGGCAGTGGGCCACGCGCGACATCGAGCTCACCCGCGGCAAGCTCACCACCTTCGGTGTCGGCTGGTGGCAGTACCAGCTCGGGGGAGTGGACCCGTTCAGCGCCCGCTGGCTGCGGGCGCTCAGCTCGGGGCGGCCGTGGGCGGTGCGCGACGAGTACTCCGCCGCACGGCTGCGCGCCGCCGGGGTGGCGGCCGTGCACACGAGCTGCCCGACCCTCTGGGGCGTCGAACGGCAGGCGCTGCCCTCGGACGAGTCCCGGGTGATCGCGACCTTCACGGACTACAACCAGGACCCGCTCGCCGACCGTCGCCTGGTCGAACTGCTCGAGTCGCGTTTCGCCGAGGTGCTCTACTGGCCGCAGGGGCCCGGCGACGAGCGCTACATCCGCTCGATCGTGCCGGGCGAGCCCCGGCTGATCCCCGCCAGCCTGGCGGCCTTCGACGCCGAGCTGCAGCGGCCGTCGACCGCCTATGTCGGGCTGCGCCTGCACGGCGGCATCCGTGCCATGCAGTTCGGGGTGCCGACGCTCATCCTCAGCATCGACAACCGGGCGCGCGAGATCTCCCGCTCGGTCGGGCTCATCGCCCCGTCGCGGCACGCGCTGGGGGAGATCGGCGCGCTGCTGGCGGAGCCGCGACCGGGGGAGTTGAGCATCCCGCGCGAGCAGATCGACGACTGGCGAGGGCAGTGGACGGGCACGGGGACGGGGACGGTGGCGGCATGACGGTGATCACGCAGACGCGCGAGGTGCGCGCGCTCGCGATTCCGGGCGGTGTCGATGTGGCCGGGATGCCGCGCGAGCGGCTCGTCGCCGGGGACTTCGTGCTCGTCTCCGACGCGGATCAGTATGCGGCGGCGGTCGCGGCCGGCGCGCAGCCGATCCTCGTCACGCTCAGCTTCAGCGTCACCGACAGCCGTGGCCGGATGCGGTTGCTGCTCGGCGACCTGCTCGCCCCGTGGCGCTGGCGGCGTGTTCTGCTCAACGAGGGGATCACCCGGCTCACGGTCGTGCCGGGGCGCGGCGGCCTGCGGTTCCGGGTGGCCGCGGCGCTCGCCCGGACGCGTGTCGACACGGCCGTTCCCGTTACTCCGGTTACCCCGACCGGGCGGACGGGCGCGTGACCCAGCGCGCGGACCGGCTCGCCGGCGCCGCCGCGGTGCTGCTCGGCGGCGCAGCGACAGTGGTTCTCGTGCTCGGCGGCCTCGAGTTCGGGGTGCTGCTGTACGTGCTCGCCGCGATCTGCGTCGCCGCCGTGCTGACCCGCTTCGACGCCGCCCTGACGTGGTGCGTCGTCGTGGTGTTCGGCTCGATCTTCCTGTTCCAGGTCGATACGATCCCGATCGGCCTCAAGGCCGCGTTCATCGGGCTGTCGGGGATCTTGGCGGTCTGGGCCGCGGCCTCGATCGCCCGTCGGATGCCTGCGCTGCCGGCCCGGGTGCGCGGTGGTGTGAAGCTCGCTCTGTGGGCGGTGGGCGTCATCGCGGCGTTCCTGCTGTGGCAGCTGTTCACGCTGCTGTGGAACCAGGTGTCGATCGGCTCGTGGCTGCGGGACTCGCTCAACTACCTGCTCGTGCCGATGGTCGTGCTGATCGGCGTCGAGGCGGGATTCCGGCTGAGCCCGCGCATCGTCTCCGCCCTGACGCTGCTCGCCGGGCTCATCGGCGCCTACTCCTACACCGTCGCATGGCTCGGGCGACGCAGCCTGGAGCAGGACGCCTACCAGCAGTTCGGCCTCGCCTCCTCTTTCGTCGTCTTCGCCGCGCTGGCCCTGTGCCTGGCCCGCTTCTCCTCCGGCCGGCTGCGCAGCATCGGCTGGCTGGTCGGTGCGCTCGCGCTGATGGGCATCATGGTTGTCGCCGGCGGCCGCCAGACGATCGTGCAGTGCGCCCTCGCGCTGCTCGTGGCGGTCTCGATCGGCAGCGGCGGCATGGTCGCGAAGTCGGCGCGGGTCGTGGCCGGGCTCGCGCTCGCCGCGGTCGCCTTCGTCGTCACCCTGAACGTCAGCTCGACCTCGGCGGACGGCGTCGCCGTCGGCCGTCTCGAGTTCTTCCAGCGGCTGCAGAGCAATGGGCTCGCGGCCATCTACGCGGATCAATCCGCCCAGGCCCGCCTGCGCGCACTGAACTGGCTGATCCAGCAGTGGCAGCAGAAGCCGCTGCTCGGCTGGGGCTTCGGCCACGACATGATCAGCGTGAACACGGGCCAGGTCGCCACGAACGTGTTCACCCTCGACTCGCCCCTGGTGCCGCTGGAGAAGTTCGGCATCGTCGGCACCGCCGTGCTCGTCGTCGCCCTCGTGCTGTTCTTCGCCGCGCTGTGGCGCATCGCCGGCGTCCCCGGCGGCTCCCGCGCCGGCGGCTCCGGCGTCCCCGGCAGCCGCAGCGTCCCCGGGGGCCCGGGCCGCTCCGCCTTCGGGCGCGTGTTCTGCGCGGTCGCGACCGTGCTGACGCTCGTCACCCTCGTGAACGGGTTCCCGCCCGAGAACCGCGGCTTCCCGGTCTTTATGCTGCTGCTCGCGCTCGCCGTCGTCGCCAACACGACGGCGCAGGGGCGGGGCGGCGGACCCGCACCCGACGGCAGGCTGCGCGCCGCCGAGACTGCCGAGACGTCCGAGCCGACCGCCCCCGTCCTGCGGTGAGCGCCGAGAGCACCGGCGCGACCCCGCGGCTGCGGGGCGCCGTGATGAGCAGTCTGTACCCGGGCGCCCTGCTGATGGCGGGGCTCGCCGTCCCCCTGGCCCTCAGCACCTTCGTGACCGTCACGACCGGCACCGTGCTCCTGCTCCTCGTCGGCGCGTACTCGGGGTTCCGGCTCGTGGTGGTCCTGTTCAACGGACGCGATCAGGTGCTCCAGCTGTTCTTCTGGATCTTCTCCTGGGTGTTCTTCGGCCTGGCGCCCGTCGCGCAGCTCTTCGGCGGCAGATGGCCGTGGCCGGGTGCGGTCACCCCGTCCGTGATGATCACGATCTGCGCCCTTCTCCTCACCTCCTTCGTCTGCTACGACCTCGGCATCCTGATCTCCTGGCGGGCGGACACCGCCGCCCTCGCCCCGCCGCGCTACCTGCTCTCCACGCGGCGGCTGAGGATCGCCGCCCCGCTCGCGATCCTCGTCTGCGGCGTGGAGATCCTGCGCGTGGGGCCGGGGAGCCTGCTGAGCGGGCGTCAGGAGCGGGCCCAGGCCGTCGCGCTCGGCGCCACGAGCGGTCTCGACAGCGTGGCCGCCGCCGTCAACGCGGCGCTGATGGTCACGGCGGTGTTCGTCGTCGCCTATCTGTTCATCCGGGCGAAGCGTCTCGGGCTGCTGCGGGGGTGGCACCTGACGCTCCTCCTGCTGATCGCCCTGACTCTGTTCGTCTCCAACCCGACCTCGACCGCGCGCTACCGCGTCGCCGCCGTCGCGGCCGGACTGCTGCTGGCGCTGCTGTGGCCGCTCGGGCGCGTGCGCATGGCGTACCTCGGCATCGGCGTCCTCGCGGGCATCGCCTTCCTCTTCCCGGCCCTCAACGCCTTCCGCCGCGTCGGCGGCACGTTCTCGATCGGCGGCAGCGTCGTCTCCTCCCTGCAGAGCGGCGACTACGACGCGTTCCAGCAGATCGGCAACACCGTGCTGTACGTCCAGGACGTCGGGCACAGCTACGGCCGCCAGCTCCTGACCGCCCTGCTGTTCTTCATCCCGCGCTCCGTCTGGCCGGGCAAGTCGCTCGACACAGGCGTCATCGTCGCCGCCCACCAGGGCTACGCCTTCACGAACCTGTCGGCCCCGCTGCAGGCGGAGGCGTACATCGACGGCGGCTTCCCGCTCGTGATCGTCCTGTTCGTCGGCTTCGGCCTGCTGACCGGGCTCTTCGAGCGCCGCACGCGGGATGCCTCCTCTGCCTCCAGCTTCGTCGCGCTGCTGGTGCCGCTGGTCGCCGCCTACCAGCTCATCGTGCTGCGGGGCTCCCTGCTGCAGTCGATGGCCGGTCTGATGTCCCTGGTCCTCTTCACCTGGCTCTGCACGGAGCGTGCGCCCTCTCCCGATCCGTCTCCGGGACCGGGAGGCGACCGACGTCGCACAACAGTCTCGGCGTAGCGGGTGGACGGCCGGCCGAGCGACGGCGTCCGGGCCCCGGCCGGATCGCGGAGACGGGTCGATTCAGCGGATCCGCGTGCGCGCGGCATCCGTTTTATCGACCCATCTCCGCCGAATCGACCCGCGGGGGGCGCCGCGTCGCCGTCGCGTACAGCTCCTCGAGCCGATCGGCGACGGCGCCGATGCCGTAGACCTCGTTGATGCTCGCCATGCCGCGCGCCGACGCGCCCGCCCACGCCCCCGGGCTCGCGAGCAGTCCCTCGACCGCCTCGGCGAGCCGCTCCGGGCTGCCGTCGGTCACCACGCCCGCCCCGCGGCCGGCGAGCTCGTCCGCGATGCCGCAGTCCGTGGTGAGAACCGTGGGTGTGCCTGCAGACAGCGCCTCGAGCACCGTCATGGGGAACACCTCGCCGAAGGACGGCAGGACATAGACGGATGCCTCCGCGAGGCGTCCCCGCGCCGCACCCTGCGGGATCGCCCCCGCATAGCTCAGCGGCAGGTCCGGGTGCGCGTCGAGGAAGGCGCGCAGTTCGGCGAGCTCGCCCTCGTCCGGCCCGATCACCGTGAAACGTGCCGGGCTGCCGCGCTCGGCGAGCAGCTGCGCCATGCGCGCGAAGGCCATCACCCGTTTGCGCGGGTGCAGGCGGGCGAGGAAGACGACCTCGGGATGCTCCGGGTCGCGCGGCGCGGCATCCGCCACGGCGCCGCCGGCGATGCCGTTCGCGATGCGCTGCACCCGCGCTCCCGCGTTCACCTCGCCGAGGCCGCCGCTCTCCCGCTCCGTCAGCGCGAGCGCCGCCGCGGCGCCGCCCAGTACCCGTCGCGTCCAGAGCGCGTCGAAGACACGCGCCTTGGCGCGGGCATCCGGCATCACCATGCCGTGCGGCTGCACGAGATACGGCAGGCCGGCTCGGCCCAGTCCCGCGGCCAGCGGAAGCGTGATGAGGTCCCGGGCCAGGTGTACGTGCGCGATGTCGAGTCCGTCACGCCGGTCGATCAGGTGCCGGCCCAAGGCAGGGGAACGCAGCCCGCTGAAGCCGCCGACCGGCAGCGCGGAGACGGGGAAGAGCCGCACGTCCACGCCCGGAGCCGTGAGCTCGGCCTTCCCGTCCCAGCCGGCGAGCAACTGCACCTCATGGCCGCGCCGCGCCAGCTCGGTGGCCTGGGCGATCGCCACGGCGACGGGGCCGCCGAAGGCACCGTCCTGCGAGACGTAGGTGACGACGTGCGCGATCCTCATCGCGGGGCCGCCTGTCCGGCGTCCGCGGGCGCGGCATCCGTTCGCGGGATGCCTGGCTGGCCGGCATCCGGCTGCTCTGCATCTGGCTGCGCAGCATCCGTTCGCGTAGCCGCGGCCGGCACCGGCCCGGTCTGCCCGGCATCCGCCTGCCCCGCCGCACCCCGCGGCGCATCGGCCGGGAAGCGGGTGCCGACGACCGCGCCGTCCGGGCCGGCGACGACCGCGTTCGCCGGGACCGTTCCGCTCACGAGCGTCATCGGGCGGGCCAATGCCGAGCGGCCGAGATGCGCGCCGCCGAGCACGATGCAGCGCGAGGTGATCCACACGCCGGGCTCGAGCACGATCGGGCGGGTGATGAGCGCCATGTCGCGCCGGTGCGCGTGCGAGCCCGTCGTCAACAGCGTCTCCTGCGAGACGACGCAGTCGTGGCTGAGGTAGATGTGGTCCTGGTTGTGGAACCAGACGCCCTCGCCGACCCAGCAGTCGTCGCCGATGTGCAGCTTCCAGGGGAAGCGCACCCGCACGCGCGGGCGCATGATCACCCCCGTGCCGATCTCGGCGCCGAAGGCGCGCAGCACCCGCACCCGCAGGCCCGAGCTGATCTGCCAGGGATTCGTCACGAAGAGCAGCTCGCAGATCGCCCACAGGTAGACCGTGAAGCGCGAGCGGTCCCAGGCCTCGCGGGCGCCGGGTGCCGCGGCAAGGCGGATCACGGGGATGTCGTCAGAGGGATCAGAAGAGGGATCAGAGGGAGCTGTGCTGTCCGAAAGATCTGTCACGCGAAGCCGTCTCTCGTACTGGTGGTCGGTAGGACACACCCTACCCATGCCCCGTCAACGGGGGCCAGGCCGTATGTAAACGGGATGTTGCATCTCGTCGCAGGATCGCCCGAGGGGCTAGCCGCCGCGCGGATCTGCCCGTAGCATCGCCAGCGTCCCTCGAATGGGGGTCGAGTCCGACCAACTCCTCCCGACGGCGGTGATCCTGCTATGAGCACACCCATGTCGGCGCGCACTCAGACGCGCGTCGAGTTCCCCTACCTCGACGGCATCCGCGGCCTCGCCGCCCTCGTCGTCGTCCTTTACCACGCCTGGCTGTTCACCGGGCTGAGCGGCCAGGCCGTCAGCCAGCTCACGATCCCCCGGCTCATCATTGGGCACGGCTACCTCGGCGTGCCCGTCTTCATCGTGCTCTCCGGCTACGTGCTGATGCTGCCGCTCGCGCGTGCGGACACCCTCTGGTACGCGAAGGGCTTCGGCAGCTACATCCGGCGCCGGGCGAAGCGCATCCTGCCGCCCTACTACGCCGCGCTGCTGTTCACGCTCATCCTCATCGCCGCGATCCCGCTCCTGCGGCAGCCGCACGGCACGCAGTGGGACAGCAAGGTCCCGGTCACGCCCGGCGGCGTCGTCAGCCACCTGCTGATGCTGCACGACCTGAGCGGGGGCTGGATCCAGCAGATCAACGGGCCGATGTGGAGCGTCGCGGTCGAGTTCCAGATCTACTTCCTCATGCCGATCATCCTCGTGCTGTGGCGATTTCTCGGCCGCTGGGTCGCCGCCGCCGTGACTGTCGTGGTGAGTGTCATCCCCGTCTACCTGGGCCTCGGCGGCTACGCCCACCCCTGGCTGCTCGGGCTGTTCGCCGTCGGGATGCTCGCTGCCGATCTGACCTTCACCCCCGCGGGCGCCCGGCGCTGGACCGAGCCGGCCGCGCTCGCCGTCGGGCTCGTGGTCGTGGCCGGCCTGTACGTCGCGGTCCCCGTCGTGCGCGCGCACGGCTGGCTGATCGAGGTCGTGGTCGGATGCCTGACCGCCGCCGTCCTCGTCTGGCTCGGCCGCCTCGCGCTGGCCGGACGGCGCAACGTCGTCACCCGTGCCTTCGGCTCGCGCCCCATGCTCTTCCTGGGGCTCACCTCCTACAGCATCTACCTCTTCCACAGCCCGCTGATCGGGCTGGCGAACCTGCTGCTGCTGCCGCTGCATCTGCCGGTGCTCGCGAACTACCTGGTGCTGACCTTCGGCGCCGTCCCGCTCGCGCTCGGGGTCAGCTGGCTGATGTTCTACCTGGTCGAGCGGCACTTCCTGAACTCCCGCCAGCGCACCGCGAGCCATGAGCTGCGCGATGCCCCCACGCCCGTGCCGGGCGTCGAGAACGAGCCGGAGGAGGGGCCCGCGCCGGAGGCGAAGGGGGCCGAGCCGGCCTTCTGAGCGCGGTCCCGCCCCCGCCTCAGGGCCGTCTCGGCCCCGGTGCGCGGTCATCCTCCGGAGGTTCCGGGGGGAGTGCGTCCGGCGTGTAAACGGCGTGTTGCGTTTCAGGTGACCCCTGTTCGCGGGGTACAAATCTTGCTACCGTGACCCCTACCGACCGCAGGGAGACACGGTGTCCGACCAACACCTCCGTGTGGTGATCGTCAGTCTGAACTACGCACCGGAGCGCACGGGTATCGCTCGGTACACGTCGTCTCTCGCGCAGGGCCTCGCCAAACGCGGCCACCAGGTCCAGGTGATCACCACCCATCCGCATTACCCCGAGTGGAAGATCCACCCGGGCTACGGCCAGTGGCGCCGTGACGAGATCGTCGACGGCGTGCCCGTGCGACGGCTTCGGCACTTCGTCCCGCGGCGGCCGTCGTGGATCCCCCGCGCCCTCGGCGAGCTCAGCTTCGGGCTGCGCGCGCTGTTCACGCGCTGGGGCCGCCCCGACGTCGTCGTCCTGCCCTCGCCGGCGCTGTTCGCCAGCTCGCTCGTGCTGCTGCGCGCCCGGCTGTTCAGCCGCGCGGCGGCGACCGTGGTGTGGGTGCAGGACCTGTACAGCCTCGGCGCCTCCGAGACTCAGGGCTCGGGGGGCTCGCTCGTCGCGGCGCTCGCGCGGGTGGAATCCGCCACCCTCCGCGGCGCCGACGGGGTCGCGCTCATCCACGCCCGTTTCCGCGACCGGGTCGTCGCCAGCCTCGGCGTCGAGCCGCAGAAGGCGGGCGTCATCCGCAACTGGACCTCCGTCGTCGCCGTGGACCGCGCCATCGACCGCGATGCGGTCCGGCTGCGCCTGGGCTGGGCACCCGACGAGCTCGTTCTGATGCACACGGGCAACATGGGCGTCAAGCAGGGGCTCGAGAACATCGTCGAGATGGCCCGCCTCGCCGAGGCGATCCAGCTGTCTGTGCGCGTCGTGTTCACGGGCGGCGGCAGCCAGAAGGACCGGCTCGTCGCGCAGGCGGCGCCGCTCTCGAACGTCGTCTTCCTCGACTCCCTGCCCGACGGCGAGTTCGAGGAGGTGCTGAACTGCGCCGACGTGCTGCTGCTCAACGAGAAGCCGGGCGTGGCCGAGATGGCCGTGCCGAGCAAGCTGACGACGTACTTCAGCACCGGCCTGCCGGTGGTGGCGGCGACGGATGCCGCGAGCATCAGCGCCGCGGAGCTGAGCGTCTCCGGCGGCGGCATCCGCGTCGACCCGGGCGACCCGGCCGCACTGCTGGAGGCCGTCTCGCGCCTGCGCGCCGACTCCGCCCTGCGCGCCCGGCTCGGAATGGCCGGCCTCGCCTTCCGCGACGCCTACCTCACGGAGGATGCCGCGATCGACAGCTATGAGGAATGGCTGCAGAGCCTCGTCGAGAGTCGAGCGCACACCCACTCCTGACTTCCGACTTCCGAGCTCCTGAGACGAACCGACCGACGACAAAGGGGGAACCACACGTGACCGACAAGCGTGCTTTCATCACGGGGATCACGGGCCAGGACGGCTCGTACCTCGCCGAACTGCTGCTCGGCAAGGGGTACGAGGTGCACGGGCTCATCCGCCGCGCCTCGACCTTCAACACGAGCCGCATCGACCATCTGTACGTCGATCCGCACGAGCCGGGGGCGCGTCTGTTCCTGCACTACGGCGATCTGAGCGACGGTGCGCGCCTCGTGAGCCTGCTCGCCCATCTGCAGCCCGATGAGGTGTACAACCTCGCCGCGCAGTCGCATGTGCGGGTCTCCTTCGATGAGCCGGAGCACACCGGCGACACGACGGGCGTCGGCTCGATGCGCGTGCTCGAAGCGGTGCGCATGTCCGGCATCCACACCCGCTTCTACCAGGCGTCCTCCTCGGAGATGTTCGGCGCCAGCGCGCCGCCCCAGAACGAGGAGACCCCGTTCTACCCGCGCTCGCCCTACGGCGCCGCGAAGGTCTACAGCTACTGGGTGACGAAGAACTACCGCGAGGCGTACGACATGTTCGCCGTCAACGGCATCCTGTTCAACCATGAGTCGCCGCGCCGCGGCGAGACCTTCCTGACCCGCAAGGTCACCCGCGCCGTCGCCGCCATCAAGGCCGGCACGCAGGACACGCTCTACCTCGGCAACCTCGACGCCGTGCGCGACTGGGGCTACGCCGCCGAGTACGTCGAGGGCATGTGGCGGATGCTGCAGGCCGACGAGCCGGACGACTACGTGCTCGCGACCGGCGGCAGCTTCACGGTGCGCGACTTCGTCGAGACCGCTTTCGGCCACGCCGGACTCGACTGGCGCGAGCATGTGCGCTTCGACGAGCGCTACCTGCGGCCGACCGAGGTCGACGCGCTCATCGGCGACGCCTCCAAGGCTCGGGACAGACTCGGCTGGGTACCCGAGGTGGACACCGCAGAGCTCGCGCGGCTGATGGTCGACGCCGACATCGCGGCGCTCGAGTGCGCGGGGCGGCCGTGGATCGATACGGTGCGACTGCGCAGCTGGGGCACCGCGGTCCGCGAGGCCGTCGCGTGACGGAGTTCACGCCCGGGCCGCTCGAACGTGATGCGACGTTCTACGTGGCCGGCCACCGCGGGCTCGTAGGCTCCGCGATTCAGCGGAAGCTCGAGGCCGCGGGGTTCACCGACCTCGTCGGCCGCAGCTCCGCCGAGCTCGACCTGCGGGATCGCGCCGCCGTCTTCGACTTCTTCGCCGAGACGCGACCGCGTTACGTCGCGCTCGCCGCGGCGAAGGTCGGCGGCATCCTGGCGAACGACACCTACCCGCAGGAGTTCCTGAGCGAGAACCTGCAGATCCAGGTCAACGTCATGGACGCGGCGCTCGCGAACCGGGTCGAGCGCCTGCTCTTCCTCGGCTCCTCGTGCATCTACCCGCGGCTCGCGCCGCAGCCGATCCATGAGGACGCGCTGCTGACGGGCCATCTGGAGGCCACCAACGACGCCTACGCGATCGCGAAGATCGCCGGCATCATGCAGGTGCAGGCCATTCGCCGCGAATACGGGCTGTCGTGGATCTCGGCGATGCCGACGAACCTCTACGGTCCAGGGGACAACTTCGCGCCGCAGGGATCACACGTGCTGCCGGCGCTGATCCGACGCTACGACGAGGCGGCGGCCGGCGGCACCCCCGAAGTCACGAACTGGGGCACGGGGAGGCCGCGACGGGAGTTCCTGCACGTCGACGACATGGCGGATGCCTGCCTGCACCTGCTGGAGCACTACGACGGGCCCCAGCAGGTCAACGTCGGAACCGGGCACGACACGACGATCCGCGAGATCGCGGAGACCGTCGCCCGGGTCGTGGGCTTCGAGGGGGAGACCCGTTGGGATAGCTCCAAGCCCGACGGCACCCCGCAGAAGCTGCTCGACGTCTCGAAGCTCGCCGCGGCCGGCTGGACGGCCCGCATCGAGCTCGAGGACGGCATCCGATCGACCGTCGACTGGTTCAGGGCGAATCATGCGGCAGCACGCCAGTAATGGCAAGGGGTGCCCATGTGTCCCCCGTCCAGGGGATATTAAACCTCTGTAAACATCGGCTGCACGGAGCGAATCTGTGCGTAGCCTAAAAAAGTCCGGACCGACCTCCGGCGAGATCTCATTGCAACACCCGCAGGGAAACACCTGCAGGCAACACCCGTGCGAACTGTCCGTTCGTGCTGCCGGAGGTCGGGCTGCTAGTGGAAACACGCACTGCCCTAACACCACACCGACCTGCGGATAGGACAATCAATGAACAGAGTCGCGAAATCAGCGTTGGCTCTTGCCGTCGGCGCTTCTCTCGCGCTGGGGGTTCCGCTCGCCGCGAGTGCGGCTCCGGTGAGCACGGCGAGCGTCAGCTCGGCCGCACCGGCGTCCACTCTGAGCTTCGGGTTCCCCAGCAAGGGACACCAGAAGCCCGCCCCGCCGAAGCATCACAAGCCGGCACCGCCGAAGCACCATCAGCCTCATCCGACGAAGCCGGCCTACCCGCCGACCAAGCCGCCGAAGCCGCCGAAGCCGCCGTGGTTCCCGCCGCCCTTCTACTGGGGCGGCTGGTGGTGGTTCCCGTTCTACTTCCCGGCCCACACCTTCGCCCCGGGATCCATCGTGCACTGCTTCATCACCGGTTACGGGGGCTTCTCGTTCTACGGCACATTCACGGCCGACGAATCGGGCAGCATCTCCCTCGGAACCGCGGCCGCTGACGGTTCGCTCAGCGCTCAGCTCAAGGCACACGGCGCCGACCTCGCCGGCAAGACGCTGAACGCAACGCTCACCGACAGCACCGGCAAGACCGTGACCCAGACCGTCACGGTTCCCACCACGGCCACGAAGGGCGCGGCCACGGCCGCCACCTCCTCGGTCACGGCCGCCGACCCCGGCTCGCTCGCGTCGACCGGCACGTACATCTCGTTGGCCACCGTCTGGGGTGCCGTGGGTCTCGTCGCCCTCGGTGCCGCCTTCGTGACGATGCGCTCCGTCGTCCGTCGCAAGGACCGGGCCAAGGCCTAGCACCTGAGGTGGCGGGGGTCGCCCACACCGGCGGCCCCCGTCACGCCAGCCCAGGCCCACTCAGGGTCTCCTCAGACCCTCTGCTTAGATGGAGCGCATGTCGACAGCCGCCGCCGACCACCGCCCCCGCCGGCCGCGCCGCCGCACGGCGTGGATCGGCTGGCTCATCCTCATTGTTCTCGTCATCATCGCCGCCGCACTCGTCTGGGTTGGGGTGAGGGGATTGCTCGCAGCGAACCAACTGCGCCAGGCACTGCCTGCCGCCAGCCGCATCCAGTCGGCCGTGATGAGCGGTGACTCCGCGGCGGCGGCGAGCGGTGCAACCGTGCTGCGCGCGCACGCCGATCGGGCGCACGCGCTGACCTCCGACCCCGTCTGGTGGGTCATGGAGAAGACGCCGTGGCTGGGCCCCAACCTGAACGCGCTCGGCGGGGTGTCCGCGAGTGCGGCATCCGTCAGCGATCACGGGCTCAACGCGCTCGTCAGCCTCTCCGGCAAGATCAGCGCGAAGACGTTCCGCCCGACGGACGGTGCCCTGAACCTCGCCCCCCTCGCCTCCGCCGCGCCGGCGCTCACCACCGCGAACCGGGCCGTCCAGTCCGGGGCGGCGTCCGCACGGCGGATCTCGACCACCGGCGTGATCGGTCCCCTCGCCACCGCTGTCGGCCAATACCGGACCCAGCTCGGCCAGGTCGCGCAGTTCACGGATGCCGCGAGCCGCGCCGCCGCGCTGCTGCCCGGCATGCTCGGCGACTCCGGCCCCCGCAGCTACCTCGTGCTCGTGCTGAACAACGCCGAGCTGCGCTCCTCGGGCGGCATCCCCGGCTCGGTCGCGCACATCACCGCCGACCACGGCAGGATCACGCTCGACAGCCAGTACGCCGGCGGCAGCTTCGGCCCCTACGACGCGCCCATCATGCCCCTCGACTCCGCCACCAACCAGCTCTATGGCGAGATCACGGGCGAGTACATGCAGGACGTCACCCTCACACCGCATTTCGACCAGTCGGCACAGCTCGCGGTCGCGATGTGGAAGCAGCGCTTCCACCAGTCGGTCGACGGGGTCCTCAGCCTCGACCCGGTGGCGCTCAAGTACATCCTGCAGGCCACGGGGCCGGTCACGGTCGGCCAGGGGACCCCGCAGCAGACCACGCTCAGCTCGCAGAACGTCGTGAAGGCGCTGCTCTCCGACGTCTACGCCCGCTTCGCCGATCCGGCGCAGCAGGATGCGTTCTTCGACGTCGCCTCCGGCGCGGTCTTCACGAAGCTCGCCCAGGGCGACTTCCAGCCCGAGGCGATGTTGAGGGCCTTCACGCAGATCGGCGCCGAGCATCGCATGGTCGTGTGGAGCTCGCATGCGGACGAGCAGAAGTCCCTCGCGCGCACGACCCTGTCGGGCGGCCCGGCTGCCTCAGCGCCGGGCGAGCAGCGCTTCGGGGTGTACCTCGCCGATGGCACCGGCTCGAAGATGGACTACTACCTGCATACCTCGGTCGCGCTCGGCTCGCTGGACTGCCCATCGGTCGGCCCGCTGTACGTCGTCCAGGTGACGCTGAAGAACGGGCTGACGCCGCAGCAGCTGGCGTCGCTCCCGCGGTACGTGAGTGGTGCCGACGTCTACGGGGTGCCGGTCGGCACCATGCGGACCCAGGTGACGAGCTACGGCTCGCCCGGGGTCGAGTTCGGCAACGCCTTCGACGCGGACGGCACCGCGGAGCCCGTCAAGTTCGTCAAGGACCAGGGCCGCAGCGTCGCCCAGTTCGTCGTCGACCTGAAGCCCGGCGCGAGCAAGACCGTGCGCTTCGTCTACAACCCGAAGAAAGGCAAGGGCGGGAAGATCGCGGCGGACGTCACGCCGCAGATCAACCCCGTCTCCATCTCGAAGGGGGAGTTCACGTGTGGGAGCGTCGTGAAGTGAGCGCCGCGGTGCGGCTCCGGCGCGCGGTCGCCGCCGTTGGCCTCGGGGCCGCGCTGGCGGTGGCGGGCGCCCCCGTCGCGGCGCAGGCCGCGTCGTACCCGCCGGCGTCGACCGGAACCTTCGCCGTCACCGCCCACCCGGGCGCCAACGCCGTCACCGTCACCGGGCTCGGCGCGGACGCGCCGGCCACCGCCCTCGTCTCCGGCAATGGGCTGGCCCCGACGCTGGGGCAGTTCACGGCGGCCGTCCCGGCCGTGGTCCCCGCCGCGACGACGAACCTCGCCCTCGGGCGGACGGACGGCTCGGGGGCGATCACCTTCACGCTCGTCTTCCCGGAGGACGTGTCGGGTGTCTATAACATCTCGGTCTCCACCCCCGATGGCCACAGCATCTCCGGGTCGATCACCCTGCCGGCGCGCTCGGGCGGTCCCCTCGCCTGGACGGGGACGAACATCGCGCTGTGGGTGGTCTGGCTCGCCGGCATCCTGGTGGTGGTCGGCGTCATCGCCCTGCTGATCGCCGCCGCACGCCGCCGATCCCGGAGCTGAGCGGGAAGTCAAGCCCGTAGCCGTCGGAGCGGATGCCGCGTAGCATCGCGCTCGAAGAGCAGACAACCGACCTGCCTACTGCTTCATCTACCTATGTGGGGGATAGGTGGTGCGCGCCGGCCGTTGCCTGCCCGTTCTCGAACGGGAAAGGCACAGATGATGAGAAGAATCACCCTGGCGGCCCTCGCCGCCGTCCTGGCCGCGGGAGCGGCCCTCACCGCTCCGGTGGCCGCAAGCGCGGCGGCCGTGTACCCGCCGGGTACGCCGAGCATCACGGGCGCCGCAGCAGGCACCATCACCGGCAGCATCGCGCCGGGCGGCCGCTTTACCGTCGCCTTCAACGCGATCTTCCGACCGGACCACGAGCTGACGATCTACTTCTTCAGCGTGGGCACGGTACCGGAGTCTCTCGGCGCCTTCCAGGCGGCGCAGAGCCCCGCGCTCGCCGCCGAGAGCGATGCACGCGGCGCGGCGACCGTCAGCGCGACCATGCCGGCGGATGCCAGTGCGCCGGTCACCATCGAAGCGACCGACGGCACCACGACGGCTGCGATCACGATCCCGGTCACGGCGGTGGCGGCGGTCGCGGGCGCCACGGGCTCCACCGCGCGCGGTGCGGCACTGCCGACGACCGGCACCTACCTCTCGCTCGCCACGGTCTGGGCCGCGATCGGCCTCGTGGCCCTCGGCGGCGGCCTCCTCGCGACGCGGCGGGTGACCCGCTTCACGCGGGGCGCGGCGCATCCGGGGGCGCATCGCGGCTGAAGGCGGCCGGGGTCCTCATCCTCAGGACGAGGAGAGGACGCCGGCCCGGAGCGCCCCGAACAGCAGCTCGAAGCGTGCGCGCTGCGCGTCCACCGCGTCGTCCGGCGACTCGCCGGCGATGAGGCGCCGCGCGGTCCCCACCAGCACGGCGCCGTAGCCGGCGACGAAGAAGGCGGCGAACAGGGGGGCATCGCCGTCGAAGCCCGGGTCGCGCTCGAGCTCGTCGGCGAGGACCCGCTGCAGCTCGGAGGCGATCTCGCGCGTCCGGGCGAGCAGAGCGGGGGATTCCGCGACCGTCCGGAAGAACGGGACGGAGCGGCCGTTGACGCCGGAGAGCGGATGGCGCGCGTCGACGAGGCGCAGGGTCGCGTCGCGCAGGGACGCCAGCACCTCGGTGCCCGGTGGGCGCTCGCGCACTGCGGAGCGCAGGAACTCGACGGCCTCGCCTGAGCGATCCAGGAAGAGATCCTCCTTGCGCGGGAAGTGGTTGAAGACGGTCACGCTCGACACACCGGCCTCCCGTGCAACCTCGGCGACCGTCACCGCGTCGAAGCCGCGCTCGAGGAACAGACGTGCGGCGGTCTCGGCGATCCGCGCGCGGGTCTGCGGGCCGCCCCGTTCTCTGGTTCTCGGCATCCGTTCTCACTCCCTTGGTCGTCTCCAGCCTAATTAACTTGTGTGACTAAATTTAGTAACATAATATAATGCCATGTCATCCGTCCCGAGCTCCCGCTCCATGGGCGCCGCACGCGTTGCGCGACTGCCGCGTCCTCCCCGCTCTCCCCGGTCCCTGCGGGAGGCGTGGATCGCCCTGGCCGGGCTGTCCGCCGTGTTCCTCTTCGAGATGCTCGACAACTCGATCCTGAATGTCGCGCTGCCCACGATCGGTCGCGAGCTGCACGCCTCGACGACGGCGCTGCAGTGGGTGACGGGGGCATATGCGGTCGTGTTCGGCGGGCTGATGCTGGTGTTCGGCGCCGTCGCGGACCGGGTCGGTCGGCGGCGGGTCATGCTCGTCGGGCTCGTCCTGCTCGGCCTGGCCAGCCTGGCGACCGCCGTCGTCACGAGCGCGGAGCAGCTCATCGCCGTCCGGGTGGCGATGGGGGTCGCCGCCGCGATGACGACGCCGGGGTCGATGGCGCTGGCCTTCCGGCTGTTCGCGGGGGACGCGCTGCGGGTCCGGGCGATGACGCTCATCTCGACCGTGGGCCTGGTCGGGATGGCGATCGGCCCGACCGTCGGGGGCTTTGTGCTCGCGATCGCGCCCTGGCAGCTCCTGCTGCTGGTGAACGTGCCGATCGCCGCGCTCGCGTTCGTCGGCATCCGGCTCGGCATCGCCCCGGATGGCGCGGCCGAACTGCATCCCGAGCCGGTGGACGTCGCCGGCGCCGTGCTCGGCACGGCGACGATCGTGCTCGCCCTCGTGGCGCCGACGCTGTTCGTGAACGGCGGCACGGGGTCATGGGAGCCGTGGGCGGTCGTTGCCGGTGCCGTCGCCGCCGCGGCCCTCTTCGTCCTCCGCGAGCGCTCGGCGCGGCACCCGCTCCTCGACCTGGCGCTCATCGCCCGTCCGCTTGTCTCCAGTGGACTCGCCTACAAGGCCGCCTCCGGGCTCGCGACCGCCGGTCTCGGCTATCTGGTGACGCTGCAGCTGCAGTTCGCCTGGGGCTGGTCGCCCGTGCTCGCCGCCATCGGCACCCTGCCGCAGGTCGTCGTCCTCGTCGCGGGCGGCTCGTTCGTCGGCCCCGTCGTGCGGCGGCTCGGCATGGGCCGGGCCGCCTGGCTCAGCGCCGCGGCGGTCGTCTGCGGGCTCGCCGTCTTCGGCCTGCTGAGCCGATTCGGCTACGTCTGGGTCGCCGTCGCGCTCGTGCTCGTGGCGGCCGGGATGCGTGTGGTGGGCGTCGTCGCCGGAACCAATGTGCTGCGCGGCCTGCCGCAGAACCGGAGCTCGATCGGGGCGGCGCTCGTCGACACCGCCAGCGAGGTCTCCTCCGGGGCGGGCGTCGCGGTCACCGGCACCATTCTCGCCGCGATGTTCGTCGGCGACCTCACGGCGTCGGGGTGGAGTGCGCGGCAGTTCACGCAGTTCCAGGGCGCGGTGACGAGTGCGGGTGTGGTGCTCACTGCTGTGGCGGCCGCGCTCGTCGCCTGGGGTATCGCCCGTGCGCGGGGCGCACGGTGAATGAGTGAGCGCACCCGCCCCGAGACTGTAGCCCAAATGGGCGGCACCCTTTTGGGCGATACCCCATCGGGGATGTTCACGATATTCCATCTGCTCCTATAATGAGGATTATTCATTTTATGGAAGCCGGTGAACCGTCATGTCCGCACTTGTCCGCACTGCCGCGGCGGTGGCCGCGGCGACTGCTCTCGCTGTGGTTGTCCCCGCCGCCGCTCACGCTGCGCCCTCGCCCTACACTCCCCAGCGGGAGGCGGGCTGGAGTGCCCAGGTCTGCCCCGATGCCTCCTTCACCCATCGGTTGCCGGCGGGAACCTTCGGCGCCTCGCAGCAGCTCCTCGAATCCGTCACCGGCTCGGCGCGGACGGCTCCGGTCGCCGCGAGCTTCCTGGCGGCGGAGACCAGCTACCTGTTGACGAGCGCCGCCGACGGCAGCGCGGCCGTCAGGCTGACCTTCCCGGCCGACGCGACCGGCAGCTACGGCATCACGCTCGCACAACAGGGCGATGGCAGGACCGCCTTCGGCTCGGTCACCGTGCTCGAGGCCTCGGATCCGCGCTGCGATCCCTCTGTCGACCCGGCCGCCGCCGCGCCCGTCGACCCGCCCGCCGCCGCGACGGACCCGGCTCCGGCCTCCGCGCGGACCGCCGAGCAGCTGCCGCACACCGGCACGCGCATCAGCGCCGGCGTGGTGGGAGGGGCTGCGGGTGCCGTTGTGCTCGGGGCCGTGCTGTCGTTCGTCGTCGGCCGACGCCGGCGGCTGCGCCACCGCTGAGCCCGGGGCGCACGCCGGGGGGCCGCTCGTCGGCCCCGGTGCGCCGCCGCGGGAGTCGTGTCGGCGGCACAGCGTGTCGCTGGGGCGGAGATGGGTCGATTCGACGGACGAGTCCGTCGGTCCCGCCCGTCGTATCGCCCCATCCCCGCCGAATCGACCCGGGTGAGGCATCCGCTCAGCGCTCACGGCCCCGGCGCGCGAGCTGCAGCAGCGCGTCCAGCACCACCGCGGCGCCACTGCCGACCAGCCCGCCCGTGGTGTTGCTGACGATGTCGCGGACCGCGAAGGTGCGGCCCGGCAGGAGCAGCAGCTGCGTCGTCTCGATGCCGCACGACAGCGCGAAGCAGGCGAGCGGTGCGATCCACCAGAGCCGGCGGGGCAGCGCGAGCGTGCCGAGGAACCCCAGCGGCAGGAACATCACGATGTTGGCGGCGAACTCGATCGCCCCGGCGTGCAGGACGATGGCGGGCGCCCCGTCGGCGACGAGCGGGGTGAGCAGTTCGCGTGCCGCGCGGTCGACGCCGGCGATGTCCGGATGACTCGGCCACAGCACGAGCGCGGCCACGACCACCAGGACGGCCGCGAGCAGGCTCGCGGCGACTCGGCGTCCGGTAAGTGACATCTGCTCAGTTTACGAGTGCGGATGCCGTACCGGACGTCCCAGCTCGGGGGAGGGGCGCCGTGCGGAATCCCGCGGGCCGGACGGGTGCGGAATCCGCGCGCCCCGCCCGCTGTTGCCGAAGAGGATGACTGCTCTCGCCGCTGTGCCCCTGAACGTGCTCGATCTCGCCTGGCGGGGATTCGGGCAGACCAATGCCGATGCCGTCGCCGGCTCGATCGCGCTCGCCCGACGCGCCGAGGCGCTCGGCTATCGCCGCTACTGGTTCGCCGAGCATCACGGCATGCCCGGCATCGCCTCCTCCTCCCCGGCGATCCTCATCGGTGCGGTCGCCGCGGCCACCACGACGCTGCGCGTGGGCTCCGGCGGAGTGATGCTGCCGAACCACGCCCCGCTCGTCGTCGCCGAGCAGTTCGGCACCCTCCATGCGCTCTACGGCGACCGCATCGATCTGGGGCTCGGCCGCGCCCCGGGCACCGATGGCGTCACCGCGCTCGCGCTGCGCCGCACCCGGGAGGGACTGGACGCCTCGACCTTCCCGCAGGAGCTGCTCGACCTCATCGGCTTCTTCCACGGCGGCATGTCGCCCAACAACCCGATGTCGAATCTGCTCGCCGTGCCCGGGCTCGGCGATGCGCCGGAGATCTGGCTGCTCGGCTCCTCGGGCTTCTCGGCGCAGGTGGCCGGGGCGCTCGGGCTGCCCTTCGCCTTCGCGCACCACTTCTCCGGTGAGAACACCGAGCAGGCGCTCGCGCTCTACCGCGACGCCTTCCAGCCCTCCGACTTCCTGCGTGAGCCGCATTCGATGATCGCCGTGTCGGTGATCGTGGACGACTCGCCCGAGATCGTGCGGCGGGAGATGCTGCCGGGGGCCATCACCTTCATCCGGATGCGCCAGGGCGCCAAGCCCGAGCCCGTCTCGATCGAGGAGGCGCTCGCCTACGAGTTCTCCCCGCTCGAGGAGGAGTTCATCGCCCACCGCAACTCCCGCCAGGCGATCGGCACGCCGGAGCAGGTGCGGGTGCAGCTGGAGTCCCTGCTCGCCTCGACGGGTGTCGATGAGCTGATGGTCCAGCCCTCCGGTGCGACCGCCGAGGGCCGTGAGCACTCGCTCGAGCTCGTGCGCGCCCTCGCGCGTCCCGCGTCCCCCGCGTCCTCCACGCTCCCCACGCTCCCCGCCGGCAACTAGTTCTCGTTCCGGACGTTCGCGCCCGGGGCCGCGGGCGCAACCGTCCGGAACGGGAACTACTTGACCTGCGGCTCCTTCGAGTTGTAGCGGTCGAGCAGCTCGGCGTGGGCTCTGTCGTGCAGTATCGCCACTTGTAACACAGGATTTACAGCCCGCCGCACCGCGCGTCTTGACGCGAAATCTCGCTGCGCTACCGTGTCAGAAATCGATTTCTCACGGAGCGAGGAGAACAGCGCACGATGCGGATCCTGTTGGCGGGCGAGAGCTGGACGACTTATCAGCTACATATCAAGGGAGCCGCTGGTTTCGCCACTGGCGGGTACGGTGACGGCTTCCGGCACCTGAGGGACTTCGCGGTGGCCGTCGGCCACGAGGTCGATCTGCTGCCCAATGAACTCGTGGCGCGTGACTTCCCGCGCTCGGCGGATGCCCTTGCCGCCTACGACGTCGTTGTGCTCAGCGACCTGCCGTCTGACTCGCTGCTCCTGGCTGAAGGGGTTCTCGACGGCCGGCCCGCGCCGGACGGCATCGACGCGTTGGTCGCCTACGTCGCCGCGGGCGGTGGCCTGTTGATGGTCGGCGGCTACATGTCCTTCGCCGGCATCAACGGCTCTGCGCGCTACGGCGAGACCGAGCTGGCGGCGGTGCTGCCTGTGAACATGTCGGCGACGGATGATCGCCGCGAACGCCCGGCCGGTGTGATCCCAACCACCGTGGACCCGGACCACGAGGTGCTCGCCGGTGTTGGGGGTGCGTGGCCGCCGATCCTCGGCTACAACCGCGTGTCCGTGAAGCCCGAGGCGCAGACGGTCCTCATGGCCGGCGCGGACCCGCTGCTTGTCCTCGGCGCCTACGGGCGTGGCCGGACGGCCGCCTACACCTCCGACCTCGCACCGCACTGGGCGAGCCAGGACTTCATGGTCTGGCCCGCGTTGCCGCGCCTGTGGAACAACCTCCTGAACTGGGTCGGCAGCCCGGTTGCTGCCGATGACGTCGTACCGCATTCACCAACCCAACGCTGAGCACGAGAGGAACACCCATGCCCGAAACACACGGCCGCATAACCCGGCGCAGCCTGCTCAAAGCATCCGCTGTCGGCGGGCTCGGCCTCGCACTCACCCCGCTGCTGGAGGCCTGTGCCTCCGGCAGCGGCAGCACCAAATCTGGAACGGTCACCCTGAATGTGTGGATGGTGACCGAGCCTTCCCGGACGTGGATCCAGGACAAGATGGTCTCCGAGTTCCAGAAGAAGTTCCCGGACATCAAGCTCAACATCACCAAGAGCGATTTCACGACGTACTACCAGAAGCTCACGACGAACATGGCAGCCGGGACGACGCCCGACGTGTTCATGATGAGCGGTGCCTACTTCTATCAGGCCGCTCACCTGAACGCTCTGCACGAGCTCGATTCCTTCATGAAGAAGGACAAGATCTCGCTCGACGACTACTTCGCCGAGCCCAGCGGTGAGGACGAGATCTGGCGGGGAAAGACCTTCGGCATCCCTGGCGAGATCGATGTGCTCGGCCTGGCCTACAACAAGGACATGTTCGACGACGCCGGCATCAAATACCCGGACGAGACGTGGGACTGGGCCCAGCTTCTGGACGCTGCTCAGAAGATGACGAAGAAGCGCGGTGGCAAGGACTATTACGGCTTCTACTCACAGAACAGCGGGCAGGAGATGTGGGGCAATCTGCTCGTGCAGAACGGCGGTTCGTTCCTCAACGAGGACCTCACAAAGGGCGCCCTGGACAATCCGGCCGGGATCGAGGCGATCCAATTCGCGGTCGATCTGATCCGCAAATACAAGGTGTCGCCGTCGTCGCAGGGCGTCTCCTCGCTTCCCGGCTACATCCAGTCAAGTGGGAATCCGTTCCTCACCGGGCTGATCGGCATGAAGTTCCAGGGCAACTACGAGATGGCGCTGCTGAGCGACATCAAGGGGTTCAATTGGGACGTCGCGCCGATGCCGCGCCAAAAGGTGAACTCGGGTCTGGGCTGGTTCCAGTCCTGGGTGATGGGTTCGCACACACAGCATCCGGATGAAGCCTGGGAGCTGCTGAAGTTCTTCGTGACCGAGGGGCAGACCATCACCGCGAGCTCGCCGGGCCGTGGACTCACCCCAGCGCTGAAAAGCGCCGCGAGCAGCGCCGACTTCGTGCGTACTGCTCCGCCGAGCATCACGTCCTGGCTCACCTCCTGGGACAGCCATGGCAGCTTCGGCTTCCACCCGGCGTGGTTTGAGTACCAGGCGGCGTACAGCTCTCCGCTGGATGCGGCCTTCGCAGGTACCTCGTCGGTCAAGGACGCGATCGCCAAGGCGACCCCCGCGGTCAACGCGGCGCTGCAGAAGTACTCGTGGTTCAGCAGCACGAGCGTGAAGGGGTAACCGTGGCAGTGGTTTCCACGGATACCTCGGCCGCCGTGCGCGCTCCGCGGACGACGCGCGCACGGCCGCTACGCTCTCTCCATCGCGGCGAGCATCTGTGGGCGGCACTCCTGCTGACCCCTTACTCGATCGGGTTGCTCGCCTTCATCCTCATTCCGACGCTTGCCGCCATGGTGCTCAGCTTCACGAACTGGGACCTGCTCGGCTCGTTGCAGTGGATCGGATTCCAGAACTACGTCGACCTGTTCACGAGCGGGGAGTTCTGGCAGGTCGTGGGCAATACCGCCTACTACACGTTGGTCGCGGTCCCGCTGAGCATCGCCATCGGTCTGGGCCTGGCTGCGCTGCTCAACCGCGGCACGCGCGGCATGCACGTCTTCCGGTCGATGCTGTTCCTGCCGGTCACGGTCCCCGTCGTGGCATCGGGGCTGTTGTGGTCATGGATGATGGCCCCGGACTACGGGGTGATCAACTACGTCCTCTCGTTCCTCGGCATTCCGCATCAGCAGTGGCTGACCGGCATCCACTCCGCCATGCCGTCGATCATCCTGGTCGGCGTCTGGCGCGGCGTCGGGCTGAACATCGTGCTGTTCCTGGCGGCGCTCCAAGGCGTCGACAGGGCCGTCATCGAGGCGGCCTCGCTCGACGGCGCGGGGCCATTCCGGATCTTCCTGCGCCTCGTCATCCCGCTCATCACGCCGACGCTGTTCTTCTCGGCGATCATCGGCCTGATCTCGTCGTTCCAGGTCTTCGACCAGACATACATCATGACCCAGGGTGGCCCCGACAACCAGACGATGACCCTCATTTACTACATCTACCTGCAGGGTTTCACCTTCCTGCACATGGGATACGCCTCGGCGATCTCGACGATCTTCACCTTGATCGTCTTCGGGCTCACGCTGATCGCGATCCGATACCAGCGCCTGTGGGTCTACTACACGGAGGAGGGATAGACGATGGCGATGACCATTGACGCGCGCAGTTCCGCGCCGACTCGTCGGAAGAAGGTCCGCGGTCCCCAACTCGCGGCGGATGTCGTGAGCTACATCGTGCTGATCGTCGCGACGATCGTCTTCGTCGCGCCGATGCTGTGGATGCTTGCCGCCTCGTTCATGCCGCTGTCGCAGACCACCCAGTACCCGCCGCGCCTGATTCCGCATCCGTTCACGCTCGATGCCTACCGGACGATCTTCGCCAACTATCCGTTCGGAGTCTTCCTCCTCAACTCGTTCCTGATCTCGATGATCACGACCCTGGGCTCGCTCGTGGCCTGCTGCCTCTCGGCGTTCGCCCTGAGCCGGCTGCGCTTCAAAGGGCGCGAGGTGATGTTCCTCTCGGTCATCGTCACGCTCATCGTGCCGTTCGCGGCCCGGATGATCCCGATCTTCATCGGCATGCGCTCGATCGGGTGGATCAACACCTGGCTGCCGGTCATCGTCCCGATCGTGTTGGGCAACGCCTACGGCATCTTCCTGCTGCGACAGTTCTTCATGAACATCCCGCGCGAGCTGGACGAGGCCGCGGCGCTCGACGGCTCAAGCGTGTGGACGATCCTGTGGCGCATCTATGTCCCGCTCAGCCTGCCCGCTCTCGCCTCGCTCGCGGTGATCACCTTCGTCAACACCTGGAACGAACTGCTGGTTCCCCTGATCTTCATCAACAACCCCGAACTGATGCCGGTCTCCGTCGGCATCGCACAGCTGAAGGGCCAGGCCTCCGCATCATGGTCATGGCTCATGGCCGGCGCCGTGCTCAGCGTGGTGCCGCTGTTCCTGCTGTATGTGTTCGCGCAGAAGTATGTCGTCAGGGGTATGACGCTGAATGCGGGTAAGTGATCTCGGAGGGATGAGAGGCATGTCGGGTCTTCCGCAGCAGCGGATTCAGGAATGGGTGCGGGCGCACGAGGACGAGATCGTCGGATTCCTTCTCGAGTACCTGGACCAGATCAGTGTCAACCCGCGTCGCGCCGTCACGGAACGGGAGCAGGGCGGCGAACGTGCCGCCCAGGAGTGGTTGGCGGCGCAGGCCGAGCGGCTCTCTCTGGGCGCACCGGTCGTCTGGCGGGTCGACGAGGGCCGTCCGAACCTCGGGTGGTCGATCGGCGCGGGCGACACCCACGGGGTCGTGTTCAACGGGCACGTCGACACCGTCGGGGTGAGTCCGCAACAGCTGGCCGGCTGGCTCAGCGATCCCTATCACGCCGAGGTGCGCGACGGGCGCGTCTACGGGCGTGGTGCGAACGACATGAAGGCCGGCACGGTCGCCTTCCTGTGGGCGGCGAAGGCGATCACCGAGCTCGGGTTGCCGCTGCAGAAGCGGATCGGGCTCACCGTGACCAGCGCGGAGGAATCCACCGAGGCGGAGCTCGGCATTCTCACTCTGCCCGCGCACGGCTTCACCGGCGAGCTGCTGGTGTGTGCGGAGCCCACTTCGGGTGCCTTCTGTCCCGCCGGCCTCGGCATGTTCTACTTCCGGGTGGAGGTGACCGGGCGCACGAGCCACACGGCCACCCGCTATGGCTCGCTGCGCGCCTTCGAATCATACGAGCGCGGTGAATCGGACGACGTGATCGGGGTCGACGCGGTGTCGCTGGCCACGCGGTACATCGCGGCGCTCAATGAGCTGGACGCGAGCTGGAGCGAGCGCCCGACCTCGCCGCTGCTGGATGAGGAGGTCGGGCGTTCGATCTGCCCCATCCGGGTCGCGGGCGGAGCCAGCGCAGCAGAGATCGCGGGTGACTGTGTTGTGGAATTCTGCGCGACTCTGGACCCCGGGGACTCGGTCGAGGCGGCGACCGCGGAGATCGTGGCGGCGATCGCGAAGGTGACGGATGCCTCGCGCTGGCTCTCCGCTCATCCGCCACGGTTGACGTTGCCGATCGTGCATCGCGTTATCGAGCCGCTCAATTTCGCCGTCGGTCGGCCGATCGCCGAGGCGCTCGTCGCAGAGTTGGCCGCGATCGTACCGAGTGTGCGTCTGGGCGCAATGCCCGGGCCCTGCGACGCGAACATCATCGCCTCTGAGCTCGGCGCTCCCGCCGTCGTGTTCGGGCCGGGCCTGTTGGCCGACGGCGCGCACGGAGAGAACGAGTCCGTCGTGATCGCCGAACTGCTCGAGGTCTGCATCGCAGACGCCTGTCTTATGCTGACAACCAGTGGCGCTCGGGCTTGACGGCGAAGGGCGCCGCCCATTCGCTGTGGGCGTTCACCCTTGGTGGCCCCTGCCATCACGGAGCGTGAACCATGAGCCTGGGGGAGCCTCGCAAGCTGCCGACGATCTATGACGTCGCCAGGCTGGCCGGCGTCAGCGCCGCCACGGTCTCGCGCGTCCTCAACTCCAGCAGCACGGTCGACGTTGCACTCGTCGAGAAGGTGAACGCCGCGACGAAGCAGCTGGGCTATCGGCGCAACGCCGTGGCGCGCAATCTGCGCAGGAGCCGCACCAACACCATCGGCGTCATCATCCCCGACATCTCAAACCCGTTCTACACACGCCTCGTGCATGCCGTTCAGGACGTGGCCTGGCGCGAGGGCTACGCGGTCGTGCTCTGCAACACCGACGAGGAGCTCGAGAAGGAGAAGCAATACATCACCAACGCGATCTCCGATCACATGGCCGGGGTGATTGTCGCGCGCTCGCGGGAGAGCATGGAACCTCTCGAGCCGATCGTCGCGGCCGGCATCCCGCTCGTGCTCGTCGACCGGGTGTGGGAGAACGCGCCGGTCGACAGCGTCGTCGTTGCCAACGAGGACGGCGCTCGCCTGGGGGTGGCCCACCTCATCGAGATGGGCTATCGCGACATCGCGTGCATCGCGGGACAGGCCGACGCCCTCACCTCGGGCGAGCGCGTCGCCGGCTACCGCCAGGCGCTCGAGGACGCCGGTCGACCGGTGCGCCCCGACCGAATCCGCCTCACCAACTTCAAACAGGACGGAGGTCATCAGGCGATGCTCGACTTTCTCGACGCCCCGGAGCCTCCGGATGCCGTCTTCGTCGTCAACAACCTGTTGATGGTGGGCGCGCTCGAGGCGATCGCAGAGCGATCGATACGGATGCCGGAACAGCTCGGGCTCGTCGGTTTTGACAGCCTGCCCTGGGCGAAGATGATCCGCCCGACGCTTTCGGTCGTGCAGCAGCCCGTGGACGAGCTCGGGATGCGCGCGGGGGAACTCCTGCTGGCGCGAGTGCGTCAGCCTGATCGAGAGAAGGTTCGCGTCGTTCTGCCGGCGACGCTGAGCGTCGGGGAGAGCTCAAGCGTGCGAGCTATTTGACCTGCGGCTCCTTCGAGTTGTAGCGGTCGAGCAGCTCGGCGAAGGTCGCGAGCTCGCCGTCCGTCCAGTCGGCGAGGCGCTCGAGGGATGCCTTGCGCTGCTCGCCGCGGGCCGAGCGCAGCTGTTCCTTGCCGCGGTCGGTGAGCTGCAGCTCGCGGCCGCGATGGTGCGAGTCCTCGCCGCGGGGCGCGTACTCGACGAGGCTGTGCTCGAAGAGCGAGGCGACCTGCCGTGAGACGGTCGAGCGGTTCAGGTGGAAGGACGAGGCGATGTCGGTCGCCCGGCAGCCGGGCGTGGTGCCGATGTACTGGAGCAGCGAGTGCTCGACGTAGCTGAGCGGGGCGGCGAGGCGGCGGGCGCGCGCCGTTGCGCGCCGCGTGATGACGTTGATCTCCTCAAAGATCGCATCGAGCTGCTGTGCGCGGGAGGACTTCGGGCGTGCCATGGCAAGAAACTAGTGTGTCTACCCGAGTGCTGCATCGGACATCCATGGATTTTCCCAGTCGCGATCGGGGGGATTTTGTTGCGGGATTACAACGTAATAGTCAAGCTATATTGTTCCCTTGCGCAACTTGCCGGCGCGGATGCTGGGTGAACAGACCGGTTCATCAGGGATTTCTCTCCGCGGCGGGGCAACACGGCGGCACGCGCCGCACACGGAAAGAGGCCCCTCCAGCCGGAAGGGCCTCTGCATGTCGGGGTAACAGGATTTGAACCTGCGACCTCCTCGTCCCGAACGAGGCGCGCTACCAAGCTGCGCTATACCCCGGTGGCCCGAAGGCCTCCGTCAGTCTACCCGACTCCGGAGGATGCTTCGAACCGGAATCCTGCCCATCTGCCCATCACTGGCCGGCGGGCGATGGATTCGGGTTCGTCGATGGTTCGTCTCCCGACGGGTTCGCCGGGGCAGCAGGCGTCGTCTGTGTCGGCGTCGTCGGCGTCGTCGGCGCCTGCGTGGCCGGTGCCGCCGGCTGCGTGGGCTCCTGCGACGGTGCCTGGGTCTCCGGTGCCGTCGGCTCCGTGGTGGGCGTCGTCGGGGCGGTCTGCACCGGCGGCCGGTAGTACTGCCCGTAGAGCAGGCTCGACGGCGGAGCGGGGAAGTCCTCGCCGCCGTACTTCGCGTCCAGCGCCGCGATGATCGGCTTCGCGACCACGAGCTTCGCGTCGCCGCCGTTCACCGCGCGGCCGGTGGCGGCGTTGGTGAACCACTGGGCCCGCAGGCTCGTGGTGCCGCTGACGTTGCCGACCCAGGTGACCTGCGCCACCTTCGAGGTCGTCGTGGCGATCCAGTTCTGCACGGCGTGGCCGTTCTCGCCGGCGGTACCCGTCTTGCCCGCGAGCGGGATGCCGTCGTACGGGTTGCCGAGCGTTCCCGTGCCGCTCGTCATGACCGTCTTGAGGGCGTAGAGCACCGCGTCGGCCACGTCGCTCGGGATCGCCTGCGTGCACTTCGTCTTCGGCACGGGGACCGCCTTGCCGGTGTCGGTGCGGGTGATCTTGTCGATGACGATCGGGGTGCAGGTGACACCGCCGTTCGCGAACGCCGCGTAGGCCTGCGCGACCTGCAGAGGCGAGACGTTGTTGCCGCTGCCGATCGCGCTGACGGGCACGGGCTGCCACTTGTCGGCCGGGTTGGACGAGTCCACGCCCATCGACTTCGCGAGCTCGTGCACCTCGCACAGGTTCAGCTGCTCGGCCATGTTCATGTAGATCGTGTTGATCGACTGCGTCGTGCCCTGCAACACCGAGTGGTAGCCGTTCTCCCAGGGCTCGTCGTTCAGCACCTGGAAGGAGCCGCCGCCGTAGGGCACATCGGAGCCGCACTGGGAGTGGAAGTCGTTCCCGTTGAACCAGGTGCTCGAGCCGTTGACGCCCTGGTAGAGCGTGTGCCCCTTCTCGAGCCAGTCCGCCAGGACGAAGGGCTTGAAGCTCGACCCCATCTGGAATCCGCTCGACTGGCCGTAGGAGTACGGGGCGACGTAGTTCACGGAGGTCGCTCCGGGGTCGCTGGTCGCGCCGGCCGTGTAGGTCTTGTTCTGCACCATGGTCACGACCCGGCCGGTGCCCACCTCCATCGAGGTCTGTGCCGAGCCGAGGTCCATGGCGGGGTCGCTGTGCGGAATGACGTCGTCCATCGACTGCTGGGCCGTGTTCTGCAGGTCGAGGTCGAGCGTCGTGTAGACGTTGATGCCGCCCTGGCGGAAGAAGCGCTGCCGGTCGGCCGCGGTCTTGCCGAAGGCCGGGTCGGTGAGGACCGTGTCCTGCACGTAGTCGCAGAAGTAGCCCGCGTCGTGCTGCTGCGCGGAGCTGCACCCGGTGGGTGTGGGCGTGATCTTCGGGGTGATCGGCTGCTTCTTCGCGTCGGATGCCTGCTCCGCGGTGATCTTGTGCTGCACGAGCATCCGGTCGATCACGTAATCGCGGCGATCCTTGGTCGCCTTGAAGCCGTTCTTGGCGTTGTTGTCCGGATTCGCCTTCTCGCTCTGGTCGATGCGCAGGTTCGCCGGATTGTTCAGGATCGCCACGAGCGTCGCCGACTGGTTCAGGCTCAGCTTCGCCGCGGTGGTGCCGAAGTAGTACTTCGCGGCCGCCTCCACGCCGTAGACCTGCCCGCCGAAGCCCACCAGATTCAGGTATCCGAGCAGGATCTGCTGCTTCGAGTACTGCTTGGAGACACCGGTCGCGTAGCGGATCTCCTGGATCTTCCGGCCGATCGAGAGCCCGGCGGCATCCTTGTAGCACGTGTTCAGCGCCGTCTGCTGCTTCAGGCGCGTCTTGCTGCTCGCGTTGGCATCCACCGGGTTGTCCGCCTCGCAGCGCTGCACCAACACGTTCTTCACGTACTGCTGCGTGATCGACGAGCCGCCCTGCACGCCGCCACCCGACACGGTGCTCGCCGCGCCGCGCAGGATGCCGAGCACGTCCACACCGCCCTCCGAGTAGAAGCGCGGGTCCTCGGTGGCAACGGCCGCGTCCTTCACGGACTGCGAGATCTGGTCCCACTTCACGTCGACGCGGTTCTGGAAGTAGAACTGCGCGATCTGCACGGGCTGGCCACCCTGGGTCGCCCAGAACGTCGTGTACTGGTCCGGCGGGTCGATCTTCAGATAGTCGGGCAGCGCGTTGAACGCGTCCATGCCCTGCCGCGTGACCGTCGAGCCCGCGATCGCCGCAGGCGCCATGAACGCGCTGACCAGGATGCCGGCGACCACGCTGAGCCCGAGGAATGCGGCGTACGCCTTGGTCAGTCTCCCCAAACGACCAGAGCCAGTATTCCCCGAAATAGCCACAGCGCGAGGCTAGACCGTCCGGGTCAAAGCTTCCCTAGAGCGGCACTGTGCCGTGGCTGAACCGTTGTTGTGAATCTCCTGCCAGGGCTCCCGAATGCCGGGGATGCCTGAACGCCAGAGATATCTGAATGGGCTGGATGCCTGGATGCCTGGCGTCGCGGTCAGCTCGCCACCAGCGTCAGCAGGCTCGCCTCCGGAGGGCAGGCGAAGCGCACGGGGGCGTAGATCGAGGTGCCGAGGCCGGCGCTGACGTGCAGATAGGAGGAGCGCAGGGCGTGCCGCCACTGGCTCAGCCCCTTGACCTGCGCCCGCGGGATGTCGCAGTTCGTCACGAGGGCTCCGTAGCCGGGGAGGCAGACCTGACCGCCGTGGGTGTGGCCCGCGAAGATGATGCCCGCACCGTGCGTGACGAAGTCGTCGAGGACGCGCTGGTACGGCGCGTGCGCGACGCCGATGCGCACCGCGGACCCGCTCTCGCCCTCGAGCTCGTCGATCGCACCGGCCACGAGGTCGAGCCGGTCGTAGCCGCGATGCGGATCGTCGACGCCGAAGAACTCGAAGCGGGTGCCCTTCACCTCGATCGCGGTCGCCGTGTTGTCGATGTCGCTCAGCCCAAGCCCGTCCAGGTAGTCCTTCAGTCCGGCGATGTCGAGCCGGTTCGGCTGAGGGTGCAGCAGGCTCGGCCCCCCGAAGTACGCGAGCGGATTCTTCGGCCGGGGCGCGAAGTAGTCGTTCGAGCCCCACACGTAGACGCCGGGGGTGCCGCGGAACGGCTCCAGGGCGGCGCGGATGCCGACGATCCCGTCCTCGTGCCCAAGGTTGTCGCCGGTGTCGATGATCAGGTCCGGCTTCAGCCGGGCGAGCTCGGCGATCCACACCTGCTTCTCGCGCTGCCACGGCGCCATGTGGAGGTCGGACAGGTGCAGCACCCGCACCGGCTCCGCCCCGGCGGGCAGCACCGGAACCGTGAACTCGCGCAGCGTGAAGCGATTCCGCTCGATGAGCGTGCCCCAGGCGAGCGCCGCTCCCGCGGCGCCGGCCGCGAGGCTCAGCGCGCCGAGGGCGCGGCCGGCGCCGCTAGTGGCCATCGTTCTTGACCGGAGGGTTGCGCCCGCCGTCCTTGCTGCTCGTGCCCGGAGCGGCCGGTGTCACGGTCAGCTTGACGGTGTCGCCCGGGCTCACCGCGGAGTCCGCGTCCGGCTCCTGGGCGGAGACCTTCGCGTCCGGGGCGAGGCCCTTGCCCGACGCCTGCGGCTTCAGGCCGGCATCCGTGATCGTCTTGACCGCGTCGTTGAGGCTCGAGCCCACGACGTTCGGGACCTTGACCTGATTGCCCTTCGAGGTGAAGACCTGCACGACCGAGCCCCTGCTCAGCTGCGTGCCGCTCGGCGGGTTGGTCGAGGCGACGGTGCCCTGCGGCTGGTCCGAGTCCTGGTCTCCACCGGCCTGGTAGGTGAAGCCGAGGCCCTGGAGCACGGTCTGCGCCTCCTGCGGCGACTTGCCCGTCAGATCTGGCACGGCGGTCCGCGGACCGTTGATGCTCATCTGGTCCGGCGCCGCGAACTGGTCGCCGCCGTAGGCGGCGTCGAGGTTCTGCAGGATCGGCTTGTCGACGTAGAACTTGACGTGATCGCCCGCCTTGCCGCCGGCCGGGCCGGGGAAGTAGAGCTTGCGGAAGTCGATGTTCTGCCAGACGTTCGGGGCGACCTGCGTCTCCTGCACGTTGCCGACCCAGACCGCGTTGGCGACCTTGGTTGTCGACGTCACGAGCCAGTTCTGGCCGTAGGCGTCCGTCGTTCCGGTCTTGCCCATGATCGGCACGCCGTCGCCGGGGTTCGCCTCGGCACCGGTGCCGCCGGGCAGCAGCGGTCCGTTCTGCAGGGCGTAGGTCACGCCCGCTGCGACCTTCGGGTCGATCGCCTGCGTGCACGTCGTCTGCGGCACGGGGATCGACTTGTTGTTCGAGTCGATCACCTTGTCGATGTAGACGGCCGAGCAGGACTTGCCGCCGTTCGCGATGCCGGCGTAGGCGACCGCCATGTCGACGGGGGCGATGAAGTTCGTGCCCAGGATCGAGGAGACGTTGTCGTGCAGGTACGAGGGCACCTTCTTGCCGTTGGCGTCGACCTCGTCCACGACGACGCCCTTGTCGTTCGTCGTCTGCTCCCAGGGGTAGGCCGGCTTGGCGCCGAGGGCGGCGGCGTCGTTGCGGATGCCGCACAGGTCGAGCCGCTGGCCCATGAGCGCGAACGCGGAGTTGACGGAGTGCTTGGTGGCATCCATCACCGTCATCGCGCCGCCCTCACCGCCGGAGTCGTTGCCGACGTCCCAGGGGCCGCCGCCGGGGCCGGGCTCCGCGCACGAGGCGTGGTAAAGGCTCTGCGGGATCTGCTGGCGCACCGACGGGGCGACGACGACGTCGTTGAGCGCGTGACCCTCCTTGAGCCACTCCACGAGGCTGAAGGCCTTGTAGGTCGATCCGGTCTGGAACCCGCTCGAGCCGCCGTGGTTGAAGTCGAAGGTGTACGCCGTCTGCGTCGAGTCGGCCTGCGGCTTGTTGGTCGTGTTGTACGGCCGGTTCTGCACGGCCATGACGACCCGGCCGGTGTTGAGCTCGACCGACACGTCGGCGCCGCCGAGGTCGATCCCGGGCATGGTCGCCGGGATGTAGGAGCTCAGCGCCTGCTGAGCCTGCTGCTGCAGGTTCAGGTTCAGCGAGGTGTAGATCTTGAGCCCGCCGTGGTTGAGCAGTGCGTTGCGCGCATCCTTCGTCTTG
>DASWPQ010000053.1:0-41537 GCA_036398375.1 Gryllotalpicola sp.
GGTCGACCTGGATCTCGAGGACAGCCGGAGGGTCGGAGACGTAGCTGCCGCTGCCCTGGCGCACCTCGATCACCCCGAGCTGGCGCAGGTGCGCGAGCGCCTCGCGGATGGTGAGCCGCCCCGCGCCGTACGCGGCCGAGAGCGCGAGCTCGGTGGGCAGGCGGTCGCCGGGCGCCCATTCGCCAGCGTTGATCCGGTCCTGCAGCTGCGCCGCGATGGTGCGGAAGACGGCGCTGCGACCATGTCCACGCTCCGGCACGAACAAAGTCTAGACAGACGCCGGGTGCTCAGCCGAACACGGCGAGCAGACGCGGGGACGCGACGCGCGTGGGGCCGCCGTGCGCGGAGACCCGCCGGCAGCCGTCGAGCTCGATCACATACGGCCCGCCGGAGACCTCGCCGTCCGCCGTGAGCGGCTGGAGCGTGCCGAACCGCGTGGCGGTGCGCGCGCAGGCGGATGCCTCGCCGCCGTGCGCCGCCTCCGCGAGGGCCTGCACGGCCTGCTCGTGATCGAGCGTCCGGCCCGAGACGAAGGTGGCGATCGGCAGCGTCGTCCCGTTGCCCAGGGTGAGCCCCGGGCCGGGCGCGGTCGCATAGCTGCAGACGCGGGCCGTGTCGCCCGGTCCCGGCGGGGTCTGGTCGGCCGGCGGGGCGGGCGGCGCGGAGCTCGCCTCGCCGCCGGACGGGTGCGGTGGGGTCGTCTCCGGGGAGCGCTCCGCGCCCGCCGGGAAGTCCGGCTTCAGCGCGCCGCCGCAGCCGGTGTCGAGTTCTGCCTTCGGCGTCATCAGCCTCTGCTTGACGACCCGGGTCGAGACGAGGTCGAGGGCGGCGATGGCCTTGCCTGCGGCCGGTTTGATGGAGCCGCAGACGCCCCGCGGCCAGCGCACCTCCACCGCCCGGCCCGTCGCGTCGACGAGCCAGAGGGCCGGGCCGACCACGGCCACCGCCGCGCAGAGCTGATTGCGCGGGGTCGGATCGTCGGGCTCCGCCAGCGCCTTCCGCAGCGGGACGAGGTCTCCCTCGTAGCGCCGGATCTCCATCGTGGACCACTGGCCCGCGGCATCCGTCACGGGCGTGCCGAAGCCGCATTCCACAGCGGCGACGGGCGCGAAGCCCGGCGGCACGGTGCCGGCGGGCGGGCGGGTGGCCTGCGGGGCCGGCTCCTCGCCGGACTCGATCGGCAGGGCCGGGTCGGAGCAGAGCACGGACGGCTGGACCACGCCGCGCGGCGGGGGAGAGGGCGTCACCGCGCCCCCGGGCAGCAGCGAAGCGCAGCCCGTCGTCAGCAGCAGGACGGCGGTCGTTGCGACGGCTGCGGCGGCGAGACCGAGGGCCCTCATGCGACCAGACTGCCAAGCACGGCAGGCGACCGCGGCATCCGTCGCCGAATCGTGACGTGCGCGCCGAGGCCGGCCCGCCCTCACACCTGTCGGGTGACGATCATCCTGCCCTCGGGATCGAGCCGCGCCAGCACGGAGCGGGCGATGTCGCGAAGCTGCTCGAACTGCTCCGGCTCGAGCGCGTCGAGCACGTAGTGCCGTACGTTCGCGACGTGGCCGGGCGTGGCGTGGATCACCTTCCGCCGGCCCTCCTGCGTGATCACGACGTCGGTGGCGCGGGCATCGTCCGGTGCCGGATCCCGCCGCACGAATCCGCGCTTCTCGAGCCGGGTGACGACGTGGGAGAGGCGCGGCAGGGTCGCATTGGTCATCGAGGCGAGCGCGGTCATGCGCAGCCGATGCTCCGGCTCGAGGACGAGCATCGACAGCGCGAAGTAGTCGAAATGGGTGAGCTCCTCGTCGCGGATCAGCTGGGCGTCGAGCTGCCGGGGCAGTAGCTCGAGCAGGGCGGCGAGCGGCACCCAGGTGCGGCGCTCGTCGGGGGTGAAGGAACGCGGCGTGCTCATGTCTCGATGCTATGGCCGCGGCGGGAATAGTTGTCTCTTCAACATAGTTGGGATCAAATGCTTGCACCTACAAGCATTTGACGATCGGCGAGCGGATGCCGCCCGCCCTGCACTGAGGAGAGACACCGTGACGAACATCACCATCTTCGGATCCGGCAACATGGGCCAGGCCATCGCGGGCGTGCTCGCGCGGGGCGGCGCGTCCGTCCAGCACGTCGGCAGCGCCGAGGCGCAGGCGACGATCACGGGGGACATCGTGATCCTCGCCGTGCCCTACCCCGCGCTCGCCGCGATCACGCGCGCCTACGGCGAGCAACTCGCGGGCAAGACCGTCGTCGACATCACCAACCCGCTGAACTTCGAGACCTTCGACTCCCTCGTCGTGCCGGCCGGCAGCTCGGCGGCTGCGGAGCTGCAGCAGGCGCTGCCGGGCGCGAAGGTGCTCAAAGCCTTCAACACCACCTTCGCGGCGACCCTCGTCGCCGGGACCGTCGGCGGCGAGCGGACGACCGTGCTCGTTGCGGGCGACGACGACGCCGCCAAGTCCGCGCTGATCGCCGCCGTCGAGGCCGGTGGGCTCCGGGCGATCGATGCCGGCGCGCTCGCCCGTGCGCACGAGCTCGAGGCGATCGGATTCCTCCAGCTCACGCTCGCCGTCGCCGAGAAGGTCGGCTGGAACGCCGGCTTCGCCGTGGTGCGCTGACCGCGAGCTCCCGGGCCGGGCTCCTGGGCCGGGCTCCTGGGCCGGGCTCCTGGGCCGAGCGGCGGCGCCGGTGACCGGCCCCGGCGCCGCCGCTCCGGCATCCATCTGCGTGGGCGTCCGCCTGCGTGGGCATCGAACTGGGTGGGCATCCCGCCTGTGCGGGCCTCGATCCGCGCCGGCATCCGTCTGCGAAAGTGGGGAACACGATGAACGACAAGCTCGCAGCCGACACCGCCATGGGTGCGGTGACGCTCGACGTGGCCGACCTCGACGGCATGATCCGCTACTACACGCGGGCCGTGCCGCTGCGGCTGCTCGAACAGGAGGGCGCGCGCGCCGTGCTCGGGCGCGGCACGACCCCGGTGATCGTCCTGCGGCACGCGCCGGAGCTGCGTCAGGCGGCCCCGCACGAGGCGGGGCTGTTCCACACGGCCATCCTCTTCGAGAGCGAGGCGGCCCTCGCCGCGGCCGTCTACTCCGTCGCACGGCACGCGCCGGGCACCTTCACGGGCAGTGCGGACCACCTGGTCAGCACGGCCTTCTACTTCACCGACCCGGAGGGCAACGGCGTCGAGCTGTACTGGGACCGCGAGCGCTCGGAGTGGTCCTGGACGCACGGCCAGGTCGAGATGGGGACCCTGTTCCTCGACCCGAACACGTACCTGCAGGAGCACCTCACGGAGGAGGCGGTCGACGCCCCGGTCATCGGCGGTGCGCGAGTGGGGCACGTGCACCTCAGCGTCGGCGACGTCGAGAGCGCACGCGCCTTCTACGTCGACCGGCTGGGATTCGACGCGACGCTCGCGCTCGGCGGTCAGGCCCTGTTCGTCAGCGCGGGCGGCTACCACCACCACATGGCCATGAACACGTGGAACAGCCGAGGAGCCGGGCGCCGCCGCGCGTCCCTCGGCCTCGGCCGGATCGACATCCTGGTGCCCGGCGTCGACGAGCTCGGCGAGCTGGGCGAGCGGATGCGTCACTACGCGGTCCCCGTCGCGGATGACGGCCAGGCGCTCACCCTCGAGGACCCCTGGGCGAACACGGTGCGCGTCGCGGTCGCAAAAAACTTACCGCTGTAAGAATTTGCGCCTATGATCGCTGCAGGAGGCCCGAGAACGGCGAGCGGCAGGGCGCGGCGGTCGGGTCGGCGAGACGAAGGAGCACCCCCATGTCCATCCCATCCGTGCAGCTGTACTCGGTCCGTGACGCCGTCGACGAGAACATCGACGCGGCCATCGAACGGCTCGCCGAGATCGGATTCGCCCGGGTGGAGCCGTACGCGTTCCACCTGCGCACCGGCGACTACCGGCGGGCCTTCGCCGCAGCGGGCGTGACTGCACCGTCCGGCCACGCCGCCGTGGTCGATGCCGAGACCCCTGAGGCGATCTTCGACGCGGCCGCCGAGCTCGGCATCGAGCTCGTCATCGACCCGTTCATCCCCACCGAGCGGTGGCGGACGGCCGACGAGGTGAAGCGGCTGGCCGAGCGCATCAACGCGCTCACCGAACAGGCGAACGCTCGCGGCCTGCAGTTCGGCTACCACAACCACCAGTGGGAGTTCACCAACCACATCGACGGTCGCGCGGCCTACGAGCTGTTCCTGGAGAACCTGGCGCCGGAGGTCCGGCTGGAGGTCGACACCTTCTGGGCCACCGTCGGCGGCGCCGACACCCCGGCCATGCTGCGCTCCCTCGGCGAGAGGGTGCGGGCGCTGCACATCAAGGACGGGCGGATCAGCGGCGACATCGCCACGGTCCTGCCCAGCAGCGAGGACGCGCTCATCGTCCCCGACGCGTTGAGGGCCGCGTTCGAGAACCAGACCCCGGCCGGTCAGGGCGACGTGGACGTCGCAGCCATCCTCGCGGCCGCGCCGCACGCACTGCGGGTGGTGGAGTTCGACGCCTACGCGGGCGATGTGTTCGCAGGGATCGCCGCGTCCTACGCCTGGCTCCAGACGAACGACACCGCGCCCGCCCCCGCATGAGCGGCGAGCTCCCGGCGGCGCCGGGCCGAGCGGGCCTCGGCTCCGCTCGGCCCGGTCTGTTGATCCTCGCGCTGGCGGTCTTCGCCGGCGTGACCACCGAGACGCTCCCGGTCGGACTGCTGCCCGCGATCGGCGCCGCACTCGGTACCTCGGAACCGACCGCCGGCCTCCTCGTCAGCCTGTACGCCGCCCTCGTCGCCGTGTTCGCGGTCCCGCTGACCATCGCCACCCGGCGCGTCCCGCGCAAGCGGCTGCTCCTCGTCGCCACCGGCTGCTTCGTGCTCAGCAACGCGCTCGCCGCCTTCGCACCGGACTTCGCCGTGCTGGCCGCCGCGCGTGCGCTGGGCGGCCTCGCCCACGCGGTCTTCTTCTCCCTGTGCATCGGCTACGCCGCCCGGCTCGTGCCCGCCGGCAGGACGGGGGCCGCGCTGGCTCTGGCCTCCTCGGGCATCTCGGCCGGCTTCGTCCTCGGTGTGCCCCTGGCCACCGCCCTCGGCAACGCGGTCGGCTGGCGTGGCGCGTTCGTGGCGCTCACCGTGCTCATGGCGCTCGTCTTCGTGCTCGTCGCGGTGCGGCTCCCCGCCGTCGAGGCGCCGGAGGTCCGGGGCGCGTCCGCCTCGGGGCGCGGTCTCCGACTGCTCGGGGCGGTCAGCTCGAACGCCCTGCTCTACACCGGCCACTACGTGCTCTACACCTTCGTCACTGTCCTGCTGCTGCGCGCCGGGGCGGCCACGGGGGCAATCGGCCCGATCCTGCTCGTCTTCGGCGGCTTCGGTCTCATCGGCGTCTGGCTCGCCGGACCGCGGCTCGACGCCCACTTCCGCCGCACCACCCTGGTCGTGCTGGCCGTTATGTGCGCGGCACTCCTGGCCACGGGGGCGAGCCTGCCCGCGCTCGTGCTCGTCATCGTCGCGGCGGCGGTCTGGAACGGCGCCTTCGGCCCGACCGCCTCGATCTACCAGGCCGCCGCGGTGCACACCGAGGCGACCACGGCCGACCTCGCCGGTGCCTGGGTGGTCGCCACGAGCAACCTGGGCATCGCCGCCGGCTCCGCCCTCGGCGGCGTGGTGCTCGCGGCGGACGGCATCCGCACCGTCGTCTGGGTCGCCGCGGTCTTCGTCGCCGTCGCCGCCGTCATCGTCGTCCTGGCGCGGCGCGCCTTCCCCCGCGCGATCTGACGGCGGGGTCCGGTCGCCCGGTCAGCTCGAGCCGGTGTCCGTGTCGGTGCGTGCGGCCGCGGCAGTTCCTGTGGTTGCGACCGTGTCGGGGCACGCGGATGCCTCGTCGGCGGCGCCTGCCACCAGCCGTCCGAAGAGCCGGAGGATCCGCTCGGTGTCCACGACCGCCGGATCGAGCAGCCACTGGGCCTGCAGCCCGTCGGAGGCGGCGATCAGCAGCGTCGCGATGCTGCGCGCATCCAGATCCCGCCGGATCCGGCCGGCCGCCTGATCGGCGGCGACGAGCTTCGTCACCTCGGAGCGCAGCCAGCGGAAGCGCTCCGTCATGAACTCCCGCGCCACCGGATGGCCGCCCTGGATCGCGTCGGACGAGAGCGTCGTGTAGAGCTCCACCAGGCCGGGGACCGAGCGGTTGCGCGCTGCGCTGTCCCTCATCTGCGCCACGGCGGGCCCGGCGGTCGTGATCCCGGAGGTCTCGCGGGCATCGTGCTCGCGGTAGACGGCGACGAGAAGCTCGTCCCGGGAGGGGAAGTAGTGCCGCAGCGCCGTGTGGCTGACGCCCAGCGCGTCGGCCACCGAGCGCATGCTGGACGCCTCGACGCCGCGGGCGGCCACCATCGCGATCATCCGGTCCAGGATCTGCGCCCGCCGCTGCCGGCCCTTCGGATAACCGCGTCGAGGCGACCGGTCGCCCTCTGTCCCGGCCGCATCACTCTCGTCGCCCGCACCGCTCACGAGGCGTCCCGGGTCGCGAGGGCGGCGTTGAGCACCGCGAGCGTCTTCTCCACGTCCACCTCGTCGGGGTCGAGCAGCCACTGCAACTGCAGTCCGTCGGATGCGGCGATGATCAGGGAAGAGATGTCGTCGGCGTTCGCATCGCCGGGGTAGGCACCCTGCTCCTGAGCGAGACGGACGCGGCGGGCGATCCGCTGCCGGATCTGGGCGAAGCGGCGGCCGATGAATGCGCGGGAGGCCAGATGGCCCGCCTGCACGGCGTCGGACACGAGCGCGGCGTACAGCTTGACGAGCCCAGGCACCGCGCGGTTGCGCGCGGCGCTCTCCTGCAGCGCGGCGACGGGGGAGGGTGCCGTGCCCAACCATTCCTCGTCGTCCTCCCGGTGCTCGTGTGCCCGGTAGACGGCGATGAGCAGCTCTTCCCTTGTGGGGAAGTAGTAGCGCAGTGCCGTGTGGGAGACGCCGATCGCGGCGGCCACGGAGCGATACGATCCGGCATCCACGCCCTCGCGCGCGAAGATCTCGATCGCGCTGTCAAGGATCTGCTGCCGCCGCTCGGTGCTCTTGCCGTACGGCGCGCGAGCCCGCTCCGCTCCGCGCTCGACTGCCATCACCACACCCTACGACGTGCGCCGCGGCGACCGGCTTCCGGTGCCGGGGCTCCAGGGTGCGGGTGAGCTCGTCCTCGTCGACTTCCACTCCGTGAAGCGGGCGGCTCGGATCCCGAGTGCCCGAGCTAGCGTGGGGCGTGCTCTCTGAAGAGCGAAGGGGCATCGCCACGTGACGACAGAGCAGCCCGATAGCACCGGGCCCACCGGAAACGCCGGCAGCGAGGCTCCCATCACCGACGAACAGGTGTTCATCGACGCAAACTCGCGAGCGCGTGCCAAGTACGGGCGATTCAAGCTGGCGATCGTCGGCGGAACGGGCGTCGGCAAATCCTCGCTCGTGAACGCCGTCTTCGGCCGAGATCGCGCGAAGGTCGGCAAAGGCCTTCCGGTGATGCTCGTCCTCACGAAAGTCGACTGGCAGAAGAATCCGATCACGGGCAAGCACCGGGCTCCGAAGGACACGGAAGAGTTCCGCGCCCGGCTCGAGGACCCCACCGATGAGCACGGGGACGCGATCGACCTTCCGATTCAGCGGGTCGTGCTGACCGCTTCGCAGGGGCAGGGTACGGGGCAGGCTTCGAGCTACGGTCCCTGGGAGAACCGGAGTGAATTTCGGCTGTCCTGTGCTGAGTTCGGCAACCATGGTCTTCCCGTGACCTCTGGGCGAACCCGGCGGCTCGCGCTTCCGGCAATACTCGGTTGTCTCCAGTACCCCGCGGCCCATTCCGGTGCGCAAAAGCCGAGACGCAGAAGGGTCCCAGCTGCACACCTTCGTCAGACCACAGTCTGATCGGTCCCATGCTCTGGAGCCTGATCTTCGTCCGAGGGCCGTCTTCCGAGAGGGGGCTCGCAACCCGCCGGCGCTGGCGCGGGTTCCGCCAGCTCGCTGCCCTCGACGTCGATGCGCGGCAGGATGCGCGCGAGCCAGCGCGGAGCCCACCACGCGGTCTTCCCGAGCAGCGACATCACCGCGGGCACGGTGGTCATTCGCACAAGGAACGCGTCGACGAGCACGCCGAAGGCGAGTGCGAAGCCGATCGACTTGATGATGACCTGGTCGCCGGTGATGAAGCCGGCGAACACGCTGATCATGATCAGCGCTGCGGCGGTCACCACGCGGGTTCCGTGCCGCATGCCGGCGACGATGGCCTCGTGCGGGGTCGCTCCGTGTCCGTGCTCTTCGTGCATACGCGTGACGAGGAAGACCTCGTAGTCCATGGACAGGCCGAAGAGCAGTCCGACCAGGAAGATCGGCAGGATGCTCATGATGGGGCCGGTCGCCGTGATGCCGAACAGCGAGTCCAGCCATCCCCACTGGAAGACGGCGACGACCGCGCCGAGGCTCGCCACGAGGCTGAGCAGAAACCCGATGACGGCCTTGAGGGGCACGAGGACCGAGCGGAACATCACGAGCAGCAGCAGGAGCGCGAACACCACGATAAGGACGACGTAGGGCACGAGCGCACTGGCGAGTCGGTCGCTCACGTCGATGTTGAGGGCCGTCTCGCCGGTGACCTGTAATCGGGCATCGTTCTCGGCGTCGAATGACTTCGCCTGATCGCGGATGTCGAGGACGAGCTTCTCGGTGGCCGCGGTCGCCGGTCCGGTGGCAGGGACCACCGTGAGGATCGCGACGTCCCGTGCCGGGTTCGGCGTGGCCGGCGAGACGAGTGACACGTTGCGCAGCGCGGAGATGCTCTTCTGGGCCTCGGTTGCCGCGGCGGTCAAGGCCGCTCCCTTGGCATGGTCGATGACCACCAGCAGTGTGCCGTTGTAGCCGGGCCCGAAGGCGTGGTCGATCTGTGTGGTGGCGCGGCCCTGTGTGGTGGTCGGGTCCTGGGCGGTGGAGAGGGACGTGCGCAGCGACAGCGCCGGGATCGCGCAGAGCAGAAGAACGATGACCGATGCCGGCAGCATGATCCAGCGTCGACGGATGGCGAACTGCCCCCAGCGCTCGCCGGCGGGCTTCTTCGTTCCCGTCGGGGCGGCGGGCCTCGTCATCCGGCGACGCTGCGCGCGGCTGAAGATATTCGCCCCGGCGAGGCCGAGCAGCGCGGGCAGCAGAGTCAGTGCGACGCAGACGGCGACCAGCACGCTGCCGGCGGCGGCGAGTCCCATCGTGGTGAGGAAAGGGATGCGCACCACCGAGAGGCCCGCGAGAGCGATGATCACCGTCATGCCGGCGAAGACGACGGCTGAGCCGGCGGTGGCGACGGCGCGCCCGGCCGCTTCTCGCGGCGCTCGGCCCTCCTCCAGCTCGTGTCGGTACCTGCTGACGATGAAGAGGCTGTAGTCGATGGCCACCGCGATGCCGACCATCAGGGCGAGGGTGGATGTCGTCGAGCTGAGCGTCACAAATCCGCTGACCACCTCGATGCCGAGGAAGGTCACGCCGACGCCGATGAGGGCGTTGAGGAGCGGCAGGCCTGCAGCGATCATCGACCCGAAGGTGATCAGCAGGACGACCGCGGCGATGACGAGTCCGAGCGTCTCCGTGCCGCCCACCCCGGTCCCGGCCTGGGCCGCCGTTCCTGCGTAATCGACGGTCAGGCCCGCGTGTCGGGCGTCGGCGGCCACATGGGTCAAAGCTGCTCGTGCCGCGTCGCTGACGTCGGGCGCTGTGACCTTGTAGCTGACCGAGACGATGGCGGTGCTGCCGTCTTTCGACACCGTTCCCGTGAGGAAGGGGTCGGCGGCGTTCCCTACCTGGGGCGCTCGCCCGATGGCTTTCACAACGTTCTCGATCGTGGCGTGGTTCTGCGCCGAGGTCACGGTCTGCCCCGCGGGGGCGCTGATGACCAGCTGGGCGGATGCGTTGCCCGCGGACGCCGCGGGGAAGCGGCTGCTCAGCAGGTCGAGCGCCGATTGGGACTGCGTGCCGGGGATCGTGAAGGTGTCGGAGGTCGGTGCGGAGAAGACCGCCGCTCCCACTCCGACGCCCGCGAGGCTGACAAGCCAGACGGTCAGCACGAGGCCACGGCGGCGGAACGCACCGGAGCCCAGTCGATACAGGAAGGAGGCCACGAATTTCTCCAGATCACGACGAGGGGTCCGGCATCGATGGCGGATCACGGGGAATGCGGTTGCAGGCACCGCGAACCTAATCTAGCCGGGCGGCTAGTTATCTGGGAAGGCGTCGGCTATGGTTTCAGGAGATGCACAAGAAGAGGTCGTCATGACGAATCGTCGGCCCACCGTCCGGCTCGGCCAGGATGCGCGTCGCCGTATCTGCGACGCCGCGCTGGAGCTCTTCCGCGAGCACGGGGTCGAGGCGACTTCGCTGCAGATGATCGCTGACCACCTCGGCGTGACCAAGGCCGCGATCTACTACCACTTCAAGACCAAAGGCGAGATCCTGCTCGGCGCGGCGGGCCCGGTGCTGGCGGAAGCCTTCGCGTTCCTCGATGAGGTTGAGGTCGTCGACGATCCCGCTGCTCGCATCGACGCGGTCGTCGAGCGAGTGGTCGACTTCATGCTGCAGAACCGTGCCCTGCTGATCCCGAGCTCGGAGGGCAACGTCTTCGAACAGGCGAATCTGGACGAACCGGATGCCATCTCAGCGGCCTGGCCCCGGCTGGTGCGTCTCCTGGCCGGGCCGGACGCGCGCCCTGAGCGAGTGGTGGCAGCGGAGCTCTATCTGATGGGCGCCGGGGCTGTCGTCACGGGGGAGCTACGCGCGGGCCGCGACGACGAGGAACTCCGGGAGGCGCTGTTGTGGTCCGGCCGCGCCCTGCTGCTTTCCGAGCAGCAGGGCGCGGGACACTCCGCATCCCATCCGATGCGCTGATCAGCGCGTGCGCCGGGCTCGCCTCGCAAGGTGATCGCCCCTGTGAGGACTTCGGGCCGCGACCTCGCTAGCCGGCGATGAACGCGAGGATGTCCTGGTCGAGGGCATCCTGGTAGTCGCCGTAGATGCCGTGCGGCGCTCCCGGGTAGATCGTGAGGGTGCCGTGCTTGACGAGCTCGATCGACTTCAGCGCGGCGTCATGGAAGGGCACGATCTGATCGTCGTCACCCTGCGCGATCAGAATCGGAACGTCCAAGGCGGTCAGGTCCGCGGTGAAGTCCGTCTCCGAGAACGCCTTCACACAGTCGTACGCGGCGGCGAGGTTCACGAGCATCCCCTGGCGCCAGAAATCGTCCTTGGCCCCTTGCGAGACCTTCGAGCCATCCCGGTTGGCACCGAAGAACGGCTCGGAGAGGTCCTGGTAGAACTGCGAGCGGTCTTTGAGCACGCCTTCTCGGATGGCGTCGAAGGCTTCGACGGGGGTTCCGTCGGGGTTGGACTCGGACTTGACCATGATCGGCGGCACGGCGCCTGCCGTGACGATCTTCGTGACGCGTCCGACGCCGTGTTGTGCCGCATAGCGGACAACCTCGCCGCCGCCGGTCGAGTGGCCGATCACGATGAGTTCGGTGAGGTCAAGCGTCTCAACGAGCTCGGCGAGGTCCTTCGCGTAGCTGTCCATGTCGTTGCCGACGTAGGTCTTGGACGAGCGCCCGTGACCGCGGCGGTCATGGGCGATGGCGCGGTAGCCGGCATCTGCGAGCAGTTTCAGCTCGACCTGCCAGGCGTCGGAAGAGAGCGGCCAGCCGTGGCTAAGCAGTACGGGCTGTCCTGTTCCTTGTTCGGTGTAGTAGATCTCGGTGCCGTCTGAGGTGGTGATGTAGGGCATACGTTTCCCGTTCTCGTTGTGCGCGTTCAGCGGCGGGCCGCGCGGGCGATGCTCTCCGCGTAAAGGGGCGTCTCGAGCCGGTTGTGCGCGCCGGACGCGTCCTGCCGGGCGGCGGCGGCTTCATCGAACGTCTGACCCTGTCGCTGGATGAAGGCCAGGAAGTCTTCCGTCGGGTGCGACACCACGGAGTTGTGGTACCGCGCTTTCGTGTCGCTCAGCTTCTCCATCCGCAGGTCCCAGATGACCTGCTGGGTGGTCCAGCCATGCGGGGTCAGCACGTCAGACAGCGACACCATGTGGCAGTGGTGCGTCTCGGCGATCTCGAAGCGATATTGCTGCACGACGAGGCTCGTGCCGATCATCTCGATGTTGATCGACATCGCGGTGCCATCGTCGTCGGTGGTGTAGCCGGCGGCCTTGTGGTCACCGGGAGCGCAGCGCTGGTACTCATGGTCGGGCAGGGTCTTGAGCCAGGTCGCGATGTCAATCCGGTCCCACGGCACGTCGACTTCGTGGGTCACGGTGAGGGATGAGAGAACGAGGTCCTCACGGACTTTCAGGCTGGGCATGCGAATCCTCCGCGATCTGGAGGGCCGTCGATCGGCCGCTCCATGAGCATCGTGATCCGGAGCGCCGCACGTGGTCCAATACCGATGCGTTAGGGGAGCGATAGGCCGTTCTTATGCCCGCCCTGTGCGGCGGCCCTGCGCGGTGATGTCGAGGCGACGGCGATCCTCGTCGGATGGCATCGGCGCGGTGCCCACGGTGGCGACCCACGCGTCCAGGAAAGCGCCGAGCGCGGCGCTGAGCATGCGGCTCGAACGCCAGACGAGGATCTTCGAGTATTCGATGCGCGGGCGCAGAGGGAGCGCTCTGACTCCGGAGGCGTGCCGGATGGCGGGATCCGATCCGGCGACAAGCGCGACCCCGACATCGCGGCGGGCCAGGGCGATGTTGAGCGGCACGTCTCGCGTCGAATAGGCGACGTCCAGGGCATGGCCCGCCGCGGCGAAGGCGGCGGCGATGAGCGGGCGGAGTCTGCTGTCGAGCCCGTAGGTGATGAGCGGATGCTCCGCGAGCGCCGTCAGCGTCACCTCGTCCTCGGCCGAGAGCGGGTTCAACTCGGCCACGATGGCGAGGATCTCGTCGTTCAGCAGGGTAAATGAGGAGATGCCTGCAGGCAAGAGGTCGCGGGGTCGTGCGATGATCGCTGCATCCAACGCTCCGTGCTCCACCTGGTTCAGCAGGGGGTGTGAGGTACCACCGGTCAGCTCGACATTCACGCGCGGGAAGCGTTCGTGGTAGAGCGCGAGCAGGTCGGGAACGGCGGTCTCCTCCACCCCCGAGACGGTTCCGAGGCGAAGCTCGCCCTGGAGCAGCGCCGAGCGCCCGGAGAACTCGGCCCGCGCCGCGGCGACGACGGCAAGGCACTCTCGTGCATAGGGGAGAAGCGCCTCTCCGCCGGGCGTGAGGCGCACTCCGGTAATGCCGCGCTCGAAGAGGGCCTCGCCGAGTTCGCGCTCCAGTGCATGCATCTGTTGGCTGATCGACGGCTGCGAGACGTGCTCGCGGAAGGCCGCTCGCGTGAACGACCTTTCCTCCGCGACGGCCACGAAGTACTCGAGTGCTCGAAGGTCCATGGGCCTCACAGTAAACGCCTCGCCGTAACCGAGTTCGGCCGGGTCGGCGGTTCTGCGACTCGCGAAGCGCCGCCCCATGGTGAAGTGGGACATGGCCTTTGACGCTCTTCATCTCTCGCAGCTGATCAACCGCGACCCGTCGGCCGTTGCGGCGTTCGCCGGCGATCCGGAGAAGCTGCCGCTCTGGGCGCACGGCTTGAGCGCAGGCATCCGATGTGAAGACGGGCGATGGATCGCGGACTCACCGATGGGGCTCGTCGAGGTGCGATTCGTCGGATGCCTCGAGTTCGGCGTCCTCGACCACGAGGTGATCCTCCCCGACGGCACCCGCGTCCATAACCCGCTGCGCGTGTTGCGGAACGATGACGCAAGTGAGGTGGTCTTCACGTTGTACCGCTTGCCCGGCGTCGCCGACGACGACTTCGAACGCGACGCCGAGCTCGTTCGCGAGGACCTGGCACGCCTCCGTGACGTTCTGGAGAGCTGAACTCGACGGGGCCATGATGTGAGCCCACAGCCTCTAGGGAGTTGCCGGCAGCTGCGGGTGATCCGGAGGCGAGGTCGAGTGCCCACGGTCTTCCCGCGATCTGCATACGAGCCGGGCGGCTCGCCGGTTCGGCACCATTCGAGTGTTTCGGATTCTCTGAGGACCTCCCGATGGCCGAAAGGCGTCGCACCGAGCGCGCTCATGGGTGCCCCCTCGGACTTGGTTCCGCTGAGTGTGAAGCAATCTCCGCAAAAACAAAGTAACACGGGGTTTTGGTGCTATCTTGTGTGCATTCGCTCTCGGGGAGCGGATCGAACACACCGAACGCTCCCTTCGCGCTCTCCGCGGCGTCCTCGACGAGAGCCTGGACGTTCGCGGCTACTTTCACCGGAGCCTGCTTGACAACTGGGAGTGGGGCGGCTGGGGTCTGACCCTCGGCCTTGTGGCTGTCGACCGCATCGCCTTCGCGCGCCATCCCACGCCCTCGCTGTGGTGGCTCGCGCCCCCGCGCTCTCTGCACTCATACCGACGACACCGAAACCAAGGAGCTCATCTCATGACCCAGCAACTGCCCGGATTCCCCCAAGCCACAGCGGCCGAAGTCGGCTTGTCCGACGAGGGGCTGGATCGGATCGACGCCGTCATCCAGGACCACATCCAGCAGAACAAGATCGCCGGCGCGGTCACACTCGTCGCCCGACACGGAAAACTCGTCCGAACGGGCGTGTTCGGCGTGGATCGCCTCGCAGATAGCCGGCCCTACGAGCTCGATTCCATCTTCCATCTCTTCTCCATGACCAAGCCCATCACGGGCCTGGCGATGGGAATCCTCGCGGATCGGGGCCTGTGGCACCCGGAGGACCCGATCAGCGCTCACCTCCCTGAGCTGGCCGAGCTGAAGGTATTGAAGGGAGTCGGTGCTTCCGGAGAGCCGATCGTGACCGCGGCGGACCGGCAGCCCACGATGCTTCAGCTGATGACCCACACGGCGGGGTTCGCATACGGGACCGGGCTCGGCTCGACCGACGACATCGGGCGGCTCTACCTTCAGGATCCCCCGTTGCGGGCCGCCGACCTGGATGAGTTCGTCGCCAGAGTGGCTCGGCTGCCGCTCGCGTACCAACCCGGAACGACCTGGCGGTACAGCATCTCCATGGACCTGCAGGGCGCCATCATCGAGCGCCTGAGCGGGCAAAGCCTGCCCGAGTTCTATCGCACCAACATCTTCGAGCCGCTCGGCATGGTCGACACTGACTTCTTCGTCCCCGCGAGCAAACGTGACCGGCTCGCCGAGTTGCACTACGGCGACGAGCAGACACCGTTCACCCCCGTGGACAACCCGCTGTTCGAGGACGCCGAGGAACCGCCGCGTGTCGCGTGGGGCGGTCAGGGACTCTTCGGCACGGCACCGGACTACGCCCGCTTCGCGCAACTCCTCCTGAACGGCGGCGTGTGGGACGGGAAGCGGATTGTGAGCGAAGCGGCCATGAGTGCCCAGATGCACAACCATCTGCCTGAGGCGCTGCTCGAGCAGCGCTTCACGGCAGGGCACATGCACTTCCGGCCCGGATTCGGCTACGGATACAACGGCGCCGTCGTCTATGACCCTGCGCGCGCCGAACTGCCCGTCGGCGAGAACAGCTACTTCTGGGACGGAGCCGCCGGAACCTGGTTCTGGTCCGACCCCGCCAACGAGCTGCTCTTCGTCGGAATGATCCAGCAGCTCTCCTGGCAGGCCCCGCCGCTGCAGGAGATCACACAGCGGCTTATGGCGGACGCCATCGTGATTCCCGGAAAGGATGCGTGATCGCCGCCGTCACGAGCGCGATCGTGTGGATGCCTGTTGAGGGCGACCGGGGCGACCGGGGCGACCGGCGCGGCGGGGGTCAGATGTCGGTGTCGGCGAGGGCTGCCCGCATCACCCGCAACAGGCGAACCAGATCTGACGGCAGATCGATCGACGTATCCGAGAGCGAGCGCAGCTGGAGACCGTCCGCGGCCGCGATCAGGATGCGTGCCACGAACTCATACTGGTCCGCGGTCGCGCTCACCTCAGGCGCTTCGTCGATCGGCACTTCAAGCATCCGCACGATGTCGGCCGTCAACTCCTGAAAGTGGCGCTCGAAGAAGTCATGTGACGGGGTTCCCGGCACGGAGGTCGCCGCCATCTCGACGTAGATGCGCCCCAGCCCCGGCGTCTGGGCCTGACGGGCGACCGCTGCCAACAGCTCCTCGGCGGGACCTGAGGTGTCATAGGCCTCGCGCAGCCTCCGGTCACGCTCCGTAAGGATCTGCGAGAACAATGCGTTCCGCGATCCGAAATAGTGCAGCAGGCCGCGCTCGCTCAAACCGACGCGCGCCGAGATCGCTTTCAACGACGGGGGCTCGCCCTCGGTCTCTCCATATGCCGCCAGCGCCTCCGTCAGCAGTTGCTCGCGCTTGGCGAGCCCCTTCGCATATGGACCCCTCGGCTGACCGCTTGCCATCGGACCACCTTAGCCCGCGCCACAGCGCCGACCTTGACACCTCGTGGGGCCGTGGGCATGGGGGCCCGGGAGCGCATCGTGACGGTCTCTCTCGGTGAGATCCTCTCTCGTCAAACTAAAATGCAGTAATACTGTGTTTTGGGTAGCATTGTCGGAACGACCACACGTTCCGGGTCTTCGAGCACCCTTCTGAGGAGTACATCGTGAGCATCGCCAATGGCTCTCCGAGGCAGGACCCTGGACCTCGGAGGCTGCCCGTGTGGGCCAGACGCAGCATCTTCGCGCTGGCCGGAATCGTGATCGGCGCCCTCGCGGCGACCGTCGTCTACCGCACCACCGTGGAGCCTGGGGCCGCGATCGTGAAGGCCGTGTTCGAAGCCGGCCAGGAGGTGACCCCAGCCAGCGGCTTCGGAGCGATCCGGTCGACGGTCGCGGAGACCCGCGGAATCGCGATCACGACCAAGGGCGCCCCCGGCAGCCATCTGAACGTCTATGTACCGCGCCACTCGGCCTCCGGCGCACTTCCGGTCATTCTCTGGATTCACGGAGGCGGGTTCATCTCGAGCTCGGCCGACACGGTCAAGGACTACGCGATCATGCTGGCCAACCGCGGCTACGTCGTGGCGAACCTCGACTATTCCCTGGCGCCGGGGGCTCGGCACCCCGTCCCCGTGGTGCAGGCGAACGCGGCCCTGGCGTTTCTGCGCTCGCACGCCGAGGAGTACGGGGGAGACCCGGAGAACGTCTTCGTCGGCGGCGATTCCGCAGGCGCGCAGATCGCGAGCGAGGTCGCCGCCGTGGAGACGAGTGCGCAGCTGGCCGCGAGCATGAGGATCCAGCCGGCGCTGACCTCCACCGAACTGCGAGGCGTGATCCTCTTCTGCGGGCTCTATGACATGGACACGGTGGGCTCGACGGGATTCCCGGCTCTTCGCACCTACCTATGGGCCTACACCGGTTCGCGGGACTGGACCGAATATCCGAATATCGATCAGCTCTCGACAACCCGCACGGCGACGTCCGCCTATCCGGCAACATTCATCAGCGTTGGGGATGCAGATCCGTTCCGGACGCAGGAAGCCGAGTTCGCGGACATGCTCACGAGCCATGGAGTCCCGGTGACGTCACTGACGTGGGACGACACCGGTGATCACCTCGGCCATGAATACCAGTTCAACTTCACGACGCCGCAGGCCGAAACGGCTTTCAGCGACACGCTCGCATTCCTCGCCTCGAAGGCGGCAGACAAATGACATCGACGAAAACCGACTCGCGGCATCGTGCGGCACGTGTCCTCTGGGCATCGGGCTGGGTGCTTCTGACCATCGTGTCCGCGGTGGTGGCCTACGCCCTCCTCGTGCTGATCGGCCGGTGACGTCCTGTCGTCGGTGACATGCCGATCGGTCCATGAGGGCGGCAGTTCGTGATGGGCGGCGCCTCGATCGTGAAACCGCCGGAGAGCACGAGCGCGGCCGCCCCCACGACGATGTCCTCGTTCCCCGGCTACTCGGCGGCGGTGTCGGCCTCCTGGGTCAGCCAGAGGGCGAGGATCGCGCCGACGACGGCGATGGCGATCAGGATGACGCCGACGAAGTGGAAGGAGTCGATGGTCTCCGCCAGCGTCGCCCCGCCTGCGACGACCGAGCCGAGGATGCTGACTCCGATGGATCCGCCGAGGCGCTGGGTGATGTTGAACAGGGTGTTACCGTCCGGCAGCTCGCTCTCCTTCAGCGGTGCGAGCATCGCGACCAGGAGCGGGGTGGTGACGAAGCCGATCGCGATGGCGCGGCCGGAGAGGATGAGCGCCGTCACCCAGAGCGGCGTGTCGTGCTCGAGGAACAAGAGGAAGACGCTGGACGCGGCCAGGATCACGAAGCCGGTGACGACGAGGACTTTGAGGGAGATGCGGCCGGAGAGCTTCTGGCCGACGTAGGTGCCGATGCCCATGATGATGCCCTGCGGCAGGAGGGCGATTCCGGTGGCGATGGCCGAATAGCCCTGCACGGACTGGGTGAAGACGGGGAGCAGGAACACGGTCCCGAAGGCGACGACCGAGCACAGCACCTGGAGGACGAGCGCGATCGCGGAGTTGCGATGTCGGATCATCTGCACGTTCACGGCGGGATTCGGGCGTCTCAGCGCCCAGAAGGTGTAGCCGATGAGGAGTGTCAGGCCGGAGCCGAGCGGCACGTAACACAGCGGGCTGCCCCATCCGTCGGTGGTGCCTTCCGTGGCGCCGTAGAGCGCAGCGGTCAGACCGACGGCGAGGAGGAGGAATCCGATGGGGTCGAAGCGCGTGGCGCGGTCGGGCGCCGCTCCGAGGCCTTTCGGGATGCGCAGCAGCAGGAGCAGCCCGATGACGCCGACGGGCACGTTGATGAGGAAGATCCATCGCCAGCCGCCGGCGCCGATGAGCAGACCGCCCAGGGTCGGGCCGAGGGCCGGCGCGAGGAACAGCACGAGGGCGGCCGAGATCGGGACCCTGCCGCCTCCGATGCCGTCCTTGCCGAGCAGGATGCTGAGCGCGAGCGGGACGAGCGGGGCGCCGACGAAGCCCTGGACCACGCGGAACGCGATCAGGCTGTCGATGTTCGGTGCGATCGCGCAGGCGGCGGAGGCCAGCACGAACAGGATCATGCTGATCGTGTAGATCCGGATCGTCCCGAAACGCTTCGCTGCGTACGCCGTGACGGCGAGTGCGACGCCGAGGGCGAGCAGGTAGCCGCTGACCACCCACTGCACGGCATCCAGCGATGCCTTCAGCTCGGTCGCGATGTCGGGCACCGCGACGTTCACGATGCTCGAGTCGATCATGCTCAGCAGCGGGCCGATCAGCAGCCCGTATCGGGCCGCGGCCCCGAGCCCGCTCTTCGGCGTCTGCACCTCAGCCGTCATCGTCCTGCTCCTCGTTCTCGACACTCAGCTGTTCGATCCATCCGCGCTCCTCTCGCAGCTGGCGCAGGAACCGGTCTGTGGCCCTGGCCGGCCAATCGTCCGGGGCGGACGAGGGCTCGCGGTCCGCGATGAGTGCGATGATCTGCGCGATCTTCGCATCGACCACGCCCGCTCGCGCGGCGAGGACCCGAGACCGCTCGGCCGCGGTGAGCTCGCCGAAGAAGCCGACTCGCACGAGGAACTCCTCCTCGTTCGCGGCCAGCTCGGGTGGCAGCGAGCCGATCAGCTCACGGAGCTCCGCCCGTCCCGCCGCAGTGATCGTGTAGACCTTGCGAGACGGCTTGCCGTCCTGCTCCTCGATGTGCTGTGTCACCGCGCCGCTGTGCTCGAAGCGGCGCAGCGCCGGATACAGCGAGCTGTTCCCCAGGCGCGTGAACGTCGGACGCTGCACCTGCTGCTTCAACTCATAGCCGTGCATCGGCCCCTTCCGTAGCGAGCTGAGGATCAGGATCTCCAAGACCATTAGGTCAGCATGACATAGGTCTTGGCGACCTAACAGTGCTCGTCGTTCGGAGTGTGCTTGTGAGTGACTGCGAGACTTCTGCATCTGCTCAACTGATCCGCCTCGGCCGCCTCGACCACCTCGGTCAAGCGAGCCGGTGGCGGCGGAGGCTGTCTGTGCTGGTCGCTGTAGGGTCGGCCTCATGGAACCTCTCGCGCCGGGGATGCGGCGGATCGGCAAGGTGATGCGGCGTCTGCCGGGCTCTTCGGTGGCGAAGGCGACCCCCGAGCAGATCGCCCGCAGCAGCGGCGCGGGCGCGCCGGAGTTCATGGCCTCGATCCTGATGGGGACGCGGCCGAAGGGCGTCGCGGTCGAGGACCGCGCCGTCGGCGGGTTCCGGGTGCGGGTCTACACGCCGTCCGGTGAGAAGACCGGACGGCCCCTCGTGGTCTACTTCCACGGCGGCGGCTTCGTCTTCGGTGATCTGCGCGGCGGGGACTGGATGTGCGGCACCGTCGCGCGGGAGCTGGACGCGATCGTGGTGTCCGTCGAGTACCGACTCGCGCCGAAGCATCCGTTCCCGGCCGGCGTCGAGGACAGCTACGCCGGACTGGTCTGGGCTGCCGGCCATGCGGAGGAGCTGGGCGCCGACGCGAGCCGGCTCGGTGTCATGGGCGAGAGCGCCGGCGGGAACCTCGCGGCGGTGGTCGCCCTGATGGCGCGGGACGACGCGGGCCCCGTCATCCGGCACCAGGCGCTGCTGTACCCGGTGACAGGTGCGCGCGACACCGAGTCGCGACGTGCGAACGCCGATGCCTTCATCCTGACCGGCACCGACATGGCGAGGTTCGACGAGCTCTATGCGGGTGACCCGGAGGATTGGAGGGTCTCGCCGCTCAAGGCCGCGTCGTTCGCCGGCCTGCCGCCGGCGCTCATCGAGGTGGCGGAGCATGACCCGCTGCACGACGACGGCGTGCTCTACGCAGAGGGGCTGCAGGCGGCCGGCGTGGAGGTCCGTCTGCTCGGCTTCCCGGCGATGCCGCACGGCTTCCTGAACTTCCCCCGCTTCGCCCGCGACGCGAAGCCGGCGATCGCCGCGGTCATCGAGGCCCAACGCGCCGCATTGGCATAGCTACATCCGACCTGAGCCGGTGGTCGAGTCGGATGTTCTTATGCGCGCCGCCGGGGGAGATATCGTCGTTCGGCAGGGAACGGGCGTTCCTGGTGAGAACCCATGCGATCGGAATGCGCGGCGGCGGCGGTATCTCGGTGAGCTCACCGCAATATAAGCGCGGACCCGCTTGACGCAAAGGTCCCGGCCTCTGACGAGGCCGGGACACTGGTTGCGGGGGCAGGATTTGAACCTACGACCTCTGGGTTATGAGCCCAGCGAGCTACCGAACTGCTCCACCCCGCGTCGACTTCTTCAGTCTAGCGGGTCGCGCGGCTCGGGGATTCACGCTCAGGCGATAGTGAGCACGGCCTTCACGGCGGCGCCGGACTGCGTGTCGGCGATGGCGCGGTCGATGTCCGCGAAGGGGTACTTCGTCACGAGCCGGTCGAAGGGGAACACGCCGCGCTGGTAGAGCGCGATGAGGTGCGGGATGAACACCTGCGGCACCGAGTCGCCTTCGATGAGGCTGCGCACGGTCTTGCCCGTCATGGCCGAGACCGGGATCGCGGCGCCCTCGGGTCCCGCGGCGACGAGGCCGATCTCGCCGCCCATCTTGAGCGCGAGCAGATCGTTCACGATCACCGGGGGGATGCCGGTCGTGTCGAAGGCGTAGTCGGCACCGCCGCCGGTGATCTCCTGCACGCGGGCGACGACGTCCTCCTCGCGGCCGTTGACCACGTGGGTGGCGCCGAGCTCGAGGGCCGTCTCGAGGCGGGGTGCCAGCACGTCGACCGCGATGATCGTCGTCGCGCCGACGGCCTTGGCCGCCATGAGCGCGGCGAGGCCGACGGCGCCGGTGCCCGAGATCACGATGCTCGCGCCCGCGGTGACGCCGAGCGTGTTGATGACGGCGCCGGCGCCGGTCTGGATGCCGCAGCCGAGCGGGCCGGTCAGGTCGAGGTCGATCCCCTCCGGCACCTTCACGGCGTTGCGGGCGGCGACGAGCGCGTGCGTCGCGAAGGAGGACTGGCCGAAGAAGCTGCCGTGCACCGTGGCGCCCTCGCCGTCGGTGATGGTCGTCGAGCCGTCCTCGCGGACGCCGCCGAAGTTCAGCGCCATGAAGCTCTCGCAGTAGGCCTCTTTGCCGCTCAGGCAGTTCGAGCAGTGGCCGCAGGAGGCGAAGGAGACCGCGACGCGGTCGCCGAGCTGGAAGCCGGTGACCGCCGAGCCCACCTCTTCCACGATGCCGGCGCCCTCGTGGCCGAGCACGATCGGGAACGGCGCGGGGATCTCGCCCTGCACCATCGCCAGATCGGTGTGGCACAGGCCGCTCGAGGTCAGCTTGACGAGCAGCTCATCCGGCCGGGGCTCGGCGAGCTCCAGCTGCTCGAAGACGAAGGGGGCATCCTTGCCGCGGGTCACGGCGGCAGTGATCGCAACCATATTCTGTTGTTCCTTTCACTTGACCGGGTCGGGTTCGAGCCCGGAGAACCAGCGCGGCATCAGCCGCGTGAGATGGAGGGCAACCGTCTCCGCATCCGCCTCGACCTCGCCGCTGATCCACGCCTCCAGCAGGCTGATCGCCGCGCCGGCGATGTAGCGGGCGGCGAGCACGGGGTCGGCATCAGCGGGGCGGTACGGATGCCGCAACAGGGTGCCCTCCAGCACCCCGGCGAGGATGCGCACGGCGTCGGAGCGCGCCCGCTGGCTCATCGAGAGGCTCGACACGGCGATGTACAGCGTGCGGTTGCGGGCGAAGTGCGCGACCAGGCGGCGCTGGGCCCCGTGCATGGCCTGAGCGCTCTCGGCCGGAGTGGTCCCCTTCGTCGACTCGTAGCTTCCGGCGATCTCGCCGAGGTTCGCGCGCATGAGCTCGGCGGCGACTTCCTCGATGCCGCTGAAATGGGCGTAGAAGCCGCTGCGGCTGATGCCGGCCTCGCGCACCAGGGCGGCGACCGTCACCTGCTGGCCGTGCGCGTGGAGCGCCTCGACGGCGGCGAAGACGGCGGCCCGGGTGCGCTCGGTGCGCGGATCCGACGAACTGCGCAGCGCTTGCCGGAGCTGCATCTGCGTCGTCATCGAATCATCCACGATGCAACTCTATGACTCTCTTGGACACCTGTGCAGAAAGTGCGCTGAGTGTGGGGCCCTGCCTGGCAGACACAGCAAAGGTGCCAGGCAAACACAACAAAGGCCCGATCAGAATTGCTTCTGATCGGGCCTTATCGTTGCGGGGGCAGGATTTGAACCTACGACCTCTGGGTTATGAGCCCAGCGAGCTACCGAACTGCTCCACCCCGCGGCACAAGAGAAAAGCCTAGCACGGGAGGAGGGGCCCGTGAAATCGAGCACGGGGCCGAGGCCGCGCGCGCCTCGTGAGGCATCCGCTCGCCCCGCCCATGCCGGGATGCGCTCAGGCCGTACCGCGCACTCTGCCCGCTCTATATGCTCGACGCGTGAGCGATCCCCTCAACGTCGCCGTCGCGCAGTTCGCGCCGGGGGCCGATACGGAGGCGAACCTCGAGACGATCCGCGACCTCGCCGAGGCGGCGGTGGAGCGCGGAGCGCGGCTCGTGGTGTTCCCCGAGTACTCATCCTTCTTCATCGACCCCGTCGGGGCGGCGTTCCTCGACGCGGCCGAGCCTCTCGACGGCCCGTTCACCGCCGCGCTCGCCGCGCTCGCCGAACAGCTCGGTGCGACCATCGTCGCGGGCATGGCCGAGCAGTCGCCCAGGGCGGGGCGCTTCACGAACACGGTCGTCGCCGTCGTTCCGGGCGCAGGGGTCGTCGCCGCCTACCGGAAGCAGCATCTCTACGACGCCTTCGGCGCGCGGGAGTCGGAGTGGGTGGAGCCCGGGCCGCTCGACGAGCCCCAGGTCTTCGACGTCGACGGTGTCACGGTCGGCCTGCAGACCTGCTATGATCTGCGCTTCCCCGAGGTGACCCGGCGCATCGTGGATGCCGGCGCCCAGCTCGTGCTCGTGCCGGCCGAGTGGGTGCGCGGCAACCTCAAGGTGCACCACTGGCGCACGCTCGTGACCGCTCGGGCGATCGAGAACACCGTCTACATCGCGGCATCCGACCAGACCCCGCCCGTCGGGGTCGGCACCTCGATGATCGTGGACCCGATGGGCGTATCGCTCGCCGAGCTGGCGGAGCAGACGGATGTCGCCCTCGCCGGCGTGTCGATCGAGAGACTGCGTACCGTGCGCGAGACGAACCCCGCCCTCGCGCTGCGTCGCTACACGGTGGTGCCCAAGGCGGTGAGCTGAGCGCTCGCCCGCTCGAGCACCTCGACCTTCTTGCAGAACGCGAACCGGACGAGCGACTTCGCGTGCTCGCGATGCTCCTCGGCATAGAACGCCGACAGGGGGATCGCCACGACGCCGGCGCGACGCGGCAGCTCGCGGCAGAGCTCGACGGCGTCGTCGTAGCCGAGCGGCGCGGCGTCCGCCACCACGAAGTAGGAGCCGGAGGAGGGGAAGACCTCGAAGCCGGCGCGCGCGAGCCCGGCCGAGAGCAGGTCGCGCTTCGTCCGGAGCGTGGCGGCGACGCCGTGGAAGAACGCGTCGGGCAGAGCCAGCCCCGCCGCGATCGCCGGCTGGAACGGTGCACCGTTGACGTAGGTCAGGAACTGCTTGACGGCGAGGATCGCCGTGACGAGTTCCGGTCGAGCCGTGATCCAGCCGATCTTCCAGCCGGTGGTCGAGAAGGTCTTGCCGCCGCTCGAGATCGAGACAGTACGGGCGGATGCCCCTGGCACGGCCGCCACAGGCGTGTGCGGCGTCTCGAACCGCAGGTGCTCGTAGACCTCGTCGGTGACGATGAGCGCATCGTGCCGTTCGGCGAGCTCAACGATCGTGCGGAGCGTCTCGTCGTCGAACGTCGCACCCGTCGGGTTGTGGGGGTTGTTGACGAGGATGATCCGGGTGCGGTCGGTGACCGCCGCCCGCAGCTCCTCGAGGTCGGGGGCGAAGCGAGGGGCCGTGAGCGGCACGGTCACGTGCCGTCCGCCCGCGAGGGCGATCAGGGCGCCGTAGGCGTCGTAGAATGGCTCGAAGGTGATGACCTCGTCGCCCGGCTCGATGAAGGCGAGCAGCGTCGCGGCGAGCGCCTCGGTCGCTCCGGCGGTGACGAGCACCTCGCGGTCGGGGTCGTATCCGAGCCCGTAGAAGCGGCGCTGGTGCGCAGCGATGGCCTGGCGCAGCACGGGCATGCCGATGCCGGGCGGGTACTGGTTGACGCCGGCCCTGATCGCCTCGGTCGCCGCCTCGAGGACCTCGGCGGGGCCGTCCTCGTCCGGAAAGCCCTGGCCCAGGTTGATCGCACCGCTCTGTGTGGCGAGGGCGCTCATCTCGGCGAAGATGGTGGCGGCGATGGCACCGTCCTGTCCGAGGAGCCCCGCACCCCGCGCCGCCGCCTGCCACGGGCCGTCGATCATCATGGTTCACACCCTAGGCGGTGGCAGGGTTGCGGTGGCGTTCGTGCGTGTCCGGTGGACACCTGCGCGTGCCGTTCCGCACGCACGTGTCCAGGCGGCGCCGAATGCCGGATCGAGCGACGGCAGGCCCGGCGGATGCCTGTACGGGCGTCTGTACGGATGCCTGGGCAGGCACCTGTGGATAACTCCTGCCTGTGACGGTCCCATGCTTTACCTTTGGGGCCATGCGGATTCCGAAGCGCGCGGCTCGCTCGTCGGGGGCGTTGCTGCTCACCGCGGTGCTGCTGGCCGGATGCTCCGGCCCGAAGCACCACGCGGACCCCACGCCCACCCGCAGCTCATCTCCCGCACCCACACCGATCTTCACGAGCGACGCCGACGCCCTCGCCGCCGCGACGGATGTGTACAAGAAGTACGAGCGAGCCTCTGATGAAATTGCACATGAAGGTGGGGACAAGCCCGAACGCGTGCGTCCTTACGTAAGCGATGCCGGCTATCAGCATGAGGTCGACGAGGCCAACAAATATAAAGTCGAGCGTGCTCACGGACTCGGTTACACAGTTCTCAACAATGTTGTTCTTCAGTCACGCGTTGAGCAAGGTGGATTTGCAACGGTCCGTGTCTACGTCTGCGAAGACATTTCAGATGTCGACTTGGTCGACCAGACGGGGAAGTCATTGGTCAGCGCCGATCGAGCGGACTACATCGCATATGTTGTCGAACTTCGATCTGACATGACGAGACAGCTAATCATCCAGTCCAACACCTATTGGTCTGGGGGTGGGGTATGCAAGGCCTAGCCCCCTTGGTGGTTCTTGTCGTGGTCGGCTTGGCGCCAATTTCAACAGGCGACATTGACACAAACGGTTCCTGGGACGGGCGTGCTGCCCAAGTGACTGGAAACTCTGCCGGCGATGAAGGAAAGAAGGGCAGCGTTCTTGGTTCTACAGGCAATGTTGAGCGGGAACCCCGAAAAACCCAGCGCCTGTCTCAGACGAGCCTTCCCGCACAAACAGCTGAGGAAGACACCACCTGCTCCGCTCCGTGCGTGGATCGGGAGGGGTATGACGTCGCGAACCCGGGGACGCCGGGGGAGCCCGGCGTTCCTGCGACTCCGGGGCTGAGGGACGTCGCTCGGTTTCTCGGGGCGGTGCCGAAGGCATCCGTTGAGCCGGGTGCTTTCACCCTTGCCGGGGCGAACACGAACTTCATCGCCGCGGCGGGGGAGCGAGAACGGTCCGGCGAACTGCTGGGGCAGCCCGTCACGGTGCGGTTCTCGCCAGTGTCCTATGTCTGGAGCTATGGGGACGGGGGTAGCCAGACCACCTCTGCACCCGGCAGTACCTGGGCGGCATCTGGCCTGGGTGAGTTCGCGAAAACGCCGACGAGCCATGTCTACGAGAGCCGTGGCAGCTATGAGGCGACGGTGGACATCGCGTTCTCGGCGCAGTTTCGCTTCGCGGGGCGGCCGTGGGTGACGATCCCGGGTACGCTGGGGCTGACTTCCGAGCCGATCGTCGTCACAGTCAAGGGGGTGAAGGCCGTGCTCGTGGGTCACAGTTGCGATGAAAAACCTTCCGGACCAGGCTGTTAATCGGGGAGTTCCGGGATTATCGAGTCCATGGGGAGATTCGAGTCCGCTCCAAGACCCGTCATAACTTCTGCACAGCTTCGCGTCGGATGCTGGACGTGCTTGGAAAAGGAGCAAACCATGAGCGACAACGCGAACGACCCCATGAACCCGCAGGAGCCCGACAGCCCGGCGGCGGAGTCGGTCCAGCAGCCCGACGCCCCCGCGGAGCAGCCCGAAACGGATGCTCTTGTCCAGCCCGAGTCCTCCGCGTGGCAGAGCCCCGCGGCTCCGGCACAGCCTGCGACCCCGGTGGCCCCTGCGACCCCGGCTGCATCGACGCAGCCGGCCGGCGCATTCGACCAGCCGGGGCAGCCCGCGGGCGCGCTCGGGCAGGCCCCGCAGCCGGTCTACCCGCAGCAGCCCCAGCCTCAGCCGCACTTCCCGCAGTACACCCCGCCGCAGCAGGCCCAGCCGACGCAGCCGTACCCGCAGGGCTACCAGCACACGCAGCCGACGCAGCCGGTCGGCGGCCAGCATCCGTACTACGCGCAGTTCGGCGCGCCGCAGCAGCCCCAGGCGAAGCCGCAGAAGCCGAAGGGCGAGCGCACCCTGACGGGTCGGACGATCGGCCTGATCGCCGCCGCCCTCGTCGTCGGCGGTCTGCTCGGCGGCGGCGTCGGCGGCGGGATCGCCGCCGCGGTGTCCCACAACGGCTCGACGCCGGTCAGCATCAGCGGCGGCGGCAGCGGCGCTTCGAACATCACGGTCAACGACCCGAAGAACGCGACCCAGGTCACGGCGGTGGCGGCCAAGGTCTCCAACAGCGTCGTGACGATCAACGTCACCGCCTCGCAGGAGGCCGGCACCGGCTCCGGGGTGATCCTGAGCAGCGACGGCTACGTCCTGACCAACACCCACGTGGTCACGCTCGACGGCGACGTCTCCAGCGCCACCATCCAGGTGCAGACCAACGACGGCAAGCTCTACACCGCCAAGGTGGTCGGCACCGACCCGACCGACGACCTCGCCGTCATCAAGCTCGACAACGCCTCGGGTCTCACGCCGATCAGCTGGGGCGACTCGACGAAGCTCAACGTCGGTGATCAGGTCATCGCGATCGGCGCCCCGCTCGGCCTGCAGGGCACCGTCACCGACGGCATCGTCAGTGCCCTGAACCGCAGCGTCTCGCTGCAGTCGAGTGCTCCGCAGAGCGGCGGCAGCGGAAGCGGCAACTCCGACCCCTTCGGGCAGTGGGACTTCGGCGGCAGCAACCCCTTCGACCAGCAGCAGTCGAGCGCGGACAACACCATCGCCGTGCCCGCCATCCAGACGGATGCCGCGATCAACCCGGGCAACTCGGGCGGTGCTCTGCTGAACAACGCGGGTGAGCTCGTCGGCATCAACGTCGCCATCGCCAGCACCGGATCGAGCGACGGCTCGACCCAGTCCGGGAACATCGGCGTCGGCTTCGCCATCCCCTCCTCGGTCGCCAAGCGCATCGCGAGCGAGCTGCAGTCGAACGGCAAGGCCACCCACGGTCTGCTCGGTGCGACGGTCGGCAACGCGGCTGCGCAGCAGGATGCCACCACGGTGGGCGGCCTGCTCGACCAGATCACCACGGGCAGCGCGGCGGACAAGGCCGGCCTCAAGACGGGCGACGTCATCACCAACGTCGACGGTGTGCCGATCACCAGCTCGACCGATCTGACGGCGCAGATCCGCTCTCACGCCTCCGGCTCCTCCGTCAAGGTGACCTACGTCCGCGACGGCAAGACCTACCAGACGACCGTGACGCTCGGTACCTACACCGCTCAGCAGTAGCGCTGGCGACGCGGTATCCGGGCCGCGTGCGCGAGACGGACTCCAGCGTGCCGATTGGTACGCTGGAGTTCCGCCGAACGACTTGGAACCCATGCCGCACGACCTCCACGATCTGGGTGAGCTGCCCGGCGTTTCCTATGTGATGCCTGTTCTCAATGAAGCGGCTCACGTGGTCGACGCGGTGCAGAGCCTTCTGGCGCAGGACTACGCGGGTCCATCCGAGGTCGTGCTGGCGCTCGGGCCGAGCACTGACGGGACGGATGCCGCAGTGGCGGCGCTGGCGGCCGTGGAGCCCCGGATCACGACCGTCGCGAACCCGAGCGGTTCAACCCCGGCGGGGCTCAACCGGGCCATCGAGGCATCCACTCACCCGATCATCGTCCGCGTCGACGCGCACTCCATCCTGCCCGCGAACTACACCCGCACCGCCATCGAGGTCATCCGGCGCACCGGTGCCGACAACGTCGGCGGTGTCATGGATGCTCAGGGGGTGAGCCCCTTCGAGCAGGCCGTCGCCGTCGCCTACGGCAGCCGCATCGGACTCGGCGGCACCCGCCACCACACCAGCGGGAGGGAAGGCCCGGCCGAGACGGTCTACCTCGGCGTGTTCCGGCGCCAGAGCCTTCTCGACGCCGGGCTCTTCGACGAGGGCTTCAAGCGCGGGCAGGACTGGGAGCTCAACCGGCGCATCCGACAGCGTGGGGGCGTCGTCTGGTTCACGCCCGTGCTCACGGTCGGCTACCGACCGCGGGCGAGCGTCCGCGAGCTCGCCAAGCAGTTCTTCTCCACCGGCGTCTGGCGCGGCGAACTGGCCCGCCGTTTCCCCGCCAACAACGGGCCGCGGTACTGGATGCCGCCCATCATGGTGCTGCTCGTGGCACTCGGCATCATCGCCGGATGCCTGGGGGGATTGTCCCCGTGGTGGCTGCTCGGGTTGATCATCCCGGTCGGATACCTGCTGCTCGTGCTGGCCGCGACGACGCTTGCCCGTGCTCACGGGCCGAAGGCGATGGCGTGGCTCATCGTCGTGCTGCCGGTGATCCACTTCACCTGGGGCGTCGGCTTCATCCTCGGATTCCTGAAGCTCACCCGGAACCTCGCGGAGTTCACGGGGAGATAGCTCGCTCTGAGCGACGACCCGGTGGGTCGTCGCTGCGGCTATCTCCGTGGCCGGGCTGTGCCCGGTCACGTGGGTTGGGGTGGGTGGCGACCCGGTGGGTCGTCGCTGCGGCTGTCTCCGTGGCCGGGCTGTGCCCGGTCACGTGGGCACCGCCACCGGCCTTGCTCCCGCTCGCGCGCCAGCTGTGCGCGCCGAGGGGCGCACTTCGGCCCGTAGGACGCACGGATTTGCCGATTTCGTGCGCCCTGCGACCGAAAGTGCGCCCGACTGGCTGCGAGGCAGCCGCCGGTCAGAGCAGTCCCTCGGCGAAGATCCGCTCCACGACGCGCTCACCCGCGTGCCCGTCGTCGCGCGGGTTGAAGCGGATGCGCCACTCGGCGTAGCGTTCCAGCTGCGCGGCGGCGGAGCCCGGGGCATCCGTCACCGCCGTCACCAGCTCGGGCAGGGCCGTAGTGATCGGCCCCGGGGCGACGGGGAACAGCTCGAAGGTGAAGCCGCGGGTCTGATCGCGGTAGTGCTCGAGATCGGGCACGTAGAAGAAGATCGGCTTGCCCGTCACCGTGAAGTCGAACATGACCGAGGAGTAGTCGGTGACGAGCATGTCGGCGGCGAGGTAGAGCTCGCTGATCTCGGGGTAGCCGGTGACGTCGATCACACCATCGGCGGTGACGGATGCCCCTGGGCGCAGCGTGCGCGAATGACCGCGGATCAGCGTGACGTAGCCGGGGCCGAGCCGACGGGCGAAGGCGGCGACGTCGAGGTGGTCGACGACACCTGGGCGGTCGTCGCGCCAGGTGGGCGCGTAGAGCACGACCTTCGCGTCCGGGGCGATGCCGAGCCGCGCGCGGACCGCCGCGCCCGTGTCGCCGCTTCCGTTCTCATTCTTCCCACCGCGGGCAAGGATGTCGTCGCGCGGGTATCCTTCTTGCCAGATCGGCCCGCGAAACGCATACGCCGAGCGGAATATCTCGGCGCTGAACGGGTTCTGCGCGAGCAGGATGTCCCACCGCCGGCCTTCGGCCAGGGCGGCGAGCCGGGCGCGCGGGCGCAGACCCGCCTTGTCGAGCGCGAGCTTCTTGAGCGGGGTGCCGTGCCATGTCTGCAGCACCGTCTGGCCGCGGCGCGGATGCCAGCGCTTGCGCAGCCAGTCGTTCACGACGAGCAGGCGCGAGACCGCACGGGCGTGCCACCACTCCTCGCTGCCGTCGACGAGGCGCACGGCGCCCTCGGGGACGGGCACCGAGGCATCGGCGACGGACCAGTAGCGCGTCACCTCGGGATGCGCGGCCGCGAGCGCGCGGTCGATTCCGAGGGGGTTGCACGAGACGTTGTTGCCGAAGTAGCTCTCGAAGAAGACGGCGCGTTCGAGCGGGGCCCGGTTCGCCCGGTACTCGGCACGGAGGCGCCTCTGGTTCGCTGCCCCCGCCTCGTCGTCGGACAGGGGAGCGGAGAGCTCGATCGTCACCGCCCCGCGGGCGCTGGTGGCGGCCAGGCGAAAGGCGTTGCCGTAGCGGCGCGCGGGGGGCGGCGCGGCGGTCACATCGAGCGGCAGGGGATGCCCGCGGCCATCGCTCAGCGTCAGCGCGTATGAGCCGGAGCGCGGCGGCAGCGGTGCGCCGCCGAAGGTGCTCACCGTGAGCGGCACGCGTGCGCGCCACCGCCCCGCGGCGGACTCGACCGTGCCGGGCAGCACGGCCCGTTGCCCGCGCAGCAGCACGGATGCCGGCGGGCGCGATGCCTCCGGCCCCACAACCGACAGCACGAAGCCGTCGTGCCCCGCCTCGACCACCAGCCCGTCGACGGTCAGCGGGGCGGCGGCCTCCTCGGGCGCCGGCGTCGGCGGCGGTGGCATCGCTGCGGCGTCTCCGGCGAGGCGGCGCGCGATCACCTCGTAGAGCCGCTCGGTGTTGCGACCGTCGCGGAAGGAGTGGAAGCGGGCGGCGAGCCAGGCGGCGTGCTCGACGAAGGGCGCGCGGGCCGAGGCATCCGTCAGGGTCTGCTCGAGCTGCGCGATCAGCGACGCCCAGCTGCTCACCTCACGGCCGCCGGAGAAGTCGGCATAGGGCTCGTAGGTGCCCCGGCGGCCCGCATAGTCGGCGACGTCGGGCGCGAGGAAGAGGATCGCGCCGCCCGTGAGCGCGTAGTCGAAGGCGATCGAGGAATAGTCCGTGATCAGTGTGTCGATGGCGGGCAGCACGGGCGTGACATCCGGCTGCAGCTCGGCGCCGAGCAACACGATACGGTCGCTCGCAGTGACGCCGGCGGCGAAATCCCCGCGTCCGAGCGGGTGCGAGCGGATGAGCAGCAGGGCGCCGGCGCGTTCGAGCAGCGTGTCGAGGGCGAGCCATTCCTCGGCGGTCGGGATCGCCGGGTGCTGCTTGCCGTCGCGCCAGGTCGGCGCGTACATGACGAGGCGATCGGTGAGCGCCCGCGGGTCGTTCAGCACGATGCCGATGCGCTCGCGGGCGGTACGCTCCCGTTCGGCCGCAACGCCGGCGAACAGTACGTCATCGCGCGGATCGCCGGTGACCACGACCTGCCTTTCGCTCAGGGCGAACGCGGTGCGCACCCGCGCCGCCGCGAGCGGTGAGGCGCTGGAGAAGAGCGCGATGCCGCCGCCCGCGCGCCCGTAGGCGCGGCGCACGAGCCGCCCGACGATCGGCAGCCGGCCCAGGAGCGGCACCCGCATCGCCTCGGGCGAGTCGATGCGGATCCTCTTGAACGGGATGCCGTGCCAGACGTTTACGACGAAGGCGCCCCGGGTGGCGAAACGATTCACATCGCCGAAGCCGTGCGTGACGACGATCACCTGTGCGCGCAGCGTCAGCCGGAACCCGCGCCACGACGACTTCAGGGCGGCCGGGATGCCGAGGGCACGGGCATCCGTCAGATCGCGCGTATTCCGCGCGAGCCATACGACCTGCGCTTCCGGATCCGATGACTGAACCTGGCGCAGCAGGGCGAGCGCGCCCTCGCCCACGCCGGTGCCGGAGCCGAACACCCACAGGCCCGCTCGCCGCCGCGTCACCGTGGCCGCGGCGGCTCCCAGCGCGTAGAGGGGGAGAGCCGCGATCTTGGTGAGGTTGCCGGCGGCGAAAGTGAAGCGGCTCATATCAGGCAACAAGGTATCAGCGGCATCCCCGCGGTCGCCCGAAGCGCGCGATCCGCCACGATCGCATCGGCCACCCGAAGAGGCCGCCCAGGGGGATTCGCTACCCTCGACCGTCATGGGCATCGCGCAGGATCTGAACTCGGCCGTCGGCCTCGTGCGCAAGGCCATCGGGCAGCGGCACGCCCGCGGTGAGCTCAAGGCACGGCTGCGACAGGCGCCCGCGCTCGCCCGCGGCCGTTTCAAGATCGCCGTCTACTTCGCCGATGGCGACGTCAATCTCTATCAGCTGCGGCAGTGGTTCGCCCCCCTCGCCGAGCTGTCGAAGCAGTGGCCGGTGGCGATCATGGCGCGTTCCGCGACGGCCGCGATCGAGCTGCTCGACGACAGTCCCGTGCCCGTCGTGTACGCCAAGACCGTCGTCGACATCGAGGAGTTCCTCGACGCGCAGGACATCCGCCTCGTCTTCTACGTGAACCAGAACACGCGCAACTTCCAGATGATGCGCTACGGCAAGCGCTGGCACGTGTTCATCAACCACGGCGAGAGCGACAAGATGTACATGACCACCAACCAGTTCAAGGCGTACGACTACGCCCTGGTGGCCGGGGATGCTGCGCTCGCCCGCCTGGGTCGCGAGCTGTGGGACTACGAGCTGGGGAAGCGCGCCATCCCGATCGGGCGCCCGCAGGCCGATCACTACGCGGGCGTCCTGCCCTTCGAGCCGGACGGGCGCCAGGTCGTGCTGTACGCCCCGACCTGGGAGGGCGACCGGCCGGCGGCCGCGTACGGCTCCGTCGCCAGTCACGGCGTCCGCCTCGTGAGCGCCCTGCTCGCCGACTCCCGCTTTCGGGTCGTCTACCGCCCGCACCCGCGCTCCGGCGTCGTCTCCCACGTCTACGCCGAGGCCAATCGGGCGATCGTCCGCTCCCTGCAGGAGGCGAACGCGGCCGACCCCGCCGCGCACCACGTCTACGACCACGCTCCGGAGCTGGGCTGGCAGCTCGCCGCCGCCGATGTCGCGATCGTCGACATCTCAGCCATGGTCTACGACCGGCTCGCCGCGGGCAAGCCCCTGCTCGTCACCCGTCCCGCGGATCCGGCGGCGGAGATCGACGAGAGCGGCTACCTCTCCGACGCCGAATGGCTGGAACAGGCGGATGCCTCGAACATCGTCGCCCGGCTCGACGCGCTCAGCCACGATGCCGACGCGGCGGCTCGGCTGGGGAAGTGGGTGTCGTACTACTTCGGCGACACGACACCGGGCGCGGCGACCGCGCGCTTCCACGCGGCCGTCCAGCACCTCATGGACGAGTGGGACCGGTTCGCGCAGCAGGCCGTTGAGCAGCCGGTGGCCGCACAGCAGACGGCCGTGCAGCCTGCTACTTCTGCAGCGCCTTCTGCGCCCGCGCCTCGTCCAGAACGATGACGTCGGCGGGCGGGAACGCATTGCGCGCCGCCTTGGTCACCCGTCGGCCGAGCACGTTGTTGCCGATCCCGCCCACGACCGCGCCGATGCCATAGGGGAGCGCCCGGCCGATGATCGAGGTCGTCTGGTGGGCGGCCAGGCGCTTGAAGAAGGTGTTCTTCAGCCTGTTGAGCAGTGGTGTGACGATCGCGCTCGGGATCTGCTCGCTGATGACCATGCCCCAGTAGCCGGCACGGGTGCTGTCCTCGTTGAGCACTTCGAGGCCGAACTGACGGATGATGTCGCTGCCCTCCTTGCCGAGCATCAGCGCGAGCACGAGCCCGCGGGTGCGCTCCGGGTCGTCGACCGTGGTGCCGTGCAGCTCGGCCACGGACTGGGCGAACAGCGCCGTCGCCTCGAGGAAGGCGAGGGTCTCGGCCGCGCTCAGCGCGATGGAGGTCACGGTGCCGACCCCGGGAAGCACCGCGGTGGCCCCGGTGGCCGCACCGGAGCCGGTGACGGTGGCGAGATAGCGTCGTTCCAGCACGGACTGCAGCTCCTCGGTCGTGGCGTCCGGATGCCTGCGCTTGATCGCGTTCAGATGCGCGACGACCGCGGGGCGGTGGAACCCCATCATCCGGTCGACGGTCTTCTCGATCGTGCTCGGAAGCAGGCGCCCCGTCGCGCGCCCCTGCCCGTCCACCGTGACGAGCTCCTTCGACTTTCTCGACTTACGCGTGCGAGCCATGCGGGGGAGTCTAGACGGCAGCCCGGGGAAAACCCGGGTGTGCGCAGTGGGGAAGCGCACAGGGGCCGCGTACCGTGGAACGGTGAGTTCAGAGCGGGTCACCCGGGACATGGTCGATGCCCTTCAGGAGGGCGTGACACTGGGGCGCGCGAGCGCCGCCCAGCTGCGGGAGCGCGCCGAGACCGAGTACGCCTGGGGCGGCGGCGGGGACGACGCGGCGGCGTTCGAGCTCGAGCCGGGGCTGGAGCGCGCCCGTGTGCTCGCCCTCGCCGCCGAGGACTTCCTGGCCGCGGGCGACGCGGACCGAGCGCTTGCGGTGGCGCAGGAGGCCCGGGCAGCCGCCGGGCCCGCCGATTACACCGCGCACCCGACGCTCGTCGAGGTCCATCTCGGCCGCGACGAGCCGGATGTCGCGCTGGCCGTGGCCGACGAGGCGCGGAAGGCTGCGGCATCCGACCCGGCCCTCGCAGAGGCGATCGGCGACGTCTTCGAGCTCGCGGGCCTGTTCGCGGACGCCGAGCGCTGGTACACGATCGGCCTCCGCGGCGCCTCCCGCGTCGACGGCCGCTTCTGGTACGAGCGGCTGCTGCGCGACCGCCATCGTGTACGGCGGGACCAGGGGAAAGAGCCCGACGCCATGGATGACGAATACGAGAAATCTGAATGAAGTCGCGGAGAGGATCTGATTCAGTGAAATAATCGCCCCGATACTCAGCGCGCCACGGCGGCGCCGCAGGAGGGGGTGGACGGTGAGAGGGCGAGACGGCGCGGCGGAGGCGCCGGGTGCGTTCGGCGAGCAGCTGCGGCAGGCGCGGCTCGAACGTGGGATCACACAGGAAGAACTCGCCAATCTCACCGGGATGCATTCCTCGAATGTCGGCCGCATCGAGCGCGGCGCCGCGAACCCGAGCCTGTCGACGATGGCTCGTCTCGCTCACGCACTGGGCACCGACCTCGGTGAGCTGCTGCGCGGCGTCCCGCGGAGTCCGGGCCCGAGCTGAGACGGGCGGTCCCACCCCGGTCCCATGCCCGCCGTCCTGGCCCGGCCCGTGTCTCAGACCGGGAAGACCTTCATGACCTCGTCGCCGTAGTCGTTGATGACCTTCACGGCGATCCTGCCGGTCTCCGGACGGTCGAAGGGGAGGGAGCTCGTGCGATGCAGGGCCTCCCACGCCTCCGGGTCGACATCCGCCTTCAGAGCGGCCTTGAGGCTCAGGTACGGGTCGTTGTCGCCGGTGAAGTACGCATGGCGCACGAAGAAGGACTCCTCGTCATAGCGGGTGTCGATCATCCAGAGGGCGATCTGCGTCGGGGCGCTCGAACGCACCTCACCCGTGTTCGGATTGAACACGTCGACGCCGCGCAGCTCGACCTCGAGCCTGCCGTCGGGCCGGGTGCGCACCTCGATGTCGGGCTCGCCGAACACCGTGAACAGATTGCCGGCGCCGGTCTTCTTGAGCGCGTCGATCATCAGCAGATCGACGTTCATGCGCACGGCCTCGACCCGAATACGCCCCAGCAGACGTTCGCCCTCGATGTTCGGATCGAAGGCGAAGCCGAGCACGTAGAGCACGTCGACGGCGGGATCGAGCTCGCGTGCCTCGCGCAGCGCCGCCTTCACGAAGCCCGCGCTGACGGTGCCGTACTGCGGGCCGATCGCGATGGCGACGCGGGTGGTCGCCTCGTCGGCGGATGCCTCCGCCGCGCTCTCCCCGGCTTCGATGCGCCGCTCGCCGACGGCCTGGACGAGCCGGCCGGCATAGGGCTCCAGGCTGGCGAAGGTGAAGCGCCCCGACCGGGAGCCGTTCTGGATGCCGGACTTCGCCAGATTCTCCAGGATGGACTGCTCGAACGTCGGGCTCCCGGCGTCCTCCGTCGCGGCGCGCTCGCTGCGGGGTTCGTGCTCGGCCGCGACCTCGTCGAAGCTCAGGCTGCGGTGCGGGCTGAGGCTCTCGACCGTGAACGGGCCGCTGACGCGCACGGTCCGGCTGTCGACCTTCGGTCTGTCGTACAGGGGCTCGGACTCGGCGTGTCTCGCGATGGCCGCATCGGCCTCTGGGCGACTCATCCCGGCGTGGAGGTCCGGGTTGTTCGCGATCGACCTGAGCGTGACGCGCCGCAGGCGCTCATAGACGAAGCCCCGATGGATGTCGTTGCCGGTGATGGCGGGAGGAAGGCCCTCGAGCCGGCGGCCCTCCTCCGAATCGGCCAGCACGTAGTACGGGTAGCGGCCGCCCATGAGCCGCTGGCGCGCCAGGGCGATCGCGACCCGCGAGGTGTCGATCGTGATCCAGCGACGGCCCCACTGCTCGGCGACGTGCGCCGTGGTGCCGGAGCCGCAGGTCGGGTCGAGCACGAGGTCACCCGGGTCGGTGCTCATGAGCAGGCAGCGCTCGATGATCGAGGTCGGCGTCTGTACGACGTAGATCTTGGGGTCGAGCCGGCTGGAGATGCCGCCGCTCACGTCGTCCCAGAGGTTCGTCAGCGAGATCGCGGGGAAGTCGTCCCAGTACTTGACGAAGCGGAGCGTCGTGCCGGCGGGGATCAGCCGGTGGGCGTGGCGGACCCGTTCCATGCCGGCCGCACTCGTCCGCCAGCCGCCGGCGGTGGGCACGTAGCGCTTCCCGCCGAACTCGATCGGATAGCTCGTTGTGCCCGACGCGGTTCGCGACGTCAGCCCCTGGTCGACGAAGAGGTGGGCGCCGGGCGGCAGCGCGGAGGGGTCCTCCAGCTCGACCGCCGTGACCGGCCTGCTGGTGCCGTCCGGCAGCATCACGCGCCGGTAGCGGGAGGCACCCGCCTCGCCCGGTCGCGTCTGCCGGTACAGGTTGCGGTACTTCGTCGCCGGGGAGCGCCCGTACCACAGGACGTAGGCGACGACGCCGTCGAGCGTCTTCGCCCCCAGCCCGACCGAGGACTGGAAGGCGATCTGGCTCACGAAGTGCTCGGCGCCGAACACCTCGTCGAGCAGGCTCCTCATCAGGTGCACGTTCTTGTCGCCGATCTGCACGAAGATGCTTCCGGTCTCGGTCAGCAGCTCGCGCGCCACGGTCAGTCGATCCCGCAGGTACGAGAGGTAGGTATGGATGCCGTCCGCCCAGGTGTCGCGGAACGCCTTGATCTGCTCGGCCTCGCGCGCCGAGTCCTCGCGTTTGCCGTCGACAACGTCCCGCCGCGACGTCCGCACCTGCCAGTTCGAGTCGAACTTGATGCCATACGGCGGATCGATGTAGACCATCTGCACCTGCCCGCGCAGCGACTCGCGCTCGGCGAGCGAGCCCATGACGCGCAGGGAGTCGCCGAGGATCATGCGATTCGTCCATCGCGCGTCGTGGCGGTAGTAGTCGATCGCGTCCAGCCCGTCGAGCCCGTCGAAGTCGTCGTAGGACCACAGCTCGGGCACGCTTGTGGCATCCGCCGGCCCGTCCGCCGGGCTGCGGCGCAGGTTCTCGATGAGCACGCGCGGGTCGATCTTCTCCTGGATGTAGATCGGCGGAGCATCCACCGTGAGCTCGTCGTCCTGCGTGTCCTTACCGCGCCAGACCAGCTGCGGGTCGCGCTCGGCGTTGCGCGGGTAGCGTGTGGGCGGCAGCGCGGCACGGGCGGCGTCGAAGTAGGCCTCCGAGCCCTCGGCGGTCGGGATGTTCGTCCGCGAGTCCTCGACGTGACGGAGCGACTCGACCGGGGTGGGCCCGGCGGGACGGGAAGCGCGTGCCATGTGCTCAGTGCCTTCTTCGTGTGCGGTCAGGGTCGGATGCGTCGTGACGTGTCATCGGAACGGGCGGGTCATCGGAACGCGCAGGGTCATCGGAACGGACGAAGGAGATCGGGGTCGCCGGTGATCGGCCGGTCGTCGTAGAGCGCCGCGACGGCGTCGCGGAGCGCCACCTCGACCCCGGTCATGGTCGTCAGCTCGGCATAGCCCCACCGGCCGAAGCCGCCGTGGTTGTTCACGGCGACGCACCACTGGTCGCGTGCGGTGCTCGCCTTCTCGGCCGTCGGACCCGGGCTCTTCTGCCCGCCGGAGACCTCGACGATGAGCGTGCGCTCCACATCGCCGGGCCGGGGCGCGAGCCGGACCACGAAGTCCGGCAGATAGACGTGACTGCGGCCCCGGTGCACATAGGGGATCTCGAACTGGAGGTGGTCGTTCTTGGCGTACGCCGCGACGTCGTCGTCGAGCTCGAGCTGGCTGGCGACCAGCTGCTCCCAGGTGTTGCCGCCCCGGCCGTCGAGCACGACGTGGCTGATCTCGCTCTTGCGGGTCTCGTAGACGGGCTTGCGGGTGAGGAACCGGACACCGCCGGTGTCGCCGACCGGGTCGAAGCGGCGCAGGATCGGGCGCAGTCGCTGGACGCGGCTCGCCTCGTCGCGGACGCCGTAGCGGGCGATGCCGTTCCAGATCGCCTCGGCGGCCTCGTGCCGCCGATTCGTCGACAGCAGCAGGTGGCGGACGGTGAAGCCGTCCCGGTAGTCGACGCACTCGGCGAGGTACTCGCTCGCGATCTCGCGCAGTCGCGGGAACGTCCAGGGGCGGATCTGCTCCTCACCGCTCATGAAGTGCTGCTTGTAGACCTGCTCGGCGATCCGGTAGGCGGCGCGCTGGGCGCGCGGATCGTCGACGTCGTCGCGCACCAGCTCGGATTCGCCGACATAGCCTTCGACGAGGACCTCCGTCGGAACCGTGCTCGCACCGACGAGCAGTCGCCGGGCATCCGCCGCCTCAAAGTGCAGATACTCGTCCGGGATCTCGAGGCGGTAGCCGTCGAGCTTCGGGAAGCGGATGCGATAGTGCTCGCGGCCCGCGACCGAACCGACCTCGATCGCCGGGCGGGCGGGCGGCTTTTCGGCCGGGACGACGTCGCTCGGGATGAAAGCGAACGGGATGCCGTAGACGTTCGCGTACTCGGGCTCGAGCCTGCCGTCCGCGTTCAGCGCGTAGCTGCGGCGGCGCAGACCGCGGCCGACGACCTGCTCGCACAGCAGCTGCGAGGTGAAGGCGCGGATGCCGAGGATGTGCGTCACCGTGTTGGCGTCCCACCCCTCGGTGAGCATCGCCACGCTGACGACGCAGCGCACCTGCTCGCCCAGCCGACCCTTTTTGCCGACCGTGTTGAGCACCTCGCGCAGCAGGTCCGCGTCGGTGAGCTGCTCGACGTCGGCGCCCGGCTTGGCGCGGCGGTAGGCCCGCTTGTACGCGTCGATCTCCGCCGCCGCGGCCTCTTTGAAGTCCGCGCTGAGCGCGTTGCCCGCCTCGAGCTGCGCCGAGTCGACCAGGATCGTCCGCGGTCGCGCGAGCCGCCTCCCGTCGCGCCCGTTGCCGAACAGCGCGAAGTCCTCGTTGCCCGTGTGAGCCGTGCTCTCGCCTTGAACGACCTCACGGCCGGCGAGGTAGTCGTAGACGAGCCGGGAGACGACGGTGTTCGGGCAGACCACGATCATGACGGGCGGGGGCTCGCCGAGGCCCTTCAGCTCATCCGCCCAGTGCGCGAACGACTTCTCGTAGCTGCGGTACAGGTTGCGGAGGGCGCCCTCGAGCTCCTCCGGCGGCACCCAGCCAGCCGACCCGGCCGCGGCGGCGCTCTGCCGCTTCGGCAGCTTGTCGCCGATGTTCGCCCACAGGTCGAGATAGGTGGGCTGGGCCGTGGTCGCGTCGTCCCCGACGGGCACCCGCGGAACCTTGACGATGCCCGCCTCGATGGCATCCATGAGGGAGTAGTCGCTGACCACCCAGGGGAACAGATGTCCTTCGGTGTAGCCAGAGCCGCTCAGGTAGAACGGCGTCGCCGACAGGTCGAAGACCCGCGCGACCCGGTGCCGCCGCGCGACGGCCTGTACGCCGGCGAACCAGACGCGGGCGTCGGCGTTGGCCTCCTGCTGCTCCCGGCTGAGCCTGATGCCCGCGGTGCGCTGCGGTGCGTCCCGATAGCAGTGGTGCGCCTCGTCGTTGAATACGACGATCGGCTCGTTGCGGCCGATGCCGCCGAGATCGCGCAGGACGCGAGCGACGGTCTCACTCTCGGACTCGTCGTAGGCTCCCGGGTCGTCCGACTCGCTCAGGATGTTCTTGGTGAGCGCGTTGACGCCCTCGAACTCGTGCCGCACCCTGGGCAGGAAGGCGTGGTAGTTCGCGATGACGAGCTGGGCCGTGTTGAGCTGGGGCCGCAGATCGTTCGGGACGATCTCGCGCTCGTCGTAGTAGTTGCCCGGCGTCGTCGGCCTGAGCACCTGCAGCCGGTCGCGGATCGTGATGCCCGGCGCGATCAGCAGGAACTTCTGCGCCCAGCGGTTCCGCGTGGTGCCGCTGGCAGAGCGGCGGTTCAGCGTCTGCCACGCGATGAGCATCGCCATGACCACGGTCTTGCCCGAACCGGTCGCCATCTTGAGCGCGACGCGCGGC